>DATDID010000045.1:0-56994 GCA_036521195.1 Candidatus Dormiibacterota bacterium
CCCGGCGACGATCCTGCCCAACACCCTGACCTTCCTCGGCCCGTCGGCGGCCCACCCGCTCGGCACCGACGACCTCGGTCGCGACCTGCTCAGCCGGATGATGCAGGGAGCCCAGATCTCGCTCATCGTCGGCGTGGGCACATCCGCAGTGGTGCTCACGGTGGGTGTCGTGGTCGGCCTGATCGCGGGGTACTTCCGAGGCTGGGTGGACACGGTGATCAGCGTGTTCATCAACATCTTCTACGGAATCCCCGGCATCCTCGTCGCCATCGTTCTGTACCTCGTCCTCGGACGCGGCCTGGGCAACATCATGCTGGCGATCTCGGCCACCGTATGGATGGACATGGCCCGTCTGGTTCGCGGCCAGGCATTCAGCATTCGTGAACGCGAGTTCATCGAGGCCGCGCGGGCGAGCGGCGCCAAGTCGGGCAAGATCCTCTTCGGTCACATCCTGCCCAACTCGCTCGGACCGATCATCGTGCAGGCCACCTTCGTCATCCCGATCGCGATTCTCACCGAGGCATTCCTGAGTTACCTCGGTCTCGGCATCCCCTCGCCGCTGGCATCCTGGGGATCCATTGCTTCAGAGGGGTATGCTGCGCTCCCCTTGGAGCCTTACATGATGCTGTGGCCAGCCATTGCGCTTTCCGTGACGCTGCTCGCCTTCAACTTCCTCGGCGACGGCTTGCGGGACGCGTTCGACCCGCGCCAACGGCGGTGACGGACCCGATTCTCGACGTCCGCAACCTCAGCACGCACTTCTTCACCGACGACGGGGAGGTGAAGGCGGTTCGTGGGGTCAGCTTCAACGTGCAACCGGGGGAAACCCTCGGCATCGTTGGCGAATCGGGTTGCGGCAAGAGCGTCACGGCGATGTCGGTGCTCGGGCTCGTGCAACGTCCGGGCAAGGTGGTCAACGGCGAGATCATGTTCAAGGGACGCGATCTCCTCAAGCTGACCAAGGAGGAGCTGCGCAACATCCGCGGTCGCGACATCGCGATGATCTTCCAGGACCCGCTGAGCTCGATGAACCCGGTGCTGCGCGTGGGCTACCAGATCGAAGAGGCGATGCACGCGCACAACAAGATCGCGGACAACCTCATCGACAGCCGGACGATCGACCTGCTCAAGCAGGTGCGCGTCTCGGACCCCGAGCGTCGCGTGCATGACTTCCCGCATCAGTTCAGCGGTGGCATGCGCCAGCGCGCGATGATCGCCATGGGCCTGTCCAACAAGCCCGACCTGCTGATCGCCGACGAGCCGACCACCGCGCTCGACGTGACCGTGCAGGCACAGATTCTCGAGCTGCTCCGCGACCTCAACGAGCAGACGGGTGCGGCCATCGTGCTCATCACGCACAACCTCGGCGTCGTCGCCGGTCTCTGCAAGCGCGTCCTGGTCATGTACGCGGGCGAGATCGTCGAGGAGGGCACCGTCGAGCAGATCTTCGAGTCGCCGCAACACCCGTACACGTGGTCGCTGCTGCGCTCGGTCCCACGGATCGACGCCAGCCGGCGCTCCCGGCTGCTTTCGATCGAGGGACTGCCACCGGATCTCATCGACCTGCCCTCGGGATGCAAGTTCAACCCACGCTGCCCGTTCCGCATCGAGCGCTGCTTCAGCGAATCGCCGCCCACCGAGGAGGTCGCACCGATGCAGGTGGCAGCATGCTGGGTGGGCATGAAGCAGGCGTACGACACAATGGGCGCTGCCGACATCACGGACACCAGTCCAGGCGCGGCAAGCGGCGTCCATCCCAAGGGACGGCAGGCCCTCCCCGCGGCAGAGGTGCAGGCGACCGTCGCGGAGACGGTCAGTGACTGACACGGTCGTTCGCGTTCTGCCGACACCGGCACCGACCGGGGAGCCGCTGCTCAAGGTCCGCAACGTCGTCAAGCACTTCAGCGCGGGCGGCAACGGTTCCGTCAAGGCGGTGGACGGCGTGTCGTTCGACATCATGGCGGGCGAGACGGTCGGTCTCGTCGGTGAGTCCGGATGCGGCAAATCGACGCTCGGCAGGCTGATCAGCCAGCTGATTCCGGTGACGTCCGGCGAGGTCATCCTCGACGGCGTCGACATCACCAAGCTCCGCGGCGAGAAGTTGCGTCAGCAGCGCAAGCAGCTGCAGATGATCTTTCAGGATCCCTACGCGTCACTCGATCCGCGCATGACGGTCGGCGACATCATCGCCGAGCCGCTCGTCAACTTCAAGATGATCAGCGGCAAGGCGAAGGACAAGCGCGTCCAGGATCTGCTGCGCACCGTGGGTCTGAATCCCTATTTCAACAACCGATATCCGCACGAGTTCAGCGGCGGTCAGCGGCAGCGCATCGGCATCGCGCGCGCGCTCGCGCTCAACCCGAAAGTCATCATCTGTGACGAGCCGGTGTCGGCACTGGACGTGTCGATCCAGGCGCAGATCATCAATCTCCTCGAGGATCTGCAGCGCGAGTTCAACCTCACGTACCTGTTCATCGCGCACGACCTTTCCGTCGTGCGGCACATCAGCGATCGAGTCATGGTCATGTACCTCGGCAGGATCTGCGAGGTTGCGCCGAGCGAGGACCTCTACGAGTCGCAGGACCATCCGTACACGCGCGCGCTGCTCTCGTCGATCCCGGTCCCCGATCCGCGCATCGAGTCGAAGCGGCGCCTCGTCGAGCTGTCCGGTGAGATCCCGTCGCCACTCAACCCGCCGTCGGGCTGCCTCTTCCACACGCGCTGCCCGATCGCTCAGGTGCCGGGTATCTGTGCCGATCAGGTCCCGCCACTCGAGATGAAGCCCGATGGGCACCTGGCGTCGTGCCATTTCTCGGACCAGGTGCGCACGAAGATCAAGATCGAGGAAACCCCGGCCTGACGACATCGGGCGGTGGAGGTGTCATGAGCGACAGTGAATCCGCGTTCCGGCTGCTCTACACCGCGGAGGCCACAGTCAACGGAGGGCGTCGCGGCCACGGCGCGACATCCGACGGCAGGCTGGCCGTCGACTTCAGCTCTCCGGCGGAGATGGGCGGCGACGGCGGCCCCGGAACGAACCCCGAGCAGCTCTTCGCGCTCGGCTACGGGGCGTGCTGGCAGAACGCGATGATCGGGATCGCCCGGCGCAAGGGCCTCGATGTGCTCGATTCCGTCGTGACCGCCCGGGTGGGCATCGGCGTGATCGGCTCCGGCCGCCTTGGACTGACCGTCGAGCTGTTGATCACGCTCCCCTCGATCCCCGATCGGGAGCAGGCGAAGGCGCTCATCGACGAGACCGAGCAGCGCTGCCCCTACTCCAATGCGGTCCGGGGCAACGTCGAGGTGACCCTGACGCTGCTCTGAGCCTGGCTTGAGGCGTCCCCGAGGCGCCGTCAACCGCCTCAACGCGCAGGTCACGCTCCGGTCGCACTCGATCTGGAACGACCGTATCGCTGTTAGCGTCGGGGCGTGGGTGCGCACGCCCGGCAGGCTCGCCTCGTCATGGCGGTCGCGGCCGCCCTCCTCCTCGCCTACGTGCTCATCTGGGTACGTCTGCCAACCGCGGACATCGATCGCGCCGACTTCACATCCTCGTACGTCGCCGGCCTGCTGCTTCGCCATCAGGGCGGCGCTGCCGTCTACGACCTGGCCACGCAGACGACCCTTCGGAACGCGCTGATCGCGCCTGTCCACAACGGCGCCGTGCCGTTCGTCGACGGCCCGCCGTCGGCGGCGCTGGTCGCCCCGGTGACGTTGCTGAGCCTCACCACAGCGTACCGGCTCTGGTCGGCGCTCTCCCTGCTCATCCTTGCGCTCGCCGTCGTCATCGCGGTTCGCAGCGCTCCCTGGCCGGCGACGACTCGGAAGGTGTGGCATGCCACTGCCGGGATGGTCGCGATGGGATCGATCGGGACCTGGACGCTGCTCCTCCAGGGGCAGTGGTCGTCACTGACGGCGCTGGGGCTCGCCCTGGCGTATCGGGACTGGCGTCACGGCCACGAGGCGCGCGGGGCGGTGATCCTCGTGCTCGCGGCCGGCGTGGCGAAACCGCATCTCGCGCTTGGGCTGGCGGCCTTCCTCGTCGGCTGGCGGCAACGGAAGGTCATCATCGGCGCCGTCGCAGGCCTGGCCGGCCTTGCGGTCGCGAGCCTTGCGGTGGTCGGCGTGTCGGGCGTGATGGCGTTTGCCGGCCTTGCGACGGCACAGGGCGGGGCGTGGGACCTGGGGCGGATGCTGAGCTTCATCGCGATCCCCGGCGCCATCGCCGGCAACGGGACGGCGAGCGAAGTGATCGGGCTGTGCGGAACGGCCGTCGCCTGCGTGCTCGCCTGGGCACTCGGTGATCTGGCCCGTCGCCACCCGGAGCGGTTCGACCGGGCGCTGATCGCGGCCGCTGTCCTTTCGCTGCTGGGCGCACCACACGCGTATGCGCAGGACCTCGTGATGCTTACGCCCATCGTGATCTGGGCGATCGCGCTTGCCGCTGAGCGCAGGCTGGCGGTCGTCGGCATCTGGACGCTGATCAGTGCAGCTGCGGTTGTTGATCTCATCGACGGGGGCGCTTTCCCACCCGGGCCGCTGGCGGCATGGGCACTCATCGCCGCCGCGGTGATCGCCTGCCTGGCAGCCTGGCGACCTGGGCTGCTCAAGCGCGAGCCCGGTACCCCTGTGGCGACGCGACCCACGGCGGCGGCAGTCGGCTAACGTCTTTGTCGTGAGGCAGCTCTGGGCGCCCTGGCGGATGACCTACGTCTCGTCCGGACCCAGCAGCTCGGACCCCGCCTGCTTCCTCTGCGCAGCGGCCGCCGAGCAGAACACCGACGAATCGCTCGTGGTGGATCGCGACGCGCTCACCATCACGCTGCTCAACCGGTACCCGTACAGCAGCGGCCACGTCATGGTGGTACCGGTCCGCCACGCGCCGGACCTCGTCTCGCTGACGCCGGACGAGGGAGCCGCAGTGTTCGCCGGGACCCAGCGCGCGATCCGGGCACTGACCGAGGCGATGCATCCCAGCGGGTTCAACATCGGGATCAACCAGGGCGCCGCGGCGGGCGCCAGCGTCGAGCACGTACACCTGCATGTCGTCCCACGCTGGGGCGGGGACACGAACTTCATGCCTGTGCTGGCGGACGTGAAAGTGCTGCCCGAACACCTCGAGAACACCGCTGTGAACTTGCGCGCGGCGTTCGATCGCCTCAGACCGCTATAGTCGAGGGCAGATGGGTTCCGTCATCAAGAAGCGGCGCAAGAAAATGCGCAAGCACAAGCATAAGAAGATGCTGAAAAAGACAAGGTGGGCGCGTCGCGGGTAACCGCGGTGCACAGCTCGTCCGCTTCAATGCGCGCCGGCGCTCCAGGGCAGATCGTGAAGACACGCCGTGGAGCGTTTGGCTGCAACGTCGCCGGCGCTGCGTGGCTCGTGCAGTTGCGTGTCTGCACAGGCAATGCATGGTCGCGTCCGTCTGAGCGCGCGCTCTGGGAGACTGCAGACCGGAAGCGCCGGACACCGAGCGCGGATCACGCGATGAGGATGTGTCAGGCGCGGGCGTACGAGTGCAGACCGGCGATCCAGAGGTTGACCGCGTACAGCGTGAAGAGAATCGCGGCAAACCCGAACGCGGTGATGATGGCGGCGCGCTTCTCTTTCCACCCGTAGGTGACGCGCGCATGCAAGTAGATGGCGAAGATGACCCACGTGATGAACGCAAAGGTCTCCTTGGGGTCCCATCCCCAGTAGCGGCCCCAGGCGTGCTCGCCCCAGATCGCGCCGCAGATGACCCCGAACGTCCAGATCGGGAAGCCGATCATCACGAACCGGTAGCTCCAGCTGTCCAGGAGGCCGGCCTTCGGCAGGGACCGCTGCAGCCAGCTCGCCAGCGGCCTGCGGAGACCGCCGTCGGTGCGGATGCCCGCTCCTGAGCCTCCGCCGCCACCCATGGTCAGGGTGGCCACCCCGCCGCCACTGCTGCTGACGCTGGCCGGAACGGCCGCCGGTGCGAACGCCACCACGCGGTTGTCAGCCCATCGCTTGGCGAGATATGCCATTCCGAAGAAGAACGAGAAGCTGAGGACGGCCGACGACGTCGCCATGGACGTGACATGGATCGTCAGCCAGTAGCTGTGCAGCGCCGGCACGAGCTGTCCAGGCGGCACATAGAGCATGTAGGCGACGCCCATCAGGGCGACGGTGACGATCATGGCCGGCAGGCCGATCAGCCGCATCCTCGCCCGAACCATGAGGATGACGCAGACCGTGACGATCACGAATGCGATGCCGGTCGAGTACTCGTACATGTTGCCGAGCGGCCAGTGCCCGGCCTCGAGCGCGCGCGTGAAGATCGATGCGAAGTGGATCGGCCAGCCGATGAGGACCAGGGCCATGCCCGCGTCGCCGAGCCAGCGCTTCCGGAAGGCCAGATGGAGCACGAACGCCACCACAGCCAGCGTGTATGCGCCGACAGCGATCCCGAAGAGAACCAGGGACGCCGGGGTACTCGACATGCCTGCGGGCGAGTATAGCCACCGAGCAGGGCATGACCGCCGCGGCGGTCAGCCCACTCTGGAGCTGCTTCGAGGTGTCGACTCCCCTGTAAAGGAATGGACGCGAGGTTCCCGTTTCGGGGACGCCTCCTTACCATGGAGCCAATGTCCGGGCCGCGCGTCTTGCTTGCCGACGACGACCCTCGCGTGCTCTCCGTCGTCTCCCGTTACCTGGCCCTTGAGGGCTACGAGATGTCGACCGTGTCAGACGGTGAGGCGGCCGTTCGTATGGCCACGACCGACGTGCCCGATCTCATCATCCTGGACATCATGATGCCGGGCATTGACGGCATCGAAGCCTGCCGCAGGATCCGCGCGAACGCCGCCACCGCGCAGACGCCCGTCCTCATGTTCAGTGCCCTCTCCGAAGAGGCCGAGCAGGCCCGTCTTGCGGGCGCTGACGGCATGCTCCCCAAGCCGTTCAATCTCCCTGCCCTGGCCGAGGCGGTGAAGACGTTCTTCGCCAGCCGAACCGTCTCCCCCTGAGGCTTTGACGCGAGGGGCCTCGGGAAGCGGATCTATACTGCGAAACGCCTCGGTGTGACCGGCGTCTCGGGGCGGTAGCTCAGCTGGGAGAGCGCTGCCCTCGCACGGCAGAGGTCAGGGGTTCGAATCCCCTCCGCTCCACCAATCGAACGTTGGTTATCTGAGTGCTCGCACGCAGATCGCCGTGAGCCAACCGAGCCCCGCGACGATGGCCACTCGCTGTGACAGTCCGGCGAGGCGGACAAACCTCGGTGACTGGCTGAAGCCTGCCCCTGCCATGCCCATTGAGGCAAGCATGGAGACGCCCGAAGCGGCTGAGTACAACGACCAGAGTGGCTCCCCCCTCCGCGCAAATCGCCAGGAGTAGACGAACGATCCGGCCGGAACGCCGAAGAAGATCGGTACCGCGGAGAGGCTGTGCATCGTCATCGCGGTGGTGGGAGTGTCGACTGCTTCAGGCGGGTAGCCGCTGACGGGGGCGCTGTTGAACAGCGCCGAGCCGATCAGGCCCACGCCGGTCGCGCCGAGGATGGCAGCGCCGAGCCGGCCGCCACCGCGATCTCGCGTCACACGTGCTAGTCCAGCGGCGCCGGCCAGATACAGCAGTCCGGTCGCTGCGAAGTTCGCCACCTGTACCGCGCCGCGTGGGCCGAGCGACAGCGTGCTGACCGGGTGGCGGAGCGGGTCGTAGTCGGCGCGCCTCGATCCCTCGACCAGGAACGTGGTGATGAACAGCGGCCCCGCCGCGACGCCACAGCGCAGCAGCCCCCGGCGCGACTTCGACGAGCCGGCAGTGCCAGCCCGGCTATTGCGCATGCAGGCCCTCGAGCAACACTGTCCCGTCCGGGGATCCGAGTCCCGTGCACGCGTCCCAGCCTGGGCCCGCGGAGTACGCGCCGTTGGATCCCGACACGATGTCGTGGAGTCCTTTCCCGGCCTCGGAGTACAGGAACGGATGCAGGAAGCCGACGGGTTTCCCGAGGCCCTGGTTCAGGAGCGCGATAAGCCCTGCCCAGAGCGGTGCCACAGCGCTTGTGCCACCGATCGGGATGGTCTCGCCGTCGACGCGCACCGTGTACCCGGTGTCGGGGTCGGCATCACCGCAGACATCGGGAACGCCGCGACCGACACGACCACCCGGGTTGGCCGACGGTGGTATCGACGCGTGCTGCTGGTAGTCCGGGATCGGAAATACGTCGCTGATGCCACCACCGCCGGCACCATCACCGGGCCCGTCGTTCCACACGGTTTCCGCGCCGATGGCAGCGTCCACGATCTTCAGACGCGTGCCGCCGCACCCGAGCGCGTGCGGCGCGGACGCGGGGAAGTCGGCGTGCTGCAGACCGTCGCTCGCACCGTCGGTGGAACCGTTGTCGCCGGCCGCGACGGTCACGGTCACGCCCATCGCCGCAGCTGCGACAAATGCTTGCTCCATCTGGTTCATCGCCTGCGCGGTCCAGGTGTCCTCGGCGCTTCCCCAACTGATGGATACGACCGACGGCCGATGGTCCGTGTCGTGCACGGCCGTGGTGACTGCATCGATGAAACCACGGTCGGTGTTGGGGGCGAAGTACACCGCGATCGTCGCTTCCGGCGCGACGCTGCCTGCGACTTCGATATCGAGCATCACCTCGCCGTCCGGTCCATCGGGAGTGCCGGGAGCGTTGCTGCCACCATCGACCGGAACCGCGATAACGAGCGGTTGTGCGATGCCGAGCATCGAGAAATACGCAGACAGATCGGTGGTGCGGAAACCGCCGCCGAGCTCGATCAGCGCGATGCATTCGCCTTTACCGGTGAGCCCTGCAGGGAAGGCGTACGCTGCCGCGACCTGCGGCGGCGTGTACTGCGACGTCGCTTTGGCGCGCGGCCGAAAGTGAGGCTGCGCCTGCGGTCGCTCGTCGAGCCCGAAGACCCCGGTGACGACGCCCTCGAGCTCGGAAGGCACGAAGAGCTGACCGCTCCTGCCTCGATACTCGACGCCGTCCGCGTCACGAAAGAGCGAGAGCGTTGTGCCGAACGCCGCTGCGAGTGCGTCGACGGTTCCCGCGAGCTCGACGCTCCGCCGTCCCGTGTCGACGTTGCCGACCGTCAGACCCCACTGGGACGCGAATTCGCGCACGGCCTCGACGTCGCTTGCCGCCGCCCCGTGGGCCGCCGCGTACTCCTCGCGGCTCAGGTGCCCCGGCGCCGGGCCATCCCCGGAGCCGCGCACATACACCGTGATCGTCGCGGTCGCCGCGGGGTCGCAAGCGCCGGCTTCCTGATGCACAGGGCCGGCACGGTCGCTTCCCTGCAGCGGAACGAACGATGCCCGGTCAGACACACGTCTATCGTGCCTCGGACGGTGCCGGCCGTGCCCGACGAGTTGTCACGATGCGCACGCGCCGCGTGCCGGCTAGATGTCGAGCAGCTCGGCGCGTTGGATGCCGAGCGCTCGCGATGCTGCCGAGACCACATCGCCCGGAATGCCGTTCTCCTCGGCTTCATCAAGATCCCGGTAGACGTAGAAACCGCCCGCGCCTGCAGGCGGATTGGCCCAGACGGCGATCTGACCTCTGGCGGTCTCGGCCACCCACCACGGGGTCTCGTCGCAGTCATGGTTGACCGTGCGAGCGGCTCCGGCGTGGCTCACCCACACATCACCGCCGGTGGATGAGAAGTTCGAGATCAGCCAGCGGCCCGAGAACTTCTTCGCGCTCTTCTGGCCGTGCTCGTCCTCAACCTCGACGAGGAGCATCTCCAGGGCCTCGCCTTCGCGAGTGCTGATGTAGTCCTTGAGACCGCGAACGATGATCTGCGACATCGACTGCTCCTTGCCAGCGAGTGCGGCAGCGGTCTCCCAGACCCCCTCGTCCTCGTCACGGATGTAGATGTTCCGGCGACCCATCGACGGTCCTCCTGACGGGCTCCAATGTAGTACACACTGTACGCTACATACTCTCTATGCGCACTTCAGGTGTGTATCGATCGTCGTCCGGATTCGGCCGAGGCGTGCCGCCCAGGGCTGGCGTCCCGTAGGCTACCCGCGAGCGCGCGCATATGCACAAAGGACCAGTCGTGAACGAATTCGAGGGGAGGACCATCCTCGTCACCGGCGGTACCGGCTCATTCGGCCAGCACTTCACTCGCACCGCACTGGCGAAGTGGGACCCGGCCGCCATCCGCATCTTCAGCCGTGACGAGCTCAAGCAGACTGACATGGAACGCAAGTTCGACGACCCGCGTCTCCGGTTCTTCATCGGCGACGTCCGGGACGGCGACCGGCTGCGCCGCGCCATCGAGGGAGTCGACGTCGTCATCCAT
This sequence comes from Candidatus Dormiibacterota bacterium, assembly GCA_036521195.1. GTDB lineage: Bacteria > Chloroflexota > Dormibacteria > Aeolococcales > Aeolococcaceae > Palsa-851. Next base: position 10,297 of record DATDID010000045.1, read on the forward strand.
GCGGCGGCGCTCAAGCACGTGCCCGTCTGCGAATACAACCCCTTCGAGGCGATCAAGACGAACATCCTCGGCACGCAGAACGTCGCCCAGGCCTGCATCGATGCCAGGATCCCGCGTGCCGTCGCGCTGAGCACCGACAAGGCCGTCAGCCCGGTGAACCTGTATGGCGCCACCAAGCTGTGCGCGGAGAAGCTCTTCGTGCAGGCGAACGTCTACACGGGCACCCACGACACCGGCCTCTCGTGCGTGCGCTACGGCAACGTCGTCGGTTCTCGTGGCAGCGTCGTCCCGCTCTTCCGCGATCAGCTCAAGACGGGCGAGCTCACCGTCACCGATGAGCGCATGACACGCTTCTGGATCACGCTCGACCAGGCGGTCCAGTTCGTTGCGGACTGCGTCGTCGCGATGTCAGGCGGCGAGGTGTTCGTGCCCAAGATTCCGAGCACGCGCGTGCTCGATCTCGCCGAGGCGATCGCGCCCGGCGTCCCGATCAGCTACACGGGCATCCGCCCCGGCGAGAAGCTGCACGAATCATTGATCACGCCGGAGGAGTCGCGGCACACGAGTGACCACGGCTGGTGCTACATCGTCGAGCCGGAGCACGCCTTCTGGACGCGGCACGACCCCGCCGACGGCACGCCGGTCGCGGAGGACTTCGTCTACACCAGCGACAGCAACACGCAATGGCTCGACATCCCGGAGTTGCGCGAGCTCCTCGCAACCGTGCCGCACACCACGACGGCGCTGCCCACCCCGGCGGAATGAGCGTCACCAGCCCGCCGGCCATCGCCGGCGGGACGCCGATCCGCGAGCGGCCCCTCCCCTACGGTCGCCACCAGCTCGACGATGCTGACGTCGCCGCGGTCGTCGACGCATTGCGCTCCGGAACGCTGACCGGCGGCGCGGCGATCGCGGATTTCGAGCGGGCGCTCGCCGCGCGGTGCAAGGTTGCGAACGCGGTGGCCGTGGCCAATGGGAGCGTCGCACTCGACATCAGCGTCCTCGCGCTCGGGATCCAACCGGGTGACGAGGTGATCACCACGCCGCTGACGTTTGTCGCCACCGCCAACGCGGTCCTGCGCATCGGCGCGACGCCGGTGTTCGCTGACGTCGGCGACGATCGGTGCCTCGATCCCGAATCCGTCGCGCGCGCGGTGACGGCACGAACACGCGCCGTGATCACCGTCGACTACTCGGGACTCCCCGCCGACGTGCCCGCGTTACGCGCCGCCCTCCCGCGTCCGCTACCGATCATCGTCGACGGGGCGCACTCGCTTGGCGCATCGCTCGGTGGGCAACCGGCAGGCTCGATTGCCGACATCACCACGCTGAGCTTCCACCCGGTCAAACAGATGACCACAGGCGAAGGAGGCGCGTGCCTCACCGATGACGATGCCCTAGCCGCGCGTCTTCGTAGCCTGCGCAACCACGGGATGACGAGCACAGCGGCGGAGCGCACCGGCGCACTCTGGAAGTACGACGTGACGATGCTCGGCGACAACCACCGTATGACGTCGTTCCAGGCCGCGCTCGGCTCGTCGCAGTTGCGCCGTCTCGATGAGGTTGTCGCCGAGCGCAGCGAGATCGCCGACCGGTACGACGCCATGCTCAGCGACGTCCCCGGTGTCGGACTGCCGCCCCGGCCGTCCGGACGCCGGAGTGCATGGCATCTCTACGCGGTGGAGATCGACCCCGAGGCGTTCGGATGCGAGCGCGACACGGTGATCGACGCGTTGCGATCGGAGGGCATCGAGGCGACGCTCCACTACCCCGCCGTGCACCTGCTTGCGCTGTATCGCGAACGTGGCGGCGTTCCCGGAACCGCGCCGCAGGCCGAGCGGCTGTGCGAGCGGCTCGTGACACTGCCCCTGTATCCGAGCATGACCGCGTCCGATCAGGACGACGTCGTGATCGCGCTGCACCGGATACAAGCGTGGGCGGCGGCGCGCGCGTCAAGGTCATGACCCCGCGTGCGCTCCTGACCGCGGACTGCGGCAGTGGCGTGGGTCTCGGTCATCTCGAGCGCATGCTCGCGCTGGCCGACGCGCTGCGTGCCGATCTCGAGGTCGCCGTCGTGGTGCCTGCCGGAGACGAGGCGCTCCGTCGCCGCGTGACCGACCGCGGCCATACCCCGATCGAGCAATCCGGCGACGCATCGCAACGCGCGGAGGCCGCGGTTGCGGCAGCCGATTCGGTCGACGTGGTGGTGCTCGACGGATACGTCTTCGACATGGCGTTGCAGCGCCGCCTCCGGTCACGCGCACATCTCACGGTCGTCGACGATCTCTGCCTCCCAGCCGATTGCGATCTGGGTGTGAACCCATCGCCGGGCGGTGAGCTGATGCGGCCCGCCGGCGCAGACGGGTTTCTCGGTGGCGCGGCGTTCGCGCTCCTGCGTGCGGCATTTCTCGACGCACGTGAGCGAGTGATCAGTCATGGACGTCCTGCGCGCACCGTCCTCGTCGCCACCGGTGCGACCGACCCGGCCGGCATCGGAGCCGCTTTCACCGCGGAGCTGCTGGCAACGGACGCAACGGTGGAGGTCGTCCGCGTCGTCGGGCCCGACACCGATGTCCGCGTGGATCGTGATCAACCGCGGTCGCGCCGGCTGGTCGCGCCATCGACTCTTGCCGACGCCCTCGCCGGCGCCACCGTGTACGCCGGTGCGGCCGGAACAACGGCGGTCCAGGCGGCGTGCGTGGGAATTCCGTCCGCCATCACCGCGGTGGTGCCGAACCAGGTCGCCCAAGCCGCAGCACTTGCGGACGGTGGGTGTGCGGTTGTCACCGACGCACACGGTCTCGCGCGTGCCTGCCTGGAGCTGCTCGACGATCCGGCACGATGCGAGCAGATGGCCGTGCGGGGCCGGGCGCTGGTCGACGGACATGGAGCACTCCGAGTCGCAGAGGCAATCCGCACCCTGGCCGCGGACCGGGCTGCCTGATGCGCACCGTCGCGGTGATTCAGGCTCGCAATGGTTCGACGCGATTTCCGCGCAAGGTGCTTGCGACGCTGCAGGGCCGCCCGATGCTCGCCCACATCGTCGAACGCGTTTCGCGCGCAACGCTCGTTGATAGCGTCGTTGTCGCCACCACCGATGGCCGCGGCGACGACGAGGTCGCGACCCTCGCGGCGTTCCTCGGGGCAGGGGTGACACGCGGGTCGGAGGACGATGTGTTGAGCCGGTACGTGCTCGCCGCACGAGAACACGACGCCGATGTCATCGTGCGCATCACCGCGGACTGCCCGCTCACCGACCCCGAGATCGTCGACGCCGTGCTGCGTGCACGCGCGGAACACAACGCCGACTACGCAAGCAACGAGGAGCCCGCAACCTTCCCCGAGGGATACGACTGCGAGGTGTTCAGTGCCGCATGCCTTGCGCGCGTTGACCGCGAGGCTACTCTTCCGTACGAGCGAGAGCACGTCACCGTTCACATTCGCGAGCACCTCGACGAGTTCGTCACCGCTCACGTCGCGAACGATCCCGATCTCTCGTGGATGCGGTTGACGGTGGACGTCCCCGCCGACCTCGACCGCATCGCGCATCTGCTGAGCGTCTTGCCGGAGTCTCCGCCTCCAGGGCTCGCCGCCGTGGTGTCGGCGTTCGACGCGGACCCGGGACTGCACGACCAGAGCGGCCTGCCGCTGCGCAACGAGCGCTACCACGCGCAACGCGAGGCTGCTCACCGCGCATGACCGCACCGGCCGTCCCGGTCGCTCACGGCCGGCGTGTCTTTCGCAACACCCTCATCACCGGCATCGTCGGTGTGCTCTCGCTGCTCGCCAACTTCTTCGTCATCGGCGAGGCCGTGCGACACCTGGGGATGGGACCGTATGGGGTTCTCACGCTCGCGCTGGCGTTCTCACTCTCCGCCGGTTTCCTGAGCATCTCGGATCTCGGCCTGCAGTCAGGGGTCACTCGATTCGTCGCTGACGCTGACGGCCGCGGTCAGCGCGACCGCATCGGCGAGGTTGTCAGCTCCGCGCTGGCCGTGCTCTCGGGCGCGGCGGTTGTCGCCGTCGCGATCCTTCTGACTCTGTCGGTGGTCGCGGGCCACATCTTCACGAACGTCCACGGCGCGGCGTTGCAGAACGACCTCCATCTTCTCTTCATCCTGTTCGCCGCCGAAGCGTTGTTCGGCCTGCCGGCGCTGGCGTTCGTCGGCGTCCTCCAGGGTCTCCAGCGCTACGGCTGGGTCAAGATGGTGGACCTCTCGCGTCAGATCCTGTACACCGTCGTGGCGCTGATCGTGCTCCTCACCGGTCAGGGTGTCGTCGCCTTCGGCGTGGCGATGATCTCGGGCACGATCTTCGCGGCGATCGGGTACGCGGTGGCGGCTCGCATCCTCTGCCCCGAGCTGCGTATCTCGGTGCGGCTGATCAATCGCGCTGCGCTGCGCCCGCTGGCAGGATTCAGCGCCTGGGTATTCATCACGCGAATCCTCGGCGTGATCTGGGCGCAGATGGACACGCTGATCCTGTCGGTGCTGGTGGGCATCAATGTCCTTGCCGGGTACAGCGTCATCGCGCGTCTCGAGTCGGCAGTGTCGTACCCGCTGTCACTCACCGCGGCAGCGATCGTCCCGGCGGCGGCCAATCTCCTCGCCCTGGACTCGCGTGTGCGGCTTCGCGAGCTCCTGATCCGGGGGACACGGTACACGCTCATGCTGTCACTGCCGGTCACGATCGCCGCCCTGGTGCTCGCGCGGCCGTTCATCGTCGCGTGGGTGGGCGCCCGCTATTCCTCGTTCGCCGGCCCGGCGCAGCTGTTCCTCACCTATCAGTTACTGTCATGTTCAGCCAATATCGCTTTGACCATCCTGATCGGCATCGGGCGGATGCGGACAGTCACCGCGTATGTCTCGCTGGCAGTCGTCGTGAACCTGGCTGTCTCGATCGCGCTCGCGAAGCCACTGGGGGTCACCGGCGTCGTGATCGGCACGCTGATCGGATACGGCATCACCGCTCCGCTGTACATACGGCTCGTGACGCGTGAGCTCGCGATGCCGATCAGCGCGTTCCTCCGAGGCGCCATCCTTCCGATCGTTCCGTGGGCGGTCGTGTTCGCCGGAGTGATGCTGCTGACGGCGTTCGTGGTCAATCCGGCCAGCCTCGTCACCGTCGCGCTCTGCTGCGTTCCAGCCGGGCTGGTATACATCGGTGGCGTCGTCCGTTTCGCGATGACGGGTGAGGAGCGACTGGCGCTCCTCGGGTTCGTGATGCCGTCACGAACGTCGCACGGATGAGCACGACCCGCGTCCTGGCGCTCGATCACTTCTTCGACCAGGACCTGCGCGCTCTCGAGGCGCACCCAGGACTTGAGGTCCGGCGTTTCCCGTACCAGCGCCTGCGTGGCCGCGCAGTTCGCCTCATGGGACCGCAGGTCGCCCGCGGCCTGCATCCATACAACGACCCCGGCATCTCGGCAGCGCGCGGACGATACGCGGCCTGGCTTGCGCGCGAGACGGAGCGGCTCTATCTCGAGCGCGCGTTCGACGTCATCGTGTTGCCGTCGGACACCTTCTTCTACGTGCGCACGCTGCCGGCTGCGGCGCATCGACTCGGAATCCCGGTGGTCGTCGTGCAGAAGGAGACCACGATCTCGCAGGCAACGATGGAGACGTTCAGCCTCGAGATCGGAATCGAGGCGCCGTTTGTCTCCGACTTCATGACCGTCTGCAGCGAGCGGCAGGGCGAGTTCTGGCGGCGAGCGGGCGCCGCCGCGGAACGCATCGAGGTGACCGGACAGCCGCGATTCGACGTCTACGCTTCGGCGTCTCCCGCGCGCGAAGCATCTCCCCGACGCGTGCTGTATCTCACGTACGCGCTCGATGCGTATGTTCCCGGCGCCGGACGGGGCAAGGGGTTGCGCACCTGGGAGTCGCTGCGCGATGCGACGGAGACGGCGCTCATCGAGCAGGTGCGCGCAGGTGCCTGCGAGTTGGTCGTCAAGTGCCATCCGCAACAGGACCGGCGCGCGGAGGCAGCGCGTTTCGCGCGTCTCGCCGGTTCGGATTACGGCCAGGCCGTCAGCCTCGCGGACGAGGACGCCGATACTCGTGAGCTCATCCTTGACAGCGATGTCGTCGTCGGCTTTCAAACCACCGCGTTGTATGAAGCAGTCGCAGCGCGCAGAACGGTCATCTATGCCGCGTGGGGGGACGAGTACGAGCGCCACCGCGACGGTCTGATCCCGTTCGACACCGCGCCGAGCGGCTGCGTCCTGCACGCCACTTCAGCGGAGTCGCTCCAGACGATGATCGACGACGGCACCCCGGCCAACGGTTCGCAGTGCATCACGTGGTCCGAGGACGCGCTGGGAACGCTCGACGGTCAGGCAACCGAGCGAGTCGCACGGCGCCTCGAGACCGTGGCCGGAGCGTGGAGCGCAACCGACCGCCGCCGCGAGCTCGATACGCGCCGGCGGCGCTATGCGCTCGGATACCTCGCGCGATCGGTCGCCGCCGAGACGGTCTGGACGGTCGCGGCACCCGTGGCGGTCATCGCCGGCGAGCAGCGCAGGGTCGAGGTCAGACGACAGCGCGCACGCGTAGCCCGCGCCACTGCTGTCGCAACGCTGCGGGACGCAGCAGCGTCCGCGAGTCCCTGACCAGGCGTCGCTTTTTCCGCCTATTGGTTCGGCCATTTGCGCCTCGTCCAGAACGCCTCGTAGTCGTCGTACCCGAGCGCCCAGAGGATCCGCCGCGTGACGGCTCCCGCCATTCCCGCACGCTGCGCTAGGTTCGGTCGCGGCGCTCCGTGGGCAATGTCCGCGGCAAAGGCTCGTCGCTCGCCGGCGCCGATGGTCGACTCGCGCGCAGCCTTCTCCACCAGCCAGAGCGCGAGGTCGTAGAAGCCATAGAGGCGCAGCAGACAGAGCGTCGTCGCAAGCTGCGCCACGCTCGCGGCGGGTGCCTGCAGGCGCGATTCGCGGACATAGAGTGCGTCGCCCGCAACGAGTTCCGCGCTCAGTGCCGAGCTGCCTGCGCTGGTGTTGAGGTACTTGCGGAGGTAGTGATACGGCTGACCCTCCGCGTTGCGATACGACCGGTGAGTGCGCAGGTCAAGGAGGCGAAATCCCTGTCCCTGCATGAAGGCATGCACGTCGCCGAACGTCGGCTGGCCCTTGTACAGTTCGAGGAACTCGACCTCCAGCTCGACGACGCACAGACCTTCGAGCTGAGCAGCGCTCAGCGACGAAAGGATCTCGAGCTCGGTGCCCTGGGTGTCCAGCTTCATCAGCATCGGCACAGGACGATGGTGCTCGACCAGGAAGTCGGCAAGCGACATGCAGTCGACGTCGATGACGCGGCGCACGCCTGCATACGAACGTCCGCTGTACTCGAGGATGACGGGATCGTTCGGTGGAAACAGCGACGACCCCGTTGCGCGGTTGAGCACGTAGAACTTTCGGCGGCCGGTCGTCCCTGCAAGCGCGACCGGGAACCAGCGAACGTTGGGCGGTGAGTCGCGCTGACGCGCAGCGCATTCGGACGCGTCGGGCTCGAAGCAATCCACCTCCATCACCGGGAGGTACTCGCGCCAGTGCGGTGCGACACCGCCCGCCGCGCCAACGTCCATCGCGTGGATCGCGCCCCCTTCGAGCGCCGTTGCCAGCGCACCGGCAGTGTCGAGCGGCGCCTGCCGGCGGCGAGCCTGATGCCGGGAGTCCGCGAGCGCGCGCGCACGTTGACGAATGCCTCCGACCATCGGCACGCGACCCGGCCTCGCCCTCAATACCCCCACATGTGCTGGAGCGACACGCTGCCGGCCGTCGAGCATGTGAGGATCTGGCAGTTGACATCGGCGTCCCCGCAGGTCACGAGCACCGTCCCGTAGCCGCCTGGGCCGAGGAAGTCGCCGAGACCGTCGAAGAGCTCATCGACCCACATGACCTTGCCCGTGAAGGCGGCGAGCTCGATCGCCCCGAGGCGCTCCTCACCCGAGGGCGCGTGCAGCTTCACCTTGACGGTGGCGCGCGCGGAGTGTGCGAGGTTGCCGGCGGCGTTGACGGCGAGGATGCCGGTGCGTAGACCATGCGCGGTCCGCACGTGGCCGACGATATTGGTGCGACCCACGACGCCCTTGCTGGGGTGCAGCCAGTGCGGAAAGCCGTCGATCGTCGCGTTGAGATTCCGCCAGCAGCTCTGGAACTCCGTGATGTCGCGGTCGCCGGTCTTTTTGTTGCGTACGACCAGATTCCCGAACGCGTTCATGCGCTGCGGGTCGACGTTCATGCGCTTCCAGTCGGGGCTGATGAGCGCGAGCGTGGGTGTGCGTCCTTTGGGTGCCTCGTATCCCGCAAGCAGCTCGTCGCGATAGTGGTATCCGCGAACGGGGAACGACACGTTTCTGCGATCGAGCAGGCCACCGTCGGCATCGAAGAGCACGGTCACGAAGTCCGAGATCTGCGGGTTCGCCGACTCGAACGAGAATCCGAACTCGATCTCCGACGTGTTGTCGAGCAGCGGCAACCCGTGCGGCCAGAACAGGAATCCCTGCTGCTCCATCGCCTCGAGGAACGTCTTCTTCTCGTCGGCCAGTGGAGGGCGATGCTCGACCTGCGCGATGGTGACCTCGTGGTTGCCGCGCAACGATGGATGGACGTCGCCGGATCCCTCGTCGAACGCGAACCAGTACGAAGTGCCATGTCCCTGGTACCGGTAGCTCCAGAATCCCGACGGTTCCGCGCCCTTCGCCTTCCCCGGAACCGTGATCTCCTCGATGCTGCGCGCGCCGTCGCGCGCGAACGACCCCTTCTCGCCACTGCGAGTCCAGCGCACTGCGCTGTCCGACTCGCTCAGCTGATGGTCGTAGTTCGGCAGCGTCAGCACGAGGCTCCCACCGCTGAACTCACTGACCGGAAGCCGTGATTCGCAGATGTGGTCGGGCCCGTAGTCATGCGCGCCGTGCAGGCTTGTGAGCGAGTCCCGCCAGAACAGATCCGCCCACACCCGCCAGCGCGGGTGCCGATTCCCCGTCAGGGCGGGGTGCGTGGTGCGTATCTCGATGACCGCTGTCCCCTCGCGCTCCGGGAGGAGCTCGCCGAGCGTGAAATGCCGCGTCTCCTGGGGGCGCATCACCACGAACTGCTGGTGATGGCTGCGGGCGTCGCTGCTCGTCACCCGCACCAGAAGCGGGTCCTTGATGGGGAAGAAGTCGGCGAAGTGGTTGAAGAGGTAGATGTCGGCGGCTTCCACCTCGGCGGGGATGGGGATCGTCGAGCCGCAGTACTCCCAGCCCTGCCCGACCCAGAAGACGGGGGTGACCGAGCCGCTGCGTTCCACCCAGCGCATCGCGTTGAGATAGGCGGTCTTGACGTCCACCCCGCCGACCACGACGGCATCGAACTTCCCGATGTCGACCGAGGCGGGAAGCGCGGCGCCGGCGAGAAGGTCGCCATCGCGGTGGGAGACCCATGTCCACTGCACGTCCGAGGCCGCGGCGCCGAGCGCATCGCGGAACTCCGTGTCGCTGTAGACGATGCCGGTACGCACCCCGGCCTCGCGAAGCTGACCCACCACGTCGCCGATGCCCTGGTCGATCGACGCGATCTTCGGCCGGGGTGCACCCGCCGGCGCGACGTCGGGCTGCTGGTTCCGCTGCCGCCAGCGCTGGCGGATCTTCATCCCCAGGAGGCCGGGGTCGGTGCGCAGGGTCGCGACGGCCCGGGCGACCTCACTGCGAAGCGGGCGTGCTGACGGCGGTCGAGTGCTCATGGTGCGTCCCCAGGGTGGCGTACGAATCGAAAGTCGGTGCCGCGCTGATTATGGCGCCGTGTCACTCATGGGTCGGCATCGCACGTTCGAGAACGATGAACTCGCCTTGGCGGCGTTCCAGCCGGTGGAAGCCCGCGAGCTCGAACGCCCGAGCCGAGCCTGGGTTGCCGGTGTGCACCAGCGCCCGGAGCGTCAGGACGGCTGGATCGCGCGCGACCAACGTGACCATGGCCCTGAGTGCGGCCGTCCCGAGCCCTCGTCCTCGCTGACCGGGAGCGATGGCGATCGATACCGTTCCCGTGCCGTCCTCGACGTCGACGCGGACCTGACCGACCGGGGTGCCCCTCTCCTCGGCGACCCAGAGATGGGTACCGGGATCGGCCAGGCGTCGAGCAAGCCACGTCGCGTGCTCGCCGGGGGTGACGCCGAGGCGGCTGACGCTGAAGCGGATGGCTTCGGGATCGTTGCGCCAACCGAGGAGCAGCGCCTCGTCGCCTGAGGCGGCTGCCCGCAGCGTGAGCACCGCTTCGGGGCGTTGTGGGCTTGTCAGCGGACCAGGTCGTCCCACACGAGCACCTGGTCCGCGACCACGTCCGTCACGACGTGCCTGCCGACGACCTGGTCGAGGGCGTCGACGGGGATGCCGAATCCCGGCCGCTTGATCGCGAGATCCTCGCGTGTGAGTTCCCCTCCGGCCGGGACATCCCGCGCGGCAACGATGCTCCGGCGCCCCAGCCGGAACAGGTCGGCCTCGGCGTCGGTGACGCGCTTCACGCTCGAGCCCAGCGCCTCCTCCGTCTCGCGAATGGCGGTCACCATGGCTCTGAGCTCCGACGGTTCCAGCGCAAAGGGATGGTCGGGGCCCGGCTGGTCTCGGCTCAGCGTGAAGTGCTTCTCGACCGCACAAGCGCCCAGCGTCACGGCAACGACGTCGGCGGTATGGCCCGGCGTGTGGTCCGACCATCCGACCGGGATCTGGAACGCGTCACGCATCGTCGTGATCGCCCGGAGGTTCAGGTTCTCGAAGCGCGGCGGGTAGTTGACGGCGCAGTGCATGACGAGCAGGTCGCGTGCCCCGGCGGCGGCAGCGGCGTCGAGGGCTCGCTCGATGTCGCCGAGGGATGCCATGCCGGTGGAGATCAACATCGGCTTGCCGGTTCTCGCGACCCGTTCGATCAGTGGGAGGTGGTTCACCTCGTACGACGCGATCTTGTAGGCAGGTACCCCGACCGCCTCCAGGGCATCGACTGCGGCCTCCTCGAACGGCGTCGAGAAGAACGTGATGCCGCATTCCGCCGAGTACTGGGCGAGCTCTGCGTGCCACTCCCAGGGCATCTCGACCCGCTTGATGAGCTCCCAGACGGACTCCTGGTTGGCGAGGAGATCCTTCTCCTTCAGATACTCGAAATCCGGCGTCTGCCGCGAGTAGAGCCCTTCTGCGGTGTAGGTCTGGAACTTGACCGCATCGGCGCCGGCTTCGGCGGCGACCTCGATCAATCGCCGTGCCGTCGGCAGGTCGCGATTGTGGTTGGAACCGGCTTCGGCGATGACGTAGCAGGGATGCCCCGGTCCCACCGGACGTTCCCCGATGCGGAACTCCGGGTTGCCGTAGACGCGGGCGGTCATTCCGCCACGACTGTCGCCCGAGGATCCGGCATGCGCCCAGATGATAGGTTCCGCGACGTGGGCGAGGACACGTGATCGACGAGCGGCCGCAGAGCGGCGGCCTTCGCGGGCGCGTCCTCGACTGGGCCTGGACTCACCCCCGCTGGAAGCGGCGGATGCGCGAGGTATGGGGCAGCGCCCGCGAGGCGGTCGGGATCACCGGGCTTCCCCGACCGTTTGATCCGCCCGAGTGGGATGCGCTGCGCTCGATCGCGCGAAGCGCGGAACCGCCCGCTCCCGGAGCCGAGCGGGTGCTCTTCATGAGCTGGCGAGGATGGTCGACGCATCTCGCGATCGAGACAGTGCTCGCCCATGCCGTCCTTCGGCGGGGTGGAGCGCCGGTCTTCACGTACTGCGGCGGCCGGCTGCCGATCTGCGACGTCATGCCGGTGAATGCGGCACCTCCGATGCCGTGCCACTCGTGCCGCGAATACGCGTCGGGGGCGATCCGTGCAGCGGGGTTCGAGAGCGTCGCGCTCCACGACGTCCTCGATGTGGGGGTCACGGTGAAGCTCGCGCGTCAGCGAGTCGCGGGCCTGGCCACCGTCGCGGAGTGCGAGGCGTACGTTGACCAGGACCTGCCGCTCGGCCACCTCGTTCGCGTGTCGGTCGCGTGGTTTCTCTCGCGCGGAACCCTCGACGACACGCCGGAGACCGTCGCCACGTACCGCTCGTTCCTGGCCAGCGGCATCGTGGTCGCGCGCGGGCTGCGCAACATCCTGCGGCAGACCACGCCGCAGCGGGTGTTCATGCTCAACGGCACGTTCTTCGCCGAGAGCATCATGGCCGCGCTGGCGACGGAGCGCGGGATCGCCTTCGGCACGTACGAGAAGGGCTTCATCCACGACGGGCTGGTGATGACACCGGATGCAGCGGCATCGCGTCTCGAGCTGCCCGAAGCGGCATGGACCGCCGCGCGCGACAACCCGCTCACCGACCACGAGTCCGAGGCGATCGACGCGTATCTTGGTGATCGCCGCCAGGGCGGCGGCTCGCTCGACAATTTCTGGCGGGTTCGCGTCGAGGATCTCGACCGCATTCGCACTGAGCTTCGCCTCGAGCCGGGACGGCCACTTGTGGTCATGTTCTGCAATATCCTGTGGGACAGCGCCGTGATGGGCCGCGATCTGGCGTTTCCGTCGATGGGAACCTGGGTGACCGAGGGGATCCGCTGGGCCGAGTCCCATCCCGAGATCGATCTTGTCGTGCGCATCCATCCGGCGGAGGTCCAGCTGCGCAACCATCCCTCGCGCGAGCGCATGGCCGACCACATCAGCGCGGAAGTGCCGTCACTCCCGCCCAACGTGAGGGTAATCGAGGCCGACGATCCCACCAGCTCGTACGTCCTCATGGACACTGCGACGCTCGGCCTCGTGTACACGTCGACGGTCGGACTCGAGCTTGCGGCGCGCGGCGTGCCGGTCATCGTTGCGGCGACGACGCACTACCGCGGACGGGGATTCACGATCGACCCGACGACCGCCGCCGACTACTGGGCAGCCGCGGACCGCATTCTGGTGACACCACCGACCGCTGCTGAGCGCGACCGATCACGCGAGCTCGCGAGGCGGTATGCGGCGTTGTTCTTCTTCAGATTTCACAACGTGCTGCAGGCGGTGACCGAGGACGGTCGCAGCCGGCCCCGTCTCCGCGCATCGGTCGCGTCAGACCTCGATCCGGGCGTGGATCCGGCACTGGATCGCGTCGTCGCCGGGATTCTCGACGGGATTGCCCCGATTGCGCCACCCGACACGCCGATTGTTGACCGTTTGCCGCCGCGGTAATCGGCGATACTCCCCCGGATGATGCGCCGAGGGATCGCACCTGCAACGCTCGTGGGCGTTGTCGTTCTGGTGGGGTGGCTCGTCACTGGGGTCGCTGTCCTCGACATCATCAAGTTCGTTGCGTATGACCTGGGGTTCGTCGCGCTTCCAGGCATTGCGTTGCTCTGGGCGCTTCGCGGGCGCCGTTCGAACTTCCTGCTCAGCGTCGCCCTGGGCTGGCCGCTCGGGCAGGCGCTCGAGATTCTCGCGTTCAGCGGTACCGCGGCGATCGGCGCCCGCTGGCTCTTCCTGCTGTACCCAATCGTCGTCATCGTCCCGAGCGCCTATGCGATATGGCATCGCCGTGAGCCCGCGGAGAGCGACGAGGACGAGGAGCGAATCCCCGCGATCGCGATGTGGATCGGGGCGCTGGCACTTTCGTTGGGGCTGGTCTATCTGACGCTCATGTTCCTGCCGCTGGCGCCGCTGCCCGGGGCCAGCATCAGGGTCGAGTACCCGGACTACCCGTACTTCATCAGCCTGATCGCCCAGGTCATGAATCACTGGCCGCCGACCACTCCGGGCCTGGTCGGCGTGCCGCTCCACTACGAGTGGTTCGTCCTGTTCCACATCGCCGCGGCGAGCCAGGTGACGCACGTTTCGATACCGATCATCGGACTCCGCCTCGACTACATCCCGAGCGTCGTCGTCATCGGATGTCAGCTGCTGGTCGTCGGCCGCTACCTCGGGCGTTCCGCGTGGACCGGTGTCGTCGCGATCCTGATCATCTTCCTGCTCGGGCCGCTCAACCTCACGACAGGCCCGACGCCATTTGGCGACAGCCCGTTCGTGCACATGTGGGACAGCTGGACGTTCCCGTACGGCATGACGTTCGTGCTGGCGTTTCTCTACATGATCACCGAGCGCCTGCGATCGGACACGTGGCGGACTCGCCGGGACGCCGGCGCGTGGGTGATCATCGCCTTGCTGATGATCGGCGGATCCGGCGCGAAGGCGACGATCCTGCCGGTCGTCATCGTCGGCGTCGGGTTGTATGCATTCATCCGCCTGCTGCAACAGCGTGCGATCTCCGTTCGCGCCGTGACGACGGTGGTGATGGCAATCGTGATCTTCATTCCCACGTACCTGCTCGTCTACGGAGGGTCGACACCGGCGACGACGATCGATCCGCTCGTCTGGCTCGCGGGCAGCCCACCCGTCGTCTTCGTGAATCTCATCCATCACACGTCGGTGCGCGACGTGCTGCTCCCGTTCGCGTACGCCGCCGGGCTCGCCGGAGTCATGCTGCCGCTCGCGGGGATTCTGTACCTCTTCCGGCGCCGGCATCGGACCGAGATCGCGCGGTTCGCGCTGCCGTTGTGCATGTTCGTCACCGGGGTGGTGATCGCATCGCTGGTGCATCACAGCTCGTACAGCGAGCTGTACTTCGTTGACACGGGTTACTTCGTAGGCTGCTTCGCGGCGGCGCAGGGCCTCCGTCTGGCGTGGAGCGACCTCGCCCGGTTTCATCGCTCCTCACAACGCGCCGTGGCCATCGCATTCGCCGCGTGGGTCGTGCTCCTGCTGGTGATCGTGGCGTTCACATCGCACTCGCTGCTGACCCCGCAGGACGTCTTCTACCGATACGCGGGGATCGCCGCGCTGGCTGTGGTCTTCGTGATCGTGTGCGCATTCGTGCTGCGCTCGCGGTACGTTTCGCTCGGTGGAGCAGTCGCGCTCGGTCTGATCCCGGTCATGGCAGCGGCGGCGCTCACCTCGCCGATCCTCGTGGAGCCCATGGTTCGCACGGTGCTGGCTGACAAGCCGCTCGCGAACGGGCGAACGGTGATCGTGCCCGGTCTGGTGAATGCGCTGAACTGGCTCCGCGACAACACGTCGGTCGACACGGTGTTCGCCGTCAACAATCACTGGGTCGATCCCGGGGAGACATACGGCAAGTTCTATTACTACACCGCGTTCTCCGAGCGTCAGTCCTTCATCGAGGCGTACAACCCGTACCCGATCCCCCCCGGGCCGGGAACGCCGGAAGGGGCAAACTTCATCTACCGCCAGCAACTCAATGACGCCGTGTTCACGCACGCGGACATCAACGCGCTCAAGATCCTCACCCAGCAATACGGTGTTCGCTACCTGCTGATCGACCGCACGCTCGGGCCTCAGGATTCGGCAGTGCTCGGTCTCGGTCACGTGGTCTTCAGCAACCAGAGTGCGGTCATTGTCGCCGTTGGATGACGCGGTGACGCGAGCACCGTCCACGGACGCCTCGGCAAGGGCAACACGGTCTCAGGATGCCGGTGTCCTCACAACGCTGGTACCCCGAATCGCAGCCGCAACGATCGTCATCCTGATCGCGGGGACGGTCGTCACGGACAACTCGGAGACCGGGGATTTCAACAAGGCGCTCTATCTCGGCGTTCTCGCGGTCGCGCTCGTCATCACGGTCCTCTTCGTCCGTCAGCGCGCATCCACAGCAGTTGACATGCCGCTTGCCGTCCTGGCATCAATCGGCGTCATCTGGGGCGCGTGGGCGATCGAACGGCCACCGCTGCTCATCACCGACTGGGAGGGGTTCGGGTACCGCGTCGCGCTCGCCGCCGTCGCGCTGCTCTTCCTCCTGGTGACGGTCCTGCATCCGCATCGCTTCACGTGGCCCATTCGCGCGGCGCTCTGGGCCGTGGCGGCGGTCTGCTGCGCCTGCGATGCGCTGGGGTTCATTCGAACCATCGACTACATGCCGGCTGTCAACAACAACCTGAACCTGCTCAACGACATGCTCGGACCGGTTGCCGGGAAGGCGCCCGACTCGACCTTCATCTCGCAGTACAGCGCGCTCTATGGGTGGCTGTTCCTTCCCTTCCGGCATGTGGTGTCCCCGTTACGACTGGTCGCCGCGATGTCCATCTTCATCACGCTGCTGAATATCGTGACGGTGGGCCTCGCTGTGGTGATCATCCGGCGTCTCTTCAAGGCGAACGGGATCCTGCTGGCGCTCCTTCTGGTGGTCCCGATCACGTACGTCACATCCCATCTCGCAGGAGATCAGAGCTCCATCGCGAGTCTCTTCCAGGAGCTGCCGGTCCGCGTCCTCTCGGGCCTGATCGTCATTGCGATTGGACTGCAGGACCTCGTCCTCGTCTACCGCGGAGCCATGCGCACGACGCGGCTGCTCCTGGTCGGCGTGCTCTGCGGCATCATCGCGTGGAACTCGCAGGATTTCGGGCTCGCTGCTGCCGGCGTGTACGGGCTCATCGTCCTGTTCGGAGCGACACGCTCAACGCGTCTTCGCGCGTTCGCCACGTGGTTCGGGGGGTTGCTGCTCGGAGTCGCGTCGTATCCGCTGCTCCTGTTCGCCGTCGGCTCGCCGCTCGACCTCGGGTTCGTCGGAGCCTACGTGAAGCTCTTCGGCTCGGGGCTGGGTTCGGCCGCGATCCAGATTCCGGGACCGGTGCTCGTCGTCGTGCCGATCATCATCTCGTCGACCGCCGTGGGGTGGGCCATGCTGCGCACGCGCCGCAGCGCAGCGACGCGCGACGACGCACGGCTCGATCGCGCCGCGCTCACCCTCACGTTCGTCGGCACGTGGTCTGCCGCATGCCTGGTCTACTACATCAACAGAGCCTTCGCCGCGGGTCAGTTGCAGACGATGCTGCTGCCATGCGGCATCTGCGTTGCGGCGCTCCTGTCTGTCATGACCAGCACGGGCGAGCTCGACGACCTCTTCCAGCCGAAGGCGGCGATGATGTATCGCTGGCCGGACAAGGTGAAGATGCTGCCGACAGGGCTCTTCGCCTGCATGTGCTTCGCGTCCGTGTTGCTCACACCGGACCCGATCGTGGCGGCCAGGACGCTCGCCCATCCCCCGCCGATGAGCGGCTACACGACATACGATCTTCCCGGGGTCCTCTCCTCGGTTGCCATCGCTCAGCGCTACACGTCCGGCAGACCAGGGGGACTGACCTATCTGGGCGAGAGCTTCAACTACATCTCGCTCGCAACCGGAGTGCCGACGAACGCCGTGTTGTTCCCCTTCCCACTTCCTGCGATCAGCAGCGTCACCGACATCGAGTGTCAGTACCTGCTGCACCACCACTCAACGTGGATGGTGCTCTCGGTGAATGCGGTCACGGCATTCGGGCCTAACGCTTGCGCCATGTACCACGCCGTCGACGTGGCCGGCCTGATCCACGGTCAGCTCCAGGAGCTCAGGTAACGGGTGCCGGCGGCCGCTTCGCCACAACGGTATAGCCGAGGCAGTCCTCGCCCCAATCGCGCTTGAGGCTCCAATGGCCGACGAGCGCAGCCGTCGCTGCCACCGGCATGAGCGGCACGCGAGCGCCCGCCCGAAGCGGTGCGATGAGCGCGAGTACCTTCTGCGCGGCAACCGTCATCGGGTTGCCTCGGCTGTAGATCCGTACGTCGACAAAACCGGCCTCAACGAGGAGATGGGTGATTGCCGAGGGCGTGAAACGCCAGTAGTCGAAGGGAACGAAATGCCAGCGTGCGGCGAAAGGGACGGTCATCAGGAGACGGCCGCCCGGGCGCAGACAGCGCTTCACCTCGGCCAGCAGGTCGGCGGGCTCGAGGACGTGCTCGAGCACCTCGGTGCAGAGTGCAAGGTCGATGGATTCGCCGGGCACCGGCCAGGGATATCCGTTCACATACAACGTGTCATCACGCCCATAGCCGAACCGATCGTTCGCGTCGGCAATGTCCAGGCCCTGATAGCTGCCGGCGCTCGTCAATAACGACCGGTACGGCTGCTCACCACATCCCACGTCGAGGACATCACCCCGCTCCTGTGCCAGCAACGGACGCAGGTCCCTCCAGATCGACTGGAGTTGCAAATCGCCGAGGCGGCGAAGCAGGGTTGGATTGCGGAGTGCGGGAGGCCGCCAGCTCTCGCTTGTTCGGAGCGCGAGGTTGCGGCGATTCACGATTCGCCTCCGCGGTAACGCAGCGCCATGTCCCCACAGGGTATCAAGCCATCGCGGCGGCAGAACCCGCTTGCTGTACGTGTATCCCATCCCCCGGCACTATCATGTGCGGAATGCCCGATGCGCCCCGGGAAGGTCGGCGGAAGATCAGCGCAATCATTGCCTGCTATCGAGACGCTCCGGCCGTTCCCATCATGCACGAACGTCTCGTCGCGGTCTTCACGAAGATCGATGTGGACTACGAAATCATCTTTGTCAACGACGCGAGTCCCGACGACGCCGGACAGGTCCTGAGCGAGCTCGCCGAACGGGATGCTCACGTGACTGTCGTGACTCACAGCCGCAACTTCGGCTCGCAGAGCGCATTCACGAGCGGCATGCGCATCTGCACCGGAGACGCCGCCGTGCTGCTCGACGGTGATCTGCAGGACCCACCCGAGTTGATCGAGGACTTCTACGCGAAATGGATCGAGGGGTACGACGTCGTCTACGGCGCTCGTGTGGCCCGTGAAGCGAATCGATTCCTTCGCTTTTCGTACCGCGCGTTCTACCGATTGTTCCGCGCTGCCTCGTACGTCCCCGTGCCGCTTGACGCCGGCGATTTCTCGCTCATGGATCGCCGCGTGATCGATGCCCTCAACCGGCTCCCGGAAACCAACCGCTTTCTGCGTGGGCTGCGCGCCTGGGTGGGATTCCGCCAGATCGGCGTCCCCTATCACCGGCCGGAGCGCATGTTCGGCAGAACGACCAACTCGCTGATGCGCAACATCGGATGGGCACGCAAGGCGATCTTCTCGTTCTCCTACATACCGCTCGAGCTCATCACCATCGTCGGGATCCTCACAACGGTCGTCGCGTTTCTCGCCATCATCGTTGAGATCGTTGTCAGGATTGTGAATCCAGCGTCTGCGCCGACCGGCTTCGCGTCGCTGATCGTGCTGATCCTGTTCATCGGTGGGATTCAGCTCCTGTGCCTGAGCGTGATCGGGTCGTACCTCGCGCACATCTATGAAGAGGTCAAGCGCCGGCCGCCGTATATCGTTGCTGCCATACAGAATCCGCCGGCACGCGATGCAGATCGCCCAGCTCCTGTGCACACGCCAACCGGGGAGGACGAGTCATCCGCTGTCTCGTGACCGGCGCGGCCGGGTTCGTCGGCGCGAACCTCGTGCATCGACTCGTCGGCGACGGCCATGAGGTGCACGCGATCCTGCAGCCCACCACCGATACCTGGCGCCTCGACGGTCTGGACGATGTGCGCCGGTTCGAAGGGGACATCGCCAACGGTGAGGACGTCGAGCGCGCGTTTCGTACGGTTCGTCCCGACTGGATCTTCCACCTCGCGGCGCACGGCGCTTACTCGTTCCAGACCAACATCGTTGGCATGGCGCAGAGCAACGTGCTCGGGATGGCGACCATCCTCGCTGCGGCCGAGCGTCATGGCTGTGCCGTGTTGATCAACACGGGAACCTCATCGGAATACGGGGATCTCGATCACGCCCCGCGCGAGGACGAGCCCCCGCGTCCCAACAGTGACTACGCGGCCACCAAGGCGACTGCGACGTGGCTGTGCGAGCGTGCGCGTACGCGCGGCGTGCCGGTCACGACCCTTCGCCTCTATTCCGCATACGGTCCGTTCGAGGAGGAACGACGGCTCATTCCAACGCTGCTCCGCGCAGTCCTCGCCGGCGGATGGCCGCCGCTGGCGGCTCCGACGGTGGTGCGCGACTACGTGTACGTCGGGGATGTCATCGACGCGTACATGGTCGCGGCGTCGTCGCCCAACCGGAGCACGATCTACAACGTCGCGTCCGGCGTGCAGACGTCACTCGCAGCGATCGTGCGCACTGCCGGTGCGCTCTTCTCGGTCGCCGCTGAGCCTCGCTGGGGCGATTACCCGAATCGTGCGTGGGACACGCGCGTCTGGGTCGGTGATCCGGCACTGATTCGATCCGAGCTGGGCTGGGTGGCGACGACGAGTCTCGCGGACGGGCTGACGCAATCGGCAGCGTGGTTGGCTGCGCATCCACCAAGCGAGGGAGCGGCTGCGCCTACGACCTCGAACCGATGAGGTAGAGGTTCCCGAGCGGCACGGGGATCGAGAGGCGGCCGACGCGGCTGCGACTCAGTGTCTGCAGGGCGAACGCCTTCGGTCGGGCTGGTATCGGCACCAGATGCGTCACGTAGCCGATGCTGTACGTGTTGTTGACGTGACCCTGTTTGAGGACCTTGAACCCGCCGGCCTCGAAGATACGGCGCATCGTCGCCGGCCCGTAGAGATAGGTGTGCTCGATGTCGATGATCGGGCTGCGCTCCCCCATCACATGTGCGGAGACGGATTCGACGTTGTGGTTGAGGCAGAGAATCAGCCCGCCCGGGCGCAGCGCGGCCCGGCACGCTTCAAGGACGAGCTCGGGGTGCGGCACGTGATCGAACACCTGGAACAGGCAGACCACGTCGAACTCCCCATCTGCAAACAGCCCCGGACGCATCACGTCACACACGATCTGTTCGCGCACCTGCGGTGACGCGCCGGCAATGGCCGCCGCGCTCGGTTCGACTCCTCGAACCCGGGTGTAGCCCTGCGTCAGCGCCTGGTCGAGGAAGAACCCGTCGCCGCAACCGATCTCCAGCAGCGAATCCTGACGGCTGCTGAGCGCACGAACCCGAGCGAGATAACGGCCGTACGTGGCCTTGAGATTGGTGGTCTCCGCCTCGTAGTCGAAGGTGCTTTCGGCGTAGAGATGACCGAGTGTTGCCTCATCGAGCACGGGGTCGGAGCGCACCAGTCCGCACTGCAGACAGCGGACCATGCGGTAGTGGATGCGATCGGGCAGACGGCGCGCCGAGAAACGGGCCGGCGTGATGTCGTCGACGCTGAAGTTGGCTGCGTACAGCTCCTTCGACGGCGCGCCCGCTCCGCAGATGGCGCACGCGGTCGGCACGAAGGTGAGGTTGGCGGACACCGGCGGATTATGGGCCAGCACGGTGGTCGTGGCGTCCATGGCGTTGCCGGCCCTACGCGGGGACGAGGCCAACCTCACGCACGGCCGCGATCAGTCCTTCGACATCGAGGCCGTTGCGGCGGCGAAGGAACTCTTCGGATCCGGACGTCTCACCGATTCGATCGATGACTCCCCGGCGGATCAGGCGCACCCCAAGGCCGTGGTCCGCGATCGCCTCGGCGACGAGCGACCCGAGACCGCCGATGGGGCGGTGATCCTCGATGGTGATGCACGCGCGTTTCGAGGCAAGCAACCTCACGAGATCCTCTGTTGGAGCGGGTGCGATCGATGCGGCGACGGCGACGACGGTGTGCACGCCGTCGGCCAGAAGGCGGCGGTGCGCCTCAAGTGCGACACCCGTCATCGATCCCAGGGCGACGATCACGATATCGCCGTCCCCGATGGTTTCAAGGTGTCCCCAGCGAAAGTGCCCCTCGAGCTCAGGATGGGATTCGGTTTCCTTCGCCAGGCGCAGATACATTGGTTGGGGACGCGCGTAGTGGTCGCGCAAGGCACGGTCGACCTGCGCGTCGTCGGCAGGGGCGACGATGCCCACCCCCGGCTGTACGCGCATCAATGCGACGTCTTCCAGGGCATGGTGCGTGAAGCCCGCGGAACCGTATGCAAAGCCGCCGCCGATACCGACGATGCGGACGGGAAGCTCATGCAGCACCGCGCCATTCCTGAACTGCTCGTAGCCGCGCATCGAGGCGAACGTCGCGATCGAATAGCAGAACGGGATGAATCCCTCGCTCGCCATGCCGGCCGCGAGCGAGATCATGTTCGCCTCCGCCACACCGACATTGAAGAAGCGGTCGGGGTGACGTTGCGCGAACGGCTCGAGCACCATGAACCCGAGGTCGGCGGTGAGCAGGACGACGCGCTCGTCGGTGACCGCAAGCTCGGTGAGCGTCGCGACGAATTGCTTTCTCACGACAGCTCACGCATTGCCTGGGCGTACTGTTCTTCATCGAGCGGAAGGTAGTGCCATTTGACCTGGCGCTCCATGAAGCTCACGCCCTTGCCCGCGAGCGTGTCGGCGATCACGAATCGCGGTGCGCCGGTGCCGGGTGCCTGCAGGATGCCGACCAGTGCGTCGACGTCATGGCCGTCCACCCGATCGCACTCCCAGCCAAGGCTGGTCACGCTCGCGCCGATCCTGCTGAGGTCGATGACGTCGGTCGTCGGCGCCAGGGCCTGCTGTCCGTTGTTGTCGAGGATCACGCACAGGTTGTCGAGCTTGTGATGCCCGGCAAACATGAATGCCTCCCATACGGAACCCTCGTTGAGCTCCGCGTCGCTCACGAGCACGAACACCCGGCCGGGTCTGGCAGCCATCCGCTTCGCGAATGCCACGCCGGCGCCGAGCGAGAGCCCGTGGCCGAGCGACCCGGTCGAGAACCGGACGCCCGGGAGCGTGTGGTCGGGATGGACGCCGAGCTGGGTGTCGTCCGCGCAATAGGTGTCCAGTTTTTCGCGGCTGATTGCACCCATCTGTTCCATGACGCAGTAGTGCGCGAGCGCCGCATGTCCTTTTGACAGCACGAACACATCCTGTGCGGGATCGAGCACATGTGCGAAGAGCGCGACGAGGATGTCGGTGATCGACAGCGCAGACCCGATGTGGCCAACGTGCGCGCGCTTCGACTGGTCGATGATCGAGCGACGTACGCGGATGGAGCTGAGGGAGCGAGCCCCGTTTCCGTTTTCGGTCACAACGTCTTCGATGAAGTGCTGTCTCGTGGATCCCTTCTCACAGCGCCCCGAGTGTACCCCGGGGCGCGCAGAACCGGTCGCATCCGAGCGCGATACGCAGGCCGCTACGGCAGCGACGGAGGCGAACCACCGCCCGTCTGGACGCCTCGCACCGCCTCGGCGATCCCGGCCCAGAAGCCGGTGCCCCAGGCCATGTGGAGGATCATGAAGACACCCGGGATCCGCACACGGACGGCCATCGGCTCACCGCGCCCGGCCCGAATGCCGGCCGCAACGCACCCGGCAACGTACGCGGCGGCGGCGGCGACAGCCATCCGGCGGCCACGGCGGCTCGGCGTCATGAGGAGCGCCGCCGGCACGGCTGCGACGAGCGCCGGGGCGGCGAGATGGTACGGGCGGATCACGGCCGGCCGGGCCCGTGCCACCCGAACCTTCGCCCGCCCGTAGCGAAAGTACTGGCGCGCGAGCGCGCTCAGCGAATCGCGGACGTAATAGCGAGTCGGGATGTCCGGGCTGAAGAGCACGCGGCCCCCGGTCGCGCGGATTCGATCGTTCAGCTCGTAGTCCTCGTGCGGCGGGTATGCCTCGTCGAACAGGCCGACACGCTGGAAGGCGCTCCGCCGGAACGTCCCCGGAAACACCGTCGCAACCTCCTCGGGACGCGTCGAGTATCGAAAGCGCGCTCCACCGACGCCGAACGGCGACTGCATCGCCCGCGCGATCGCGCGTCCGGTCATCCCGGCGCCGACACCATCCGCGCGACCACCGACGTTGTCCGCGCCGGTCTCCCGAAGCAAGGCGATCGAGCGACTGAGGTGCTGCGGCGTCCACTCGGCGTGACCGTCCTGGCGCGCGATGTACTCCCCCGCACTCGCCAGGATCCCGAGGTTCAGTCCTGATGCCTGGGTGCGCCCGGGGTTGTCGATGAGACGCACGTTCCGATGGGACGCGGCAACGGACTCGACGATGCCGCGTGTCCCATCGGTCGATCCCCCGTCGGCGACGATGACCTCGTAGCGGTCCTGCGGGTAGTCCTGATCGAGGACGGAGTCGAGGCATGCCTCGATGTAGCGCTCCTCGTTGAACGCGGGAATGACCACGCTCACGAAGGGCAGGGCGGCATCCGCTCCACGGTCCATATGGCTGCTATGGTGCCGTCGTGTGAGGACGTTGGTGACTGGAGGCGCCGGGTTCATCGGCAGCCACCTCGTCGACCGCCTCGCCGACGCGGGCGATGCCGTCACGGTGCTGGACGATCTGTCGACCGGCAGGCGCAGCAACCTTTCGCACAGTGCTGCGAATCCGGCGGTGCATCTGGTCGAGGCCAGCATCCTCGACGACGAGCTCGTCGAACGGCTCGTCACCGGCGCAGACCGCGTGTTCCATCTCGCCGCGGCGGTTGGCGTGGCACACATCATCGCGAACCCGCTCGGATCGTTGCTCGTCAACAGCCGCGGCACCGAGAACGTGCTGGCGGCATGCGCGCGACACGAGCGCAAAGTGTTGATCACGAGCTCGAGCGAAGTCTACGGACGAACCGCTCATGTTCCGATGCACGAGGACGATGATCGCATCCTCGGATCGACGGTCGTGCAACGCTGGTCGTACTCGACAGCCAAGGCGCTCGACGAGCACCTCGCGCTTGCGTACGCAGCAAATGGACTTCGAACGGTCATCGTTCGCTACTTCAACATCTACGGACCGCGCATGGATCCCGAGGGATACGGCAGCGTCATGGCCAACTTCCTGCGCCAGGCGCTCGCCGGCGACCCGGTCACCGTGTACGGCGACGGATTGCAGACGCGATGCTTCACATACATCGACGATTGCATCGATGGCACGCTGCTTGCGATGGAAACGCCGTCCGCAGAGGGTCAGGTGTTCAACATCGGCAACGAATTCACCGAGACGTCGATCGTCGACCTCGCGGCCATGGTCATCGAAGCGAGTGGCAGTGATTCCGCAATCGTGCATGAGAGCTACGAGTCGCACTTCGGCGCGGGCTTCGAGGACACGCGGCGGCGCGTGCCGTCGGGAGCTCGCGCAACCGAGCGCCTTGGTTGGACTGCGGAGATCGGCCTTGACGAAGGGTTGCGGCGCACGGTCGCGTCGTGGGAAAGCGCCTAGAGCGTGTGCCACCCCGGTCGTCCCTGGCCGCGCACACCGCGCGTGTCCAGCACGATCGGTGCATGCTCACGGACCAGGGCCCAGTCGGTCGCGTCGTGTGCGGTGGTGATGACGACGAGCTCACTTCCCTCCAGCTCTGCCGCCGTGAGGTCGACACGCTCGACGGCGGTCTCGCCATTGACGGTGAGCGACGAGACGTACGGGTCGACGTAGCGAACCACGGCACCACATTCCGTGAGCCGTTCCGCCACCTCGATTGCCGGTGACTCGCGGACATCGCCGATGTTCGGCTTGTAGGCGACACCGATGAGCAGCACGCGCGCGCCGCGGACGCTTTTCCCAACGTCGCTGAGCACGTCGTTGGCGCGTCGCACGACGTAGTCCGGCATGCCGCGGTTGACGTCGTTGCCGAGATCGATAAAGTGTGTCGGGAACTCCAGGTTGTGCATCTTCCACTGCAGGTAGGCCGGATCGACCGGAATGCAGTGGCCGCCGACACCAGGGCCGGGGTAGAAGGGCATGAAGCCGTACGGCTTGGTGGCAGCGCTGTCGATGACCTCCCAGACGTCGACGCCGAGACGCCGGCAGATCTTTGCGACCTCGTTCGCAAAGCCGATGTTGACCATGCGAAAGGTGTTCTCGAGTGCCTTCACCATCTCGGCAGTGGTCGCGTCGCGAACGGGCACGAGCGTGTCGACGATCGTCGAGAGCACAAGACGCGCGATCTCGGTGGAGGCTGGGTCGACGCCACCCAGGATTTTCGGCGTGTTGCGGAGCCGGTATCGCTGGTTTCCGGGGTCGATCCGCTCTGGCGCGAATGCAAGGAACACGCTCGTGCCCGTCACCAGCCCGCCGCCCTCGAGGATCGGACGGAGCACGTCGTCGGTGGTCCCCGGGTAGCTCGTGCTCGTCAGCAGGACGAGCTGACCGGGTCGCTGCACCGCGAGCAGCGCCTCGCCCACCGCCTCGATCGCCGAGGTATCAGGCTCGCGATCCTTTCCAAGCGGCGTGTGCACGCAGATGTCGATGACGTCGAGGTCGCCCGCAACGGCAAGTGAGGTCACCGCGGTGAGCCGGTCGTGCTCGCGGACCCGGCGGAGATCGTCCGGGGTCACGTCCTCGATGTAGCTCTCGCAGGCCATGATCGCGGCGCACCGATCTGGATTCGTGTCGACCCCTAGCACCGTGAATCCGGCGTCCGCGTAGGCGATTGCGGTCGGGAGACCGACATAGCCAAGGCCCACGATGCCGATCCGGGCACTTCGATCCTGGATCCGATCGACCAATTGCTGCCCGTCACGGGTCAGGTCCACAACGGGCGAATCATACGGACGTGTCGCCCTGCCACTGCAATCGGCATACTCGCCGGGTGCCGCGCCGGGGGATCGCACCCGCCAGCCTCGTCATCGTCGTCGCCCTCGCAACCTGGGTTGTCGGTGGCGTCTCCGCTGGCCAGATCCTGCTGTTCCTCGGCTACGAGATCGCCTTCGTGGCTATTCCCGGAGCCGCGGTGCTCTGGGCGTTGCGTGGACGCCGGTCCAGTCTCCTCGAGACGGTGGCGCTCGGAGGTGCCGTGGGCAGCGCGCTCGAGATTCTGGCGTTCAGCGCCACGGCTGCGATAGGGGTCCGCGGCCTCTATCTCTTCTACCCGGTGGTGGCGGTGGCCGGCAGCGCACTGGTGATCTGGAGGCGAGGCGAGCCGGCGCGTTCGCAGCCGGGCGGTGAGCCATTTTCGGGCCGGGTCATGTGGGCGGCCGCGGTGGCGCTCTCACTCGGCGTCATCTATCTGGCCCTCATGTTTCTGCCGATGACCCCGTTGCCGTCGACGGAGAACTCGGTCGCGTACAGCCCGGACTTCGTCTATCAGATGAGCAAGACAGCGGAGGTCATGCTCCACTGGCCGCCGACGAACCCGGGCCTGTCCGGGGTGGCGCTCCCCTACGAGTGGTTCGTGTTCTTCCACATGGCCGCCGTGAGCCAGGTGACGCACATCGGCATTCCGGCCATCGCACTCCGGCTCAACTTCATCCCGACTGCGGTGCTCCTCGGAGCTCAACTGCTGATGGTTGGGCGCGCGCTGACCGGCGCGGCCTGGACCGGGGTCGTGGCGATCGTCGTCGTGTTCCTGCTCGGCCCGCTCGACCTGACCACCGACACCCGCGCGGCGCCCGCGTTCTTCAGCGTCTTCAGCAGTCAGCTCTGGGGGAGCTGGACCTTCCTCTTCGGGTTGACGTTCTTCGTGGCGCTGGTGTTCCTGATCGCCGAACGAATACAACCGATGGCATCCCGCGTGCCCACCGGCGTCGGGTACTGGGCGCTGGTCACCCTGCTGATGATCGGAGCGGCCGGAGCCAAAGCCACGGTCCTGCCGGTGCTGCTCATCGGTACCGCGCTGTACATCGTCGTTTTGCTCGTTGCGCGCCGGCCCATCCCCCGTGCGGCGTTCGCGATGCTGGCCCTCGAGTGTGTCGTGTTCCTGGTGACCTTTTTCATCATCTATCGCGGGGGCGCCGCGGCTACCGGGATCGATCCACTGGCGCCGCTCGCTCGCACGCTGCCGGTCATCGACGCGAGCGACACCGCGCTACCCTTGGCGATTCGCGCGGTTCTGCTGCCCTTCGCATATGTCGCCGCCCTCGCCGGCATGCTCCTGCCGCTTGCGGGAGCGCTCTATCTCTTCCGCCGCCGCCACCGTGACGCGCTCCGCGCGCTGTCGTTCTGCCTCTGCCTGCTGGTGGCGGGTGTGGTGATCGGCAACGTGTTCCACCAGACCGGCTTCAGTGAGCTGTATTTCCAGAACACCGGGTACGTCGCAGGAGCGATCGCGGCTGCGGCGGGCCTCCGCCTGGTGTGGATGGACGCCGGCGGTGCCATCACCTTCTCTCGTCGTGCGGTCGCTCTCTCGTTCGCGGGATGGGTTGGGCTCCTCGTCCTGATGGCCACGGTGACGGCGCTCACGCTCCGCAACGCTCCCGCAGAGGTGACCACCTACTCCGTACTCGGTGGCGGAGCGCTCGCATTCATCGCAGTGCGACGAGTCGTGGGCCGCCGGCATGGGCGCGTCACGTCCGGCCTGTTCGCGCTCGGGCTCATCCCATTCCTGGCCGCATCAGTGCTCGCGTCCCCGATCGAGATGGCACCCACCCTCGGGAGGGCGCTGACCGGAAGTGCGATCACGACCTCGCAGGCGGATCCCGGGAAGGTGCGCGGCCTGACGCCGGATCTGCTGGCCGCGCTGACGTGGTTGCGCGAGCACTCACCGGTCGACACCGTCTTCGCGGTGAGCAATCACTGGATCGACCCCGACGACACGGACGGGCGCTACTACTACTACTCGGCCTTCTCGGAGCGGCAGGTGTTCGTCGAGGGGTATGACGCGAACCGCTACGAGATCAACCCCTCCGTCGCCACGGCGGAGGGAGCGGACTTCGCGCGAAGGAAGGCGCTCAACGATGCGGTCTTCGTCAACGCCGACGCGAACGCGTTGACCGTGCTCACGCAGCAATACTCCGTGCGGTTCCTCTTCATCGATCGCGTCGATGCGGACGCGTCGCCGGCGGTGGTGAATCTTGGGACCGTCGTCTTCAGCAACCAGGACGCGATCATCGTGGCAGTGGGGTAGGCTAGCCTCGATGATCGCCCAGGACGTTCCGGGCGCCACGATCGCCGCGCGCCGCCGCGGAATTCTCGTCTCGGAGCGAAAGCTGCTCCTTGCTGCAGGCGACACGATCCTGGTCGCAGCCTCCCTGATCCTTGCGTTCAACCTGCGCTCGGGGCTCATCCAGCACCACGAGCTCACGATCCCATGGCTTGGAGTGGTGCTCGTGACGGTCATCTGGCTCGCGGCTGCGCTTGTCGTCGACGCGTACGACCTGCACCTGGCGGTCAGCGTCCGCGGGATCTTCCGGGTCGTCGCGACGACGGTGACCCTCGAAACGATTGCGCTGCTTGCGGTCTTCTTTGCAGTCCCGTACGGAGTGACTCGCCCCACGATCCTCATCTGGGTCGCGCTGGCGGCGATTACGGTGCTCTGCTGGCGCCTGCTCTATCGCCGGGTGTTCGCCCGGGCGATCTTCGCCGGGCGGATGGTGCTCGTCGCCGATGCCGAGATCCTCGAGCGGGTCTGGGCGGACGTCGACGTCCAGATGGCGGGTCTCTACCGGGTGGTCGGAACGATCCATCCGCGCGATCCCGATGCCGGGAGCCGGCTGACGGCCGCCGCCGCCGGAGGCGAGGCCGACCAGATCGTTCTCGGCGCCGACGAGGACCTACCGACCGAGCTGTTCGAGGGCCTGGTCGACTGCTACGACCGGGGCATGGTGGTGCGCTCGATCGCCGACGTCTACGAGGAGTTGACGGGCCGCCTGCTCGTCGAACGCCTCCGCCAGAGCTGGCTCCTCTCGCTGCAGCAGCGTGGCGAGACCTCGCGTGTGTACGCGTTGTTCAAGCGGCTCATCGACGTCATCGCCAGCCTCGTGGGTCTGGTCGTCCTCGGCATCCTGCTGCCCTTTGTCTGGGTGGCGATCAAGATCGAGGATCGCGGTCCGGTGTTTCACAAGCAGGTGCGTGTCGGCCATTTCGGCAAGCCATTCAACATCATCAAGCTGCGCACGATGCGCGTGCGACCGCGCGACGAGCTGCAGTGGACCGGCGAGGACGACGTGCGGATCACGAAGGTCGGCGGGATCCTGCGCCGGCTGCATCTCGACGAGCTGCCGCAGTCGTGGAACATCCTGCGTGGTGACATGAGTGTGGTGGGCCCGCGCCCCGAACAACCACACTACGTCGAGGACCTGCGCAAAACGATCCCGTACTACAACACGCGTCTCTCGGTCCGTCCGGGGCTCACCGGATGGGCGCAGGTGAACTACGGCTACGGCAGCGGCGTCGACGGGTCGACGGTCAAGCTGTCGTACGACCTCTACTACATCAAACGGCAGTCGGTGGCGCTCGATCTCCTGATCATGGCGCGCACGGTCTTTGCGGTGGCGACCCTCAAAGGCCGCTGAGCTCGACCCAGTTTGTCACTGCAGGATTTCGCGCAAACCCTTCCCGGCGTCGTGCTCGTCGCGTTGCTTCCGGGCTTCGCGCTCGCGACGCTGATCGCGCCGCAGTGGCGCGCCTGGCAGCGCATCGCCATGGCTCCGGGACTCTCTGCGGGCTTCATCGGCGTGTTCGGCATGGCGATGCACGACGTGCACGTCCCATTCGAGCCGCTCACAGTCTTTCCGCTCCTGCTCGTGCTGGGATCCGCTGCTGTCTATCGCTGGCGACGGACCACGCCGGAAACAACGCAGCGCGCTCCGTGGTGGCTGCCGATACCGGCGCTCGTTGTGGGCTGCGTCGGCGCCGGCGTCTTCTTCTGGGCGCTGCACGGGCAGGTGCTCCCCCCCGATTGGGACACGGCAACGCACGGAGGGCTCGTCAACACGATCGCCCGTCAGCACGATGTTCTACCGCTTGTTCCGATCCCGCTCGAGGCATCGGATTTCATCCGGCCCCGGCCCGGGTTCGAGGCCATGGCGGCGGTGGTGTCGTGGCTCGGTGCACCGTCGCCCGCCATGTCGATGGCGCCAATCATCACGGTGACGCTGATCCTCCTTCCGTTGTCGCTGACGATGCTGACGCTCGAGGCAACCGGGTCGGTGGCGCTGGCGGCGGTGGTGCCGTTCTTCGCGCTCGGCATGGCGTTCCCATCGGACCAGGCAATCGTCGGGCGTTTCCCGGAGATGGTCGACTCGACCCTGATCGTCCCCTTCATCGTGGGTGCGTTGCGCGTCATCCGCGGAGTCGCAACCCGCGACAACGCCGTGCTGCTGCTGGCGATCACTGCGTCTATCTGGATCATCCATGGGCTCGAGGTGCTCACGGCGCTCGTCGTCGCATGCGCGCTCTTTGCGGTGACCGCCGTGCGCGTTGTGCGCGCAGCGCCACGCCCCGCGTTGCTCCGTATCGGCATTGCCGTCGGCGCAACGCTGATCGGCGCGGCGCTGGTCACGGTGCTGACGCGGATGCCGCACGTCCCGACGCCGATCGCGTCGCAACCGTCGCAGGTGGTCCTCCCAACGGGAAGCTCGCCGATCATGGTGCACCAGCTGCTCCTCGACATCGCGCAGACGAACCTGATCAGCCCGATAACGCTCGCGCTCTATCTGATCGGCGTCGTTGCACTGTTGGTGCGCCGGCGGATGCTCTGGATACTCGTCGCCCAGGTGCTCCTCGTCGTGGCGATGGTCGACGACTTCTCCCTGCACAAGTTCAACAACGTGTGGCGCCTGATCTACCCATGGGGCGACGCCGATCGCATTCTCGGCGTGCAGTACTGGCTGATCCCGCTCGTGCTTGCGGTGGGACTCTTCGCCGTGGCCGACGTCATGCGCAATCTCTCGCGGACGCGACGGTGGCAGCTGGGCATTCCGGTCGCCGCGGTGGTGGTCGCCATCGTCGCGCTCATCGCGCGACATCCGCTCGGTCAGCTCTGGACCAAGCTCATCGGGTCACACACCATCAACCTGTATCCGCTCGGTCTTTTCGACGACCTGTCGGAGCTGAGACCGTGGTTTCTCGCGGTTGCGATCGCGGCACTTGCGGGCATCGCCGCGTGGGTCGCGCTGGCGCGCGGCGTGGCACTCCCGGGGTTCGTGCACAAAGTGCTCGGCCCGACATCGGAACGACTCGACGGCGCGGGCGCCGCCCTCGGGATCGTCGCCGTGCTCTGTGTGATCGTCGGTGGGGCGACGGAACTGGGCGTCTACACGATCGAGGTGCAGACGCGGTCTTTGGTGACCCCGGCCGACCTCACCCTGATGCAGGACATGGAGCGCGTCGTCCCCAAAGGCGCGGTGGTGATGACGGATGGCGGCGACGACGCCGGGATGTGGCTGACAGGGCTCACCGACCTCACGCCGCTGGTCCCCAACGGACTCGAGTTCGGCACGCTGAGCCTTCCGCTCGACATCGCACTCTCGGATGCATGTGCCGACCCTGTCACCGCCGTGGCGGCGATCAATCGCGTCCACGGTGATTTCCTGTACGTCGGTGCGCAGCAGATTGCCGTGCCGGAGTATCCGTGGGATGTCGGCTGCATCGCGGCGCTTCCCGACCTTCGGCTTGTCGCCTCGGTGCCCTGGAACGGATCAGAGGCCGCCGTCTTCCAGGTGATCAAGTAGCCGGATCGGCGCCTGCGTAGGTCCCGAAGCTCCAGATCACGCCCTCGGGGTCGCGAGCCTGAAATCCGCGCGAGCCGTAGTCCTCGTCGCGCATTACGCGGGTGATGGTTGCGCCGTGGGACGTGGCTCGGGCGTAGAGCGTGTCGGGATCGCCGACGACGACGTAGACGGCCCCAACGCCGGGCGGCAGGTCGCCGACGCCGCTGTCCGGCCGGAGGGTTCCGAGCATGACGCCGCCGCCTTCCGGCCAGCGCAACTCCGCGTGCTCGACGACGTGGGCGTCGTTGCGGTACACGGCGACCTCCTCGAAGCCGAACGCGTCGACGAGAAAGCGGATTGCCGCATCGGCGTCTCGGTAGATGAGGGACGGCCAGACGGCCGTGCGGGGGTGCGTGCTCATGGCGGCGCTACGGTAGCGCGGGTTCCTCCTCCGGGACATCCGGGATGAGGACACGGCGCACGCCCTCGGGCAGGGCGTTGCCGGCCACCGCCAGGTGCGGCTGCAGCGTTTTCTCGGTGGTCATCGCGCGGAACATCAGCGCGATCGTCACGTCGTGCGATGGACGGTGGACGACTGTGATCTCATCGCCGGCCGTGACGGTCCCCGGGACGATGACGCGCAGATAGGCGCCGGGAGCGCCTCGCTCGGTAAAGCGGCGAACCCAGAGCTGCTCCTCGAGCCAGGTCGCGAACGTGCTGCACGGAATGCGGGGCGAGGTCACCTCGAGCACGCACTCGCGACCGATCTGCCAGCGCTCACCGACCAGCG
Organism: Candidatus Dormiibacterota bacterium; assembly: GCA_036521195.1. Classification (GTDB taxonomy): domain Bacteria; phylum Chloroflexota; class Dormibacteria; order Aeolococcales; family Aeolococcaceae; genus Palsa-851. The sequence continues at coordinate 43,188 of DATDID010000045.1, forward strand.
CGGCGTTGACGTCGAGGTCCAGCGTGGTGAGGTTCTCGCCGAACACGCCACCGGGGAGGGGGCGTCCGAGCTCCGACTGCCAGAAGTCCAGCTCCTCGCGCGCAAATGCGTAGACCGCTTGGTCGGTGCCCCCGTGAGATCTCGGATCGCCGATGAAGTCGCCGGGCAGACCGCTGCGACCCGATCGCCGGCCCGGATCGCTGATGCGAACAGGCTCGGCTGACGGGCGCTTGTCGATGCCCGTGATGCCGCTGTCGTTGTGTCGAGTCGGGGTTCGGTGAGCAAGGTTCACCGACAGCAATGTGGCCATGACGGGTGAACGATACCCGCCGCCCGTCGTTTCGCGGACAGGGGATGTCGCACCCGGACGGCGCGGTGATATGCTCTGAGCGTTGTGAATTCTGCTCTGAGCGTAAAGCCCGAAGAGATCCGTCAGGAATTGGGAGCCGTTCTCCGCGGTCACCGCGAAGGGCAGGGACGGAGCCTCGGCGAGATCGCCGGCGAGGCAGGGTGCTCCCCCGCCTACCTGTCGGAGGTCGAACGCGGGCTCAAGGACGTCTCGAGTGATCTCCTGGTGGCGATCACCTACGCGCTGGCGGTCCCCATCGCCTCGGTGTACACCGACCTCGGCCGCCGTCTCGGCGCATGGCCGCAGTCCGAGCCGTCGTGGCAGGTCGACCCGCGCCGGCAATTGCGCGCCGTGACGTCGGGTCTCGACGCGGCATCGCTTCGCGCCGTCGCCCAGTTCGGCGCATTCCTTGCGATGAACCAGGCGGAGCCGGCACGCCGACGCATCGGCTTCGTCCCACCCAACGCGGAGAACCCCAGATGACCCTCGTCCCCACCGTCGTCGAGACGACCACCCGTGGCGAACGCTCGTACGACATCTACTCGCGCCTGCTGCGCGACCGGATCATCTTCGTCGGCGGTGTCATCGACGACGACATGGCCAACATCGTCACTGCGCAACTGCTCTTTCTCGAAGGCGAGGACGCGGAGAAGGATATCCACCTGTATATCAACAGCCCCGGCGGATCGATGACCGCGTCGCTGGCGATGTACGACGCGATGCAGTACGTGCGCCCGCTTGTCGAAACGACCTGCCTCGGGATGGCCGCCAGCGGCGCCTCACTCCTGCTCTGCGCCGGTGCGCCAGGGCGAAGGCTGGCACTGCCCAATTCGCTGGTGGTCATCCATCAACCCTGGGCACAGGGCATGCAGGGCCAGGCGACCGACCTCGACGTGCATGCGCGCGAGATCCTCCGTCAGCGCGCGTTGCTCATCGAGCTCTACCACAAGCACACCGGCCGCGACGCCGAACAGATCGGACGCGACATCGAGCGCGACTACCACATGACGGCGGAACAGGCGGTCGCCTACGGGATGATCGACTCGATCATCGAGAAGCGGCCGCAGCTACCGGGAGGGGGCGCCGTCGCAGCAGAGTCCGGCGCGGAGGCGGCGCGCTAGGCTGTCGCAATGCAAGCCCTGATGCGGCCTGAGCTGGCCGGCATCGACGTTGCGACCATGCGCGGGCTGGAGATCGGGCCGCTGGCGTCGCCGCGGGTCCGCAAGAGTGAAGGCCCGATCCGCTACCTCGACCATGCCGGCGCCACGGAGCTGAAGCAGAAGTACGAGTCCGACCTCGGGATGCGCGGCCGCCTCGACGAGATCGTCGACGTCGATTACGTCATCGGTGACAAGCAGACCATCGCCGACGCTGTCATCGCGGATGCGCCCTTCGACTACGTGCTCGCGTCGCACGTGCTCGAGCACATCCCGGACCCGATCGGCTGGATGGATGACATCGCGCGCATCCTGAGACCCGGCGGCATCCTGTCACTCGTCATTCCCGACAAGCGGTACTGCTTCGACATCAATCGCTCCCTCACCAGAATCAGCGATCTCGTGGACGCGAACATGCGCCACCTGCGGCAACCGAGTTACAGCCAGGTCTATGACTTCAACGCGAATGCGCTGCTCGACCTTGTCGACGCTCACGCCGTGTGGCGAGGAGATGCCGACTACAGCACAGCGACCCGTCAGGGCGTCGGCGACCCGGACGTGTACGCATTGGAGGCATGCAAACGGATGCAGACCTCCGACGCGTTCGTCGACGTGCACTGCAACGTGTTCACGCCCGATTCCTTTCTCGACGTCTTCGGGAAACTCGCGCGGCTTGGACTCACGAACTTCGAGGTGGCCGACTTCTCGCCCACCGCGCACGACGCACTCGAGTTCTACGTGAGCTTGCGCCTGATCGATGCCACGGTCAGCGGCGACGGGCTGCTGCAGCGGCAGCTCGCATCCGTGGGTCGCGCACGCTCACTCGCGCAGACGCGTGATCCGCGCCACGCACCGAAGCCGTCCGGGCTGGTGCTCATCGAGGTGAGCGGGCTCGAGCAGCGGTTGCTCACGGCCAAACGATCGACCATCGCCGGCATGCGCCGGCTCCTGCAAAGGATTCGGTAGCCGTGGCCGATGCTCCTGGTCATTTCAGCTCCTGGAGCTGACCGAGCTCCAGACCCTGCAACGCAACAGGTCGATACATCCCGCATGCCGCGGGCCCATAGGCGTGCAGCCCGTCCAGCGACAGGACGATCCATTGTGAGTGGTGGTTGCGGAGGTACTGGCACTGAATCTGCACGATGGCGGGGTCGACCTCCGGGAAGAACAGCGCGTTGCTCTGGACATGAGTCACGAGCCTCACGTAGTTGAAGCTTTCGCCGAGATACGTCAGTGCCCCGGTTCGATTCGACGTGTACGACTGCGCCAGATGGACTGCAGAGACGATCTGGGGAATGCCGAAGTCGGTGTATGCGTTCAAGGAGGGCGGACTCACGACGTTGGTGACTGCGACGATCGGATTGAGCGTGAGCAGCGCAGAGGAAAAGCAGAGCGAGACGAAAATGCCAACGGGAGTCTTCACGACGTCCTTGGACAGCCTTGCCCACGAAAGCCGCGCCCTTGGCGTCTGCGTCGCGGTGCCAGAGTCATCGGCGTGGACCAGCACGGAGAACAGCGCTCCAATGCAGACGCCGCACGGCATCAGCATCGTTTGTAACTGACCCGCTGCGAACGCGCGGTTGACGTAATAGACCATGCAGACGGCGGACCAGGTCCCGACAAAGGTGAGCGTGATGGCGGCCCGATCCATGACTGCGTCCGCTCGCGCACCCTCGCGACGGCGGATGCGCAGCAACGCCCATCCCACTGCCGCGGAGCACACCACGATCGGCATGACGATCAGCACGGGACCCGGGACCTGAATCGGCACCAACCCAAAGCCCGACGCGAACAGCTTGATGAACGCGCCGACGAAACTGAGATTCAACGGGGAGCCGATGGCGAGCAGGAACAGCGGATAGGACGCAACGCCGATGAGCAACCCCGCACACCAGACGCCGAAGGCCCGAAGTCGAACGACGTGCGTCGCCCCGAGGAGAATCATCAGGCCGTACACGCCGGCCGCGGCCACTCCGAAGTCCTGGGAGTTCCACGCGACAACGCCGCCGAGGATCCCCAAGAGCAGCAGGCGCCTGGTCCGCAGAGTCCCACGGTACAAGAGGACGAGATCGGTCAAGCCGAGCGCGGCGATGACAAACCCTGACAGAAGACGGATCGGCAACTCCTGGAAGAGACTCGCAATCGAGGTGATCTCCCCCGCGTGCGACGTGACGCACGTGATCGGGACGACGAACGCTGCAGCCAGGAGGAACCCGCGAGTTCCAAGGGCGCGCCTGGTGATCCACACGGCAAGCAGCAGGCAGACGATGGCGAGAAGCGTGAAGAAGATCGCGATCACCCCCACGAGCGCATGTGGCGAGAGCAGATGGCCGAGCGGCACGAAGAGCCAGCCATAGAGGTCCGTGTACTGCGGAATGAAGGTGGAGCTTGGGGCATTGCCGGCAACGGGCCCGAGCACGTCGTTGATCTCATTCACGTTGTTGGTGACGATCGGCATGAAGTCGAGCGTGCGAATCAGGGACAGGACGTCACAAACGCAGCAGATCGCCACGGCGAATCCGAGGCCAAGGCGAACCGGTCTCGTGAACGTCTGAGGACGCACGGCGGCAAGGAGGACGAGCAGGGCGACCACCCCGATCGCAACTCGAGCGCCGAATCCTTCCCAGAAGTAGGCGAGGAGCGGAGGGCGTTCTACCGTCCAGATGCCCCAGAGAAGGCCACCGGATGCGAGCAGGGCGAACGCTGCGTCCCATCGCGTTGTGTGATGACTGCGCAGGAAGACGGCGGTGAGTACGGCGCCGAGCGCAACGATCGCGAGATACATCGGTTTGTTGAGGCTTCCCGATGCATCGTCAAAAGGGATGGCGACGAGGAGAATGAGCAGCGTCGCGATCGCGACCCGCGGGAGGAGGGCTGTGATGGCGCGGTATTCAGCACCATGCTCCGAAGGCGAGTTCAGCCGTCCTTGCACGCCTTCCACGCGGCGACTCTAACGGCCCTCCCGGGTCAGGTGCCAAGGCTCGCTGTCAGCACCCGTGGTCGTGAGGCCGATCGACCCGTCGACCTGGTCGCGCGGAAGCGCTACTCGTCAGCCTCGACGAAATAGGTCTCGCAGGCAAGCTCGAGGAGCTCGTCGTTCAGCTCCACCGGTTTGCCGAGATACAACGCCGCGTGAATCACATGGTTGAGCAGGTCGCGCGGGTGCGTGCCGTGCAGCGGCCGTCCCTTGGAGTGGTAGTGGTTCTCGAGGAGACGGTCAACCAGCCGCTCGTCCATGCGCAGGTTGTTGTCCACGCAGTTGCGCCGCCAGATCTCCTTGTACTCGTCAACGGTCGGGTCGGGCACGTGGACTTTGAATCGCACTCGGCGCAGGAAGGCCTCGTCCATGAGGTTCTGCGGACGCAGGTTCGTCGAAAGCATCACCAGGCACGTGAACGGGACCGGGATGCTCGAGCCCGCGCGGGGGATGTTCAGGTAGTCGACCTTCTTCTCGAGCGGCACGATCAGCCGGTTCAGGAGGTCACGCGGTGACATGTTCTGCTGGCGCCCGAAGTCGTCGATCAGGAAGAGGCCGCCGTTGGCCTTGAGCTGCATCGACGCCTCGTAGAAGCCGAGGGTGTGGTCGAAGCCCAGCTCGAGCATCCGCGGCGTCAGCTCCCCGCCGACCTTGACGGCCGGACGCTTGGCGAGCTGCCAGCGGCGGTCGTGGGGCGGCAGGTCACGGTCGATCGGCTCGTGGTGGATCGGGTCGTAGAACCGGATCACCTCGCCGTGGACGTAGAGCGCGCGAGGGATGAACATCGGCGCGCCCAGCAGGGAAGCGGCGGCCTCCGCAATGGTGGTCTTGCCGTTGCCGGGAGGGCCGTACAGGAACACCGCCTGGCGTGCGCTCAACGCGGGACCGAGGTGGTCGAGGACGACCTCGGACAGGACGAGATGGCTGAAGGCGTCGTGCAGACGGGCGCGGTTCACCTGGCCGTCGACATGCGACTGGCGTTCGGCCATGGCGTTGTAGTCCGCGATCGGCACGGGCGCGGGGCCGGCGTACTGGTTGATTTCGAGGAGCTCACGGGCGCGCTGCCTGCCCGTCGTCGAGATCATGTGCTGCATGCCGGCGTTGATCGGCTCGCCGGGGTCGAGCGCCGCAGTGTGCATTCCCGTCGAGGAGCAGTACCCCTCGTCGGCAAGGAACCTGGTCGTGGTCTCGACGAACGAGAACGGCAGACACAGGTGGTTCGCGATGTCGCGGCCGAGCATGCTGCCGTTGAAATAGAGGACCTTGAGGACCAGATCGCAGACAAAGCTAAATGGCAGTCCTGTCTCCTCCGCTGTCCGCGGTGCAGGCGGAAGCGCGATCGGACTGGCCGCCGGCGCAGACACAGGCAAGGTAACTGCCATCGGCTTTGGATTGTGTCACGGCCCAACTCCAGGTCCCGGCACGCGTGGCGGATTGTCATATGTCCGTTCCAGCGGACCTCCTGGTACCTTTGCCTTCATGGCGGTCCCGCTCGACGAAGGGGCCCCCGGACGGCGCCGCATCGGACCCTTCTGGATCGAGGAAGGCCCCGGCGCGCTGGTCGCGGGGGCGGTCATCGTCGTGCTGTTCGCCGTCGTCTTTGTCATCGCCGTCGCCATGCGGCCGGCGTAACCCGAGCCGGACCCCGGCGTTTCACCGGAGAAGCCGGCAGCACTGCTTTGGCGCCACGACGCTGGGCAGTCAGGAGACCATCTCGGATATGCACATGACGGTTCAGGGGTGAGCCTCGAGCAAGGGCCCGAGGCTCGGCGCCGCCGGGCGGGCCTTCCCAACGGCTCTCGGGCTCCCATGCGCGCGGCCGGATCGGCCAATCCAGGCGTCGGCGCCGCCCAGGCAGCCGCTCGCGCGGAGCTCCGGCGCCGCCGCGCGAGCGCCTACCGCCACCTGCGGCAGCCGCGTCGGCGCGGACGCGTCCTCCGCGTCGTGCTGATCCTCGTCACGGTCTTCGCTGCGATCGGAGCCGGCACGGTCGGCGCCGTCTTCGCGGGCTATAACGCCTACAAGAGCCAGCTGCCGGACGCCTCGACGATCACCAACATGGAGCCACAGATCGACACCGACGTCTATGACGCCGCAGGCAACCTCATCCAGGTCTTCCACAACTCCGGCTACCGGCACATTCACGTCGACCTGTCGGGTGTTTCGCCCCTCTTCAAGGAGGCGATCGTCGCGGTCGAGGACCACAACTTCTACACCGAGGGCTCGTGGGACCTGGCCCGCCTTGCTGAATCGGGTGTCGCCGACATCACGCACAGCTCCAGCACCGTCCAGGGCGGGTCGACGATCACCGAGCAGCTCGCGAAGATCAGCCTCTACGGCGGCGCTGATCCACCTCAGAGCATCGACTACAAGATCAAGGAGATCGTCCTCGGGAACGAGATCCAGCTGAACTTCACCAAGAACGAGATCCTCGAGATGTACATCAACCGGATCTTCTACGGCAACTTCGCGGTCGGCGTCGGCTCCGCGGCTGAGCTCTACTTTCTCAAGCCGGCGAGCCAGCTCGACCTGGCGCAGGCGGCGATGCTCGCCGGGCTGCCGCAGTCCCCGACCTCGTACAACCCGCTGAGCCACCCTGCCAACGAGACCGTGAACCCGCTCGCGAAGAACCGCCAGAAGCAGGTGCTTCAGGCGATGGTCGCGAGTCACGACGTCACGGAGGCTCAGGCGGCTGCAGCGTACGCCGAGCCCCTCACGTTCCATTCGTGGACGCAGTCGAACCCGAGCCTCGACCCGGACTTCGTCTCCTACCTCGAGAAATACCTGGACGTGCACTTCCCCCAGTACGCGAACCCCGGCGGCTACATCATCCACACGACGCTGGACCCCGTGAAGCAGAACGAGGCGTACACGACCGTGCACAACGAGGTTCAGCAGGAACGGAAGGCCGAGAACATGAACGACGGAGCACTGGTGAGCCTCGACCCGAGGACCGGCGACGTCCTGGCGATGGTCGGCGCCTGGAACTATGCGGACCCGGACTACGGCCAGGTGAACATGGCCGATACACCGGTGCCGCTCGGTTCGACGACGAAGCTCTTCACGTACACCGCCGCGATCGCATCGACCAAATTCACGATGACGACGCCCCTGCTCGACGATTACTTCACGTTCCCGATTCCCGGCACCAAGGGATACCGGCCGCCTGACGACGACCGCCGTACGCACGGCGTGTGCGAGCTCAAGGTGTGCCTCGGCGACTCGTTCAACATCCCGGCGGTGAAGACGGAGTACGGCACCGGCATCGACTACATCACCAACGTCGAGATGGCCATGGGCGTGCAATCGATCAACGGCGACTGCCAGCCGAACGGCAACAACGGCGCGATCTACAACAATCGCCCCAAGCCAGATCAGTGGGCCGCGACCCTCGGCGCGTTCACCTGCGGCATCGACCTGATCGACCTCGCTGACGGCGCTGCGACGCTCGCCGACCTCGGCGTGCAGCACGATCCGATGCCGGTGACCAGCATCGTCGCCCAGGCAACCGGACAGACCGTGTGGACGTACAACGCGACAGCCGCCGGGCGTCAGGTGATTCCCGCGAACGTCGCGTACATCATGGATCAGATCACCAGCAACGACAACAACCGCATCCGGGAGTTCGGACGCAACGGTTACCTGACCCTCAACCCGCGCCGCGTGAGCGCCAAGACCGGGACGTCGGACTTCTTTGTCGACAACCTCACCGTCGGCTGGACGCCAAACCTCACGACCGCCGTGTGGGTGGGCAACGGCCGCGCGAGCTGCCTCAAGCCCCAGGACGTGCACACCATGCAGACGCAACTCTCGCGTGGCAACGTCGTCGATGGTCTGGACCTCGTGACCGACCCATTCAACCCGGGCGACCTCAGGCACTACGGGCTCAAGCCGTACAACGCCAGCTGCGGGCGACTCAACGACGTCGTGTCGGGATACAGCGGTGCGGCGCCGATCTGGCACACCTACATGGAGAAGGCGCTCAAGGGCGTGCCGGACACCTGGTACAAGATGCCGGCCGACGTCATCGCCGTGGGCCCCCCCGGCAACGATGACGACAACTTCTACATCCCGGGCACGCAGCCCGGCGCCAGCACCAATTGCACGTACGTCGGCCCCGTCCCGCTCCCGACCCAGACCTGCACCTACATGGGGCCGTCGGCAGCGCCACCCACACCGCCCCCCGGAACCGGGCCGTCACCGTCGCCCGGACCCACCCCCACTCCGTCGCCAGGACCGACCGGTCCCCCGCATTAGCGACGGAGCACGCCGGCTAGGGACGAGTCCGCCTGGCCAGCTCCCAGACCGAGTCGAGGTCGTCGAGGGCAACGAGCGCCGGGTCCAGTTCCACGCTCGGGCTGCTGCCGCCGGAGGGCGCAGTGGCGACCGAGACCTCCACGTGGCAGACGACGACGTTGTTACGCGCCGGGCGCCCCTCGTTCTCGTCGATCCCGAGCAACGACCACCAGTAGTCGAGGGTCACGTCGTCGCCGGCGGAGAGCGTCACTGAGTGCGACAGCAACGGCAGCTCGGGATTCGAAGGCTCGCTGCCCCCGAAGATGCTGAGGAGATGCGCGAACGAGTCGGTGTCGATCGCGGCGTCCAGCACGATCCGCCCCGTGCCGTCCGGTGTCTCGAGGTCGACCACCGCATCGCCCACCGGCACCGCGTCGAGGCGGGACTGAAAGTCCACGAGGTCGAAGAGATGCGGCCGGGTGTTGAGCACCCCGTAGCCGCCACCGGCCACTGAGTACCGGCTGGCGCCGGCGACCTCGGCAACGCGGACCGTGAGCGTCTCGGCACCCGCGGCGCCCGCCGTGAGGCTGGCGCTTGCGACGACTCCGTCGCGCACGACGAGGTCGGCGTCGAAGGTCCGGCGCTCGACACGCTCGGGCGCGCTGCCGGGCGGAGCGTGCTCAGCCACGACGGAGGTCCGCTCCTCGAAATGGATGCCGACGCGCATACCAAGCTGCGCATCGAGTTGCGCGAGCAGCGAACGGTGCAGCGAGCCGAGGGTCAGTGTCGGCGCTGTCTGCGCGGCGCTGCTCGCCGTTGGCACCGGGTGACCATAGCCGAAAACGCGGTCGAACACGAGGGGTGCCGGCGGACACGATGGGTAGACTGACCGGGTGACGGACGTGGCCCCACCTGACCACGCCGCCCCGCCGCCCGGGCCGAGCCCGGTCGCGCTCGCGATCGCGATGGACCTGGTCACCAGGTACCGGCTGCGCCTCGCGGACCAGCGCGACGGCCGGCTCGGGGCGTTGCTCGGCAACTATGTGCTCGCCGCAGCGATGTGGAACGGGCCACGCGCCGCTCTGGTGGCCTTCTACGAGCCCCCGGCGGATCCCGCGGTCGCGGGTAGGGATCTCGCCGATCGCTGCGATGCGGCGCGCAGGTGGGGGCTCGATCGCATCCATCAGCAGGGGGCTCAGGTGTGCGACATCCTCCTGATCGCGCTCACGCCGCTCGCGGGGACGCTCGCAGTCGCCACCAACGCGAGCGATCCCGTGCGCCTCGGCGTGGCGTGGGTCGATGCCACCACCGGCAACGCCGGGGCGATCCTGCCGGTCCCGCCGGGACTCCCGCCTGTCGGCGAGCTGCGCGCGAAAGCGCGGGCGGTCCACGACGGCGCGGCGACACCGACGCTGGCCGCGGTGGACCTCGCCGAGCGCCAGACGGTTGCCGGCGGGTACGTGGCGCCCGTTCGCCGCGCGATGGTCACCCAGCCCATCCTCACGTACACGCTCATCGCCATCTTCGTGGTGATCTGGCTCATCGAGTCGACGACCATCTCGAACAGCTCAACCTCGACGGGGCCGGACCTCTGCTCCTGGGGTGCGCTGCCGAACGCGAGCCTCTATCCGGCGGTCGGACAGAGCCCGGGCTGCACGATCGAGTGGTGGCGCTTCGTCAGCAGCGCATTCCTGCACGACAACAGCAGCGTGTACCACGTGCTCTTCAACAGCATCGCGATGCTCTTCATCGGCAGGCTCGTGGAGCAGCTGTACGGACGTCTCGTGCTTCTCGGAACATTCCTGATCACCGCGATCGCGGGCGGACTCTTCTGGGTGGGCATCAGCCAATTGCCGTTCCAGCTTCCGGCGATCGAGCCGACGATTTCCATCGGCGCGTCGGGCGGCATTGCCGGGCTCGTCGGGCTGCTGCTCATGGTCGGCCGCGTCCAGGGGAAGAAAATACCGGTGGGCATCTCACACACCGTGCGCAACTACGCGGTGACGGTGATCGTGCTCAACGTTGCGTTGACCTTTCTCTTCAGCAGCTCCGATGACATCAACAACTACGCGCACGTCGGCGGGCTGCTGTGCGGCGCGGTGCTCGGCCTCTTCCTGCCACCGGTTGCGGCAATCGGCGGCAAGGATCTCGGCCTCGCCGAGCGGATACTGCTCTGGGGTGCGATAGGGTTCAGCGCGGTCGCCATTGTGTTCGCGCTACTCAACCTCGACGCCACCGTGATGAACGGCGTCCCACTGTTCCAGCCGTAACGGCCGGACGAGCTTAGATCGCCTCCTCGCCGGCAGGGTCGCCCCAGAGTCCCTCGAGGTCGTAGAAGGTTCGCTCGCCGGGCAGGAACACATGCGCGATCACGGCATCGAAGTCCGCGCACGCCCATGACGCGTCCTTGAGACCCGCGACAGCGAGCGGACGTACGCCGTGCTCCTTGCACACCTCCGAGATATTCTCAGTAATGGCACGAACTTGACGATCGGTGTCGCCTTCGCAGATCACGAAGTAATCGGCGATGGTGGTCTTGCCCCGAATGTCGAGAATGACCACGTCGCGCGCCTTCTTGTCGGTGGCAGCGGCGGCGACGATGTCTGCCAGCTCAGTCGATGTCATCCGATTCGCATTATGCATCGTCCGGATTGGAGCGGTACATGCCGCTTGCGGCGATCAACGCGCCCACCGCGTCGGGCACGAGGCCGGCGAGCGATTGGCCGGCGGCACAGCGCTCGCGTACCTCGGAGGCACTGATGTTCGGCGAGTCGACGCTCAGCAGCGTCGTGGATTCGGCGGCGAAACCAAGGTTGCTCAGCTCGTCCATGTCGAGGGCAGGCGGACCCGTGCGATTGACCACCACGAAGCGCTCGCGCGCGAGCAGTTCAGTCGCGCGATGCCAGCTCGGGAGCGTGCGCGCAGCATCGGCGCCGACGAGCACCGCAAGGTCGTCGCCGGGGTACGCGCGGCGCAGCACATCCATCGTCTCGGCGGTATACGACACGCCCCCCATTCGAATGGCGACGTCCAGAACGCGCGTGTGTGGCGTCTCCCCCACCGCGACTTGGACGAGGGCCAGGCGGTCCTCGGGTGGCGCCGCGAGATGGTCGCGCAGCGGCGCTATCGCGGAGGGGACGAACCAGACCTCGGCTGCGCCCGTCAGCTCGCGAGCCTGTCTGGCGATCGAGAGATGGCCGTTGTGGACCGGATCGAAGCTCCCGCCGAACACGAGCACCGAGGTCACGCGGACAACCCGTCGTCGCGGTAGTTGAACTCGGCTTCGCCGATGCGGACCGTGTCGCCCTCCTTGGCTCCTGCCGCTGAGAGCGCCGCGTCCACACCTGCGGCGGCGAGCTTGCGCTGCAGGCGGGCGACTGCCTCGTCGTTCTCGAGATCGATCCGGCCGACCATCCGCTCCACGAGCTCACCGACGACGCGGAACGCGTCGCTCTCGCGGACCACGTCATTGGTGATCACGCGCCTCGGGCGCGGCCGGTAGACCCGGTGCAACCCCGGCGCAGCGGGGATCGGCCTGTCGCGCGTCCCTCGACCTGAAAGCGCCGCGGCAGCGAGCAGCATGTCCCGGCATCCGTCGCCGGTGAGCGCCGAGATGCCGAACGACTCGGGGAACTCGGCGGCGAGCGTCGCTGCAGCCGCAGCCCCCTCAGGCAGATCGATCTTGTTTAACGCGAAGACCGAGGGCCGCGCGGCAAGCTCGGGGCTGTACGCCTCGAGCTCGGAGCGCACCGTCGCCAGCGCCTCCCGCGCGTCATCGACGCCGGCAGACGCGTCGACGACGTGGATCAGCGTTCGTGTCCGCTCGAGGTGACGCAGGAACTCGAGACCGAGTCCGGCGCCCTGGCTCGCACCCTCGATGAGCCCGGGGACGTCGGCCAGGACGAGGGTGTGACCGCCCTCGAGCTCGGCCACCCCGAGGTTGGGATGTAACGTCGTGAATGGGTAGGCGGCGATCTTCGGATGCGCGCCGGTCAACGCCGCCAGCAGCGTGGACTTGCCGCCGTTCGGCAGTCCCACGAGCCCGATGTCCGCGATGAGGCGCAGCTCGAGATGGAGGCGGCGCTTCTCCCCTGGATCGCCGAGCTCGCCCGCCCGGGGGGCCTGACGAGTGGCCGTCGCGAACCTCGTGTTGCCGCGGCCGCCCCTGCCTCCGCGGGCTCCGAGCGCCGTCGCTCCCGGGCGATCGAGATCCGCGAGCACCTTCTCCCCTTCCCGGACGATGGTGCCGACCGGCACGTGCAGCACGACGTCCGCTCCGTGATGCCCGGAGCGCTTGGCGCCACCGCCGGCTTGACCGTTCTCGGCCGCGAACGAGCGTCGCTCACGGAAGCCGGAGAGTGTCGTGTCGGTGGAGTCGGCGACGATGAGGACATCCCCGCCCCGTCCGCCGTCTCCCCCGTCGGGCCCACCGTCAGGGACGTACTTCTCGCGACGGAAGCTGACTGCGCCGCGCCCGCCCGTTCCCGCCGCGACCTCGATGTCGACCTCGTCGATGAAGGGGGAGCCGCGAGTGGCCGTACGCTCAGCCGGTCGCTGCGACCGGCTCCTCGTCGATAGGCTCCTCGATCATCTCGCCGACCGAGAAGATCGCCATCGCGCGCACGTTGGCGCGGGTGCGGTCGTGGCCGGTCTGGTCGTATGCCACAGTCCCGGTGCGCAACGCGAAGAGCGTGTGGTCGCGGCCGACTCCGACGTGCTCGCCCGCGAGGATCTTAGTGCCGCGCTGACGGACCAGGATCGTGCCCGCGAGAACCACCTCGCCGGTGTGGCGCTTCACGCCGAGGCGCTTGGCTTTGCTGTCGCGTCCGTTGCGGGAGCTCCCGCCGCCTTTCTTATGCGCCCTCTGCAGGATCCTTCTTCGCTCTTGGGGCTCTGGGTTTTGCCGCCGCTTTTGCCGCTGGCTTCTTGGCCGGCGCCTTTGTCACAGCCGCCTCATCGTCGCTCGAGGGCGCCGCATCCTCGACGGCCTCGGCGTCCTCGCCAGCCGACGCCGCAGCCTCGACTGCCTCGTCGGTGTCAGCCGCCTCGGGGGTTTTCGGCGGCTTTGCGGTTGCGTCTCTCTTCGGT
>DATDID010000046.1:0-28915 GCA_036521195.1 Candidatus Dormiibacterota bacterium
GTGGAAGCGGGACTGCCGACGTCGCTCGACTCCGAGACGCGCCTGCGTCGCGCGCTCGACCGCGATTGCCGCGACTACGATTTCATCCTGTTCGACACCCCGCCGAGCTTTGCGTTCCACACCATCAGCGTGCTGGCCGCGACCGACTTCATCGTCATCCCCATGCAGATGTCCGGTTACGCGGTGAAGGGCCTCAAGGAAACGCTGCGCGCGGTGCATCACGTACGTCAGGAGTTGAACCCCGAGCTGCGCGTGCTCGGACTGCTGCCGACCTTCGTGGTGATGCGCACGCGATTCTCGCGAGACCTGCTCGATGGTCTGCGCGCGATTCCCAACCTGCGCGTCTTCGACACCATCATCAAGGTCACCGTGCGGCTGCAGGAGTCGGCGCTAGCCGGCGAACCGGTGACCGTGCTCGCACCATCGTCCGAGGCAGCGGTCGCGTACCGCGCGTTCGCCGACGAGGTGCTTGCGGCACTGATCGCCGAAGGTGAGCGCGGTGTCTGAGGCACGCTCTCCGCGACGCCGTCGCAGCGTGGCGGTCGCGCCCGCACTGCTGGATCCCGCTGAGCTCCCCGAGGACGCCGCCGGGCGCGTCACGTTGATCTCTGTCGAGGCTCCCAAGGACATCCTCGGGACCCCCGGTGCTCTCCCAACCGCGGCGCCGGTCCCGGCCACACCCTCGATCCTGGCCGCGGTCGACGGATGGATGGTCGTGGGTATCGCCGGCGTGGCGATCGTCGTCATCTTCGTCGTGGGGATGCTGCTGACCCACTAACACTGCGGCCACACATACACGGATTTGTGTTACTCTGTGGGCATGCAGTCAGAGGCAGAGTCCCGGATCGGCGAGGCGGAGTTGCTCGCCCGCGCGCTCGGTGGGTCGGCGCCGGCTGCGGATCTCAGTGCAGTCGCCAACCGCGTGGCGCGCATTCCGTGGTGGGAGCGCCGCGCGCTCGATGCCGCCGGGCTCACGCGCGAGCATGGCGTGCCGCGCGAGCGTGCCGAACGTCTCGCAGCGATGTGGGAACTCGCCGAGCGCTGGACGGACGATGACCGTCCGGCCATCGGTTCACCACGCGATGCGCTGCTGATGCTCGACGGGCTCCGCCGTGCCAGGCGCGAGCAGGTGGTGGCGCTCCTACTCGACGCGCGCCATCGGCCGATCCGTCTCGAGACGGTCGCTGTCGGCACGATCAACGCGTCCCGGCTGCAGCCGCGCGATGTGTTCGGGCCGGCGTTGCGCAGTGACGCTGTTGCAGTCATCATCGGCCATAACCACCCGAGCGGTGATCCGGCGCCGAGTCGCGCGGATCGCGTTGTCACCTCGGCGCTGCGCAGTGCCGGTGTCCTGCTCGGTGTCCCCGTGCTCGACCACCTCATCGTCGCGCGACGCGGACACCATTCCTTCCGCGAAACTGAGGGGTGGGACGAGGCAGTCTGAATCTGACGAGTCAGTTACCTCTGCGCGCGACACGGTATGAGCGAGCAGCATGGCGTTGTCATGAAGCGCCTTCGCGCGTTGCCGGTTCCCTCGTGGGAGGACTTCCGAACGTTCGGCATCGCGGCCTGCGCCTCCTGGGTCGCCGGGATCGGGCTCGAGGTGTCGCGCATCGTCAGCAGCGGTGGCACCGACGTTGCGGTCTTCGCCGCGGTCACCTGTGCGGTGGGGTTGTACGCGAGCCTGCGTGTCGCGTACTGCTCGCACCGCCATGCGCAGCGCGGCGATCCAGGACCACGCTCGCTCCTGCGTCCCTGATCAGCTGAAGGCGTTCTCGCCCGTGAGCTCCTTGCCGATGATCAGCGTGTGCACTTCCTCGGTGCCTTCGTACGTGAGCACTGATTCGAGGTTCGCCATGTGCCGCGACACCGGGTACTCGAGCGTGATGCCGTTGGCGCCGAGGATGGTTCGCGCGGACCGCGCGATGTCGATCGCCGCGCGGACGTTGGAGCGTTTGGCCACGGAGACCTGCACCGCCTGAAGCCTGCCCGCGTCCTTGAGCGTCCCGAGCCGGTGCGCGAGCAGGCGGCCCTGGATGATCGACGTTGCCATGTCGGCGAGCTTCAGCTGCGTGAGCTGCATGGCGGCGATCGGTTTGCCGAACGCACGTCGCGCCTTGCTGTAGTCGAGTGCGGCCTCGAAGCACGCGCGCGCCGCGCCCATCGCGCCCCAGCCGATGCCGAAGCGTGCCTCGTTGAGACACGACAACGGACCGCGCATGCCGGTCACGTCCGGCAGCACCGAGCTGTTGGGCAGGCGCACGTTGTCGAAGGAAAGCTCTGACGTGACAGAGGCACGGAGCGAGAGCTTGTTGTGCACGTCCGATGTCGTGAAGCCGCGCACCCCGCGCTCGACGAGGAAGCCGCGCACACCGCCGTCCGTCCGCGCCCACACCACTGCGACATCGGCCATCGAGCCGTTGGTGATCCACATCTTGGTGCCGTCGAGCACCCAGTCATCGCCGTCACGCCGCGCCGACGTTCGCATCGACGACGGGTCGGATCCCGCGTCGGGCTCGGTGAGTCCGAAGCAACCGATCGCGCGTCCGGCCGCCATCTCCGGGAGCCAGCGCGACTTCTGCTCCTCGCTGCCGTACGCCCAGATCGGGAACATAGCCAGCGAACCCTGCACCGAGACGAAGGAGCGCAGCCCGCTGTCACCGGCTTCGAGCTCCTCGGACGCCACGCCGTACGCGATCGCCGAGGTGCCGGCGCAGCCGTAGCCACGCAGGTGCATACCGAGCAGTCCGAGCTCGGCAAGACCGGGAATCAGCTCCCGCGGGAAGGTGCCGGCCTCGAAGTGCCCCGGGATCACGGGCAACGCCCGCTCACGGACAAACGCGCGAACGGTGTCCCGTATCAGGCGCTCGTCATCGCCGAGCAGGTCATCGACTTCGTAGAGATCCGAAGGCGACAGTGCGCGCGTCCGCGGAGCGCGCTCGGTGACGGCCATGCGCTCAGAGTACCCGAGTGGCTATGCCGCGACCGGCATCCCGGCATCGACGAGCTGGCGGCGGAGCGTCTCCCCGGTCGCGAAGCCGACGTTGATGTCGGTGACCTGCCCTGAGGCGTCGAGCACGATGGTGGTCGGCAGCGACATCACCCGGTACTGGCGGGCAAGCGCGGGCTCGACCGCGATGTCGACCTCGCGGATCTCGATAGCGTCATCAAAGCCGGCCGCAAGCGAGCGCAGCGCGGGCTTCTGCGCCGTGTGGCAGATGGTGCAGTTCACCCCCGTGAAGTAGAGGATCGAGGGGAGCTTGCGCTGCAGCCGTGTCTCGACGACGCTGCCGACGAGTTCGCGCTGGCCGCCACGTTGGGCTCGGAGGAGCAGCGCGGCCCCTGCCACGACCGCGACGGCGATCAGCGGCGCCAGGAGCAGGATCATCGCGCCGGTTCGCGATGCAGCGGCAGGACTCCGATCCGCACGAGCTGCGCGTACATGATGCAGCCGACGCAGATGTTGAACGCGAAGTTCAGGAAGGCGAGCGCCGCGACGATCCACGCAAGCGCCCATGCAACCAGCAGCAGATCGGTGATGACAAAGATCGTGGCGACGGTCAGGAAGACGCCCCCGACGAGTTGCGCGAAGCGGTGCGGCGCGGGATCCTCCTGCACGATCCGTGGCTTGACGATGCCCGACGGGCGCAGGACCTGGGTGTAGAGGATCCTCGGGACGTTGAGCGAGGGCGATGCCACCGCCGCGAGCATCATGACGGCGAGCACCGGCAGGATCCATGCGACCCCGGGATAGGCGAGGCCGATCACATAGCTCACCACGATGGTGACCATGAGGATCATCTGATTCACCTTGAGGACGCTGCGATCGAACGCTATCGATGCCATCGCGCGAAATCATACCGCGCAGGTCAGGTATTGCACCCGCCACCGCTCCGGTGAGAAGTGCGAGAGTCGGCACCGATCAGGCCGACCGGTGGTCCTGACGTTGGCCGGAGGTACTCGTGGCGCTTGACCGTTCAGCCCCGCTCCGCCTCGATGAGGTGCGAGTCGGTGCGGCCTACGAGGCGATGCGTGGCGACGAGCGCCGCCGCGTCGCCGAGTTGAAGCGCTTCCGTCGCGTCCGGCTCGGCGAATCGCTTGCGCTGGTCTTCGAGAATCGCGACACCATTCGGGCGACCCTCGAGGAGGCGCTCCGGACGGAGCGCATCGACGACCCGGATCGCGTCGCCGGCGAGATCGCGGCCTTCAATGCGGTGGTCCCCGCGGCCGGCGAGCTCACCGCCGCGCTGTTTCTCGAGGTGGCCGATCCGGCCGACCTCAACGCTGCGGTGATGCGTCTCGACGGGATCGAGAAGACGGTGTTTCTCGATGTCGCCGGCACACGCGTCCGTGGCGTCCCGGATGACGTGTTCGCGCCCGGGGAACGCGTGCTCGCGCATTACGTGCGCTTCGCGCTCGAGCCCGAGCAACGCGAGGCAATCGTCAGTGGATCGCCGGTTGCGACGGGAACCGATCACGCTGCATGCGCGGTCGTCGTCAGTCTCGATGAGGACCAGCGTCGCGCGATCGCCGAGGACCTGTAGAGCGGATCGCCTCAGTGGCGGCGCAACAGCCTGGGAGTCGACGCGACCTCCCAGTACACGTCCGCCGTCATCTCCGCGGTGTTCGTCCAGGTGTACTCGGCTGCACGCACGACGCCGGCGTGACGCATGCGCGCGTTCCTGACCGGATCGGTGAGCACCTCGTCCAGCGCCGCAGCCAGCGACGGCGGATCGCCTGGTGGAATCAGCACGCCGGCATCGCCGAGCAGATCCGGGAGATTGCCGACTGCGGTCGCGACGACCGGAGCAGCCGACGCCATCGCCTCGAGCGCGGTGAGCCCAAATCCCTCGTGGGTCGACGGCACGACCACCACCGACGCACGCCGGTACAAGGACGCGAGGTCGGCATCGTCGACTGACCCGCAGAGCACCAGCTGAACGCGCCGCCGCCACGCGTCTGCCGCGAGCCGGTCCGCCTCCGGCCCGAGCGCACCCACCATCGCCAGGGGCGGTGCGGTGTCGCCGAGCATTTCCATCGCATCGAGCAACGTGTCGAGGCCTTTGCGCGGATCGCGCGCCCGCAGGCTTCCGACCCAGAGCACGAACGACTCCTCGACACCGTTCGCCTCTGCGACACGCCCATCGCGGAGCTTCGGGCGACCCGTGAAAACGGGCGAAACGCCGTTGGGCACCACGTGGACGCGGGCAGGATCGAGGTGGAGCGTGTCGATCGCTTCCCGGCGCGTTGTCTCGCTCACGGCGATCACGCCCGCGCACTGGCGCAGCGCGGGCGCGAGCATCGAGGCGTAGAGGCCGCGGGCCGTGCCCGCAGCACCGCCCGACGCGGCGCCGCGCCAGAGCTCGACGTCGTGGATCGTGACGACCTGACGCGCCAGCGGGAAGCCGAGCGCCGGCTCGCCACCGACGCCGTGGATCAGGTGGGGATGCGTCGTCATCGCGTCCCTGAGGACATGCGGCTGCGCGTGCAGGAACCGTCCCGGCCGGGACTCGCCCCACGCCGACGCCGCCGGAACCGACTCGATGACATCAAGGTCGGTGATGGCATGGAGCGCGTCCGCGAGCTGGCGCGTATATCGGCCGATGCCCGCCTCCCGACGCCCATCGGCAAGACAGCTTGCTTCGAGAAGGACGCGCAGTGG
The DNA here is from genome assembly GCA_036521195.1 of Candidatus Dormiibacterota bacterium. Taxonomy (GTDB): domain Bacteria; phylum Chloroflexota; class Dormibacteria; order Aeolococcales; family Aeolococcaceae; genus Palsa-851. The sequence continues at coordinate 5,663 of DATDID010000046.1, forward strand.
GCTCGGCATCGAGGCTTTGTAGCAGGTCTCGACACTCGACCCCTCGGGCACAATGGGATCGATGCCGAACTCACGTTCCCTCATGCCGTTCACGGCGCTCGTCGGGCAGGACGCGATGAAGACCGCGCTGGTCCTCAACGCGATCAACCCGAACATCGGCGGCGTCCTCATCCGCGGCCAGCGGGGCACCGCGAAGTCGACGGCCGTCCGCGCCCTGGCCCGCCTCCTGCCCGAGATCGACGTCGTCGCCGGCTGCCGCTATCGCTGCGATCCGGCCACGCCCGCGAACTGGTGCGACGACTGCCGCGCCCGCTATGGCGAGGGTGGCGACGCACCGATCGTCCGGCGTCGGATCCGGGTCGTGGAGCTGCCGATCAACGCTTCTGAGGACCGCGTCGTCGGCACCATCGACACCGAAGCCGCGATCAAGTACGGCGAACGCCGCTTCGAGCCGGGCCTCCTCGCCGAGGCAAACCGCGGCATCCTCTACGTCGACGAGGTGAACCTGCTCGACGACCACATCGTCGACGTCCTCCTCGACGCGGCCGCGATGGGATGGAATGTCGTCGAGCGCGAGGGCATCTCGGTCGCCCACCCGTCGCGATTCATCCTCGTCGGCACGATGAATCCGGAGGAAGGCGAGCTCCGGCCGCAGCTCCTCGATCGCTTCGGTCTCTGCGTCGACATCACTGGTCTGCGCGACGTCGACGAGCGCGTCCGGATCGTGGAGCGCGACGCGCGCCGGACCGTTGACGGCGCCGGTCTCGACCTCGAGTTCGAGGGCAGCGAGGAGCATCTCCGCTCGGTCATCGTCGAAGCGCGGCGACTGCTCCCGCGCACCGAGATCACCCAGACGATCAACTGGTTCATCGCGCTCGTGTGCATCGATGCCGGGGCCCTCGGCCATCGCGCCGATATCGTGGTCAGCAGCGCGTCGCGGACGGTTCGCGCCTGGGAGGAGGCGGACAGGGTCGTCCGGATGCGGGAGGAGGAGGAGGCAGCGGACGCCGATGAGCGCCTGCTGGTATCGACTGCCGACGCGACCGTCGCGGCCGAGCTCGCCCTCGCGCACCGGAGACGAGCGCGCCAGGACGGGGTCGCGCAGACGGCCGGGGCGACTGCGGAACGCGCCAAGGAGCGTTTCGAGGAGATCGCCCAGGAGGCTGAGGCAGCCACCATCTCCGACCAGTCCGAGGAGGCGGGCGACCAGCCCCCGGACGACTCCGGCAGCGGCGAGGAGGGCGAGAGCGCCGGCCAGGTCCAGGGCAGCGAGCAGGCGACGCAGGCGGTGACACGCCACAGCGCCGAGCAGCTCTTCGAGGGAGAGCTCTTCCCCGTGCGCAAGATCGCGCTCCCTCGCGACCGGCGGACACGGTCCACGACGGGCAAGCGCAGCTCGTCGCAGAGCAGCGACAAGCGTGGCCGTTACGTCCGGGCGACGCAGACGGAGAAGACCACCGACATCGCGTTCGACGCCACCATGCGGGCTGCCGCGCCGCATCAGAACCGCCGCCGCGCCGCGGCCACGGCGGAGTCCGGAGGCCCGGCATTGCACCTGGAGCGCCAGGACCTGCGCCAGAAAGTCCGCCGCCGGCGCACCGGCACGTTGATCGTGTTCGTCGTCGACGCCAGCGCGTCGATGGACGCCGAGCAGCGCATGCAGGCGACCAAGGGCGCCGTGCTCTCGCTGCTCCGCGACGCATATCTGCGCAGGGACAAGGTCTCGCTCGTCGTCTTCTCCGGACGGTCCGCGCGGATCGTGCTGCAGCCGACGTCGTCTGTCGACCTCGCGGAACAGCGATTGCAGCGGCTGACCGTCGGTGGGACGACGCCTTTGACTCACGGGCTCGTGGCCGGGCTCCGGATCGTCCGGACCGAGCGTCTTCGCGATCCGAGCGTGTATCCGCTGCTCGTCCTCATCAGCGACGGACGCGGCAACATCTCGCTGTTCGGAGAGGAACCGCTCGTCGAGGCGCAGCGTGTCGCCGAGCAGCTCGGTGCCGACGGCGTGCACATGCTGGTCATCGACTCGGCGCGCGACCACACGAGCCGTCCGATGCCGCGGGTCGGCTCGCACAGCCGGCCACCGCTCTTCGGCGGCTATGGGTTCAACGCGTGCCGCGACCTCGCGGATCGCTCAGGGGGCGAGTATCTCGGCCTGTTCGATCTCTCGCAGGGGGCGATCCTCGAGGGCGTGGAGAAGAGCCTTCGAGGGCGCATGGCACAATGACCGCGATGCAAGCAGGACGAAGCGTGTTCCCGTTCACCGCGATCGTGGGACAGGAAACGATGAAACAGGCGCTCGTTCTCAACGCGATCAACCCCGCGATCGGCGGTGTGCTGATACGCGGCGAGAAAGGAACGGCGAAGTCGACGGCGGTGCGATCGCTCACGAAGCTCCTGCCCGCACTCGATGTGGTTGCGGATTGTCGCTACGGATGTCCGCCGGACGACGCCGACCTGCAGTGTTCGGAGTGCACTGATCGCGTCGCGAACGGCGAGACGCTGCCGCGTGGTCGTCGACGCATGCGCGTTGTCGAGCTGCCGATCAACGCGTCCGAGGATCGTGTCGTCGGTGCCATCGATATCGAGGCCGCCATCAAGCGTGGTGAGAAGGAGTTCGAGCCGGGCGTCCTCGCCGAGGCCAATCGCAACATCCTCTACGTCGATGAGGTGAACCTGCTCGACGACCACATCGTCGACGTGCTGCTGGACGCTGCTGCGATGGGACAGAACACCGTCGAGCGCGAGGGGGTCTCGGTGTCGCACCCGTCGCGATTCATCCTCGTCGGCACGATGAACCCCGAGGAAGGGGAGCTCCGCCCCCAGCTGCTCGACCGTTTCGGACTCTGCGTCGACGTCGAGGGCATTCGTGACGTGCGTCAGCGCGTGGAGATCGTCGAGCGCCGCGAGGCATTCGAGGATGATCCGGCAGCGTTCGCCGCACGCTTCGAGCCGTCGGAGCATGCGGAGGCCGACAGCATCGCGCGAGCGATGTCGGTGCTCTCCGATGTGGTCGTGGACCGCAGCATTCTCGTGGCCATCGCCGCGCTCAGCATCGAGCTCGAGGTCGACGGCCATCGCGCGGACATCGTCACGCGCAAGGCTGCGCAGGCCCTTGCCGCGCACGAGGACCGCGCCGCCGTCGCGATCGAGGACGTCGAGCACGTCGCCCCCCTGGTGCTTGCGCACCGCGTCAAGCCCGGGTTGTCCGGAAGCCGGCGCGGCGTCAGCGACATTGCGGAGATCCTGCGCTCCGCTCATGACAGCGATGTCGCGACGGGATCCTAGGACCGCCTTCTCTTCCTGATGCGCCTCGACCGGATCCGCAACTTCAGCATCATCGCGCACATCGATCACGGCAAGTCGACGCTCGCGGACCGACTGCTCGAGGCGACGGGGACAGTCGCGTTGCGTGACATGCAGGACCAGCTCCTCGACCAGCTCGACCTCGAGCGCGAGCGCGGCATCACCATCAAGGCACAGGCGGTGCGCCTCGCACATACGGCAGCCGACGGGATCACCTACGAGCTGAACCTCATCGACACACCGGGTCATGTCGATTTCGCGTACGAGGTGTCGCGCTCCCTCGCGGCGTGTGAGGGCGCGCTGCTCGTCGTCGATGCGACGCAGGGCGTTGAGGCGCAGACGCTCGCCAATGTCTATCAGGCGATCGACAACAACCTCGAGATCATCCCGATCATCAACAAGATCGACCTCGTCAATGCCGACCCGGAGCTCGTGCGGCGAGAGATCGAGGAGGTCATCGGGATTTCCGCGGCGGATGCCATCCTCACGAGCGCGCGCCAGGGTATCGGCATCGATGCGGTGCTCGAGGCCATCGTGCAACGCGTGCCACCGCCGAAGGGGGACCGCAACGGCGTGTTGCGCGCGCTCATCTTCGACGCCAAGTACGACGCGTACCGTGGCGTTGTGGTGTACGTCCGGCTCGTCGATGGACGGATGGCGAGCGGGATGCGCGTCCGGATGATGCACAACAAGAGTGAGTTCGTCGTCGACGAGGTTGGCGTGTTCGCGCCTGCGATGACGCGTGTCGATGAGCTGTTGTGCGGCGAGGTCGGCTACTTCATCGCGTCGATCAAGAACGTGCGCGACAGCAAGGTCGGCGACACGGTCACCGACGCTGCGCATCCGACGACGCATCCGCTGCCGGGCTACCGCGCGGTGACTCCGATGGTCTACGCGGGCATCTTCCCCGTCGACTCGGAGGACGTCACCGACCTCAAGGAAGCATTGCAGCGGCTCAACCTCAACGACGCGTCCCTGGTGTACGAACCGGAGTCATCCGCGGCGCTGGGATTCGGGTTCAGATGCGGTTTCCTCGGTCTGCTGCACATGGAGATCGTGCAGGAGCGTCTCGAGCGCGAGTTCAACCTCTCGCTCATCACCACGGCGCCGACAGTCGAGTACCGCGTTCGTCTGCGTTCCGGTGAGGTGATCGCCATCGACAACCCCGAGATGCTCCCCGACGCATCCAACATCGACGCGATCGAGGAGCCGCGCACGAAAGCGACGATCATCGTGCCGAGCACGTACGTTGGCGCGATCATGGAGTTGTGCCAGGAGCGGCGCGGGGAGTTCCAGCACATGGACTATCAACCCGGGGACCGCGTCGCCGTCGTGTACGACATGCCGCTCGGGGAGATCATTCACGACTTCTACGACCAGCTGAAGTCTCGAAGCAGGGGCTATGCGTCGCTCGATTACGAGATCACGGGGTTCCGCGCCGAGTCACTCGTGAAGCTCGACATCCTCGTCGGAGGGCAGCGAGTCGACGCGCTCAGCATGATCGTCCACCGCGACCGGGCCAACGCCCACGGCCGCAAACTGGCCGAGCGATTGCGCAAGCTGATCCCCCGCCAGCTTTTCGAAGTCCCCATACAGGCGGCAATCGGTGGCAAGATCGTCGCCCGTGAGACGGTCTCAGCCATGCGCAAGGACGTGCTTGCCAAATGCTACGGCGGGGACATCACGCGAAAGCGCAAGCTGCTCGAGAAGCAGCGCGAGGGCAAGCGCCGCATGAAAAGGGTGGGCAACGTGGAGATTCCCCAGGAGGCATTCATGGCCGTACTCAAGATGGACGAGGAGTAGGAGCACCGCTGATGCCACGGCCCAACCCGCCTCGCAAGCGCCCCCGCCGCCGCCCTGACGCGGTCGAGCGAAACACGCGTGCCGAGGTGTCGCTCACCAAGCAGACGGCGCAGGTGAAGGAGCGCGGCGGCCCCGAGCCCAAGTCGGCCAACGCCAAGCCGCAGCCCAAGGCGACCAAGCCGGGGAAGGGCGCCCCGCCGCCGCGCGTGCGCCGCATCGACGAGCCGTTCGTCCCGTGGGCGAAACGCTCGTACGCGATCCTCGTCGCGTGCATCGCGGGCGCCGAGGTCATTGTCGGAGCCGCCGCGTTCTTCACGCTGACTGCCCCGCGCCCGGACTTCGGCCTCTACCTGCTCGGGCTCAGCTACAACCCGCTGATCGTCCTCGCAGCGGCGCTGGTCGCCGCGCCGATCGCGAAGTTCATCACCAAGGAGTCGCGGGCGCTGCGGTTCATGGAATCGATCATGGCCGGCATCTTCCAGTACTTCATCTGGCTTGCCCTCTTCGTCGCACTGACCTTCGTGGTGGGCGGATTCGGCTCCTCATCGCCGGCTGCGACCAACGGCACGCCGTCGGCAACCGCCACGCCGCTGCCCACGTCCTCAACGTCCCCGGCACCATCGGCGGCGGCGTCGCCGTCTCCGTCGTCGTCGGCTTCATCAGCGGCGAGTACCGCAACCGTGGTCGCGACACCGGTCGCCATCGCCGGCCTGGCGATCATCGACGTGCTCAGCTTCGTCGGCACGTTCTATCTGTATCCCCCGCTGTACCGCCGGATGCGGATCAAGCCGCCGCCACCGCGCGGTCCGCGGCCGCCGAAGGAGCCCAAGCCCGTGCCTGATCCGAAGGGAGCGACGGCATCGGGCGGGAAGTCGAACGTCGATCGGCTCGATGAGGCCGCGGCGCGAGACGCGCAACCGAAGGATCCGACGCCCTGACGGTCGGCTTCAGCGACGTGCGCTCCCTGTATATGCACATTCCCTTCTGCGAACGGAAGTGCGAGTACTGCGACTTCACGAGCGTCGCGGGCGCGACCGGGTCTGAGGCGTACATGGACGCGCTGTGCACGGAGGTGCGGCGTCTCGGCGAGCGGATGGGACGCCTGTCGCTCGACACGGTGTTCGTCGGTGGCGGGACGCCGTCGCTCGTCGATCCCGAACTGCTTGCAACGCTGGTCGCGACGGTGCGCAGCACGTTTGACGTCGCCGATGACGCGGAGTTCTCGATGGAGGCGAACCCCTCGAGCATCACCGAGCAGCGCGCGGGCGTCTGGCGGCAGGCGGGCGTCAACAGGATCAGCATCGGCGTGCAGAGCCTCGAAGCCGACGCGCTCACCTTCCTCGGACGCGTCCACGACGCCGAACGAGCCATCGCCGCGGTCGGCGAGGTGCGCACCGCTGGCTTCACTTCGATCAACTGCGACCTCATCTATGCGGTGCCCGGTCTCGGCGACACGAGGTGGCGGCGCACGCTGGGACGGGTGATCGCCGCTGGGCCGACGCACGTGTCCTGCTACGAGTTGACGGTCGAACCGGGGACACCGCTGCACACGTCGGTGCGCCGGGGACTGGTGACGCCGGTGGACGGCGCACGCTCGATCCGCCAGCACCGCATTGCGGTCGAGATGCTCGAAGCCGCCGGCTACGAGCAGTACGAGGTGAGCAACTTCGCAACGCCCGGCGAGGCGTGCCGGCACAACCTCGTCTACTGGCACAACGGCTACTACCTCGCCGCCGGCGTTGGCGCGCACGGACACGTGCCGGCGTCAGCCGCGCCGGCGCTCGGCCTCGACGCCGACACGGACGCAGTCTCGGTCCGCTACTGGCACGGACGTGGCATCGCCGCATACGGGCGAGGCATCCGCGACGGCGCATTCGCGGTCACCGGGTCGGAGACGGTGGGGGCGGAGATGCGCGAGCAGGAGCGCCTGATGCTCGGGCTGCGCCTTCGCGAGGGAGTCCGAATCGATCCGACGCGGGTTGCGGAGGCGCGCTCCCTCGAGGGGCTCGGGCTCGTCGTCGTCGACGGTGACCGGGTGCGCGCGACCGTTCGCGGTGAGGCCGTCCTCAACCAGGTGACCCTCCGTCTGGTGGGCGACCAGGCGGCCTAGCTGGTACGCTTAGCACTCATCCCTGACGAGTGCTAAGTGCGCCGTCTCCTCTGGCCTGAAGTGCAACAAGTCCCTCTCGATCAGCGCAAGCAACAGATCCTCAAGGCCGTCGTCGCCGACTACACGCGCACGGGCGTCCCGGTCGGCTCGGCGTCCCTTGCAGTGCACCTCGCCACATGGTCGTCCGCGACCATCCGCAACGAGCTGGCGACGCTCAGCGAGGTTGGGTACCTGATCCAGCCGCATACGTCAGCCGGACGCGTCCCGTCGGACCTGGGGTACCGGTACTACGTCGACTTCCTCATGGACGAGGAGGACGTACCGGCCGCCGTTCGCCGGCAGGTCGACCCGTTCTTCAGTGTCATGCCCACCGGGGTCGAAGACATCCTCGAGATCGCCGCTGCGGCGCTCGCGCAGGCTGCTGACGCGGTCAGTCTCGTCACGGCGCCCCGCGCGCTGGGCGACCGGGTCAAGCATCTCGACCTCGTCAAGCTGAACGACAGCCAGGCGCTGCTCGTGCTCGTTCTCGAGGGGAACCTCGTCCGCCAGCACGCCCTGGGCCTGCACACCCCGACCGATCAGTCGGTCCTCAGCGCGATCGCCGCCGGGCTGAATGCGGTGGTCGTCGGGCTCGATGCCACGGAGATGTCCAGGCTGCCGCAGTCGGTCGGCACGCACGCCGCCCTCGAGCGCGACCTCCTCAGCCAGATCGTCGCGTTCATGGCGGTGAACGACGCCAAGCGCGACACCCTGATCCTCCACGACGGCGTCCGCAACCTCCTGCACCAGCCCGAGTTCGGCGATGTCGACCTGCTCCAGCAGGTGATCGAGGTCGTGGAGGAGGAGCGCATGCTCGCGGCCCTCATCAGCGCCGCGGATCTCGACCACGGGGTGCAGATCATGATCGGCCGCGAGAGCGGCATGGCCGAGCTCTCGCGCTGCAGCCTCGTGCTGACGACCTATCGTGCCGGTCCCGAGCGGCGGGGCACGATCGGCGTGCTCGGGTCGACGCGGATGGCCTACGCGCAGGTGAGCCCGCGGGTTCGCTACGTGGCGCAGCGGGTCGGGCGCGCCGTCGGGCGTGCTTTGAGCTGACCGTGGGCATAGTGAGCGCATGACGAAGGACGAAGCACGCGACCAGGACGGCCAGGGCCCGTCCGACGAGCCGGAGATCATCGAGGCCGCTCCCGAGGAGATCGACGACCGGGACGCCCGGTATCTGCGCCTCGCGGCCGACTTCGAGAACTTCAAGCGACGCAAGGCCCAGGAGATCGTCGACGTGCGTCGTTACGAGAGCGAGGATGCCGCGCGGGCGATGCTGCCGGTGCTCGACAACCTGCGCCGTGCCGTCGAGCATGCGAGTGAGGCGGGTGCGGAGGAGTTCTTCGTGAGCGGGCTCGAGCTTGTCGTCCGCGAGTTCGAGACGGCACTCGAGCGTCTCGGTGTCGTGCGCGTACCGGCCGTCGGCGAGCGCTTCGACCCAGCACTCCACGAGGCGATCGCCGCCGAGGAGTCCGACGAGGTTGAAGAGGACACGGTCATCGCCGAGCTCGTCCCGGGATACCGGCTCCATGACCGCCTGCTCCGCCCCGCGATCGTTCGCGTCGTGCATCCGCGCAACGTCCCGACCGCGAATTAACCGCGATGGCAACGGTCAAACGCGATTACTACGAAGTGCTCGGCGTCTCCCGGGATTGCACGCCCGAACAATTGAAGGCGTCGTATCGCAAGCTCGCGATGCAGTACCACCCCGACCGCAACAACGGCGACAAGGTGGCCGAGGAGAAGTTCAAGGAAGTCGGCGAGGCGTACTCCGTCCTCAGTGATCCCCAGAAACGTCAGCGCTATGACGCGTACGGGCACGTCGCAGACGGTGCGGCGCCGCCGGACTTCGGCAACTTCTCCTTCGACTCTGCATTCGATCTTTTCGACATGTTCTTCGGCGGTGGCGGCCGGCGGCGCGGCCAGACGGGACCGCAGCGCGGCGACGACCTCCGCATGAACATCGAGATCACGTTCGAGGAGGCGGTGTTCGGCGCCAAACGCACCGTCGAGGTGCCTCGGGCGACAACGTGCAACGAGTGCGGCGGCTCGGGCGCAAAACCCGGCACGACGGCGAGCAAGTGCGCGACATGCGGAGGGGCCGGACAGGTGCGCCGGCAGATGCAGTCGATCTTCGGTCAGGTCACCAACGTGACGCCCTGCCCGACATGTCACGGCGAGGGACAGGTGGTCACCGATCCATGCACCGCCTGCCGTGGTCAGGGGCGCATCCAGGGCCGGCACACCGTCGAGGTCACCATCCCCGCGGGTGTTGACGACGACGTCACGTTGCGGTTGACCGGCGAAGGTGAGCCCGGACCACGTGGTGGACCGTCCGGCGACCTCTACCTCGGCTTCCGCGTCAAACCGCATCCGACGCTCGTCCGCCGCGGCCAGGACCTCCTCTACGAGCTTCCGGTGTCGGTGCCGCAGGCAGTGCTCGGCGACACGATCACCATCACGACCGTCGACGGAGAGCGTCCGGTCGAGGTGCCCGCAGGCACGCAACCGGGACGCCAGCTGAAGATGCACGGTCTCGGCGTGCCGCATGTGCGCACCGGTCGCCGCGGTGACCTCATCTGTGTGGTTCGCGTGGTCGTGCCGAGCCATCTTCCGCATCACGACCGCGCGCTTTACGAACAGCTCGGCGGCCGCGAGGGCAAACCGGCCGAAGTCAAGAAGGGCTTCTTCGACTCGCTGCGCGACGCGTTCCGGGGCTGATCGCCGCACGCACGTTCGCGATGTTTATCGCGCGAACGTCGCGGGTAAAAGTGCTGTGTCGCAGACAGTGCGACAGCAGCAGACATCACGACAAGGAAACATTGCAATGGCAGTAGTTCGTTGGAGTCCGTGGAACGACATCTTCGATCTGCACACGCAGATGGACCATCTCTTCCAGCCCGCCGCAGCGACGACGTCGCGTAACGGCGTCGAGTACACGAGTCTTCCCGTCGACATCCGTCAGACGGACGCGGCGTTCTTCGTTGAGGCGTCAGTTCCGGGCTTTGCACCCGAGGACGTCGAGGTCACGTTCGACGACGGCGTGCTCACCATCGCCGGCAGGCGCACCACTACCGAGACGAGCAAGGACACGACCTACGTGCGTCGCGAGCGGCGCTCGACGTCGGTGTTCCGTCAGGTCGGCCTGCCGAGCGAAGTGCGCGCGCAGGACATCACCGCGACATTCGAGAACGGCGTGCTCCGCGTCGAGATCCCGCGGGCGCAGAAGGCTGCGCCGCAGAGAATCCCGGTGACGGTTGGCACCACGCCAAAGACCTCCGAGAAGATCGTCGAACACGCGCCGAGCGCGTAAGACCCGGTTCAGCCCCCCTCTCAAGCGCGGCGCGCCATCGGCAACGATGTGCGCGTCGCGCGACGCTTCAGCGCTGAAGCGCTAACCGGGCGGCCACGTCATGCGGCGTCCGCCGAGCAGGTGGACGTGGAGGTGGTCGACCGTCTGGCCGCCGTTCACACCGGTGTTGACGACGAGCCGGAATCCGGTCTCGTCGATGCCCTCATCCTCGGCGATCGACTGCGCGACATGCAGGAGCCGTCCCCAGAGGTGATCCTGCGCAGGCGTCAGCTCGAGAACCGAGACGATGTGATCGCGTGGCAGGACGAGCACGTGGACCGGCGCCTGCGGGTTGACATCACGGATGGCGAGCACCTCATCGTCCTCGCGCAGGATCGTGGCTGGCAGCTGGTGTGCCGCGATGTCGCAGAAGATGCAATCGCTCATGAGCGCAGCAGGGTACCGCGCAGACGGTCGCCCTCGACGGTTTCCGCGCGGACCAGGTTGAGCCCGCCTTGGTGGACACCCACCGCTGGATCGACGACGATCTCGTGATACCCGGACGTGAGGCCGTGGGCGGCGGTTCCGTCGACCTCGTCCCAGACCACCTCGTGGACCGTTGCGCACGCGCGCGCCAGTGATTCGGCGCCGGTGCGCCGCGTGGCGCGGCGGACTTCGGCGCTCCGCCGCCGTGCGGTCGCATCGTCGACTCGCGCGGTGAGATCCGACGCCGGCGTCCCCGGACGAGCGGACCAGCGGAAGACATGCCCGGCGAGGAACCCCACCTCGTCGACGAGCGACAGCGTCGCGGCATGGTCGTCGTCGGTCTCGCCCGGGAACGCGACCATGATATCGGTGGTGAACTCGGTCAGCGGATTCACTTCGCGGAGCGCGCGCACGACGCGTAGGTACTGCGCGCGCCGGTAGCCGCGATGCATGGCGCGCAGAACATGGTCGCTGCCGCTCTGCAGTGGCATGTGCCAGTGCGTGCAGAGACGTGGATGCGCGTTGAGGCGGATCAGTGCCGGGGAGACGTCGTTCGCGTTGATGCTGCTCAGGCGGATGCGCGCCCCCCCGCATGAGCCCAGCAATGACTCGAGCAACGTGGCGAGGTCGGTGCCGCAGTCGCGTCCGTACGACCCGAGATCCACGCCGCAGAGGACGATCTCCCCGTGCCCGTCAGCGATTGCCGTGCGCACCCGCTCGCGTACCTCTGCCGCGGGAACGCTGATCGAGTCGCCGCGCGCACGCCAGACGATGCAGTACGTGCAGCGGTGATTGCATCCATCCTGCACCTTGACGAACGCTCGCGAACGCATCGCCGCGGATGCGGTCGTCGAGACAGCGACGCGCTGCGGTGCCATCGCCAGGACGTGCTCGGCGATGCGGTCCTTGTCGCGGTTGGCGAACGTGGAGTCGACCTGCGTGTAAGCGCCGGGATTGGCGTCGACGCTGCAACCGGTGAGCACGAGGTGCGCACCCGGATCAATGCGACGCAACCGCCCGATGCGCTGCCGCGTTGTGGCGTCGGCCTGTGTCGTGACCGTGCACGAGTTGAGGACGCGAACGTCCGCCTGCTCGCTTTCGGGTACCACGTCGCACCCGCCGGCCGCGAGCCTGCCCGCGAGATCCGCCATCTCGGCGAAGTTGACCTTGCAGCCGAGCACGGTCAGCGCCACGCGCAGCGGACGGTCTGTCGAGCGGGTCATTGGGGCACCGGCTCCGCAGTCGAGTCGAGATCACCGGCGCCGGCCAGCAGCAGCGCCGTCGCGATCGCGCCGGCAAGCCGGCTCGGCAACGTGCGCGGCCCGAGGTGTGCATACGCTGCGCCGACACTGTCGAGCGCGTTCATGTCCGAGTCGTCCAGTCCACCTTCGGGACCGATGACCAGCGCGATCTCCGAGGGCGACGTCGATGCCGCCCTCAGCATCGGTGTCGCGGCAGGGTCGATGACGCAGGCGATCACGCGAGCCGTCGCGGGAACGTGCGCGAGCGCATCGCGCAGCGACATCACGGGCGACACGGCGGGCGGAGCTGCGCGTCCCGCGAGCTGCGCGGCTTCGCGCGCGATCGTCTGCCAGCGTTCCGTTCGACGCGACGCCTGCACCGCGTCCGGACGGACCACCGTCCGTCCCGTGAGCACCGGGCGAATCGACGCAACCCCCGCAACGGTGAGCGCCTCGATGGTCGCGTCCATCCCCTGCGCCGGAACCGCCTGCAGGACGTGGACGGCACGACGTGGTTCTCCGGAGACAGGCCTGGTCCAGACGACCGTGCCGGAGATCCGCGCCGCGCTGACGTGTTGCAGCACGACGCCGTGCTCGACCGCTCCGCCGGCGACCACAACGATCGTCTCCCCAGGGCGAGCGCGGAGCGATCTCGCGAGATGCTCCGCATCCGCGTCGAGCAGCGTGGCGTGGTCACCCTCGATCTGGGATGCGTCGACGAAGAAACGTGGCATGGCGTCATGCATGGTGCGACACCGATCGCCCGCTATGGTGCTGTCGTGCCCCCGCAGCGTCTGACCGCCACCACGCATGACGGCATCGAGCTCGCGGTGTTCGTCGTCGGCGACGGCACGCCAGTGCTGCTCATCCCTGGGCTCGGCGCGCGAAGCACGGTCTTCGACCCGATCATGCCGGACCTCAGCGCGCATCACCGCGTGATCACCTTCGACCCGCGCGGGCTCGGCGAGTCGGGCGGAGGCGGCGAGATCTCGCTGGCGAACATGGCGCTCGATGTCATCGCCGTGCTCGACGCCGCACAGCTGGAAACCGTTGCGGTGTTTGGCGCATCGATGGGGGGCTTGATCGCGCAACATCTCGTCGTCGATCACCCGGGCCACGTTGGCAGTCTGGTGCTGGCCGCGACTGCACCGGGCGGCGGGCACGGACTGGCCGCGACTCCCGCGGACCAGGCCGCACTGCTCGGCAAGGGTGCGCGAACGCCGGAGGACGCGTACCGGCTGGCATGCACCGTGCTCTACTCGTCGCACTTTCAGCGCACGCACCCGGCGTTCATCGACGATCAGATCCGCGATCGCGCTCGCAATCCGGTTCGTCCGCGCGTCTTCTCGGCGCAATTCCTTGCGATGTCGCAGCCGGACGACTCGTTCGAGCGCCTGCGCGGCGTCACTGCGCCGACGCTCGTGCTCCACGGCACCGAGGACGTCGCCACGCCGTACGAGAATGCGCGCATCCTCGCGCGTCAGGTTCCTGGAGCAACCCTGCGTCCCTTCGACGGCAGCGGGCACCTCTTCTTCCACGAGCGCCCGGCGGAAACCGCTCGGGTCGTGGACGAATTCCTTCGCGCCGCCTCCGCGCCGCCCTAGCCGGGCGCCATGCGCGCGCCGTGTTCGTCAGCCTTCGTCGGACCCGTTGTCGTCGTTGACGTCGACCTCGTCGTCGAGCTCCGGCTCGTGATGGCCGGCGTGCTCGGCGACGGCGGCGCGAACCGGGACGAGCTGCGCGGGAGCGGTTGCCATTGCAGTCGTCTCCCGGATGACGGTCACCTTGATGACGCCCGGGTACTGCATCTCGGACTCGATCTCGCGCGCAATTTCCGAGGTGAGCGGTGGCATGTCGGTGTCCTTGATCTGCGACGCCTTGACGAAGACGCGCAGCTCACGGCCGGCCTGCAGGGGGAACGCGCGGTCCACCCCGCCGTGGCGCGTCGCGATGGTCTGGAGCTGCTCGAGACGGAGCAGGTACGTCGCCAGTGTGTCGCGACGTGCGCCGGGTCGTGATGCGGAGATCGCGTCCGCGCAGATGGTCAGCATTGCGAGGTCGGTCGACGGCTCCTCGTCGAAGTGGTGCGCCTTCACCGCGTGCACGATGCCGGCGTCGACACCGAGAACGCGGAGCAGCTCGCCGCCGATGATGGCGTGGACGCCCTCGACGTCGTGGTCGACCGCTTTGCCGATGTCGTGGAGCATCCCCGCCTGGCGGGCCATGCTTTGCGGCAGCCCGAGCTCGGCGGCGATGACCCCGCAGAGATGCCCGGTCTCCTCGCAGTGGAGCAGCGCGTTCTGCCCGTATGAGAAGCGGTGGTGGAGCGTGCCGACCAGCTCGGCGAGCTCGGGGCGGCCCTCGATCTGCATGAGCCAGAGCGCGCGCTCGCCGATCTCCATCACCTTGCGCTGCGTTGAGCGCCGGGTCTTCTGGATGAGCGGAGGCACCTCGGAGGCCTGGATGCGCCGGTCGACGACTTCAAGCGCAGCCTGGCGGGCGATCTCACGGCCGATCGGGTCGACGGTGCGGAGTGTCGCCTGGTTCTTCTCGGTGTCGACACCGAGCTCGGCGCCCGTCTGCTCAGCGATGACGGCGAGCGCGGAGAGCATCCGCTCCTGCGCGTGCTCGTCGAGGCCCTCGAGCGAGAAGGGGGAGATGCGGGGCGCCGTGTCGACGTTGGAGGCGTCCTGGCGCTCCACCGCCTGGAGAATCAGATCGTTGGCGGTCGTCTCGGCGCGTTCGCCGATGATCTCCGCGACAGTCGCCTCGACGAGCGCCGCACGCTCGGCGACGAGCTCTGATTCCACACGATCGAGGACCAGGAGCGCTGCGGCATCGCGATCGAGCGCCGCTTTGGCGCGAAGCGTGGCGGCGATCTCCTCGCCCTGTTCGGCGACCTTCGTCCTGCGTTCCTCGATCTCGTCGCGTCGCTTGCGATACGCGAACCGGCGCTCGTCGAACACCTCGCGCCGCTCGCGAAGGTGCTTGTGCCGCTCGGCGATGAGCGCCTCGCGGCTCTCCACGGATGCAAGACGCTCGGCGACCTCCTCCATCGCGGCCTCATGGGCATGCAGGGCGGACGTCCGCGCCTCCGCGATCACCGCTGCGGCCTCCTGGTTCGCGTCGGCGAGGGCCTGGCTCACGGGCGGTGCAGACGACGGCGATGCAGTCCTGCCTCGGGTGCCGACCAGCAGCGCGACAATCCCGCCCGCGGCAAGCAGCGCGGCGATGACGATCAGGACGATTGCGTAGCTCATTTCAGGCGGTGGCCGAGAGGTCGAAGGGTTCACTGGCCTCGGCGATCAGCCGTTGCGCAAAGAGATTGGCGGCTGGTGGAAGGGTTCGCCGCCGATCCCAGCAGAGGGCCATGGTACGCGCGATCGGCGGATCACGAAGCGGGATGACCGCCACCCGCGTGCTCGGCACGGGGAGCGGCATCGGCATCAGCGTGGTGCCGAGACCGGCTTCGACGAGCCCCTGGACGATCGTGAAGTCGTCGCCCTCGTATGCAACGTGCGTCGTCAGCCCTTGCGCTGCGAACGCCGCATCGATGACCCTCCGCAGGCCGCTTCGCGACCGGGGCAGGATCAGCGGCTCGCTGGCGACATCCTCGAGCGTGACCGAGCTGCGGCCGACGAGCCGGTGGTTGACCGGAACCACGACGGCGACACGCTCGCGGAAGAGGGGGTGGATCTCGAGGTCGACGACGCCCGTCGGCGGCGGCCCCAGGATGCCGAGGTCGTAGTCGCCACCGAGGACACCGCTCATCACCTCGGCGGTGGTGCCCTCCTCGAGGGTGAAGCGAACCGCCGGGTAGCTTTCGAGGAAGCGCGCCAGGCGCTCCGGCAGCCAGCGGGCTCCGACCGTGTGCAGGAAGGCGACGCAGACTCGTCCGCTCTCGGCCGCGACGGCGCCCTCGGCCTCGGCGATGGCATCGCGAAGGTCGTCGAGGATGCGCTCGGCGCGGCTGACGAGCCGCCGGCCGGCCTGTGTCAAACGGATGTTCCGGCCGATCCGCTCGAAGAGCTGGACGCCGACCTCCTGCTCGAGACGGGCTATCTTGCGGGAGACGGTTGATTGATCCGCTTGCAGCGCTTCGGCGGCTCTCCCGAGGTGTTCAACCTTGGCAACCTCGACAAAAGTGCGTAGAAGGTCGGCATTGATGCGATCCATGCATCAATCTCACCCTAAATGTGCTGTTGATGTCAACGACGAGAGCCGGTACGCTAGGCGCCGTGATAAGAGAACCCGTGGTACTGGAGCGTAGTCAGGTAGTCGACCCGGGGCTTCTCATCGGGAGCGCCACTGAAGAAGTGCATGCCGCTCGCCGCCGTCACCGTCGCGAGGTTGTCGAGCGTACTCGACTCCGCCGGCTGGTTGAACGGGTCGACAGCGCTATCGAGCTCTGCGAGGAGACGCACCTTCAGGGCATCAAGGAAGTCCCACCGGACGTCGCCGAACGGGCGCGCAAGGTGTTCGTCTTCGCAAAGGGCGCCGTCCGCAAGACGGGCGACATCGATGCAATGTCGACGGTTGAGACTGCCTTGGCGCGCCGTCAGGTCAAGATCACCGAGGTCATGGACATTCTCTGGACCATCCAGGAAGTTGTCTTCGACCTGATGCTCCCGTGGCGGACTCAGCTCCCCGAGGACGTCGAGCCCGAGGGCGACGAAGCTTCGCTGGTCGGTTTTTGGAGAGAGTTCCGCCTCCACCCGTAGACGGGATTGAGCCGGCGTGATACGTCGTCGGCTTGCGCTCCCCAGTCGGTCACGCACCAAAGAGCGCTCCCTCCTTCCGGTGCTCGCCACCTAGTCTGACGCTCGCCTCAATCCCGTCTGGGTCTGTGTCGGCGACAATCGCGTGATGTCAAATCACGTCGCCGTCGACCGGATGATCGTCACGCCACATCGGATCAGTGTTCCGGTTGACTGGAACGAGCCGTCCGGTCCGCAGATCAACGTGCACGCGCGTGAGGTCGTTGCTGCCGAGAAGGCCGGCGACGCGAAGCTGCCGGCGATCGTGTGGTTCCAGGGCGGGCCCGGTCATGAAGTTGCGTTCCCTGACCATCGCGGCAGCTGGCTCGAGCAGCTGCTGACACGGTACCGCGTGCTCCTGCTGGACCAGCGCGGCACGGGCATGAGCACACCACTCGACGCGCGCGCACTGCCGTTTGCGGATGCCGAGGTGTGCGCGACGTACCTGCGCAACTTCCGGCAGGACTCGATCATTCGCGATGCCGACCGTCTGCGCGCGACGCTGTATGGCGAGGACTCGGACTGGTACCTCTTTGGGCAGAGCTTCGGTGGCTTCTGTTCGCTGACGTATCTCTCGCAACTGCCCGAGCACCTGCTCGGCGTCATCATCACCGGCGGCTTTGCCCCCGTCCTGCACGAGACCGAGGAGATCTGCACCCGGCTGTTCAACCACGTTGCCACGCGAAACGCCGACTACTACGCGCGCTTTCCCATGGACGCCGGGCGTGTGCGCCGCGTCGTCGATCACCTGACGTCGAACTCCGACCTCGACGGTCACGGTCAGCGTGTGAGCGCGCGGCGCTTCCTCATGCTCGGCGTGAAGCTCGGGCTGCAACACGGCGCCGCCGAGCTCCACGGCATCGTCGAGCGCGCGGACAACGATCTCGAGCAGCTCGGAATGTTGAGCGGTGTCGTGCACGAGCACATCGCCGATGTGATGTCACCGGCGACGAACCCGATCTACACCGTGCTCCACGAGGCCGCGTACTCCAACGGGCCCGCGACGCGATGGGCTGCGGAGCGCGCTCGCCAGGCCGACAGCCGCTACGCGATCGAAGCGCAGCCCGCCCCGTGTTTCACCGGTGAGGCGGTGTTCCCGTGGATGCTCGAGGAACTGCCGCCGCTGCAGCCACTGCGCGAAGTCGCCGACGTCCTCGCCGCCTACGAGGGATGGGCGCCGCTGTATGACATCGACAGGTTGCGTGCGAACAAGGTTCCCGTCGTCGGAACGCTGTACTGGGATGACGAGTACGTCGAGCGCAACATGGCGCTTGAGACCGTGTCGTTGCTGGGCAACTGCAGGCCGTGGATCACCAACGAGTACGAGCACGGCGCGTACCGTGTCGATCCGCAGCGTGTCGGTGCGCGTCTCTTCTCGATGCTGGACGACCTGACCGCACGCGGGTAGCCCGCGAGAGATTGTTACAGGACAAGTACCGGTCCTCCGTCCCGCAGGAAGGCATCACCGTGTCTACTGTGCACGGACGCACCGGCGTCGACGCGTAGCACCGGTCGATCATTGGAAGGACGCGAGTGAAGCACGGAGCACGGACTCTCACGAGCCTTTGTGCGTGTTCCGTTCTTGGCGCTTGCGGCGTGGCGACCGCTGGCCCGCCGGCTGCCGCCGGAACTGCAACTCCCTATCCGGACGTGAACCTGTCGGCCCGACCTTGCATCATCCAGACCCCGGGGCTGCTGGATCTCACGGACCTGCCAGAGGGGCTCACGTCAGCCGGCCCGCCACAGAGCGCCGTCGGTGCACAGGCCCTGCTGGACGATGCGACCGACGGGTCCGTCGGGCACGCGGATCAGGACTTTCAGGAGAACGGAACGGGGTCCTCGATTTCGCAGGTTGCGGAAGAGGTCACCGACTACGGCACGGTCGCGTCCGCGGACCGATGGATGCTGGGACAGAAGGCCTCGAATCAGCCGAACGACATCCCGATGTACGGCAACGGCGTCGAGGTGACTCCGAAGATACCGCTGCTGGGCGACGACGCGCTTCTGTATCAGATCGACAAGGGCGCGCCATATCACTCCGGGCCGTACACCGGTCCGTTCGTCGGCGACATCTACACCGATATCCAGGTGCGCGTCGGTGATGTGATTTACGCGCTCAGCATCGACTCGGATCCCGACGCGAAGTCGGCGGCCCTCGCCGTCTCCCTCGTGCGGAAGCTGATGGCCAAAGAGACAGCGGCCTGCGGCTGAGCGAACTCACTCGTCCGCGAGTGCCGCGGCACGCCCCTCATCGCACACGGTCCGGAAATCGCAGCGCTGACACTGCCATCGTGACGGCTTGGGAGGGAAGTTGCCAGTGCTCGAAGCGATCGCCAGCTCGCGCGCTGTTGCGGACATGTGGCCGTGTGCCTTGCGGAGGAACGCCTTGTCGGCGGTGACTCGTGTCACGGCACCCTGGAGATAGTGGAACTCGATGGCGACCGTGTCCGCCTGCTCGCGCTGGCTCAGGCCCACTGCATACGCGCGCAGCTGTAGGTCGGCGCGCAAGGCGCCCTCGTCCTTGGGGCGCCCGGTCTTGTAGTCGACGACCGTCGGGATGCCGTCGAACCGCGTGTCGACGCGGTCGAAACGCCCGGCCACGTCCGCATGATCCAGCGCGATGGTCACCGGTTCCTCGACGCTGTTGACAATGGTGTCGGTCCATCCCGGTGACTCGACGTAGCGACGCAGCTGCTCGTCGCCATGCGCGCGCAGCTCCGCATGCCGGCCCTTCGGCCCGCGCGACTGTTCCCATGCCGCCTGCCACATCGCGGCAACGCTGTCCGGGGTGACGATCTCGCCGGCCATGCGCTGTGTCGCTGCCGAGCGCAACACCTCGTGGATCATGGTGCCGTACCAGCTCCGCGCATCGGTACGCACCGGGAGATGCCACCGGCGCTGGTAGTTGTAGCGCCGGGGGCAGCTCCGGAACACGCCGAGGTCGGACACCGCGATGGACAGTCGCTGCAGCGCGGGTGTGCCCACAGGTCGCGGCGCACGGACCGCAACGGTGCTGTCCACGGGGACGTCCTTTGAAAGCACCTCGCCGCGGAACGACATCGCCATCGTGAGAAACGGCGTGCACAGCTCCTCGCTGGACGGCTGCGGGTACGAGCGCGCCCACGTATAGATGAGGCGGTCTCGCGCACGCGTTGACGCGACGTAGAAGAGCCGGCGCTCCTCATCGACCGCGACATCCCCGGGCGGAGACGGCTCGGGGACGAGCTCATCCGGCAGCTGCAGGTCGAACGACGACTTGGTGCGTCCCTGCCAGCGTCGCTCGGTGCAGCGCGACAGAAAGACGATGGGCCACTCGAGGCCCTTCGATCCGTGCGCGGTGAGCAGCACGACACCGTCCTCGATGGGCTCGATGCTCGCAAGCTCGCCTGCTTCCCGGCTGTCGCGCAGGACGCCGAGGTAGCGGAGGGTGGTGCTCACGCGCCGGTCGTCGCTCCAGTCCGCGAATGCCTCCAGAAGCTCGCCGAACTTGTTCAGGTTCGCACCCATCTGCAGGCGCGCGACACCGGACTGCTCGTCGATGATCCCGAGAAAGCCGCTGGCCTCGAGCGCGAGCTGAAAGAGATCGCGGACGTCCTCGCGCTGCGACGCCCCGTGGAGCTCGTGGATGCTTTCGACGCACCGCCGGGCCGCCGCAAGGTCGGGCTCGTCGAGCCCCTCCACTGCTGCATCGACGACGAGGGTGGCGAGCGGCAGGTCGTGCTCGTGGGCTGCTTTGACCAGCGCGACACGCCCTGGTGTGGTCACGCCCCATTCGGGAAGCGTCAGACAGCGGAGCACCGCCTGCGAGTCCTCTGGATCCTCGATGGCTGCGAGCAGCGCGAGTGCGTCCTTGATCTCGCGCTCCTGGAAGAAGCCCCGGCCGCCGGCAACCTGGTACGCGACACCGCACTGGCGGAGTGCGCGCATCGCGGGTTGCATGTCGACGTGCTGCCGGAACAGCCATGCGATGTCAGCGGGCCGCATTCCACCGGCGACGAGGCGAGCGCACTCGCGCGCAACCGCCATCGCTTCACTGCGTTCGTCCGGAGCGCTCCACACCTCGACGGCCGCGCCGGCGCCCCGTTCGGCGACCAGGTGCTTCTCGATGCGCGTTGCCGGGCTGGCGACGTTGATCACCGCGCGCGATGCGGTGACTATCTGATCGGTGCTCCGGTAGTTGTGCGTGAGCACGAGCTGCCGGTGCTCGGGATACTCACGCGAGAACCGGTCGAGGTTTGCCCGGCTCGCGCCGCGGAACTTGTAGATCGACTGGTCGTCGTCGGCGACAACGAAGAGGTTGCGATGACTGGACACGAGCGTCTCGACCAGCTTTGCCTGCGCGTAATTCGTGTCCTGGTACTCATCGACCATCACGTGGCTGATCCGGTCCGCGACGGCGCTCCGCGCCGCAGGCTGCTCGCGCAGCAGACGTTCCGCGTAGAGGATGCAGTCGTCGAAGTCGAAGACACCGGCGCGACGGTATCGCTCGTCCAATCGCGCGTAGACGCGCGCGACATCCGCGTGGCGCTCGAGCACGATGCGCTCTGCGGGGTCCTGGCATCCGTCGAGCCGGTTCGCCGCCCACGCCGCGTACGAGTGCGGGGTGACCAGCTCCTGCTTGGCGGTACCGATGATGTCGAGGAGCGGATCCATCAGGTCGTGCGGACGGAGCGGGTTCCAGAGCAGCTCCGGACGCAGCTCGTCGAGCACCGCTTCGACGTGCAGCCAGCGTTCGGCGGCGTCCGCGATGCGCAGCACCGGTGAGATCCCGAGCAGCCAGCCCCACTCACGCACGACGCGGAGCGCGAACGAGTGGTAGTTGGTGAGCGGCGCGTCGTCGGAGAAACCGCCGTGCGCGCGCTCCACGCGTTCCCGCATCTCGTCCGCCGCCTTGCGCGTGTAGGTCAGGACGAGCTGCCGGCCGGCGCCGATGCCGATGGACGAGAGACGGTGGAACCGCTCGACGATGATTCGCGTCTTGCCGCTTCCCGGACCTGCGAGCACCAGGCACGGGCCGTCGCCGTGGTCGACGGCAACGCGCTGCTCGTCGTCGAGCACCGCTTCGGGTGGTGCCTCAGGAGGGGAGCTGACACTCATTCGGATCCGATTCTGGGCCGGTCCTGCGACATGAGGTTGTCGTCGCTGTCAGCGGACAATTCCGGGATGGACTCCGACCCCGCGCTCGCACAGGCGCTGCCGTGGCTCCGGCACGCACGGCGAATCCTCGTGTTCACAGGCGCGGGCATCTCGACCGAATCGGGCATCCCCGACTTCCGGGGGCCGAACGGCGTCTGGAAGACCACCGACCCCAATCGCTATGCCATCTCGAGCTACGTCAGCGATCGGGCGGTGCGGGTCGAGCGCTGGCAGGCCCGCCTCGAGGGGCGGTTCGCCGCCGCCGAACCGAACGAGGCGCATCGCGCGATCACCCGCTTGCAACAGGCCGGGCTCGCCCCCGTCGTGGTCACGCAGAACATCGACGGTCTCCATCAGAAGGCGGGCACGATCGATGTGATCGAGTTGCACGGCACCTCGAACGAGGCAGGATGTCTCGAGTGCGGCAGGCGGATGCCCATCGACGTCGCGCTCGACCGGGTGCGGGAGGGCGACGTCGACCCGCACTGCGAGCTCTGCGGAGGGCTCCTCAAGACCGCGACGATCAGCTTCGGTCAGCCGCTTGTGGCCGCCGACCTGCATCGCGCCGTGGAGGAGGCGCGCCGCGCCGATGTCTGCCTCGCCGTCGGGTCGACGCTCTCGGTCTGGCCCGCCGCCGGCGTCCCCGTCGAGACGATTCGCGACGGAGGCAGGCTGGTCATCGTCAACGAGGGGGCGACCGACCTCGACGGCATGGCCACGCTCATCGTCTCCGGCCGCGCGGGCACGGTGCTCCCCGAGCTGGTCGGCGCGCTCCTCGGCGACCGGGAGTCAAGGTAGACTTTGAGGTCCGCGCTCGTGAAGCGTGGGTCCAGTCGAAAGGAGGTGATTCCGACCGTGTCGGAAGTAAAGGTTCGCGAAGGCGAGACCTTTGAGAGCGCGTTACGACGGTTCAACAAGAAGATCAAGCAGAACGGCATCCTCTCAGAGGTTCGCAGGCGCGAGCACTACGAGAAGCCGTCCGTGCGTCGCAAGCGCAAGTTGCTTGCAGCGCGGAAGCGTCGCGTCAAGAGCACCTGACGCAGCTGCGTCCATGCGGGTGAGCGTCATCCGCGATCC
>DATDID010000047.1:0-21142 GCA_036521195.1 Candidatus Dormiibacterota bacterium
CGCCTGGTGATCCGGTCGGAACGTTCACCTTATCGGCGCCCCGCGGGCCTCTGGATCCCGCGATCGCCTCAGCCGCTCGAGTTTGCGAGCGCCACGGGGGTCGTCGGAGTCCCTCGCCGGGCGTCGTAGTCTCGCGCCATGACCGGGGATCTCGCGATCGAGGTCCACGACCTGACCAAGGTGTTCGCCAAGGGACAGGTTCGGGCGCTCGCCGGACTGAGCTTCGAAACTCCACCGGGCACCATCTTGGGCGTGCTCGGGCCCAACGGCGCCGGCAAGACCACCGCGGTGCGCGTCCTGACCACGCTGCTCCACCCCGATTCGGGTCGGGTGATCATCGAGGGATATGACGTCACCAAGGACGCCGCAGCAGTACGTCGCCGCATCGGCCTTGCCGGTCAGGCAACCGCCATCCAGCTCGAGCTGACCGGGCGCGAGAACCTCGAGATCATGGGCCGCCTCAACCACATGCCACGTTCGAGCGTCAAAGGCCGCGCCGCTGAGTTGCTCGAACGCTTCGAAATCGCCGATGCGGCCGATCGGCCCGCAAAGACCTACTCCGGCGGTATGCAGCGACGCCTCGATCTCGCGGCAAGCCTGATCGCCCAACCGTCGGTGCTGTTTCTCGACGAGCCGACCACCGGTCTCGATCCGTACGGGCGCCTCGGGATGTGGGCCATCATCCGCGAGCTCGTCGGCCGGGGTACGACGCTGCTGCTGACCACCCAGTACCTCGACGAGGCCGATGAGCTCGCCAACACGATCGTCGTCGTCGACCACGGCCTGGTCATCGCTTCGGGCACTCCGAATCAGCTCAAGGATCAGGTCGGCGGCGATCTCCTCGAATTCACGGTTCCCGATCGCACCCGTCTCGACGACGCGGTACGCGCCGTCGCCGGCCTTTCTGCGTCCGCCCCCACTGTCGAGACCGATGTCAAGCGCATCAAGGTCCCGGTCGGAAGTGGCGGATCGACGGCACTCGTCGAGGCGGTGCGCCGCCTGGATACAGCGGGCGTCGTGACAGAGAATCTGGCGCTGCACCGACCGTCACTCGACGACGTGTTCCTGGCAGTGACTGGTCATACCGCCGAGGTGGAGCCAGACGGCGAGTCCAAGAAGAGCCCGGCTGCAGGAGTTGCATCATGACCGCGATCGCAGAGCCGGTGGACACCCGGATGCGCCCCAGCGCTGCGCAGAACGTGCGCTGGGCGATCAGCGATGCGCTCGTCATCACCCGGCGCAATCTCCTGGTGTGGATGCGCGTCCCGGCGTATCTCGTCTTCACCGTCGTGCAACCGGTCATCTTCGTGCTGCTCTTCCGCTATGTGTTCGGCGGGGCGATCCAGGCGCCAGGGGCAGGCGGGTACGTCAGCTATCTGATGCCCGGAATCATCGGGCAGACCGCGGCCTTTGCAACCTTCGCAACGGCGATCGCGCTGGCGCAGGAGGCGAAGAAAGGAGTCATCGACCGGTTCCGTGCCATGCCCATGGCGCGCTCGGCAGTGTTGGCAGGCCGCCTCATCGCAGACTCGATCCGGATGCTGATCGTGATCATGGTGATCGTCGGTGTCGGCTACGCGGTCGGGTTCCGCTTCCAGAACGGGGTTGTCGGTGCTGTGGGCATGGTGCTGCTCGCCGAAGCCTTCGGCGTTACCGTGTGCGCTGTGTCGGCCTTCATCGGGCTGGCGATCAAGGACGAGGAATCAGTGCAGGCCTTTGGTCTGATCTGGCTCTTCCCGCTGACGTTTGTCAGTTCCGCGTTCGTACCGATCGCAACGATGCCCAGCTGGCTGCAGGGGTTCGCGAACAATCAACCGGTGACGCTCGTGATCAATGCGATGCGCTCGATGGCACTCGGCGGACCGGCGTTCCCGCTCAATCCGTCGTTGTGGGAGAGCCTCCTCTGGCTGGCGGGCGTCCTGATCGTGTTCGTGCCGCTCGCGGTCTGGAGCTACCGGCGCGTCGGGTAGCGCGGCGCCCTGGCGGCGCACGAAGCCGCTACAACTGCCGGCACGCCGGTCCTCACGCAGGGATGACGTCGCAAAAGGCAAATCCGCCGCGGACCACGACCTCGCCGGTACGGCACGCAATCGGACCGCGAAACATCGGCGCCGCCGAGACGAACGTGTGGAACTCGCCGTTCTCTCCGCACAGATCCACGCCGTCCGGCAGATCGGAGCAAAGCTCGTCGCCGAACTGCCTGCCGGCGAAGGACGGATCGAGGCGTTCGAGATCGACGCACACGACGGTGGCACGGAATACCTCTCCGATCATCCTCTTGGCGAGCACCGTTGTGTCCACGCCCCACAGCGGGAACACACCGTGCATGCCCGCTTGCCCGAGACGCTCCTCTCGGTATGCTCGAACATCCTCCAGAAATAGATCGCCGAACGCGAGGTGGTCCACGCCTTCGAACGCATCCGAGGCAAGCGCTCTCGCCATACGCTCGTCGTAGATCTCGTTCGTGCATGCGGGAGGGATTCGGACTTTGATGATGGGCAACCCCAGGGCCAGCGCCTGACGGTCGAGGAGCTCTTCGCGCACTCCAGATATCGAGACGCGGTTGTGCTCATCGGTGATCGTCGTCAGCAACGCCCGCACCTCGTACGCCGGGTTCCGCAGCAACATCCAGAGACCGAACGCAGAGTCCTTCCCGGCACTCCATGAGAACACCACTGGCGTCACCACGCCGGCGCTCATGTGACCAGGAGATCCGCGTAATGCTCCGGTTCCCCCAACGACGTCGCCGAGTCGCCTCTCCTGGCGTACTCACTCCCCGGTGGCCAGCGAGTAATGAGTTGATCACCGGTCGCATCCTCATACCTGCTGAAGGTCGCGTCGGCAATATCAACCCAGAAGAGGTGGAACCTCCCCGGAGTGGGTGACCAACCGAGCTGCGTCTGCACCGTGGCTGCATAGTCAGCTTGCACGTCTGGATCAGCTTCAGTGACCGCATGTCCGCGAACCTTGAACTCGCCTGCCCGGCCGTCTCGTGACGTGACAATGCTGTGCACGAGGACACGCGGATCTCGGTGCAGATCGGCGGCCTTCCTTGAGCCCCACAGCATGGACAGCCAGAGATCGCCGTACCAGAAGAGCGGCTCGACAGGACTGATTCGCGGCGTGCCGTCGGCTCGAATGGTTCCGACGAGGACGACCCCCGGCTCACCCAGGCGCTGCACGCCTAACGCCGCGAGCCTTGGCTGCTCACGTGATATCTGGTCCCAGTGCATCGTTGTATCCATCCTCCCCAGCAGCTGATCGCGCATCGGACGACGCGGCTGCGCAATCCGTATTTCACGTCACGTGGCGCAGCGCCGTCATGACTTCGCCTGCGCCTGTTGGGCGGGGTTATGCCACTCCATGCCCGCGTCGAGGAGCGCATCCGCTTGCTTCGGTCCCCATCCACCCGGTGCGTACGCGATGGCACGACTGTGCCGCTTCAGAATGGGATCAACCACCGTCCACGCGGCCTCAACGGCAGCCTCGTTCGTGAAAAGTGTGCCGTCACCGATCATCGCGTCCCCGAGCAGCCGGTCGTATGGCGATTCAGCGTTGCGTTGTTCTTCGAGCAGCGAGAACTCCTGCTGGACGCCCGCGTACTCTTCGCCTGACCGCATCAACTTCGCCGCCATCCCGATGGCCGGCCCAGGTTCGACACGAAACCGCACGTAGTTGGCTCGCATCATCGCCTGCGGCGAATCCTCGAAGAGACGTTGCGGGGGTTGCTTGAGCTCCACGAGCACCTCCGTCGCCGTCGTGGCGAGACGCTTGCCCGCCCTGATGTACCAGGGAACACCGTCCCAGCGCCATGAATCGATGTGGAGTCGCACGGCACAGTACGTCTCGACATCCGATGCCGCCGCAACACCGGACTCCTTCCGATAGCCCACGTACTGACCGCGCACGAGGTCGTCGCGTCGCAACGGCCGCATCGAGCGAAAGACCTTCACCTTCTCGCTACGCATGTCACCGGCGGCAACACTCGCCGGGGCATCCATCGCCAGCAACGCGACGACCTGGAACAGATGATTCTCAACCACATCGCGCAAGCAGCCGGTGGCATCGTAGAAGGCTCCGCGCCCGCGCACGCCGAAGCGCTCAGCCATGGTGATCTGCACGCTCGCGACGTGATCGCGGTTCCAGACGGGCTCGAGAAACGAGTTCGCGAAGCGGAAGTAGAGAATGCTCCCGACGGACTCCTTGCCGAGAAAGTGATCGATGCGAAAGATCGAGTCCTCGGGAAAGAACGAATGCGCAACACGGTTCAACCGCTGCGCCGAACCAAGGTCGTGTCCGAAGGGCTTCTCGACGATGACCCGCGCGCCGTTGGCCAGGCCCGCAACTCCGAGTTGCTTGATGACCTCGGCGAAGAGTGCCGGCGGAATCGCGAGGTAGTGCGCGGGGTGTGCGGCTTTCCCGAGCTCGACCTTGAGGCGCGCGAACGTGTCCGCATCCGTGTAGTCACCGTCGATGTAGCGCAACCGCGACAGGAGTCGGTTGAAGGCTCCCCGATCGTCGATGCCCGCCGCGCTGTGTTCGATGCTGTCACGCGCCCGACTGCGCAACTGCTCGAGGGTCCACCCTGAATGAGCGACGCCGACCACCGGAACATTCAGCACGCCTCGTTTCGTCATGGCGTACAAGGCCGGAAAGATCTGTTTGTGCGCCAGGTCGCCGCTGGCACCGAAGAAGACGAGGGCGTCGGACGGGGTTTCGGTCCGCGTCACCGACATGCGGTCAGGACGCTTTCTCGTTGTGACCGCCGAACTGCTTGCGCATGGCGCTCAGAAGGCGGTCCGCGTAGTCGGCGTCGCCTCGTGACTCGAAGCGGGCGAACAGGGCGGCGCTGATCACCGGGGCAGGCACGCCCTCATCGACCGCCGCGAGCGCGGTCCACCGACCTTCACCGGAATCCGACACGTGGCCGCTGAAGTCGCTGAGTTCGGTGTCGCTGACCAGGGCAGCCGCCGTGAGGTCGAGCAGCCACGAGGCAATCACGCTCCCGCGGCGCCACACCTCTGCGACGTCGCCGATGGCGAGCTGGTATTTGTACGCATCCGGCTCACGAAGCGGAGTGGTCTCGGCGTCCTCCTCTTGCGGCCGCAGACCGACGTCGGCGTTCTTGAGGATGTTGAGCCCCTCGGCGTACGCGGCCATCAGGCCGTACTCGATGCCGTTGTGGACCATCTTCACGAAATGGCCGGCACCGTTCGGCCCGCAATGCAGATAGCCGTTCTCCGCGTGGCTGGCCGGGCCTTTTCGGCCTGGAGTTCGCGGGGCTGCATCCACACCGGGCGCGATGGTTCGAAAGATCGGGTCGAGGTGACTGACCACCGAATCCTCGCCGCCGATCATCAAGCAGAAGCCGCGTTCGAGTCCGAAAACACCGCCGCTGGTGCCGCAATCGACATGGTGGATGCCGCGCTCGCGCAGCTCGCGCGCGCGCTGGATGTCATCCCGGTAGTAACTGTTGCCGCCGTCGATGATGATGTCTCCGGGCTCGAGTGACGCTGCGAGCTCCTGCACGGTGCCACCGGTGACGCCTGCTGGGACCATCACCCACACGGCGCGGGGTTTGTCCAGCTTCGCGACCAGGTCGGCGATGGACGTCGATGCCTGTGCGTGCTTGCCGGCAGTCCTCGCGACGGCGTCCGGATTGACGTCGAAGACCACGCACTCGTGTCCGTCTTTGCCAAGACGCGCGACCAGATTCGCTCCCATCCTCCCGAGTCCGACCATCCCGAGTTGCATGCACCCTCTCCTGTCACATTGCTGGGTGATTGTTATTGCTGACCGCGTACGTCAGTCCGAATCCGCCTCCCAGAGTTTGATGCCACCAAGAATGCCGGCCAGGTTGCCGACGATCGTAACGGACTTGTCCACATGGCCTTGCAGCGCTTGAGCGTTGCCGCCGCTGACATACAGGCGGTCGTAGTTGATGACCACGTTGAAATTGGCGAACGCCTCGAGCACGCGCTTCCGCCACTTCTTGTGACCGATCCGCTCGAACGCTGCGTTGCCGAGCTGCTCGTCGTACGTCTCACCCTTGCGAAATGGGTGATGGGCGAGCTCGAGGTGTGAGGAGAGCTTCCCGTCGACAAGCAGTGCCGTCCCGACGCCCGTTCCGAGCGTCACGACGAACTCCACGCCCCGGCCGCTCACGACCTCGAGACCCTGGATATCTGCGTCGTTGGCAACGCGAACCGGGTGATCGACCCGAGATGCCATCGCGCCGGCCAGATCGAAACCGGTCCACGCTGCGAGCAGCTTCTTTGACACCGGCGATCCGGGGCCTGACCGCGTGACGAAATCGGGAGCCGTCAACACGATCCCTTTTCTGACGACGCCCGGAAACCCGATCGAAGCACGATCCGCGGCCGGGAGCGGTGCGACCAGCTTCGCGAGCATGTCGACAAGTCGCTCAGGTGGGCACGGATATTCCGTTTTGACTCGGACCCGGTCGGCCAGGAGCTTGCCGTTCGCGTCCAGCACCGATGCCTTGAGGCCTGTGCCGCCGACATCGATTGCGAGAGTCGCCGGCCGTTGTCCCTTTCGCGTCGCCACTGAGAAGAAGCATAGGCCGAACGTCCGGGTTATCGAACCTCGATCGCCCATGCCCCACGCGGCCGCAACTCGCCGACGATGGGATATCCGGGCACCTCGCCGGCGACGAGCAGCCCGCCACTCGTCTGCGCATCCGCGAGCAGGAGACGCTCGCTCTCATCGGTTGCGGCGCGGCCGTTCCACTCGACATGCGAGCGAACCCAGTCGAGGTTGCGGCGCGTCCCGCCACTGACATACCCCGCGGCGAGCGCGTCGCGTGCGCCGTCCAGGTACGGCACTGCGGCGGCATCGATGACTGCAGTCAGGTTGCTCGCGCGCACGACCTTGTACAGATGACCGAGCAGTCCGAAGCCGGTGATGTCGGTGGCGCACTTCGCCCCGCCGGCCAGGGCCGCCTCTGCGGCTGCGGCATTCAGTTCCACCATCGTCGCAACCGCCTGCGGAAACACCTCGCCGGTCTGCTTGTGCCGGCTGTTGAGCACGCCGATGCCGAGTGGTTTCGTCAACGTCAGCGGTAGCCCTGCCTCCGCCGCATCGCTGCGCAGCAAGCGATCAGCCGCCGCCAGTCCGGTGACGGCCATGCCGTACTTGGGCTCCGGGTCATCGACACTGTGGCCGCCCGCGACCGGGCACCCCGCCGAGGTCGCGACGTCGAGCCCGCCGCGCAGCACCTCGCGCGCCAGGCTCGCCGGCAGAACCTCGCGCGGCCAGCACAGGAGGTTGACAGCAAGGACCGGCCGGCCACCCATGGCGTAGATATCGGAGAGCGCGTTCGCGGCAGCGATACGGCCCCAGTCGTACGCATCGTCCACGACGGGGGTGAAGAAGTCGACGGTGCTGAGCACCGCCATGCCGTTGCCGTCGAGCCGCACCGCGGCCGCGTCATCGCCGGGATCGAGCCCGACCAGGAGCGACGCTGACGAGGCGCCGGCAAGGCCGGCGATCATCTCCTCGAGTTCGCCGGGTGGGATCTTGCAGGCGCACCCACCGCCGTGAGCGTATTCCGTCAGGCGCACCACAGGATCTTCCCAGTTCGGCACCGGCCCTCGCGACGGTGCCCTGCTCATTCCCCTACCCTCTTTGCGGAGGCGTCTGGGCGCCTGGTGGCCCTCCTGATCTTCAAAATCAGTGTGACCGAGTATCCCGGTCAGGCGGGTTCGATTCCCGTCCGCCTCCGCCACACACCGATCGAAGGGGGCCGATGCTTCCCGACCCGCGCCGCAACGTCCCGTCGACCGATGTCCTGCTGCAGGATCCACGCCTCGTGGATGCGGAGCAGCGGTTGGGACGCGGGATCGTCCGCGCCACAGTCCACGCCTCGCAGGAGCGCGTGCGCGCTGCGACAATCGCCCCGGAGCAGATTCTCGACGACATCGTGAGCCGTCTCCCTGCTCGCGCCACGGCACTCCGGCCGGTGCTCAACGCGACGGGCACCATCCTGCACACCAACCTCGGACGCGCTTCACTCTCGAGCGCTGCAAGAGAGGCCTTGCTCGCCGCATCTGCATACGTGGACGTCGAGTACGACCTGCGCGATGGCACGCGCGCCGGCCGCGGAAGGGGTGCGCTGGCGGCACTGCGCGCCGCACTCCCCGATGCGGGCGACGTGATGGTAATCAACAACGGCGCCGCCGCGCTGGTGCTCGCGATCACCGCGCTCTGCGGCGGACGTGAGGTGATCTGGAGCCGCGGCGAGCTGGTGGAGATCGGCGACGGGTTCCGCCTCCCCGATCTCGTCGTGAGCACCGGCGCGCGTCTTCGCGAAGTGGGCACCACGAATCGAACCGCGCTCGCCGACTATGTCACGGCCATCGGTGACAACACCGGCTGCATTCTCAAGGTGCATCCGTCGAACTTCCGGGTCACTGGCTTCACCGGCTCGGTCGGCATCGCCGAGCTCGCGACACTCGGACCGCCGCTCGTCGTCGATGTCGGCTCCGGTCTGCTCACCCCGGACCGGGTCCTCCCCGACGAACCGGACATCACCACTGCACTGCGATCCGGAGCGCATCTTGTGACTGCGAGCGGTGACAAGCTCATCGGTGGCCCGCAGGCCGGGATCATCGCCGGCAACACAGCTCTCGTCGCGAGGCTCCGCCGCAATCCACTGGCGCGAGCACTCCGCGTCGACAAGCTCACGCTCGCCGCGCTCGAGGCCACGCTGAGCGGTCCGCCGACTCCGACCGCACTCGCCCTTCACGCGGACCCTGACGCGCTTCGCGCGCGCACCGAGTCCGTCGTCGCAGACCTCGGCGATCCTGCCTCGTTGATCACCTCGGTTGGCACCGTCGGTGGCGGCAGCGGCCCAGGAGTCGAGCTCCCGGGCTGGGCCATCAGCCTGCCGGAGTCGTACGCGGAGCCGTTGCGGCTCGGCGACCCCGCCGTCGTGGGTCGCGTGGAACACGGGCGCTGCCTGATCGATTTGCGGTGCGTGCCACCCGACGCCGACGCCGATCTCATTCGCGCGGTACTCGCGTGCAGGTGATCGCGACCGCGGGACACGTCGACCACGGCAAGTCGACCCTGGTGAGAGCACTCACCGGGATGGAACCAGACCGCTGGGCGGAGGAGCGCCGGCGGGGCATGACGATCGATCTCGGCTACGCGTGGACGACGCTGCCCTCTGGTCAACAAGTCGCATTCGTCGACGTTCCCGGCCACGAGCGCTTCACCACCAACATGCTCGCCGGTGTTGGTCCTGTTCCGGCGGTCCTGCTTGTCGTCGCCGCGGACGAGGGTTGGGCAGCGCAGACCGACGAGCATGTCCGCGCGCTGGATGCGTTGCGCGTCGAGCGCGGGTTGCTTGCAGTCACCCGCAGCGACCTCGCCGATCCAGGTCCCGCTACCGAGCAGACACTCGCGCGTCTCGCTGAGACCAGCCTCGCAGGAATTGCCGCAGTCAGCGTGTCCGGCGCTACCGGTGAAGGGATCGACGAGCTGCGGACGGCGCTGGACGCACTGGCGGCGTCGCTGCCACGTCCGGATCCCGCCGCGCGCATCCGGCTCTGGATCGACCGCTCGTTCACCATCAAGGGGAGCGGCACGGTGGTCACCGGGACACTCGGTTCGGGCACGCTGCGACGTGGTGACGTCCTCGAGCTCGCCGGGGAGCGTGTCAGCGTTCGCGCGCTGCAGCGCCTCGGCGAACCGGCGGATGTGGTCCAGGCGCCGGCGCGCGTCGCCGTCAACCTGCGCGGCGTGCCGCACGACCACGTCCATCGCGGTGATGCGCTGCTGACTCCGGACACGTGGCGACGGACCTCGCTCGTGGACCTGCGTTTCGACGGGCGCGAGTTGCCCAGTCACGTCGTGCTCCACATCGGCTCCGCGGCAGTCGCGGCGAAAGTGCGCCGCATCGGTGGTGAGGATGCTTCGGACGCCGGCACACTCGCGCGCCTCACACTCGAGATCCCCCTGCCACTCGCCGTCGGCGACCGCATGATCCTCCGCGACCCCGGGTTGCGGCACGTCCTCGGCGGGGCCATCGTGCTCGATCCACTGCCTCCGGCACTGCGCCGTCGGGGCGCGGCGCGGGCTCGCGCAGCGGCGCTGCGCACCGAGACCGGAAAGGCAGATGCCGCGTCTGAAGTCGCCCGCCGCGGGGCCGTGAGCCGATCTTTGCTCGACGCACTCGGCGTTCCGATTCCAGATCCCGTGCCGGCGGGGATCGTCCTCGCAGCCGGCTGGCTGATCGATGCGGCACGGTGGGATCGGTGGCGCGAAGCACTCCGGTCCGCGGTCAGCGCGCATCCCGGCAACGCGTTGCTGGACAACGGGATCGCTCGTCCCGACATGGTCAGGCTGCTGCATCTCCCCGAGGCGCGGCTCCTCGACGGACTCGTCGCGTCATGTCCCGACGTCGAGGATGCAGAGGGAAAGCTGCGAGCGCGCGGCGTTCGCCCGTCAATGCGCGCAGACCTCGAAGCGTCCATCTCGCAGTTGACCACGTTGCTCGAGCAGCACCCGTTCAACGCACCCGAGCAGGCGGATCTCGCGTCGCTCCGCCTGGGCCGGGCGGAGCTCGGAGCGGCCGCGAGCGCCGGCGCGATTCTGCGGCTTCCGGGCGACATCGTCCTGCTCCCGAATGCGCCACAGCAGGCCACGACCCTGCTCCGCGCACTGCCCCAACCGTTCACGCTCTCCGCGGCACGTCAGGCGCTCTCGACAACACGCCGCGTCGCCGTGCCGCTCCTCGAACACCTGGACCGCATCGGACTCACGGTGCGCGTGGACGAAGGGCTGCGCAGGCTCCGCGCCTAGTTACTGGCCGATGCGCGTGTCGATGCGCTCGCGTTGCGGTGCAACGGTGTACCGGGGATCACGCGCCGAGGTCTGACCCGCCTCGAAGATCGCGAACCGCGTGCATGCCGACGCGGCAACGAGCGCACCACCCGAGAGCAACGACACGAGGCGGGACCGACGGCCCAACGCGATCGTGCCGGCCAGGCCCCCCGCAGCGAGCGCACGGCTGGTGCGCATCAGCAATCGCGCGCGACCCACGCGGAGCGTCTCTGCGCTGATCCCCATGCTGCCCTCCATCCGGCGTTCGGCGAGCACATCGAGCAACACGCCACCGATGGCCAGGCGGCGAGCCGGTCCAGCCTGCGCAACCGACGTGCCCATCATTCCCAGACCACCGGCCGCCATTGCCGCGGAGCCGGCGAAGACGAACGGCAGCTCACGATGCGCCGCATGCCACGCAGGCGTCGCTGTATCGCCGAGCAACACTCCCGTGTACGAGGCGAGCCCCGGAGCGAGCGCCGCCGCGAGCAACCCGGCGGGTCGCGCCGCGACGGTGACTGGGCGCGCGAGTGCCTGCAGCGGGCGAGGCAGCACCGCGGCCACCTCCGCTGACGCCGCGATCCCGACCATGGGTCCGAACGCCGTGAGAATCCACGTCCCCACCGACATCGGTGACGTCGGTTTGGCGACACGCAGCATGTTGAGAAACCGGCTCGGTTTGCCCAGGTCGTGAATCAATGCCGCTGTTCCTGCGGTCACGCTGACAAGCGCGCAGATGCGCATGGCGCGCCGCAGTTCCTGCCTGCCGGTGATATCGGCACCCGCCGCAAGGAGTGACGACCCGGCGGCAAGCCCTCCGAGGAAGAAGTACGCGGGTATGTCGTTCTTCCACGGGGACGCCTTGACGACGGGGCGCCCGTAGTACGACGTGAAGGTGGCGTCGGGCACCATAGGCTGCTCGCCTCCGCGGCCTCCCCCTCCACGGCGCCGGCGCCGTGGAAGAGCAGCTGCGTCGACGGCGGGATCGGCGGTCATCACCGGCTCCTCAGAAACGCCGCAGCAGCACCGGCCAGGAGTGCGGCGCCCGCGAGCGCCGCGGCTCTCCACATCTCCGGCAGGTCGCGCGTGGTGACAACGGGATCAGGAGGGAGGCCATACACCTCGGGCTCGTCGAGCAGCAGGAAGAAGGCGCCTGCGCCGCCGATACCATCGTTCGGATCCGCGCCGTAGAGGCGGGCGTCGGTGACGCCGTGAGCGTGCAACTCCGCCACGCGCCGCTCGGCACGGTCCCGCAGCTCGTCCAGATCGCCGAACTGGATCGACTGCGTTGGACAAGCCTGTGCGCACGCCGGCGTCATGCCCTCGGAGAGGCGGTCGTAGCAGAGGGTGCACTTCTGCGCAACGCCGACGTTGCGCGCATCCGCAGGGCCCTCACGGCGCTCGATCACGCCAAACGGGCACGCGGGCACGCAGTAGCCGCAGCCGTTGCAGATCTCGGCCTGGATCACGACCGTCCCGAACTCGGTTCGCATCAGCGACCCGGTCGGACAGACATCGAGACACGCGGCATTCGTGCAGTGCTTGCACACGTCCGACGACATCAGCCAGTGCATCGCCGTGTCGACGGCAGCCGCATGGTCGTTGCCGGAGATGTCCGTAACCATCGGCAGTGCCGTGAAACCGCCGGACCGGGATGGACCCCGCCGCTCGATGAACGCAACGTGCCGCCACGTGCTCGCACCGAGCGCGCCGGTATTGTCGTACGACATGCCGAGCATGCTCAGTCCGTCCTCGGGGATGCCGTTCCACTCCTTGCACGCAACCTCGCAGGCTTTGCAGCCGATGCAGATTGACCCGTCGGTGAAGAATCCCTTGCGCGGGGGAGCCTCGGTCCATCCGGTGTCGAGCGCTGGATCCGCAGCCGCGAACGATTCGCGTCTCATGCGCCGCCATCCGGTGGGGTGAACCGAGTGGTACCCGTGTCCAGAGAGATGCCGGCGCGCTTCCGGTACTCCTCGACGAACCGCACCAGCGCCGGACCGGTCGGTCGCCGTCCCGGCCGGATGTCGCAGGACGCCGCTTTCGACTCCTGGATGAGCACGTTGGCATCGAGCGCAACACCCAGCACATCGTTGGCGGAGTCGCCGCTGACGATCGCTCCCCCGCCGCCGACTCCCCAGTGATACGGCAGCCCGATCTGATGGATCACCCGTCCTCCCACCGTGAGTGGTACGACACGGTCGGTCACCATGACACGGGCCTCGATGGCGGTGCGCGCCGTGACGATGGTCGCCCAGCCCAGGTGCTCCAGCCCCCGCTCCGCGGCAAGCTGTGGCGACACCTCGCAGAAGAACTCCGGTTGCAGCTCAGCGAGATACGGCAACCACCGGCTCATCGCGCCCGCAGTGTGATGCTCGGTCAGACGGTACGTGGTCACCACGAAGGGGAAAACTTCGGAGCCGGACTCAGGGAACGACGGATTGGTGAGGTTCTCCTCTCGCGGGAACACCTCTCGTGTCGGATTGCCCTGCTGCGTGTACATCGCATTGCGCAGCGGCGACTCATGCGGCTCGTAGTGCGCAGGCAGCGGACCGTCGAGCAGACCGCTCGGCGCGTACAGCCAGCCCTTGCCATCGGACTGCATGATGAACGGATCATCACCAGCGAGACCGTCGGGACCACCGATGCCTGGCTCGGGCCGGAACGACGGTGCCTTGGTCGCCTGAAAGTCGGGAACATCGTGGCCCGTCCACTTCCCGGCCCTCTCGTCCCACCAGACGTACGCCTTGCGCTCGCTCCACGGCTTCCCGTCGGGGTCCGCTGATGCGCGGTTGTAGAGGATGCGGCGGTTCATGGGCCACGCCCAGCCCCACTCCGGTGCAACCCACGACTGCTCCGATCCGGGCTTGCGCCTCGCCGATTGGTTGACACCGCCCGTGTAGACACCGGTGTAGATCCAGCAGCCGCCCGATGTCGAGCCATCCGCCTTCATCTCGACGAAGGTGCTCAGCATCTCGCCTTGCTTCTCACCGGTCAGGTGTTGCCCGTTGACCTCGCGCAACACTGCCTCGGCGTCGGGCTCGCCTGTCTCATCCACCGGGTAGCTCCACGTGAGATGTCGAAGCGGAGCGTCGCGTTCGAGCGTGGAGGCTGCGATCTTCTCGCGCAGACGTTTCCCGAGGTCGTGAAAGAACTGCAGCTCGCTCCGGCAATCTCCAGCAGGGTCGACTGCCTTGTGATGCCACTGCAACATCCGCTGCGTCTGCGTAAAGCTCCCTGCCTTCTCGGTGTGCGCCGCCGGCGGCAGAAAGAACACCTCGGTGCCGATGTCCTCGGGACGCATCTCGCCCGTAGCGACCTCGGGACCGTCCTTCCAGAAGGTCGCCGATTCGATGAGGCTGAAATCGCGCACCACCAGCCACTTGAGATGTGACATCGCAAGCCGTTGCAGTTTGCCGTTCGCCGACCCGACGGCCGGATTCTGTCCCAGCAGAAAGTAGCCCTCGACCTTGTCGTCGAGCATGTCAAGCGTCGTCTGGTACGTCCCGTGATCGCCGCTGATGCGCGGCAACCAGTTGAACCCGAAATCGTTGTCCTTCGTGGCCGCGTCGCCGAACCAGGACTTCAGCAGGCTCACGGTGTACGCGTCGGCAGCCGTCCAGAAGCCTTTTTGTCCATCGCTCTTGATCGACGCGAGGTATTGGTCGAGGTTGCCGTGCACTCCCGCACGTGGCATCGGCAGATACCCGGGCAGCAGATCGAACAGGGTTGGGATGTCGGTCGAGCCCTGGATGCTCGCGTGGCCACGGAGCGCGAGGATGCCGCCGCCGGGCCGGCCCATGTTGCCGAGCAGCAGCTGGATGATGGCCGCGCCGCGGATGTACTGCACGCCGACGGAGTGCTGCGTCCATCCAACGGAGTACACCCACGCAGTCGTGCGCTCACGGCCGCTGTTCGCGGTCACCGACTCACAGACTCTCGCGAATTCGTCCGGGGGAACACCACAGATCTGCTCGACCATCTCCGGGGTATAGCGGGCGTAGTGCCGTTTCAGAATCTGGAAGACGCAGAACGGATCCTGCAGGGTCTCGTCACGCTGCACGACGCTGTGCGGGAGCGACGCGCCCCGACCGCCGAGCTCGTGGCCGCCAGGCTCAGACGTTTCTCTGCCTGCGCGGAAGAGGCGGCGCCCGGCGGCCGGCGCCTCCTCCATTCCTTCGTAGCCCCAGCTCGTGTTGTCGTACGCGCCCGTCTTTGGGTTGTACCCGGAGAAGAGGCCGTCGAGCTGCTCCGTGTCGATGAAATCCTCGTTCACGATGGTGGCGGCGTTCGTGTAGTTCACGACGTACTCGGGGAAGTACTTCTCGTTGTCGAGGATGTATTTGATGATGCCGCCGAGGAAGGCGATGTCGCTGCCTGCGCGAATCGGCACATGGAAATCCGCCATCGCCGATGTGCGCGTGAATCGCGGATCGATGTGAATGACGGTGGCGCCGCGAGCCTTCGCCTCCATCACCCACTGGAACCCGACGGGATGGCACTCGGCCATGTTCGAACCCTGGATGACGATGCAGTCAGAGTTCTGCAGATCCTGCTGGAAGGTCGTGGCTCCGCCGCGTCCGAACGAGGCCCCCAGACTGGGGACAGTCGAACTGTGTCAAATACGGGCTTGGTTCTCGACCTGTATGACACCGATCGACGTGAAGAGCTTCTTGATCAGATAGTTCTCTTCGTTGTCGAGCGTCGCACCGCCAAGGCTCGCGATGCCGAGTGTCCGGTTGAGCGCGTTGCCATCGTCATCGACGTCCTGCCAGGTGCGGTCCCGAGTGTCGAGCACGCGGTCGGCGATCATCTCCATGGCGCGCTCGAGCGGCAGGTCCTCCCAGTCGGTCCCGAACGGGCGCCGGTACTTGACAGTCCGCACACGGCTTGGATTGTTCACGAGCTGCTCGCTCGCTGAACCTTTCGGGCACAGCCGTCCGCGCGATACGGGCGAGTCCGGATCACCCTCGATCTGCACGACGCGGTCGCCCTTCACGTAGACCCGCTGACCGCAGCCCACGGCGCAATACGGGCAGATGCTCTTGACCACGCGGTCGGCAGTCTTCGTCCTCGGCATTATCGCTTCGGTGGCGGCTGAGCGCACCGCAGCGCCGCGACCGAGCGAGTCGGCGCCCGCGAGCTGACGAACGACAGGCCACGCGCGGAGTCGTCTGCGCACGCTCATTGCTGTTGCCCCCAGGAGTGGTAGCACGCGGTCAGATCGGAAACCATTTTACGAGGCTGGACCGGCGAACACCAACCCGTCGCAGCCGTCGGGTTTGAGTCCCTACCGAACCCTCACCGGAGACGCAACGCCGTCGCAACCGACGCGATGTAGTCGAGGTGCGCGTCCAGCGAGGTGAGGCCGAGGTCCATCGAAATGACTGAGACGTGCGAGCCGCCGGCATCACGCCAGGCATCGACGTCGGCGGCGAGGTCGTCGGTGCCACCGCGGGAGCGAACGACCCATTCAGCGCCAAAGTCGTCGACAGACCTCCCCTGCGCGCGCACGCGATCGCGAAGTTGCTGCCACGCGTCGATGGCGTGGTCGACGCCGCCGCCGAAGAAGATGAAGCCGTCCCCGAGACGCGCCGCACGATCGAAGGCGGCGCCGCTCGATCCACCGAGCCAGATCGGGATCGATCGCGCCGGCTTGGGCACAAGCGCGGCTCTGTCCACGCGATCGAACCTACCTGTGAAGTCGACGACTGGCTCCGTGAACAATCGGCGCAGCAGCTGGATCTGCTCTTCCTGCCGTGCGCCTCGTGTGTGGAAGTCCTGTCCGAGCGCGTCGTATTCCACCGGGTTCCAGCCGATGCCGACACCCAGACGGAGCCGGCCCCCTGACAGCAGATCGACATCGGCCGCCTGCCGCGCGACGAGCGCCGTCTGGCGTTGCGGCAGTATCAGGATCCCGGTCGCGAAGCTGATTCGGGTGGTGATCGCAGCCAGGTGGGCGAACATCACGAACGGGTCGTGAAAAGGATCGTTCTCGGTGTATGGACCCGTCAGCGGCGGTCTCCGGTCAGCGTGCACGGCACCCAGCACGTGGTCGTACGCGAACAGATGGTCAAAGCCCAGGTCCTCGGCCGCTTTGCCGAACCGCCGAACAGCCTCCGGATCCCCTCGAAGCTCGATCTGCGGATACACCACCCCGATCGCAAGGCGCGCGCTCACGTCAGTAGCGACCTCCCTCCGGGGCGGGTATCGCATCGAGCTCGGCGACATCAGCGTCCGTCAGGTGAATGTCCGCTGCGCCGGCGTTGTCCTCGAGGTATTTCGGGGTCTTCGTTCCGGGAATGGGAACGACGTACTTTCCCTGGGACAGCACCCACGCGAGCGCCACCTGTGCAGGCGTGGCACCGACGCGATCGGCGACCTGCCGTACCGTGCCAACGATTGCAAGATTGGCGCGCAGCGCGTCCTGCTGGAAGCGCGGCAGATGACGGCGAAAGTCATCCTGCGGCAAGTCATCGAACGACGCGAAGCGGCCCGCGAGAAAACCGCGTCCCAGCGGGGAGAACGGCAGAAACGCGATGCCCTGCTCCTCGCAGTACGGCAGCACGCTCGCAAGAACATCGCGAGTCCACAGCGAGAGCTCGGACTGCACGGACGCAACCGGATGCACGGCCTGTGCGCGGCGGATCTCGTCGACGGAGACCTCGGACAGCCCAATCGCAATTGCCTTGCCCGCCGCAACCGTCTCCGCCATTGCTCCCCAGGTCTCCTCGATGGGCACTTCCGTGTCGACACGGTGGAGTTGATAGAGGTCAACATGGTCCGTACGGAGCCGGCTGAGGCTGCCATCGATCGACTCGCGCACATGCTCGGGCCTGCCGTTGCGGCCGGCACCGGGCGAGACGGTGGTGGTGCCCGCGATGAGCGGCGCGTCGCCCATGACGAGGCCAACTTTGGTTGCAAGGACCGCACGCTCGCGATATCCGCCACCGAGCGCCTCGCCGACCAACTCCTCATTCGTGTAAGGACCGTATGCGTCGGCCGTGTCGATCAACGTCATGCCGAGTTCGATCGCACGGTGGATCACAGCGATCGAGGTGGGGTCGTCCCGCGGGGTTTCCATGTCGTACGACGCGGTCATCCCCATGCAGCCCAGGCCGATGATGCCGACCTCGGGACCGATGCTCCCCAGGGTGGTCGTTCTCATGCGTCGCTCTCCCCTTCGAGTGACCTTGACGGGCCGTACTCGTCGTCGGTCACGTGCGGGCCCCAAGTGGCGCTCTTGCCCGTCTCGTCGACGTCCCCGAGGGAAAGGTGCGTCATGAACCGACTCGGCGATGCGCCGTGCCAGTGGTCCTCGCCGGGCGCGAAGAACACCCGGTCACCCGGGCGGATGACTGACACATCATCGGTGCGGCTGCCGACGGCCGATTCCCTCCGTCACGTCGATGGTCTGACCATTCGGGTGGGTGTGCCAGGCGGTTCGAGCGCCGGGCGTGAAATGGACGCTGCTGGCATTCACGCGAGAGCCGCCGGCGGGAGCTGCAATCGCATCCACATACACGTTGCCGGTGAACCAGTCGGCCGGACCCTTCGTGGTGTCGGTGGTGTTTCTCGTGATGTCCAAATCTGTCTTCTCCTGTCAGCACCGTCACGATACGAGGTCGTCCATGCAGGTCGACCTGGGATGGTCTTTCACAACCACGAGGTCCGCTGCTGCATAGCTATTGACATTAGCTTTTGAGCTATGTACAGTAGCTTTATGAACACCAACACCACCGCCACCGTCGGGACCACCGCATATCTGACCCGCCCAGGTGGCCGGGTCGCGTACGACATCGATGGAGAAGGCAGCCTCGTCGTGCTCGTCCCGGGGATGGGCGACCTGCGCACAAGCTACCGCTTCCTGGCACCGGCGCTGCGAGCAGCAGGCTGCCGCGTCGCTTGCATGGATCTTCGCGGCCACGGCGACAGTGACGTGACCTTCGCGTCGTACGGTGACGTCGAGACCGCCGACGACATCGTCGCGCTCGTCGAGGAACTCGGTGGACCGGCGGTCATCGTCGGTAACTCGATGGGTGCCGGCTCTGCAGTGATCGCTGCGGCGGCACGACCCGAGCTGGTGCGTGGCCTCGTGCTTGTCGGGCCATTCGTCCGCAACGGCAAGATCAGCGCGATGCAGCGCCTCTTCTTGCAGATCGCGATGGCGCCACTGTGGGCCGCGTTGGTCTGGAAGTCCTACCTCCCCAAGCTGTACGCGGGCCGGAAGCCCGACGACTTCGAGGACTATCGCCGCCAGGTGATCGCGAATCTCCGCCGGCCCGGATATGCGAAGGCGTTCTCGCGGACGACGCACACCAGCCACGACCCGGCGGAAGCGCAGCTGGGACATGTTGCAGCGCGGGCGATGGTCGTGATGGGCGAGCAGGATCCTGACTTCCCCGACCAGAAAGCCGAAGCCGCGTGGATCGGCGAGGCGCTGCATGCCGAGGTCGTCATGGTCGCGGACGCCGGACACTACCCGCAGTCGCAGCAAGCGGACATCACGAACGCCGCCGTCCTTCGCTTTCTCGGCTCGCTCGATCAGCGTGCCTAGAGCGGGGCTCACCGAGACGGCGGTCGTCGAGGAGGCGGAGCACCTCGCCGACGAGGTTGGTCTCGCCAACCTCACGCTCGCGGCGCTCGCGCAACGGCTCGGCGTCCGGCAACCGTCGCTCTACAAGCACATCGCGGGCATGGACGCGCTCCAGCGCAGCATCACTGTCCGCGCCAAGAATGAGCTCGCCGGAGTCCTCGGGCGTGCAGCAGTCGGCCGCTCTTGCGGCGATGCGGTGGCGTCGACGGCGCATGCCTACCGTGCATGGGCACTCGAACATCCGGGACGCTACGCGTCGGTACAACGCGCCCCGACACCGGGCGACACCGACGACGAATCGGCAAGCGCGAACATCGTCCAGGTTGCGCTCGACGTCATGGCCGGCTTC
The DNA here is from genome assembly GCA_036521195.1 of Candidatus Dormiibacterota bacterium. Classification (GTDB taxonomy): domain Bacteria; phylum Chloroflexota; class Dormibacteria; order Aeolococcales; family Aeolococcaceae; genus Palsa-851. The sequence continues at coordinate 19,794 of DATDID010000047.1, forward strand.
GCGTTGCGCGACGACGACGCCGTCGACGCCATTCGCGCGTATCGCGCAGCGTTGCACGGGTTCGTTGCGCTGGAAGCGGGTGGCGGGTTCGGGCTTCCGGCGAGCATCGACCGAAGCTTTGATCGCCTCGTCGCGGGACTCGACGCGGCGTTCAGGTCGTGGGGTCAACCGCTGCCCTGACGACGAATGGCCGCGCTACGAAGCGTGGACAATGGCGCCGTGGCCCGATCCCCGAAGGCGCGCGACCTGCGTTCGGTGATCGGAGTCTTCGCACCACTCGGGTGGCGCGCCATCGGCGGCCCAGCCGCACACGTCGCGCTCATGGAACGCGAGGTGGTGCGCAAGCGCCACTGGCTCGATCGCGGTGAGTTCGGACGGCTTTTCGCTGCCTGCAACCTCATGCCCGGGCCGGGCTCGACTCAACTTGCGCTGTTGCTCGGCCTTCGACGCTCCGGCGTCGCCGGAATGCTGACGGCGGCATTCTTCTTCATCGGACCAGCCGTCCTCATCATGCTCGGGCTCGGCGAGCTCTACCGACACTTCGGATCGAGCCAGCAGGTGCAACTCGTGTTGCTCGGCATGGACGCAGCCGTCGTCGGAATCGTCGCTCAGGCGGCAACCGCACTCGCCAAGCTCGGTCGGCGCGGCCTGGTTGGAACCGCGATCGCCGCAGCGGCTTTGGTGGCGGGCATCGTTGGTATCTCGCCAATCGCGGTGCTCGCCGCCGGAGGCGTCGTCGCCTATGTTGTGTGGGCGGTGCGCACTGCGCGCAGCGGTGATGAGCGGGATCCGGGGCACCTTCCATCCGCGTTCCCCTGGCTCGCGACCGTCCAGCTCCCAACCATGACAGCCGGTCTGCTGCCGCTGGGATTGACCTTTCTCAAAATCGGCGCAGTGGCATTTGGCAGCGGCTACGTCCTGCTCCCACTGCTGCACGCGGATTTCGTCGGTGGCGCATTCCACCTGACCGAGCGCCAGGTCGCCGACGGGTTCGCTCTTTCGCAGGTGACGCCCGGCCCCGTGTTCGCCGTCTCCGCGTTCCTCGGCGTGCAGATCGCCGGTATCCCGGGCGGCATCGTCGCGGCGTTCGCGATCTTTGCGCCGTCGTTGGTTTTCGCGCCGCTCGTGAGCGTCGTCATGCACACGACCGAGGCGCATCCGGCGCTGCGCGCGGCGCTCGACGGCGTCGTGACCGCGGCGGTCGGGCTCATCGCGTCCGCGTGCGTGACGCTCGCCCGCGCCGCGTTCGTCAGTCCACTCGAGGTCGCGATTGCCGTCGTCGTCTTCGCGATGCTGTGGCGATGGCCGCGTTCGCAGCCTGTCGCGGTACTGATCGGACTGGTTGGTGG
>DATDID010000048.1:0-128853 GCA_036521195.1 Candidatus Dormiibacterota bacterium
CCACGGTGGCGTAGGGAGAGGTTTCACATGACCGCGATTGCCCCGGCTTCGCCGCTCGAGGTCCTGCGATGGGCCTGCACGTCGACCCGGAGCATCGTTGACAACGTGCCGCGTGACGAGCTCGACGCGACGACTCCGTGCGGCGACTGGAAGGTCAGCGACCTGATCGATCACATCGTCGGCGCCGCAGACTTTTTCGGTGATCTCGCCGAACGAGGCGAATCCCCCGAAGACCGAGAATGGCCGACACCGACGGACGGCGACTACGCGAAGGTCTTTGCGGAGCAGGCGAGTCGTCTGCTGCGGGCGTTTGCTACGCCGGAAGCCATGGAACGGGTCATGGAGCTGCCGACCGGGCCATCTCCGGGGTCGCTCGTCATCCAGGTGGCGACGGGCGAGATCTTCGTGCACGGCTGGGATCTCGCCCGTGCGACCGGTCAGGCGATGCCGCACGACCCTGGGGTTGCGGAGGCTCTGTGGGTCTCGCCATGGCCGGCACTCAGCGCTGCCGTGCGAGCCGAACACCCAAGCGTGTTCGCACCTGAAGTCGAGGTTGCTGCCGTTCGACCGGCGATCGATCGCCTGGTCGCATTCCTCGGGCGCGACCCCGACTGGACGCCCGGAGCCTGACGGCCGAATCGACTTACGACGTCGCCCAACGGCGGCCGCGAGGGCCGCGCTCCTCGTCCGCGGTCGCGAGCATCGATTCCTGGAGCTTCTCGAGTGATTCGGTGAAAGCGCGGATCTCCTGAGACCGCCAGTCTTTGACAAAGAGGGCGAACCGCTGCAGGCCAATCTCCGTCAGGCGATCCATCTCCTTTCGTCCGGAGCGCGTCAGCGTGACGAGGCACGATCGCCCGTCCGCCGGGTTCGCGGTGACCTTCACGTACCCGGCGGCCTCCATCTCGCGGATCTGGCGCGTCACCAGCGATTGATGGACGTGCTGGCGGGCAGCGATCTCTGACGGACGGACCGCTTCCCCCACCGCGATCACCTGCAGCAGGTTCAAAGCGCTCGCCGGCTTCTTCTCTCGGCGCGCACGCTCGAGGCCTGCGTTGATGACGAAGAGCGCCGTCACCATGGATCGCACATCGTCCCGGCTAACGGTCATCTGCCAATTGTAGCTGAAGTAGTTGCTATACTTCATCAATTATCTTGAAGGACGCGGATGTGCGAGCGACACCCCGATACCTGGTATGGGGCATGGTCGGCATCGCTGCGCAGGTCCTGTTCACCACTGGATGGGTCGTCAGCGAGGTGTGGCAGGGACCGCGTTACAGCCCGATCGCCGACAGCATCAGTGACATGCAGGCGCAGACCGCGCCGCACGTGTGGTTTCCGATCGGTTGCTTTGCGCTGGCAGGCATCGGGTCGTTTGCGTTTACGGTGTTCGGACTCCGTCCCGCCATCGCCGGCGCCGGTCGTGCCGGCACTCTCGGCCTCTGGGTGCTCGCGCTTTCGACGCTCGCAATCGGCAACTCATTCCCGCTGATCCCGTGCCGCGTTTCCGACCCCGGTTGCACAGCAGCGTTTCAGCTCAACAGTCCTGGCGGCTTGACCGACGCGGTCGTCGCCGGGCTCGCATTCCTCGTCCTGGTGATTGCGCCGTTCCCGTTGTGGCGCGGGCTTGCCGCCTTGCCCGCGTGGCGAGAGCTGAAACCGGTACTGATGGCCGCACGTGTGTTGGGACCATCCTGCTATGTGCTCCTGGCCATCTCCTCGAGCTTGCAGTCGATGCCTGCGTTTGGGCTCATCGAGCGTGCGCTCGCGTCGGTCTGCGTTCTGTGGGTCCTTGCCCTGGCAGTGCACCTGGTCCGCCTGTCGCGGACCGAAACGTCACGACCGCTGGCGCGGGATCTCGCGATACGCGGCTAGGAGCTGTTCCTCAGCGGCGCGCAGCTCCTGAGCCGCGGCGTCCTCGTCTGCCGCGTTGCCGGAGCGCGTTGCCTCTATTGCTCTTCCCCAACGGTCAACAGCGGCGAGGAGCCGCTCGATGCGGCCGCGAACGACGTTGCGAAACTCGCTGACCGATTTGCCCCCGCCACCGGATGTCACCGGCCGAACTCTACGCGTCACGGCCTGATCGGGACTACATGACCTTGGCGACAACTTCGACGAGGTTGCCGTCGGGGTCGCGAAACAGCGCGTTGCGGTTGTTGTTCCCGGTGTCGTGCGGCGGCTGGATCACCGGCACACGGGCGGCCACGAGCGTCGCGTAGCTCGCGTCCACGTCATCGGTCCACACCACGATGACCATCGCAGGGCTCCCGGGTGTGGCGTCAACACCGTGGACCCGCCTGGCGGCCTCGACGGTGCCTAGCCCGATGGTGAACCCGTTGATGCGGAGCTCGACGTGCTCGGGCACGCCTTCCTTCGGCGTGCGGAAGCTTTCCTCAAAGCCGAGCAGGTCGGCGTAGAAGTGCAGCGCAGCCTCGATATCGCGGGTGTACAGATTGACGAGACCATCGACGAACACGATGACGCACGATATCGCGTGGGAATCCGTCGCGGCGGCGAACTACGAGCCGACGACGTCCGGCAGCCTGCCGTTGCCTCCAATCGTGTACGCGATGATCAGCGGTTGCTGCGTCTTCGCGAACGGCGCGCCGGCCCCGGCGATGACATAGTCGCCGTCGATCGTGACCGGCGCATTGGTGCCTGCGGACATCGGCGTATGCATGAGTATCGCCCCAGTCGTCGCGTTGAGTGCGTACAGGTCACCGTCGAACGTCGTCGTGAACACGACGCCATCCGTCACCGCGGTTGCACCGTACGGCGACGACGGAAGCTTCGTGTCCCATTGGATCTTGCCCGTGTCCTGATTCACAGCGACAATCTCACCGGTCGCGCTGGTCACGGACGCGCCCAGCTGGGCCTCGCTTTCCGCCAGGCCCTGCGGCGAAAGAGGAACCGCCAGGTTGTTGACCGCGGCATAGACCGTGGTCCCATCGGTTGCGAGCTGCGACTCGATGCCGCCAAACGGGCCCGGCTCCAGCGTGAACGTTGTTGGCAACGGAACGTTCGATGCCGGCGTCGCATTCTCGGCGATCAACCCGTCGTCGTCATGCCCATTGTGCATGCCGACCGGGAGTTTCCAGAGCAGTGCGCCGGTTTCGGCGTTGAGCTCGATGAGGATCCCGGCTTTGCCGCCATCGATTACCACGGGTTGGCCATTGGCAGTCGTGAGCACCGGCGAGTCCTGCAGATCCCAGTCGTACAGATCGTGCGGCGTGAGCTGGTAGTACCAGAGCAACCGGCCCTGCGGGCTCAGCTTCGCCACCGAGTCGGTGTAGAGGTTCGGGCCGGGCCGGCTCGTCGCAAAGGGGTAGCCGGCAGGCCATCCTCGCGACGCGATCGGGCCGGGGTTCGCGATGCCGATGTAGATGTTGCCCTGGCTGTCGAACGACGGTGGATCCCACAGGCCACCGCCCGAGTTCAGCGCCGTCTCCCGTGGGGTGACACCCCAGAGGTTCTGCACCTCGTCCCACGTCCAGTCGATGGCGCCCGTGCTTGCGTTGAGCGCGAAGAAGGTCCCCTTGCCGCCACCTGCGTACGACGAATTGACCGTACTGACGGGATCCGTGGACAGGTAGACGGTGCCGTCGTTGTATCCGGGCGCCATGTCGATCCCTTCGGTCGCGCTCCTGGTGAGCGTCCGGGTCCAGAGCTGTTTGCCAGTGGAGGCATCAAGCGCAACGGCCGCTTTGGCCGTTGCCGCATAGACCGTTCCATTGACCACGGTCACACCGTTCGGCCCGGAGTCCGGCGAGTTGTACATGTGCTCCCAAAGCAGCTTGCCGGTGGCCAGCGTGATGGCGATCACGTTCGACTCGAGATCTTGTGTGTACACGACGCCGTTCACGACGACGGGCGTTGTCGAGTAGAAGCCCGCTGTCGCCGCGGAAGGCGGGGACGGTGCGATTGGGACGCACCATGCAACCCCAAGGCTCGCGACGTTGGAGGGGTTGATCGCGCTCGGGACGTCACGCGTGTTCTCGAGATCGCCGCCGGGCAATGTCCATCCGCTTGTGGTGCTGGACGGCGTGCCGGACGTCGTTGCGCTTGACGCGCACGTGGGAGCGGGTTTGGGCGTCGGCGTGGTGCTGCTCGTGCATGCGGTTGCGAGGAGGCTGGTGGCGGCGGCGAGCGTCAGACCGACGCGCTTCATGACCCAATCTCCGCGTCAGACCGGGAGCTGATCACGACGACACTGGCAACCTTGATCGCGGTCGTCATGACTTGGCCCCTTCCTCTGGTTGCTGGCGGGGTTGAACAGCGCGATGACCTCATCGGCGTCGATGTCGACGCGGTTGACGTCGGCGCCCATCGGCTTTGTAAATCGTAGTCGCCGACCGGATGCCCGGCGTCACAAATGTGCCTCGGCCGGCCGGCTTGTGCCACGCGCAGGGGACAATCGGCTTCGTGGAAGGGATGAGGGCTCGCTGCCGGTGACCGAGGATCAGGTAGCGGGCGCCGCGGGGGAAGACCAAGCTGCTAGGGAGCCGCGCACAAAGTGGCGTGCTCGGGTTGTGGCCGGGGTCGCGGTGGCGGCGGCAAACCCGGCGAGCAGCCGCGCCAAGCTTTCGCTGTTGGGTTACCTCTTCCAGTACAGCCGGAAGGTCAACCTCGCGTTGGCGGGGAATCCGACAAGCCGGGCCAAGTTGCTGAGTCGGGTCGCCCTCCGCTCGCTGCGGCGGGGCCAGTGGAACGTCGCCGTCGTCGCCGCCGAGCATCCGGCGTGTCCGGTATCCCTCCTCCGCCGCCTCATCTGGTCGAGCAATCCGGCGGTCGAGGTTGCCGTCGCGACCGACCCGAGAGCTTCCTCCCTGCTCATGGACCGGCTCACCGAGGGCTATCCGGAGGCTCGGCTCAGGCTCTACATCGGCGCGAACCCGGCGGCGCCGGCCCCGGTGATCGAGCGTCTCCTGGGCGATCCAGATCCCTACGTCCGGCGCGTCGCGGCGGCGCACCCGGCGGCCACGCCCGACGGTTTGCGCCGGTTGTGCGTCGACATGTCTCAGCCGGCGTGGACCCTCCGCGCAGCGGCGACGAACCCCGCGTGCCCTTCGGATCTCTCCGATCAACTGTTGACGTGGCTGGCGCTCGGCGGTGCAGGAGCTTCGGATCCGCACTTCGATCCCATCACATGCTCAGGGCATCCCGGTTCCACCGACATCCACGCGATGGCCTGGTACGTCAACGCCGCTCGTCAGGATCGAGCCGAAAACCATCCTCTGTGGCGGGTACGAGCCGCCATAACGACCTCACGACCGCGGATCCTGATCTCCATCCTCAGACTGCTGGCCCTCGATCCACGGGTCGAGGTCCGTCGGACGGCAGCTCGGTTTCGCTCGCTCCCGTATCCGGTCCTCCGCGAACTGAGCGCCGACACCGATGCCGGGGTAGCGCGCTCGGCGGAGACGGCCTTGAAGAACAGGCCGAAGCAGCCGCGGAGACGGCTGCGCTGGACGCGCAACCCGCGGCGTCTCGGTATCTCGCTGGCGATCTTCATCGGTGCCATCCTTGTCGAAACACACGTTCTGTGGCCGGCTGCTGTGGACGTTCCGTCTTTCACGCCAGGGACCGTGCAGCTGTCAGATGGAACGTCGCTCCCCGGCGTGGTTGCAACGACCCGCCGGGTGGTCGGCAGCGGGGAGATCAACTCGGGGTCCCTTGTCGGGTTTTCCGGCCTGCCGAGTCTGCCCTTCGTTTCCGTGATTGCAGGTACGGTACCCCTCACCGTGACAATCCCCGGGGCCTTCACGACCGGCACCACGCCCGTCATTCTCTCGGGCCCGGTGCAGGTGGCTGCCGGTCAGCGAATGTTGGTGGTGCTGCCTGCCGACCCAACGTCGGTCACGGTCACTCTGGTTGCTCCGGGACAGGTACCGGACACCTTGTTTTTCCAATTCAATGGCTGACTCATGAGCGCGACCATCCGCTCGGCTCTTGGTGTCGCCGTGGGCGCCAAAGTGCCGGTGTTGCTCTGGGGTGGGGCCGGCCTCGGCAAGAGTTCAGCGGTGCGGGAGATGGCCCTGGCGGCCGGCCTGCCGTGTGAAACCGTCATTGCCAGCATTCGCGAGCCCTCCGACTTCGCAGGTCTTCCGATCATCTCCCCCGTGGGCGACACGGTCCACTTCGCAGCGCCCGACTGGGCAAAGCGCCTTGCCGACAGCGGCAGCGGGGTGCTCTTTCTTGACGAGATTTCGACGGCGCCCCCGGCTGTGCAAGCGGCGCTGCTCCGCGTCGTGCTCGAGCGCACTGTCGGCGACCTCGCCCTGCCGGATGGCGTGACCGTCGTCGCCGCCGCAAATCCGCCCGAACAAGCCGCCGACGGTTGGGACCTCTCGCCACCGCTCGCCAACCGGTTCTGCCACCTCGACTGGGATCTCGATGCGCGGGAATGGGCGGAGGGGGTGCTCGCCGGGTTTGAGCCGGCGGCCGTCCCCATGGTGGATGAGGAGTTGCTTCGGGGCGAGTTGACGGCGGCTCGTGCAGCTGTCGGTGCGTTCGTCATGGCCCGTGGACACCTCCTGCACGCACATCCCGGAAATGAGGCGATGGCAGGCCGTGCCTGGCCGTCTCCTCGTTCGTGGGAGATGGCAGCGCGGTTGATCGCAGTGACAAATACCTGCGGCGCGGCCGACGCGGTGAGGGCCGTGCTCGTCGGCGGCGCCGTCGGCCCAGCAGCCGCCGCGGAGTTCCTCGCCTGGCGCGAGGATCTGGACCTCCCCGACCCGGAAACCGTGCTCCGCGATCCGACATCGTTCCGGCTTCCCGATCGCGGCGACCGCGCCTACGCTGCCCTCGCCGCGGTTACTGCCGCAGTCCTGGCCAACAACACCGCCGAACGCTGGGAAGCAGCCTGGCTCGCGATCGCAGCCGGCACTGAAAAAGGGCACGCTGACATCGCGGTCGCGGCGGTCCGCTCGCTCATCGCGCACCGCCCGGAAGGGGCCGCGCCGCCACCCGAGGTGCTGACGAAGATGACCCCGGTCTTGAAAACTGCGGGGCTCTTCGATGTGCTGACTCGTGGCCGTCGATAAGTCTGTTCGACTCGATTTCACGCGACTGGCTGCGGCTCGATTGCTCGCGGCGGAATCGCATCCGTTCCTCGCTGTCGCGCTGTATGCGCTGACTCCCGTCGCGGATTATTCGAGGCCGACGTTCGCTGTCGACGAGAACTGGCGTCTGTTCGTCAATCCGCAGCAACTCATCGACTGGTCCGTTCAGGAAGTGGCCGGCGTGCTCCTGCATGAGGTCGGCCATGTGGTTCGGGATCACGCGGGTCGCGCGAGAACAGCAATCGTCGCTGACGACACCGCGCGTTTCCTATGGAATCTCGCAGGCGATGCGGAGATCAACGACGACCTGCGCAACGCCAAGGTTGTCCTGCCGAAGCCGTTGGTGTTGCCCGAGACGCTCAAGGCGCCGCCGGGCAAGGTCGCGGAGTTCTACTACGCGAGACTGACCGAGGACGGGCACACGCCTGACTTTGCAGTGCCCGACTGCGGCGCAGGATGCCATGCGCACGCTGATGATCGCGATGTTCAGATGCTGCCGTCGCTGCCGATGGGACTTTCGAACAGCGAGGCACTGCTGCTCCGACGCCGGGTTGCGGAGGCGATCATGATCGCCGTCGGCAAGAACGCCGGAAAACTCCCAGGTGGGTGGGTGCGCTGGGCCGAGGCGACGCTCACGCCGAAACTCGACTGGCGAAAGTTGCTGAACGCCGCCATTCGTTCGGCGGTGGCTGCGGTATCCGGGGCTTCGGATTATTCATACCAACGCCCGCCGCGTCGCCGGATCCCTCGCGTTGTGCTGCCATCAATGCAACGACCCGTGCCGAGGGTCGCGATCATCGTGGACACCTCGGGATCCGTCGGTGAGGCGGCGTTGCAACGTGCGTGGAGCGAAGTGCATGGATGCCTCCGCACGCTCGGCGTCCGTCGTGATCTGCTGACCGTGTTCGCAGCGGACGTTGACGTCCGCCGGCTCAAAGGACCGCCGCGGCGTCAGATGGAGCTCATGGGTGGGGGCGGCACCAACATGGCAAAGGCCATCGAGACTGCGCTCCAGTCGCAGGCTCGACCCGACCTTGTCGTCGTGATCACCGACGGCTTCACGCCGTGGCCCGTGCGCAAGCCGTCGCGCCCAGTGATCGTCGCGTTGCTCCCGAGCGAGATGAGCCGGCCCATCATCCCGAGCTGGGCGCGGACGGTCGATATCGACGAGGATGCGGACGGCCAGCCTGACCTTCAGCCCGCCGCGGCAGCGCGCGCACGCGCCTGATCGATCTCCCATGCAGCGTTGATCAACCCGATGTGACTGAAGGCCTGGGGGAAGTTTCCGAGCAGCTCACCGGTGGCGGTATCGATCTCCTCCGCGAGCAGGCCGACGTCGTTGGAGAAGCCGGAGAGGCGTTCGAAGAGCGCTTCCGCGCGATCGATCTCGCCGGCCTGAGCAAGACATGACGCAAGCCAGAACGAGCAGATCACGAACGTGCCCTCCTTCCCCATCAGCCCGTCCGCGTTGAGCCCGGCCTGACTGCGATACCGGAGCACGAGACCATGGTCGGTGAGATCGCGCGCGATCGCCTCGATCGTCGCCCGCATCCGCATGTCGGTGGCTGGGAGGAACTCGACGAGCGGCATCAGGAGGACCGCGGCGTCGAGCTCATCAGAGTCGAACGCCTGCGCGTACGCGCCGCGTTTTTCGCTCCAGCCCCGCGTCAGCACCGCGTCGCGGATACGGTCGCGCTCCGCGGCCCACGATTCTGGCTTGGCAAACGAGCCGAGGCGTGGCGCGAGCTGAACCGCTCGATCAAGCGCCGTCCAGCACAGCACTTTGGAGGAGAGGTGATGGCGCGGCGTACCGCGCATTTCCCACATACCGGCGTCGGGCTGCTCCCAGCTTCGCGCTGCAGCATCGGCCAGTCCCGAGGCGAATCGCTGGATCTCCGGATGCAGCTCGCCGAGTTGCTCCCGGTAACGCTGCACCGCATTGAGCAGCTCGCCGTACACGTCGAGCTGCGTCTGTGCCCATGCGCCGTTGCCGACTCGCACCGGTTTGGAGTCGCGCCATCCGGCAAGGTGCGGGAGCTCTCGCTCGCTCAGGTCGTGCTCGCCACCGATGCCGTACATGATCTGCAGCGAGTCCTCGGAGCCGGCACCTCCGCCTGCGGAGCTGGTCATGAACGACACGAAGTCGGTGACCTCCACGGGACAGCTGCCGATGTACAGCGCCTCCAACGTGAAACTGGCGTCGCGGATCCACGAGTAGCGATAGTCCCAGTTGCGCTCACCGCCGATTGCCTCGGGAAGGGACGTCGTCGGAGCCGCGACCATCGCTCCGGTCGGTCGATACGTCAGACCCTTGAGCACTCGCGAACTGAAACGGACGAGCTCGTGCCGCGCACCCGGATAGATGTCGTGCAAAGCTTCCCACGACCGCCACGTTTCGAGTGTCTCGTCGATTCGCGCCCGCACAGCGGCGGCGGGTGTTGGTTGTGGTGCACCATCCTCCACTGCGCTCCATCGCACCGCAAATCCGGCTGTGTCGCCGGCCCCGACCGTGAATGCAGCGTGCATCGTCGCGCCATCGATGGTGACGGGCACCGATGAGGTGACGGCGAGTTGATTGGGGCCGCCGAAAGTTCGGCCACCGTCCTGTGTCCAGCGGAACAACGGGCGCACGAGCCCGTACTCGGGCCGCGGCGCCAGCTCCATGACCATGTCGACGTGCCCGGAGACTCCCTCAACATTGCGCAGCACTTCGTGCGGCGCGTGCAACCCGATGTCATGCCCGCGCTGACCGGGCGCAGCGGCCATCACGTCGACAAGCCGAGCACTTCCGGTGCCGGTGACGAACGTCGTCTCCAGCGCGAGCGTCCCGGGGAGGTACCGCCGCTCGACCGTGAAACTCGCAACGGGGCGGATTGACCAATGGCCCGCTAGCGGATCGAGGATGCGTGCGAAGACCGCGGGACTGTCGAACCGAGGCAGGCACAACCAGTCGATCGATCCGTCGCGACTCACGAGCGACGCGGACGAGCTGTCAGAGAGGAATGCGTAGTCGGCGATCGCGACACCGTCAAGCCGGGTCGGTGCCGCTGCATCTGTGGACTCTGGTGTCTGCGCCATCGGATTCGCCGACATCGTAGAAGCTGGCGGTAGCTCGCCTGGCTAGCCTGTCTTGCCTGAAGGCGGGGTGAACTGACTCACGGTGAACTCCGCGCCTTGCGGGTCACGAATCAAGGCGGTGCGCGTCCAGTCGGTGTTCTCGTCTCGCAGAACGTGCGCGCCAAGTCGGAGTGCCTCGGCGGCCGTCTGGTCTCGATCCACGACGGCAAACGAGACGTGCCAGTGCGGTGATTCGTCTGCGCCGGTTGGCGCCGCCCATGCGATCGCATCCTCGAACCCGTGCGGCACGTGCGCCGCCGCCTGCCGCTTCCGGATGTCCGGGTCGACAGTGGCTTCCAGATAGCCGCCATACCCCGGCTGGCGGATTATCGTCGCGAATCCAAGGTCAGCTGCCTCCCAGCCGAATGCCTTCTCGTAAAACGCAATCGCTCCTGCGAGGTCAGCGGCGTGGATGTCGCTGAAGTTCCACGATCCCGGCTCGTTGACCACCTGAGCCCCCGGCCGACGTCTGGCTTGCCACACACGGAACTCGATGCCCCCGGCATCAGTCAGCGCCGCCGCACGACCGTCGTCACCGTGGTCGGCCGGCGCCGAATTCACCGTGGCACCGGCGGCGATCAGTCTGTCGACGGCGGCGTCGGCGTCGTCGACGGCGATGTACGTGCGCCATGTCGGGATGCCTTCACCCGGACCCGCTATTGCGCACACGTCCTCTCCGCGGAGGCGGGCGATGCAATAGCGTCGCGGCACTTCCGGCGGCATCGCGTCTTCGAACGTCCAGCCGAAGAGGCTTCCGTAGAAAGACGTGGCCGCCTCGACGTCCGGCTGCTGCGTATCGATCCAGCTCGGGACGCCCTGCGGATATGTGCGCTTCGTCATGCGTTCTGACGAGCGTGCGCGCATCCGGGATTCACCACGCGCATGGTAGACGCAGTGCACATTGCGCTTCGACCTCAGTCGGCACGCGCACGCCAGGCGTTGATCACGTCCCGGTCCTGGAAGTGCGCAAACCGGTCGACCATCGCTAGCGTCGAGTGCCCGAGCGCGCGTTGCACCACGAGGCTGTCCACCCCACTCGCCAAGGCACGCGCGGCGAAGGTGTCGCGGAACTTCTGAGCGTGAACATGGAGCCCGGTGTCCTGCCCAAGACGGCGGAGCAGCATCTTGATGCCTTGAGGTTCGAGCGGACGGTAGTCTCGGGTGTTGGGATCGCGGCGGGACGTCAAGAACAGATGTCGAGCTTTCGTAGCCGCCGGTCGATCGCCGCGAATGTATGAACTGATCTTCGGTTGGAAGCGGAATGTGCCCGTGTCGAGCGGCACGATTCGCTCGTCACGTGCCTTCACCTGCGACACCCGGAGGTACGCCCCATCGGCGCTGATGACGATGTCGTCGAGCGTCACCGCTGCCACCTCGCTGAGTCGCAGTCCGGTGCGGAGCATGAACTCGACGAGGAAGCGATCGCGCCCCGTCCTGGCGGATTCGACGATACGGCGCTCCTCGGCCGCCGTATACGTCTCCGGCTCGACGTTGGGCAGGCGCGGGGACGCCACGTCGAGGGTCTCTGCGCCAACCCCCCAGCCCTGTCGGCGGCAGTACCCAAGGAAGTTCCGGATGATCCGATGGAACGTCGCGACGGTTCCGGGCGACAGGCCGGCATCGATCAGTTCGGCCTGGAATGACCGGAGCTTGCCGGGGGTGACGTCAGCCACCGATTCGATCTTGAAGTCGCGCAGGAACTGATCCGTCCTCGGGCTCAGAAGGTATGTCCCGTAATTGCCGATCGTTGCCGGGCTGCAGTTGCGCGATCGTGCGTCCTCGAGGAACGCCTGCACCGCGAGCTTCCAGTCCGGGGATGGCCCGTCAGGCGCGGAGGTTGAGCTGACATCAACGTAGTCGCCGCGCCGGCGGTGCGGCCGCATCGGCGCCTGGGGCATCAGATGATCCTAGGCGCTTTGACCCCAACCTCTCGACCCGGCAGCCTGGACGGCAAGACCCCTACCTCCCGAGCGTGTGTCGCACGTTCACGGCCGCCATCGTGCGGAACGCTGATTCGTATTCGCTGCTGACTGCCAGAGCTCGCGTCGCCGGGCTGGAGCGGGAGACGAGGCTCGAACTCGCGACCCCTACCTTGGCAAGGTAGTGCTCTACCACTGAGCTACTCCCGCTCGATACCGCGAAGGCGCGAAGTATATCGTCGCCGGCGCACGAGACCCGACAGTGTCAGACGGGCTGTGCTGCCTCCTGGCGCTGCGACGCGATCCACTGCTCGAGCGCGTCACCGGACTCGAACGACGTGATCAACGCATAGCGCGGACCGGGTCCCGGGTTGTGCACGACGTGGTACAGGCGCTCGGTATCGAGGACCAGCTGCCGGCGCGGATGCAGGGGGATTCGCAGCTCGGTGGACGGATCGTCCTTGACCTCGCGCAGGATGAACTCCGATCCTTCCGGCGCGTTCAGCTCGAGCCAGGCGCGAACGACCCACCCCTCACCGTCCGGGTTGAGACGGTTGTTGTCGTCCTGGTGCAGCTGACGGAGCGCGGCCTCCTCAGACGACGGGTTGAGCTTGATCACACGTACGCGCCCGAATCGCGCACCCACGTCTTCCACGTACTTGCAGAGCGTCGGAGCGATCTCGCGGTTGGATGTCCACATGCCGTCCTTGTCGGGCTTGCCATGGTCCCAGAATCCAGCGCACTCCATCTCGCCCATCGCCGATGCGAGCGGCGCGAAGTTGGTGTCGCCACCCGACTTCCAGTCGACGTATTCGAGGCCTTCCCACTCTGCCGGAGGGATCGCCGGACCGTCGCGCAGGACAACGGAGCCGTTCGCGGAGAGCACGTCGAGTTTCCTGTAGTTCATTGGGGTTCCTCTCGATCTTGGATGACGCAAGTCGGCAAACGTGGGATCGATCGCTAAGGCTACACGCGACGGCCGGTCGTGGCACGTCCCGACCCCGGTAAGCTGCCCTCTGGTGACAGACGACCTCTTGCTTGCGCTCGAGCTGGCCGACGTCGCCGACGCCATCTCTATGGAGCGCTTTCGTGCCCACGATCTCAAGATCGACGCGAAACCCGACCTGTCGCCGGTGACCGAGGCTGACCGCGCCATCGAACAGCATGCCCGCGAGCGCATCGGTGCCGAGCGGCCCGATCACTCCATCCTGGGCGAGGAGTTCGGCGTCGTGGGAGACCGCAACGCCACCTGGCGATGGGTGATCGATCCGATCGATGGCACCCGCAGCTTCGTTCGCGGCAACGAGACCTGGGCGACGCTCATCGCCCTGCAACGTGATGGAGAATCCGTGGTTGCTGTCGCTTCGGCGCCGGCGATGCGCCTTCGCTTTTCCGCCACCCGCGGCGGTGGCTCCTTTCTCAACGGCCGCCAGATCCATGTCTCGAAGATCTCGGAGATCTCCGAGGCGCTCATCACCCACACCGCAATTCGAGGATTCGTGATCACGAAACAATCCGACCGTCTGGTCGCTCTCGCCGGCCGCTGCTGGGACGCACGCGGTATCGGCAACTCGATGTCGCATCTCGCCGTGGCGCGCGGTACCGCCGACATCGGCTGGACCTCGCGCGCCAACGTCTGGGACTTCGCGGCACTGTCGCTCATCGTCACGGAGGCCGGCGGTCGATTCACCGATCGGAGCGGCGACGATGCCAACCTCGGGGGCACGGGCATCTCCACCAACGGATTGCTGCACGACCTCGTCCTGGAAGCTGCCGGATACCCGGAGGCAGCGGCATGAAGATCGGGACCCTCCGCGACGGCGCCGCACACCTTCCAGCACTCATCGAGGGTGACCGCGCATATCGACTCGACGACGTCCTCGGAGCGATGGGCGGCGTGCCGGTGGTGATTCCCGACGGTGCCGACGCGGCGACGGTCCTCGCAACGCCGGCGCTAGCAGCCGCAGCGCGATCAGCGATCGACGCGCTGCCCGGCCTGATCACGCGAGGTGCCGCGCCGTCATACCCGCTGTACAACCTTGGGCCGCCCGTGCCGCGACCGGGCAAGATCGTCTGCGCGGGTCGAAACTACGCCGACCATGCGAAAGAGCTCGGCAACGACGTTCCTACCCGGCCGATTCTCTTCGCGAAACTGGTGACCTCGGTCCGCGGGCCGTTCGACGACGTCGTGCGTCCCCGCGAGGTGGACGATCTCGATTACGAGGCAGAGCTTTGCGTCGTCATCGGCAGCGGCGGCCGGCGCATTCCAAAAGACCGCGCGCTCGCGCACCTCGCCGGCTACTGCTGCGCCAACGACGTCTCGGCGCGCAACGCGCAGCTCGGACTGGGCGATCAGTGGCTGCGCGGCAAGAGCTTCGACAGCTTCTGTCCGATCGGGCCGTGGATCGTCAGCGCCGACGAGATCCCTGATCCGCAGGCGCTCAACGTGCGCTGCCGTGTGGACGGGATTCTTCGTCAGGACGGCAACACGGCCGACATGATCTTCGACGTGACGACGCTCATCTCGTACATCTCTGACGCGTTCACGCTCGAGCCCGGCGACCTCATCCTCACCGGCACGCCGGCGGGCGTCGCGATGGGGCAGCATCCCGCGCCGTGGTTGCAGCCGGGCCAGCTGTGCGAGGTGGAGATCCCCGGCGTCGGCACCATCGCAAACCGCATCGTGGCCGAGGCACCAGCTCAGGTCTAACCGTGACCGCCGAGGTCAGATCACGGCGCGCGACTCCGCCTCGCGCAGACGCTTGCACAGAACGAGCAGGAGCTTGTACGCGATGCTCGGATTCTCTCGCAGCGCGCCCTTGAAGTTCCACGTCGCCAGCGACAGCGTGGTCAGCGGCGTCTCCGCCTCGACCGTTGCCGAGCGTGGGCCGCCGTCGATGAGCGCAATGTCCCCAAAGGAGTCGCCGGGACCGAGCTTGCGGATGCGCCTCCCGCCACGGCGCACTACCGCGCTCCCCGCGACGATGAGAAAGAACCTGCCACCCTCGTCCCCCTCGCTGACCACCACCCGGCCCGCGGGAAACTCGTGGTTGCGCATGTACTGCAGCACCAGACCGACTTCTTTCCTCGACAGCCCGCCGAAGAGATCGACACCGCTGAGCAGGTCGATCTGGTCACTACGCTTGGCCATGGTGTCCTCCTGGTCGCCGATCTCGTGTTGCACCGGCCATAGTGCGGCAGCGTAGGCCGGCTCGACTGATCACAGGTGAATGCCCCGCATGAGCATCCCGAGCGCGTACGCCTCGGGTGTCACCGGCTGCTCGCCGCGCTCCCCCTCATCGCGAGCCGACGTGCTGTCGGGCAGCATGTGAAACGCGCCGGCCATGATCAGCTGGTGCACGTTGGGTGCGATCGCATGGACGAGCTCGCCGAACTTCCCGACCCGCGTCGACACCTCGTGCGGCCGCTTGATCAGTGCCTCGACCACCATGTCGGCAGCCTCGTCGGAGCTGATCGTCGGGAAGTTCCTGTACATCCCGGTCGGCGCGATCATCGGCGTGCGCACGAGTGGCATGTGAATGGTGGTGACGGCGATGCCTTCTGCTGCGACTTCGGGGGCGAAGCAGCGTGAGAAGGCGTCGAGCGCGTTCTTGCTTGCCACGTATGCGGCAAAGCGCGGTGGGTATGCCTGGCCGCCGATCGAGGTGATGTTGATGATGTGCCCGTCCTGGCGTTCGCGCATCCCCGTGATGACCGCCATGATCAGCGCGATCGCGCCGAAGTAGTTCAGCTTCATCGTTCGCTCGAAATCGTGGAAGCGATCGAGGGAGTCGAGCACCGATCGGCGAATCGAGCGCCCCGCGTTGTTGATGAGGACGTCCACGCGGCCGTGGTCGGCGATGACCTGTTCGATCAGGTGCGTGCACGCGTCGTGGTCGCTGAGGTCGGTTGGATAGATGTAGGCCCTGCCACCGATCTTCGCCACCTCGTCGCGCATCTCCTCGAGCTGTTCGATACGGCGCGCGACGCCGATGATGATCGCGCCCGATGCCGCGAGGTGGCTGCACACCGCGCGGCCGATGCCACTCGACGCACCGGTCACCACCACAACACGTTCACCCACGACGCGACGGACGTTCGCCGGCGTCGGCAGCTGTGGATCCAGGTGGCGTTCCCAGTAGTCCCAGACCTTCCACGCGTAGTCGTGCAATGGCGGGCAGACGATCCCGCTACCGGCCAGCGCCGCCTGCGCATCGGTGGCGTCGAACGTCGCGGGATAGTCCATATAGGTGAACGCCGCTTCGGGAATGCCGAGACGGGCCAGCGCCTGCTCACGCATCCGCTTGACTGCCGGGAGCGAGCCCACCGCCGAGAATCCACCCGGCAGCATCCGGGCCATGCGCCGGTCGATTCGCAGCGCGAACTCCGGTGCGTGCGCAGCTCGGCAGAACGTGTTCAGCGTGTCGCCGAGCGACAGGGGCGCCGGATCGACGATGTGGAAGGCGCGCCCGTCGAGACCGTCGACGTGTGCGATGTGGTCGATCGACTTTGCGACAAAATCGACCGGAACGAGGTTGAACGGCCCTCCCTCCGGCCCGATGAACGGCACCCACTGCGGGAACGCGTCGCGCATCTGCTGGATGAGCTTGAACGCGTAATACGGCCCGTCCACACGGTCCGCCTCTCCCGTCTCCGACGATCCGATCACCAGGCCGGGACGGTAGACGCGCCACGGGACCGTCGCCTCGTCGCGGACGATGCGCTCCGACTCGTGCTTGGTCCGGTAATACGCGTGCTCGAGGTCCTGCCCCTCGTCGAACATCGCTTCCGTGAACGTGCCCTTGTAGCGTCCCGCAACCGCGATGGAGCTCACCAGGTGCAGGCGCGACGCCTCGATCTCGCCGGCGACCGCGACGACATTGCGCGTGCCGGCGACGTTGGCACGCTCCGCCTCGTCCTCCGGCGCGGTCAGGTCGTAGACCGCGGCGAGATGGAACACCTGGGCACCGCGAAGCCGTTCGCGGTCGGTGGCGTTCAGCGCGAGACCGGGCTCGGTGAGGTCGCCGGCGAGCACATGGAGACGTTGACCGCTGGGATCGAGCCGCCGGCGGTGCCGTTCGAAGCGCTCAACGGAGCTTTCGCGAATGAGGACGAAGACGTCGTCGTCCCTCGCCAGCAGGAGCGGGAGGAGTTGGCGGCCGATGAACCCCGTTGCCCCGGTGACGAAATAGCTCACGCGGCGAGAATAGTCGGCCCACGACTCCGCCCGCAAACGCGACGCGCGGGCTATGCGATCGAGCAACACCGCTGCGCGCCACCGTAACCGACGCGATGGCGGTCGGTGACCGGCCGCACCGGCCCTGCCTCGACAATCCGGCCATGCGCCGCTTTCGGATGAGGCGCGCGGCTGTCGCGGCTGTCGCCGTGATCGCTGTCGCGGGCATTGCCATTGCGCTGACCGCCTCGCAGGCCCAAGGGCGGAACGACGAGCAGGCGACCTTCCAGGTTCGAGCCGATATCGCGTCGCGATTCGTATCGACCTATGTCGCGGACCTCCTGCTCCGAGAGCAGGAGACAGCGACGCAGGATCTCGGAGGCCAGCCACCGAGCCAGCTCGACTTCAACGCCGTCAATGACGCGTTCGGCTTTCAGGCGGTCGTGCTCCTCGACGATCGCGGGGATGCGCTGGCGATCGACCCTCCGAGCCCGAAGCTCATCGGGACGAATCTGTCGAGCCACTATCCCCACCTCGCGTCGGCCGTCGCTGGTCGCGCAGCCGTGTCCAACCTGGCGCTCTCGGCAGCGCTGCACATTCCCGTCGTCGCATTCGCGACCCCGTTCAACACGTCAACCGGCGCGCTACGCGTCTACAGCGGTGCCTACGCAGTCGCGACCACGCCGCTCGCCGACTATCTCGAGAACGCGATCCCATACACGGGCCATCAGGGCTATCTCATCGATGCCAACGGGGACATCGTCACCAGCAGCCCGAGCTTGAGCGAAGCCACGATCCACACGCTCGCGTCCGTCGACCCGAGCCTTGCGGCCGCGGTTGCGACAAGCGCCCACGGCATCATCGAAAGCCCGGTACAAACATATTTCGCGACGCAGACGGTCGACGGTACCCCCTGGCGGATAGTGGTCAGCGTTCCCACTGCGAGCCTGTTCTCCGCCCTCGATGGCATCACGTTGTGGGTCCCCTGGATCCTGTACGGGCTGTTCTCCGTCGGAGTCGCGATCGGCCTCCTCTTCTTCTTCCGGTACCTCGACGGCCGCGAGCGACTCGACCGCATGAACCTCGATCTCGACCGCCTGTCGCGGATCGACAGCCTCACCGGTCTGTACAACCGCAGACATCTCGACGAACAGCTCACCTCGCTGTTGAGCGTCGCGCGACGCCGGCAGGAACCATTGAGCGTGCTGCTCATCGACGTCGACCATTTCAAGCACGTGAACGACACCGCCGGTCATGCCGGGGGTGACCGAGCGCTCAAGGAAACCGCCCACCGCCTGCGCAGCGCCGTGCGGACCGAGGACCTCGTCGGCCGCTGGGGCGGCGAGGAGTTTCTCGTGCTCCTCCCCAACAGCACGCCGGCCGCCGCACTGGTGCTCGCCGAGCGCCTGCGCTCCGCCGTGGCCGCAACGCCGGTCAATGTCGGCACGGCACAGGTGCTCCTCACCATCAGCATCGGCGTGTCGACCGGTATCACCGTCGCCGAGGACGTCCTCGTGCGCGCCGCGGACGACGCGATGTACGAGTCGAAGCGCCTGGGCAGGAATCGCGTGTCGGCGACAGGGGAAGCGCTCGCCGTCGCCGGCTGACGTCACTCCAGCCCCTCGCTCTTCGTCAAGGCGCTGGCCGAGGGCAAGGAACATCGATACTGGAAGCGTTAACCCCACCGGAGACCGCCCCATGCCTGAGCCAGTCATCGTTGCCCTCGGACGCTCGCCCATCGGGCGCGCCATGAAAGGCTCGCTCGTGAACGTCCGCCCGGACGACCTCGCGGCCGACGTCGTCAACCAGGTGCTCGACCGTCTTCCCGAGCTCGATCGCGCGACCATCGAGGACCTCATCTGCGGCTGTGGCCTGCCGGGTGGCGAGCAGGGCTTCAACCTCGGGCGCGTCATCAGCATCCTTACCGGCCTCGACGTTCCCGGAACGACCGTCACCCGGTACTGCTCGTCATCGCTCCAGACGACGCGAATGGCCGCTCATGCCATCCGCGCCGGTGAGGGCGACGTGTTCCTCAGCGTCGGCGTCGAGTGCGTTTCGCGATTCGCGAACGGGAGCAGCGACATGGGGCAGTGCCGCAACGAGCGCCTCGAGCCCGGCAATCCCGAGGGCTTCCCCGACGTCTACATCGCCATGGGCCAGACAGCGGAGAACGTCGCGGCGCGCGAGGAGATCTCGCGCGAGGAGATGGACCGGTTCGCGCTGCGCAGCCAGCAGCGGGCGGTCGCGGCGCAGGACGACGGGTTCTTCGACCGCGAGATCGTGCCGATCACCCTTCCCGACGGCGCGGGCACTGTCACCAAGGACGATGGACCGCGGCGCGAGACCACGCTCGAGAAGCTCTCCGAGCTGAAGCCGGTGTTTCGCGAGAACGGCACCGTCACCGCCGGCAATGCGTGCCCGCTGAATGACGGGGCTGCCGCGGTGGTGATCATGTCGGACACCCGCGCCGCGGAGCTCGGCATCAAGCCGCTCGCACGCATCGTCGCCACCGGCCTCACCGCGCTCGAGCCGGAGTTCATGGGCCTCGGGCCGATTCAGGCGTCCAAACAAGCACTCAAGCGCGCCGGGATGAGCATCGACGACGTCGACATCGTCGAGATCAATGAGGCGTTCGCTGCGCAGGTGATCCCATCCGCCCGCGGTATCGGGCTCGACCCGTTCGACGACCGCCTTAATCCGCACGGCGGCGCGATCGCGCTCGGCCACCCTTTCGGCATGACTGGTGCCCGCATCCTGTGCACGCTGCTCAACGACCTCCAGACCGCGGGAAAGGCGATCGGGTTGGAGACGATGTGCGTCGGCGGCGGTCAGGGGATGGCGATGCTCGTCGAGCGCCTCAACTGACGCGACGGTCTAATTACCCGCTCGGCGGAGCGCGCGCGGTCGCGCCGCCCGACCGGGGAGCTCGACGTCGACCGCGTCGTCGGGTGCAGCAGCGGACCGGCGCCGCGGCGGCCGGCTGGCCAGGATGACTGCGGCCAGTGTCTCGACGACGAAGTCCGCCTCGCGGCGATCGAGGATGAGCGGGGCCATGAAACGGACGCAGCCAGGCCCACCGGGCAGCGCGAGCACGTCGCGGCGTTGGAGATGGCGCAGCAACATCGCCGCGTTCAGGCTCGTTTCAACGGCCACCATGGAGCCGCAGCCGCGAACCTCGCGGATCTCACCGAGGCGCAAGGCGCGCAAGCGCGATTGCAGCCGGTCCGACGTCAGCCCGGCCATTGCGCGCAACGTCGGGCCGAGCACGGTGCGGATCGTCGCGTTGGCGGCCGCGGACACAAGCGGCGGACACGAGGCCTCGAGCTCACGCCCGGCGATGCGGGCCTGCCGGGCGATCGTCGGGCCGACCGCGGTGACGCCGAAGGGCATGCCGTTGGCGAGTGACGAGCCGAGACACACGATGTCAGGCGCCACGTCCGCTGCAGCGGAGGCAAGAGTCGGACCCATGCGCAGCGCGGTGCGCACCTCGTCCACGACGAGCAGAGCGCCGACCTGACGGCACAGCGCCCCGACGTCAGCCAGGTATCCCTCCGGCGGGATGCGCACTCCGGCCTCGACCTGCACCGGTTCGACAATCACCGCCGCGACCCCATCGTCGAGCTGCGCCTCCAGCGCCTCGATGCTGCCGAACGGGACGCGCACGACCTCGAGCATCCGTCCGGCGATCGGGCTCACGCGGTCCCCCATGCTCGCGGCGCGACCGCCGATGCCGGTGCCGTGGTCTGACCGCTGCATGGCGATCAGACGTGGGCGCTCCGATGCCGCGGCGACCCACGTGATCGCGAGGTCAACGGCTTCGGACCCCGACGCCGTGAAGCTGACATGCGTCAACGGCGTAGGAATGATGAAGCTCAACGCCTCGAGGAGTTCCTCCCGAAGGTCGTAATCGAAGCCCGGCGGGACGGCCGTGAACGTGCCGAGCTGCGCACTGATGGCGTCGTTGATGCGTGCGTCGTTATGGCCGAGCAGCGTGGTGCCACCGTTCGACGTGAGGTCGAGGTAGCGTCGATCCTCGTCATCCCAGACGTACGGACCGTCGCCACGCACGAGACGCAGGTCTCGGGCGGCGCGACTCAACTCATTGAGCCACCGGTCAGGAAGAACCGCGGTCACTCTGCCTCCACTTCCATACACCCGCTATGTCGGCTAGCGTACGCTCAACCCGGCAGTTGTGACGACGTTCCTTATTAAGAGGCCGCTTTATTAAGAGGCCGCTTTTTAAGAGCCCGCTTTACAGCGCTTGCTTCTCGCGGTACTCTGCGTTTGAGACGCAAGCTTCGTGCGACGCGTTCGCAGCGTCGGGCTTGGTCGAGTTCAGCTCTTATCAGGGGGGTCGGCGTTCGGGGGAGCGCCGGCCCATCTTTTCTTTAAGGCCCTGTCGCGACCGGCCGGCTCGGGTCAGTGATCCACTCGCTCCACGAACCGGCGTACAGCTCGGCGTCGATCCCCGCGACGGCCATGGCGAGCACCTCCTGAGTCGCGACAACACCGGAGCCGCAGTAGACGGCGACCGGTTCGCCCGGGCGGACGCCCACAGCGGCGAAGCGCTCGAGCAAGACATCGGGAGGCAGCAACTTCCCATCGGTACCGAACGTCTGCTGGGCCGGCAGGTTGCGTGCGCCGGGAATATGGCCGGCGACAGGGTCGACGGGCTCGATCTCGCCTCGAAAGCGCTCCGGTGCCCGGGCGTCGACAAGGACGCCCCGCGATGCCATCGCGGCCGCCCCGGCTGCATCGAGAAGCGGAAGGCCGCCTGCGCGTGCCTCGAAGTCTCCGGCGGGGACGGCGGGTTCATCCCCCAAGACCACCGGCAGACCCATCGCGATCCAGGCCGCATAGCCACCGTCGAGCAGGGCAATGTCGGGGTGGCCGAAGTACCGCAGCAACCACCATGCACGCGCGGCCGACGTGCCCGTGGACGCGTCGTAGACAACGACCTGGCGCGAAAGGCTCACGCCATGCCGCCGCATCGCGGCTTCGAAATCGGCGCCACGCGGCAGCGGATGCCGACCGTGCCCCGGCGGAGCGCTCAGCTCCGTCTCGAGGTCGACGAACTGCGCTCCCGGGATGTGCCCGGCGCGGTAGTCGCCCACCCCGGGCGGACCACCGAGCGTCCAGCGAACGTCGAGCACCAGCGGCGGTGCGGTGGACGCCAGTCGTGCCGCGAGATCGTGACAATCGAGCAGGAGCGATACCATTGGGTCAGCATCCCCCAGTGAAGTGGAACGACGAAACCTCAGCGGTGCCGCCGGCGTTAGCAATGCGAACTCGGACGTCGAACGCGCCCTGAGACCGAACAATGGTACGGTGGAAATGAATGGCTGACCTGACGAGGCTGGGCCGTGGAGGCCTCTTTGTCGGAGGCGTTGCCTTCGGCGGATTGCTGCTCTCATCGTGCGCCCTACCCGGGACGCAGGGGCCCGCCGCGGCCGTCGGTGTCCACGTCGCGGGCGCACCGGTGGTCGTCGGTCCACCCACCATCTCGGTCACCCCGGCCAATGCGACCACGGGAGTCGGGCTCGATGCACCCATCGTCGTGACGGCAAGCACCGGCCATCTCGACACCGTCTCGCTCACCGAAGTGGGATCTTCGACGCCATTCGCCGGCGTGCTTTCGCCCGACGGTCTGACGTGGCGCATGAGCCAGGCACTCGATGAAGGCGCGCACTACACAGTCGTCGCCACAGCAACGAGTTCCGCCGGTTCCACCACCAGCACCACCTCATCGTTCAGCACGCTGACGGCGTCGGGACGCCTGCTCACGGGGATGACACCACTCAACGGTGAGACGGTCGGCGTCGGCGAGACGATCGATCTGCACTTCAACACCAACATCCCTGCGGGGCAGCGCGCGGCGCTCCTCGAACGGATTCAGGTCACCTCGACTCCCACCGTGCTTGGCGCGTGGCGCTGGCTCGCCGGCAACGAAGTGCACTTCCGGACGCAGACGTACTGGCCTGCGGGCACCAAGGTCACCGTGACTGCGAACCTCAAGGGCTTCGATGCCGGAAACGGCTTGTGGGGACTTGGCGATTGGACGTCGAGCTTCACCGTCGGCGCGAGCCACGTCTCGATCATCAACAACCTCACGCACACGATGAAGGTCTATAACGGCGGCAAGCTGATGGCGACCTGGCCGGTCAGCCTCGGCAAGGGTGGTTTCTCGACCATCCAGGGGACGCTGATCGTTCTCTACAAGACGCCGGTCGTCGTCATGAAGTCCTGCCCGACGTTCCACACGCCGGCAGCGTGTATCCCCGGCGGATCCGAGTACTACGACGATCCGGTCTATGAGGACACGGCCATCTCGACGAGTGGGTACTTCATCCACGCGGCCCCGTGGTCGGTCGGAAACCAGGGACGCGACAACGTCTCCCACGGCTGCGTCAACCTCAGCACTGCGCGTGCCACCACCTACTACAACTTCAGCATCCCGGGCGACGTCGTCCAGATCTCGAACACGGGCTACAACGCCGGATACTCCGACGGCGAGGGCGACTGGCAGATCCCCTTTGCGCAGTTCTCCAACACGTCCGGCCTCGGCGCGGTGTGGACGGGCCCGATGGCCACGTCGTCGCTCCCCGGTCTGATCTCCTAGCCGGCGCTCGCGCGCTTCACCCGCGGCTGACAGATGCGCGCCGTCGTGGTCGCCAGACCGGGCGGCCCGGAGGAGTTGCGCGTCGAGGAGCGGCCGGATCCGCATGCCGGTGACGGCGAAGTCGTCATCAGCGTCGCGGGAGCGGGCGTCAATCGGGCAGACCTGCTCCAGCGCCAGGGCTTCTATCCCCCACCGCCGGGCGCGAGCGAGGTGCTCGGTCTCGAGGCGTCCGGCGTCATCAAGGAAATCGGCGTCCGCGTAGAGGGCCTCGCGACCGGCGACAAGGTCATGGCACTGCTCGAGGGCGGCGGGTACGCCGAGCTCGCGGCGGTGCGCGCAACACAGGTCGTGCGGGTTCCAGACAACGTTGACCTGATCGATGCGGGTGGTATTCCCGAGGTCTTCATCACCGCCCACGACGCCCTCTTCACGCGCGGACGGCTCGGGCATGACGAGACCGTGCTCATTCACGGTGGTGGCGGCGGCGTCGGTACCGCGGCGATTCAACTCGCGCGCCTGCATGGCTGCCGGGTGATCGTCACGGCCGGCAGCGCCGAGAAGCTCGCCCGTTGCATCGAGCTGGGCGCAGAGGTGGGCATCAACTACAAGACCGAGGACTTTGTGGCGCGCACGCGCGAGGTCACTGCCGGGCGCGGTGCGGATGTCGTGCTCGACATCATGGGAGCGTCGTATCTCGAACGGAATCTCGATGTGGTCGCGAGCGACGGACGCGTCGTCGTCATCGGCATGCAGGGTGGTACGCATACCGATATCGACCTCGCGGTGATGATGCGGCGACGCATCTCGCTGATCTCCACTGCGCTGCGCGCTCGTCCCGCCCAACAGAAGGCGGTGATCGTCGCGGCGTTCGCCGCCGACGTCGTGCCGGCGCTCGCCCGGCGCACGCTGCGCCCGGTCGTCGACCGGACTCTGACCTTCGACGAGGCCGCTGACGCGCATCGCCTCATGGAGTCCGGCGGCGCCGTAGGCAAGATCGTGCTCGTCCCCGCAGCACATGGCTGACACCGACGTCTGGGCATCGTGGCTCCGCACCCGCCGGGACGGCGGCAGCGAGCGCATGCGCGCCGCCAATCTCGCCCGGCTGGCGACCGTTCGGGACCGCATCCTCGATCGAGCGGAGATCCAGAGTGGAGACACTGTTCTTGACGTCGGTACTGGCCAGGGGCTGCTCGGGCTCGCCGCGCTTGACCGGGTCGGACCGGACGGCCGGGTCATCTTCTCGGACGTCTCCGAACCGTCGCTCGACGATTGCCGCACCGAGGTAGCGCGCATGGCCGCGCTCGACCGGTCGCAGTTCGAGCACGCATCCGCCGTTGACCTCTCCGCCGTGGCGAGCGCGTCGGTCGACGTCGTGGTCGAGCGCGCGGTCCTCCTCTTCATCGAAGATCCCGGTCGCGCGGTCAACGAGTATCGCCGCGTGCTTCGCCCGGGTGGGCGGCTGTCGCTCGGCGAGCCGCTCAACATCTGGATGGCCGCCGACCGGCCCGGGTATCTGTGGGGGTACGACGTGACAGCGGTGACCGATCTCGAGCGCAAGCTGTATGCGGCTGAGCGCGCCTCCGGCGCGGGTGATGCCGACCTGCTCTGCGGATTCGACGACCGCGACCTCATCGACCTGGCGTACAACGCCGGCTTCCGCCGCATCGATGTCCAGACGGAGCTCTCGCTCGCGCCGCCGCCGGCGCGTGACGACGTCGATGTCTTCCTCCACACGGCGCCCAATCCCCTGGCGGCGACGACGCGCGCGCTGATGGACGTGGCGCTGACGCCAGAAGAGGCCGAGCGGTTCCGCGTAGTGCTCTCTGATGCGCTGCGCGAGGGGCGTGGCGAACGGCGGCAGGCGATGACGCTCCTGCGTGCGTTCGCATGAGCGCGCCACTCGACACCAAGCGCTGGGACACGATCGTCGTGGGCGCAGGCCACAACGGACTCACGGCTGCGACCTATCTCGCCCGCGCCGGGCAGCGCGTGCTGGTGCTGGAGGCGCGCGACCGCATCGGCGGGGCCTGCACGCTCGAGCGCCCTTTCGAGGATCCGGGCTTTGTCGTGAGCCCTTGTGCGTACCTCGTCGGCCTGCTGCATCCGCGAGTGATCGACGAGCTCGGCCTCCGCGATCACGGCTACCGCGTGCACCTCGTCGACCCGCACCTCTGGTGCCCCTTTGATGACGGCACAGCGGTGAGCCTCTGGGACGACTCGGCGCGCAACCACCGCGTCGTCGAGGCGTTGGGGTACGGCGACGCCGACGGTTACACGCGATACGAGCAGCTCTTCGCGCGCATCCGCACGGCGCTCCGCGCCGGGTCACACGACACATGGGTCGGCGATGCCCCGGACCGGCCGGCACTCGAGGAGCTGCTCGGCCACGACCCCGAGCTCATCGAGGTCATGTTCGACGAGTCGATCGCATCGGTCATCGAGCGCCACGTCAGCGACGAGCGCCTGCGCACCGCCCTGCATGGGCAGGGGCTGATCGGCACGTGGGCCGGACCGCGAGATCCAGGCACCGCCGCGATCCACGCCATGCACTCGATGGGGACCGTCGAGGGCCGTCCCGGCGCCTGGGGATACGTCCAGGGCGGGATGGGCAGCGTCTCGTATGCACTTTCGAGCGCCGCAAAGGACGCCGGAGTGACGATCACCCTCGGGGCGCGCGTCGCGGAGATCGTGCCCGGTGAGGCGGTGCTGCTGGAAGACGGCTCGCGCCTCCAGGCGCGCACCGTCGTGTCGAACGCCGACCCACGCAGCACGCTCGCGATGTGCGCCGGCTCCGCACCCGAAGCCTTCGCGCGCAAGGTGAACGGCTGGCGCATGGAAGGCCCGGTCCTGAAGATCAACTGCGCGCTCTCCCGCCTGCCAACGTTCACCGCCGCAGGTCCGGACGACGCGCCGCATCGCGCCATGGTCACGATCGCGCGCAGCCTCGACGAGACTCAGGCAGCGTACGAGCGCAGCCGGCGCGGCGAGCCCGCACCGCGCTGGGCGGAGCTGTACTTCCACAGCGCATACGATCCGTCGGTTGCGCCCGAGGGACGGCACGTCATGAGCGTGTTCGCGGAGTACGCGCCGTACACACTCGCGACCGGTTCCTGGGACGAGCGCCGGGACGCGGTCGCCGACGAGGCATTCGCCGAGATCGCCCGATTTGCGCCCGATGTCGTCGACTGCGTCATCTCGCGTCAAGTGCTCGCGCCGCCCGACATCGAGCGCGCCGTCGGCCTGTCGGGCGGGCACATCTTCCAGGGGGAGTGCCTGCCGGATCAGATGTGGGACCGCAGGTTCAGCCCGCGGACCCCCATGCCGGGCGTGTACATGTGCGGCGCGAGCACGCATCCGGGAGGCAGCGTCATGGCGATCAACGGCCGCAACGCGGCGATGGCCGTGCTCGCCGATATGGCTGTGCCGGCGGGCTCGATCTAACGCCCGATCCGCAGCGCGTTGCGGATCAAGCTCAGCTCCTCGCGGTCGGCGACGCGCAGCGCGAGGAGCACCGCGAAGTAGATCACCGCCGAGGCGATGATCACGACGAACAGCAGCACGCGGCTCTGGTGCGGGTTGGCCACGTAGATGAACGCGCCCATGACCAGCCCCGCGACGATCGCTTTCCACGATGTGCTCACCGCCCGAATCGCGCCGAGCTGCGCGCGCAAGACCACCCATCCCACCACGACGAGCGCCGCCTCGGTCACCACCACCGCCCAGCTGGCGCCGAGGTATCCGTAGCGAGGGATGACGATCAGGTTGACGCCGACGTTGATCACCAAGCCGACCATCGCGACAAGCGCGAAGACGTTCTGCTTGTCGATGGCGTTGAGCGTTGCGGCAAACGTGTTGTCGGCGAACATGAAGACGATCGCGAGCGCAAGGATCTGCAGTGCGGGCTCCGAACCCGGGTAGAGCTCGAGCAGGCTGTTGAACTCCGGCGCGAGCAGGAACACGCCCACGGTGATGGGCCATCCGAGGATGACGAGCGCCTTGAAGAACTTCTCTGCGAGCGGCAGCACGCGCGCCGGCGAGCGCCGGTGGTACACGGAGAGCACGGGAAAGACGACGCTGCGCAACGCGAACGGCACGAACAGCAGCGCCTCGAACGGCTTGTACGCGAAGGTGTAATCGCCGACCTCCGAGTACGGCCGGAACCGCTGCAGGATCGGCACATCCACCTTGAAATAGACGGTGGTGATGATGAACGTGATCCCGAGTGGGACCGCGATGCGCACCCAGCCGAACAGCAGCTTCGGATCGAACGCGAGGCCGGGCCGGAGCACGCCCATCGAGATGAGGACCGTTCCGAAGTACACGCAGGCGAACGCGTAGGAAATCGCATATGCCCAGAGGAAGAATCCGGTGTCCGCATTGATGTGCACCCCGACGAGCACGAGTGCGAAGACCACAAGCGTCTCGGGAACGATCTCGATGATCTCGAACGTGAGTCGCTGCATGGCGTAAAGGGTGTTGCGCAGCAGCAGCTGATACCCGGACAGCACGAGGATCGCGAAACACGGCCAGAGCAGTGATCGCACGCCGGCGAAGTACAGCGCACCGAAGATCAGTGGCAGGCCGACGGCGGCGCCCACGACTTTCAGTGACGCCACGTTGTTCCAGTAGCGCGCGATCTCGTCGGTGTGACGCGCTCCTTCGCGAACGTAGAGAGCCGAGAACCCGAGGTCGGTGAGCGTCCCGACGAGCCCCACATACGTGATGGCCGTCTGCATCTGGCCGAACCTGGTGGGATCAAGGAAGTTGCCGATGATGATCACGGCAACGAGCGCGATGATCCGCGAGATCACGCGTACCACGAGGATGAGGATCGTGTTGCGGAGCGCCCGCATCCCGAGGCCGCCGGGCTCGTCAGGCGTGGCGATTTCCACGTCCGGCGCGGGTTCGTCCTGCAAGGCGCTCATTCTACGGCCGCTCGATCAGCGTGCCCGCCGGTGATACCGGCCGATACACTCCGAATTCATGCCTGATGTCGCCGCCGAGCGACTCCACAACGCGAGTCGTCCCGCGCGCACCGACGGTGGCGCGCTGATCGCGAGCACGCTCCGCGAGCGTGGAGTCACCACCGTTTTCGCGCTCCCCGGCGGCCACATCCTCCCGTTCCTCGACGCATGCCTCGATGAGGACATTCAGGTCATCGACACACGCCACGAAGGCGCGGCGACCCTCGCGGCCGAAGGCTGGGCGCTCGCCACGGGCGACGTCGGCGTCGCAGCCGTCACCGCGGGCCCGGGCTTCGCAAACGGCCTGATCGGCCTGGTCGACGCCGGCGCCTGGAGCGTTCCGATGGTGATGCTCGCGGGCCGCACCGGCCTGTCCAAGCAGGGCCGGGGGGCGGTGATGGACATCGATCAGCGCGCCATCGCCGTGCCCGCGACCAAATGGGCGGCGAGCTGCACGGAGGCCGGCCGGGTACCCCGATATGTCGCGGAGGCGCTCTACCGCGCGCGCAGTGGCTGCCCCGGCGCGGTGTACCTCGACGTCGACGCCGGTGCCGTGTACGCCAAAGCCGCGCCGCTGGAGGTCGTGCGGCCCGGATTCCCGGCATCGATCGCACGGCCGGCTGCGGCGCCCGCCGAGATCGGATCGCTCGTGGCAGCACTTTCCGCAGCCGAGCGCCCGGTCATCGTGGCCGGTAGCGGCGCGTTCTGGTCTGTGGCCGGCGCCGAGATCACCCGCTTCGCCGAGCGCGCGCAGATCCCGGTGATCACGGCAAGCGCGGCGCGTGGGGTCATCCCCGACTCGCATCCCTGGAGCCTGGGTTCGCTCGTCCACGGCGGTCTCGCGATTCCGAGCTCGGACTGCGTGCTCGTCCTCGGCTCCGCCTTCAACGCCAACGTGATGTACGGCGGCGCACCGCTTTTCGGCTCGGACCAGACGATGCTGCAGGTCGATATCGCCGCCGACCGCATCGGTGGAAACCGGGCCGCCGACATCGCGGTCGTCGGCGACATCGCCTCGGTCGTTCGGGATGTCTGCGACTCCTGGGGCTCGACCCAACCGGGCCGCGAGGAATGGCAGGCGCAGGCTAAGGCGCTTGCCGCCGCGTCGCTTGGGTTCTGGGACCGCCAGGTCGACGAGCACGAGGGACGGCTTCTCCACGCGGGCGCTGTCGCGCGCGAGCTCGCGGCGTTCGTCCGCGAGCGGTATACCGGGCGAGCGACGCTGGTCGCCGACGGCGGTGACGCGCTCGCGTGGGCACTCGCGTACTTCGATGCCGAGCTGCCGGGCCGTCTGCTCAGCACCACCACCGCGCTCGGGACCCTCGGTGTCGGCATGCCGTTCGCGCTCGCGGCCCAGGCAGCGCGCCGGGATGAGGCCGTCTTCCTGTTCACCGGTGACGGCTCGTTCGGGCTGAGCGCCATGGAGGTCGATACCGCGGTCCGGCACAAGTTGCCGATCGTGGTGGTCGTCTCGAACAACGCGGGATGGGTCGACGTGCAGCACGAGCAGGACGATGCGTTCGGACCGGGGCGTCATGTTGCGAGCACGCTGCCGGGCGTCCGTTACGACCGGCTTGCGGAAGCCCTCGGCGGGCACGGCGAACGCGTCGAGTCGCTCGATGAGCTCCGGCCGGCGCTCCAGCGCTCTCTCGCCGCCGGCGTCTGCAGCGTGATCGACGTCCAGACAGACCCGGCGGTCCTCTCCGCGCTCCTCCGCATGGTGGCCCAGCTCGGGCTGATGTGACTCATGCGAGCGGTCAAGCTTCTCGACGCGCACGTCCTCGAGGTCGAGGACCTTCCCGAGCCTGAGGCGGTTCCCGGCGAGGTCGTGCTCCAGGTCGACGGCTGCGGGATCTGCGGCTCCGACCTCAGCTCCTACAAGGTGGGGCTGTTCACGGGCACCGTGCCCGGCCACGAGCTGGCGGGCACCCTGGTGGCGGTCGGTGACCGTGTGACCGGCTGGGGCGTCGGGGACGCCGCCGTCGTCGACCCCAAGATCCCGTGCGGGTCATGCGCCGACTGCCTCGACGGTGCGGGCTATCGGTGCGCGATGGCGCTCACCGCCGGCATCGGATTCGCGCGCGACGGCGGGTTCGCCGAGCGGCTTGCGGTTCCGGCGAACCTCCTCCACCGGCTGCCGCCCGGGCTTGCTCTCGAGCACGCCTGCCTGGTCGAGCCGCTGTCGGTCGCGATCCACGGCGTCGAGCGTGCGCATGTCCGTCCGGGAGACGCAGCCGTCGTTGTCGGGCTTGGCCCGATCGGCTTGCTCACCGTCGCTACGCTCCACGCACGAGGGGTTGGCCCGATCATCGGCGTCGACCCGGTCGCCGATCGCCGCCAGCTCGGGCTCGATCTGGGTGCGACCGAGGCCGTCGCCGAGATTCACGAGGTGCGCAGGCTTGTGCCCCCGGTGGCCGCCGTGATCGAGTGCTCCGGCTACGCGCCCCTGCTGCAGTCAGCCGCCGACCTCGTCGCCCCCGGCGGCCGGCTCGTGCTCGTGGGAGTCCCGTTCGGAGAGACGACCGTCGCACCGATCATGTGGGTGACGCGCGAGATCGAGATCATCGGCAGCATCGCGTCAGGTACCGATGATTTCGAGGCGTCGCTGGCGATGCTGGCCGCGGATCCAGGCATCGCCCGAATCGTCACGCGAAGAGCGTCGCTCGCGGCAGTCCCCGAAGTGTTCGAGGAGCTGATCACACCTTCTGCGGGCGGGAAGGTGGTCGTCGACCCACAGCTGTAGGCACCTTGGCGGGTTTGGGCGCCAAGGGGACGGGCGCGGCCGCTCGCCAGCAGTACCAGGCGGCGGTGCTCCGGTACGGACGGAAGGGATCACCGAGCGCCGCGAGCTCCTTCGCGGTGGGTGGCTTCTCCATGGCATGAATCCGCGCCCAGCCGTTGCGCACACCAAGGTCGTCGACCGGCCAGACGTCGGGACGGCACAGCTGGAACATCAGGAACATCTCGGCCGTCCACCGGCCCACCCCTCGGACGGTCACTAGGCGGGCGACGATCTCGTCATCGCTGAGATCGTCGAGGTCGTGGGTCGGGACGGTCCCGTCCACGAACTTCGCGGCGAGGTCGGTGATCGCCGCGAGCTTGTTGCCGGACAGGCCCGCACCGCGAAGAGCCTCGGGCTGTGCCGCCAGCACGCTCTCGGGGTGGACCGGAGCGCCGCCGAGGACGGCAACCACCCGGCCGTGGATCGTGCGCGCGGCCGCTCCTGCCAGTTGCTGGAACACGATCGCACTGAGCAGCGACTCGAACGGCGAGCCGTCCTCCGGATGCACGTGCATCAGCGGTGACGTGTCCACGATGCGGCGAAACGCCGGGTCCGCCTTGACGACGTGCGCTGCCGCCTTCGTCATGCGGGTCACGGCGCCGGGGCCTCATACACGTTCGCGAGTCCCGCGACCACGGTGGCGCCCGGGATCCGCAGCAGGCCTGCCGGCCCGAGGACGACCTTCATCGAGCGACTCCCACCGCCGATGAGGACTCGCTCCTCGTCCATCACATGCGAATCGATATACAGCGGCAGGGGTGTCGTCAAGCCGAACGGCGTGACACCGCCGATCATCATCCCGCTCACCTCCCGGGTCTGCTCGGCGCTCGCGAACGAAGCCTTGCGCACCCCAAGCAGGTCGCAGACCGTGTGGTTGACGTCGAGGCGGCACGTCGCGAGGACCACGCACCCGCACGCCACCGACGGATCCTTGCGCGAGGCCACGATGATCATGTTCGCGGCCTGCTCTGCAGGGAAGTCGTAGCGAGCGCAGAACGCTGCGGTATCGGCGAAATCGGGGTCGCATTCGATGATCTCGTGCTCGACGCCGAGGGTCTCGAGTCGCTCTCGCACCCGGGCCTCGATCGTCGCGCCGCCGTCAGCGAGCATCGCGTCCGCAACGCCGACCCGTAGAGTCCCTCCCCGTGCGCATCTCCGCCCCAGCAGAAACCGCGCCCGGTGAGACCCGGGTCGCCCTGGTCCCCCGCTCGATCACCCAGCTGATATCCACGGGCGCCACAGTAGCCATTCAGGCCGGAGCCGGGACGGCCGCCGGGCTCCCCGATGCCGCCTACATCGAGGTGGGTGCCGAGGTGGTGGCCGATCGGGCTGCGCTGCTCGCGGACGCGGACATCGTCATGGTCGTCCGACCGCCCGACGCCGCGTTCGTCAAACAGCTCAAGCGCGGTGCCATCCTCGTCGGCGTTCTCGAGCCCGCGAGCGACCTGGACCTGGTGCGCGCGCTCATCGATCAGGGCGTCACCGCCTTCCGCCTGGAGGCGATGCCCCGTATCAGCCGCGCGCAGGACATGGACGTGCTCTCGTCGATGGCAACACTCGCCGGCTACCACGCCGCCGTCATGGCCGCATACCGGCTACCGCGCATCTTTCCGCTGATGATGACCGCCGCCGGAACGATCACCCCGGCGCGGGCGCTCATCCTGGGCGCCGGTGTCGCCGGGTTGCAGGCAATCGCGACGTGCAGACGGCTCGGCGCCGTGGTGGAGGCGTTCGACGTTCGCCCAGCAGTGCGCGATCAGGTCGAGTCGCTCGGCGCGCGATTTGTCGAGACCGGCGTCGAGTCCGATACCGCGCAGGACACCGGCGGCTACGCCAAGGAGCTCGCGGCCGACGCCCAGGAGCGCCAGCATCAGGTGCTCGCCGAACACGTTCGCGAGTCCGACGTCGTCATCAGCACCGCGCAGATCCCCAACCGCAAAGCGCCGATCCTCGTCACCGCCGGCATGGTTGCGTCGATGCGCAGCGGGTCGGTGATCGTCGACCTCGCCGCGCCCGGCGGCGGCAACTGCGAGCTCACCCGCCCGGATGAGGAGGTCGTCGACCACGGCGTGCTCATCCTCGGACCGACGAACCTTCCCGCGTCCATTCCGGGACAGGCGAGCCAGCTCTACTCCCACAACGCCACGCGATTCATCAATCAGCTCCTCAAGGACGGGCAGGTGCATCTCGATTTCGAGGACGTGGTGATCAGTCAGACGTGCATCACGCACGAGGGCAAAGCGGTCGGCGAGCAGATCCAGGCATTGCTGCAGGGAGCGAGCGCATGAGCCCCGGACAGACGCTCGCGCTCGGCGTCTTCATCTTCGCGCTCGCGGTGTTCGTCGGATTCCTCCTTATCTCCAAGGTGCCGACGATGCTGCACACGCCGCTCATGTCAGGGACCAACTTCATCCACGGCATCGTGCTGGTCGGCGCGCTCACCGTCGCGGGCGCCGCGAACGACACGCTCGGCTACATCCTTGCGATCGCCGCGGTGCTGCTCGGAACGCTTAACGTTGTCGGCGGATGGGTCGTGACCGACCGCATGCTCCAGATGTTCCGGCGACGCCCCACTGCCGACACCCACAAGGCCGACACGCCGCCGGCGGCACCGGGCGCCTGACCCAGATGCAGCCGTCCGCACTCACCACCCTCGGCTACATGCTGACCGCCGTCAGCTTCATGTTCGGCATCCAGCTGCTGCGCTCCCCCGCGACGGCACGACAGGGGAATCGCGTTGCCGCAGTTGGCATGTTGCTCGTTCTCGGGATCACCTTCGCGCTCATCCACAACACCGGCAACTGGCCGCTGATCATCCCGCCGATCATCATCGGCTCGCTCATCGGCGCAGTCTCGGCACGACTTGTCCGCATGACTGCGATGCCGCAGATGGTCGCGCTCTTCAACGGGATGGGCGGCGGTTCGGCCGCACTCATTGCCGCACAGGATTTTCGCACCGCGGTGTCGCACGGCACCGCGACACCGGACATCACGTGGGCGATCATGGTGAGCTGCGTCATCGGTTCGTTGAGCTTCGCCGGCAGCCTCGTGGCGTTCGCGAAACTCCAGGAGCTGATGCCCGGGCGCCCCCTGACATACCGGCTGCAGAGCGCCGTCAACGGGCTGATTCTGCTCGTGATCCTTGCGCTCGGTGTGTACCTGGTCGTCGGTGATCAGAACCTCGCGTTGTTCCTCGTCTTCATCCTGCTGTCGCTGCTGCTCGGCGTGCTGTTTGTCGTGCCGATCGGTGGCGCCGACATGCCGGTCATCATCTCGTTGCTCAACTCGTTCACCGGACTGGCTGCAGCGACGACCGGATTCGTCTTGAGCAACGACGTCCTCATCGTGAGCGGCGCGCTCGTCGGAGCGTCGGGAACGATCCTCACGCTGGCCATGAGCAAGGCGATGAACCGATCGCTCTTCAACGTGCTGTTCAGTGGTTTCGGCGCCACCGTCGAGTCCGCCGGCAGCGCGGCCGGGGCCGAGGGCGGCACCATTCACCCCACGACCGTCGAGGATCTCGCTCCCCTGCTTGCCTTCGCGCAGCTCGTGATTTTCGTGCCCGGGTATGGCATGGCGGTCGCACGCGCGCAACACGAGGTGAAGGAGCTGGCCGACGAGCTCGAGAAGCGTGGCGTCACCACTGAATATGCGATCCATCCGGTGGCGGGACGCATGCCGGGCCACATGAACGTCCTGCTCGCCGAGGCCAACGTCCCCTATCCGCAGCTGAAGGAGATGGATGCGGTGAACGGCGATTTCCCGCGCGCCGACGTCGCTGTCGTCATCGGGGCCAACGACGTCGTCAACCCAGCTGCGCGAACGCAGGCGAGCAGTCCAATCTACGGCATGCCGATCCTGAACGTCGACGAGGCCAAGACCGTGGTCGTGCTCAAACGGAGCATGGCGACCGGATTCGCGGGCGTCGACAACCCGCTGTTCTACAAACCGAACACCCTCATGCTCTTCGGCGATGCGCGCACGTCAGTGGCAGCGCTCGTCGCCGAGGTCAAGAAGCAGTAGGCGGTTTCCCCGTCGCTGCGATGCTGCGCAGCGCGTTGAGCAGGTCCGCGGGCGCGGTGTCCTTGACGACATACCCGACCGCACCGCTCTTCAACGCCTCCACCATCCGCTCGTGCCCGCCGAAGGACGTGAGCATCATCACGCGTGTCTGCGGCCGTGTCTCCACCAGCCGGCGTGTCGCTTCGATGCCGCCCATTCCAGGCATCGACAGATCCATGAGCACGATGTCGGGCAACAATTCCGCAGCCATTTCGAGTGCCTGCTCACCCGAGTCGGCTAGTCCTACGACCTCGATGTCGGGCTCGTGCCCAAGAAAGGACGCGAGTCCCTTACGCACAACGGGATGGTCGTCCACGATCATGACGCGAATAGAGGTTTGGGACATCCGCAACTCACTCTACTAGATGGGCAGCGTCAAAACGACGAGAGTTCCGCGCCCCGGCTCGGAGTCGATGGTCAGCGTACCGCCGGCCTCCTCCGCTCGATCGACGATTGCAGACGTACCAAGGTGCCCTTCAGCCCTGCGTCGCGCCACATCGGCTTCACTGAAGCCTTTTCCGTCGTCCTGGATGCTCAACACCGCAGCGCCGTCCTCGGTGCTCAGCTCGACGGTGACGTTCTTCGCCTGCGCATGCGCGGCGACATTGCGCAGCACTTCCTGTGCAACGCGGAAGATCAGTGCGGCGCGGTCCTTGCGGAGGCGCAGGTTCGGCGGGAGATCAAGCTGGGTGTTCGTCCCTTTGCGCTTCATCTCCGCGAGCACCTCGAGGAGCGCCGCCTGCAGTCCCTCGCGTCGCAGTGTCGGTGGCGCGAGGTCGATGATCAGCGTGCGCAAATCCTTCATCGCATCTCGCGCATCACTCGCTGACTGATTCAGGAGCTCGATGAGCGCCTCTGTGCCTTTGGCATCGCCGTTCTGGTGCGCTTTCAGTTGCGAAGCCTCGGCGGAAAGCATCAGTGCCATGCCGGCGAGATTCTGCACAACACCGTCGTGGAGATCTCCCGCGATCTTCGTTCGCTCCCGCTCGGACGCCTCAGCCTCTTTGCGCAGGAGCTCCTCACGTTCCTTCTGAAACGCGGCCGCCTGTTGCGCATGTGCGTACGTCCCCTGCTCGAAGAAGATGAGGTAGACATGCAGGACGATGACCGGCGCGAGCAGTGCTGTGAACCCCACCGCACCCGCGGTCGAATGCACGATCACGAACGTGAACGCCGCGAAACCGTAGGCGATGCTGATCGGGAACACCCAGAGCCGCGAGCGGACGAACCCGACGATCGATACCTTGCGATCCGACAGTCGAATCACCACTGCGACGAGACCCGAGTTGACCGTGAAGTGCACGAAGCCCGCGGCAAGACCTGCCACGAGCGACCCTCCCGTGCCATGGGTGCCGCCATCGTTGATGGCGGCGAACACCGCCCACGCCGCCACATCCGCGAGGAAGTGATTCGACATGTTGAAGAACGTGCGGAACGCGCCGCCGCGGCTGCGAATGCTGACGCCGAGCGATTCCGACACTGCCCCTGCCGCAGCGCCGGCCGGACCAAGTGCCACGGACAGCCCGAGGTGGACGAACATCGTCGGCGTCCACGTGATGTTCGCCGGCGGCCGCTGCCGGATGGCATAGAGGGCCATCAGGAAAATGGCTGCGCCCCCGACGATGAGCGTCGGGGGGTCGATCCGCACGTGCACGGTGAGTGCGCAGACCACCGCGAGTGCAATCGCTACGGCATAGGTCCCCACCACGTAGC
The DNA here is from genome assembly GCA_036521195.1 of Candidatus Dormiibacterota bacterium. Classification (GTDB taxonomy): domain Bacteria; phylum Chloroflexota; class Dormibacteria; order Aeolococcales; family Aeolococcaceae; genus Palsa-851. The sequence goes on from DATDID010000048.1 coordinate 37,417, forward strand.
CGACGAGTGCCGGGGTGTAGGCAACACTCGGCAATGCGGGAGGCGTTGGCAGATCAAGCTTGCGAAGCAGGCCAACGCCTGCGTGCAACCACCCGCCTGCGTTGTCATGACGCGTTTGCGGCGCGACGACATCCTGCGCCATGCGAGTGATCCTATTCCGCGCAGCCCGCGCGCCACGCTCGACGTTGCAGGATTGTTGGCGCCAATGCCATTTCTCCCTTGCTGCGCCTCACGTTTGACGCATTAGATGAGCTCACTGCGTCAATCGCTTCAGCGAACGGGAACGCAAGATTTTGCGAAGAAATGTGAACGCGCGTAGCCAACTGAGGTCTTAAGCCCCGTTCTGTACGCGAGGGTTACAGTACGCGCACATAACAGCAGCACCGTGGGCTGGTCGCACGCTGACCCACGGCGCAAACCAAGGAGTACACCAATGGCAAGTTGGGGCGATTCCGACAACTGGTAGGTAGTCGTATCCGGGGTTCACTGTAGGACTCCGGTGTGACGAATCTTTGGATGATTTCGTGACGGCCTGATATCAGGTCGATCGCGCCATCGTCACGGAGGGGGACGGTCACAGGGCCGCCGGGTGCGCGTTTGCGCATTCGGCTCCTGTTTGGCCTTTTGGCGCGTACCCTTACGCCGCGAGTTCAAAATGTCTGGAAGGAGCCGACGGCTGATTCCCTCGGCGGACGCGCCCTCGGCGCCCACTACGCGCGGCATCGTGGCGAGCCCGGCGATTCGGTTGCTCGCGGGTGCAGGCACGTCGTCGTACGGTGACTGGCTGACGACGGTCGCGCTCGTCGTCCTGCTCTACCGGCTCACCAACTCACCGCTCGGGCCGGCGGGGTACATGCTGGCGAGGGTCGCGCCCAAGGTGGTCGGACCCTTTCCCGGCGGTGCGCTCGCCGACCGGTATGGACCTGCCCGGGTCGCAACCGCGTGTGCGCTGCTCCAGGCGGCCCTGACGGCATCGATCATCGTCTCGGCGAACCATCAGGTGATCTGGGCGATCTACGTAGCTGTTGCGCTCGCGCAGTTCTTCGGCGCCGCAGCGCAGCCCTGCTACACGGCGCTGATCCCGCGCGTCACGACGCCAGGTCAGCTGGGACGGATCCAGGGCATCTACTCGGCGCTCGGCAGCTCGAGCCTCCTTGTCGCGCCGGCGCTCGGGGCGCTTGCACTGTCGATCACCAGCCCACAGGTCCTCATCGGTGCCGACGCCGCGACGTTCGCAGTTGCGGCGATCCTTGTCAGCTCGATCACCGGCGTCGGACATGTGACCCGCGACGCGCAGACGTCGAAGCGCTTCTCGGCGGGTATCCCGATCGTGATGCGCGACCCGACGCTCCGGTTCCTGGCAGCGGCGTACATCTCCAACGCAGCCGCGGTCACGGCAGTCCAGGCCGTCCTCGTGGTTGCGGCGGCGCAGCGCTTCGGCCACGACGCCGACGTCGGCTGGCTCTACGCCGCCGTCGGCGCGGGATCGCTGCTCGGCACGCTTCCGGTAATCCGGCGAACGCCCGGGCGAGTCACGACCCTCCCGATTGCCATCGCGGCGGTCGTCGAGCTCGCGCCGCTTGCGCTGTTCGTGTTCGCCACGGCGCTTCCCGAAGGGATCGTCCTGCTCTTCGCGAGTGGCCTCGGCGCCACGCTCTATCAGACCAGGGGCGTCATCGGCGTGCAGCAGCGCGTACCGTCGGAGCTCCTCGGCCGGACCATGGCAGTCATCCGGTCCGCTCAGTACGGCGGGATGCTCCTGGGGGCCATCGCGGCACTGGCACTCGTGCAGCCGCTCGGCTGGCAGGCCACCGTGCTCATCGTGTGCGCCGTCGGGGCGACCTTCCTGTTCTTCACGGCCGTGAGCGAGACCGGCCACTCCAGCCCCTGACCGATCCGGCACCGAACACTCATCTGTTCGCGTAAAAAGTTATGTGTTTTCGGCGAGCACTCGTAAATCGCCGAGAGACGGTGCGAACGCTGCGCTCGCGTAAACCGGATCCTCCGCATGCCAGTCTTGGCACAGGTGTGCCATGGCTACTCGGTGCCGGCGGAACCCAAGGAGGCAATATGGCGGCGGATACCTGCGGCTGGGGCTGATCTCAGCTGATTTGATCCCCGAGTAACGCTCGGGGTTTTTTGAACCCGTTGGTGCGACGTCGCGGGCACTGCGCCGCGACGTCGCGCTTGTTTGAGCGCGGATCGAGGGAGGATAGATGCCGATCAACACCGCCCGGTTCTCCCCCAGAGCCGCGACGAACCGTCCGCAGGGTGATCGATCGGCGCGCCTGCTCGTCGCCGCGGGAGGCTCCTCGTACGGCGACTGGCTGACGGCGGTCGCCCTGGCGGTGCTCCTCTACCGACTGACCGGTCAGCCCGCGGCGCCAGCGCTGTACATCCTCGCCAGGGTCGCTCCACGCGTGCTCGGACCAACTCCCGGCGGCCACCTCGCCGACCGGCTCGGGCCGGCTCGTGTCGCGGGGTGGTGCGCCCTCCTCCAGGCAGTGCTCACCGGCGCAATCGTTCTCTGCGCGGCGACCGGCTTGGTGTGGGCGATCTTCTTTGCGGTTGCCGGCGCGCAGTTCCTGGGTTCGATGGCGCAACCCGCCTATAGCGCCGCCATTCCTCGTGTCACGCGCCCGGACCGCCTGCTGCGCGTCAACGCGATCTACGGCGGGCTCTTCGAGACGAGCGTGCTTGCAGCGCCGGCGATCGGCGCGCTGCTGCTGTCATGGGTCCGGCCCGAGGTGCTGATCGGCGCGGATGCGGTGTCATTCCTCGTTGCGGGCGTCCTCATGCTCTCGTTGCGGGTGTCCCCCGCCGCGGTTGGATACTCCCCCGCCCGAGGCCGTCTCACGGCGGGACGGGTCGTCGCCGGAGACCCCGTGGTGCGCTCGCTTGCGCTGTCCTTCTTCTGCAGCGCCGCCGCGATCACGGCGCTGCAAGCAGTGCTCGTTGTTGCGGCCGCGAACCGCTTCGGCCAGGACGTCGCCGTCGGCTGGCTCTACGCCGCAGTTGGCGCGGGCGGCGTGGCGGGCAGCCTCGTGTTTCTGCGCTGGAAGCCGCAACCGATCGGAGCTGCCGGGATATCGATCGGGTTCCTGCTCGAGGTGATCCCGCTCGGTGTCTTCGCGCTCATGGGCTGGCTCATCCCCGCGCTCACGCTGCTGGCGTTCAGCACCGCGGCCGGGGCGCTGTACCAGACGCGGGGTCAGACCGCCGTCCAGCAGCGCGTGCCGCCCGAGCTCCTCGGGCGCGTCAGCGGGCTGCTGCGACTCCTGCTCTACTCAGGCATGCTGGCCGGCGCCGTGAGTGCCGTGGCACTTGTCGACCTCGTCGGCTGGAGCACGCTGGTCGTGGGCGCAAGCGCAGCCGCCTGCGGCGTCTATCTGGTGGCTGCGTTGGGCTTCCGCCTCGCCGACCAGCGTCCCGACGAGGTCACCCTCGCCGGGACGCCGAGCTTCCAGCCGAAAGATCAGACCGCGACCGCTTCGCGGGCTTCCTTCTCGATGGGCAAGCCGACCGAGTTGCCCCACTCGCTCCACGATCCGTCGTAGTTGCTGACGCGCGGGAATCCGAGCAGGTACGTCAGGACGAACCAGGTGTGCGACGAGCGCTCGCCGATCCGGCAGTACGTGATCACCGATTTGTCATCCGTCACGCCCTGGGCCGCATAGAGCTCACGGAGCGCATCGGCGGGCTTGAAGGTGTCGTCGTCCTGGATGGCCTGTGCCCATGGGATGTTGGCTGCGCCGGGGATGTGCCCGCTCCGCTGCGCTCCCTCGTTGGAATACTCCGGCGGTGCGGAGATCTCGCCCTTGAACTCCGCGGGCGAGCGCACGTCGACGAGCGCACCACCGCTGACGCCGAGCGCTTTTTCGACGTCGCCGCGGAAGCTGCGGATCGAGGTGTCGGCGTTCGACGCGCTGTACGAGCTCGTAGTGAACGCCGGCACGGCCTCGGTCACCTCACGGCCCTCGTCGATCCACTTGCGCCGGCCGCCGTTGAGCAGACGGATGTCCTGGTGACCATAGATGCGGAAGGTCCAGAACGCGAAGGCGGCAAACCAGTTGCGGAAATCGCCGTAGAGCACGAGCGTGGTGTCCTTCGTCGCGCCGACGCGGGCCAGCAGCGCCTCGAACTGGGCCTTCGACAGGATGTCGCGACGCACGGTGTCGTTGATGTCGCGCTTCCAGTCGACGAGCTCCGCCCCGGGAATGTGGCCGAGCTCGTACGCGGCTGACGGGTCGTAGTCGACCTCGAGGATGCGGATCTGCGGGTCGCTGAGATGGTCGGCGAGCCACTCGGTGGTGACCAGCACTTCTGGGTGGGCGTAGTCAGTCATGACAGAGAACTCCTATGGGACTGGTTGATAGTGGGGAAGCGGTGCGCAGGGGTCAGCCTGGACAGCCTGCGGTGCCGGAACGGAACCTTCCCCAGTCGAGCCAGAGGCGGCGGGTGAGCCGCGGCATCCCATCCATAGTGCCTCGATCGTATGGAATCCCGACCTCTCAAGTCAAGTTTCCGAGACGCGCTATCAGCCTCGCGCCGGATGCTCCAGCCGACGCGCCAGCAGATAGGCGCGCGCGGTCTGCACCTCGACGTCTGAATACGGAGCGCGGACGAGTCGCGCCGCAATCCCGAATCCGCTGTCGGCCAGCGTCGCCGCCAGTTGGTCCGCATCGAAGAGGCGAAAGTCCATGTCGACCCTCACACCGAGCATCTCCGCGGCGTGCTCCGTCGCGTCACCGTGCTCACCGAGGTGCACCGCGACCAGCAGGAGACCATCGGGATGCAGGACTCGATGGAACTCGCCGAGCGCGGTACGCACCTGCGCGTCGCTGCTCAGGTGGATGATCGAATAGAACGCGACGATGCCGTGATAGCGAGCGTCTGGGACATCCAGCGCCGTCATGCTGCCCACCGCGAACGTCATCTCCGGGTGCAGCGTGCGCGCCTGCTCGATCATCGACGGTGAGAGATCGATGCCTCCGGCCCTGAGGCCTCGGGCCGCGAGGAATGCCCCGACGTGGCCCGGCCCGCACCCGATGTCACACACCTCGGCGCCCGGTCCGTGCTCGTCCTCCAGTTGATCGGCAAACGCCTGCAACAGTCCGCGGTCGAGCGGCTTGTGATGCAGCTCGTCGTGCACCCGACTGGTGTAGTGCTCGGCAACCGCGTCGTAGCTCGCGCGAACGCGCTGTTGATCCTGCGGTGGTCGGTCGTCGGCCGTCGGTTCACTCATCGATATCACCGGGAGCGCTTGCGCACCCTGCTATGTTCGCATCGCATGCAGCGCCGAAGCGTTCTCCCCGCCCTCATCGACGCGTTGTGTCTGGCGCTGTTCGTCGTGCTCGGACGCGAGAGCCACGACATCGATTCGGGAATCACCTGGTATCTCACGGTGCTGTGGCCGTTTCTGCTCGGATGGTTCGCTGCCGCGCTCGCCGTGCGCGTGTACGCGACCTGGCCGCAGCGATGGATACTCCTTGCGGCGACCTGGGCCGGCGGCATCGCCGTTGCGCTCGTGCTGCGCGCCGTGGTCACGCATCGCGACACGCCGATCGCGTTCATCATCGTCGCGTACGCGTTCCTCGGCCTCGCGACCTTCGGGTGGCGGCTGGTGGTCCGGGGACTGGTGCTCGTGCGCAGGCGCGCCTGAGAGTCAGCTGATGACGCGCTTGCGGAAGTTGCGAGTGCCGACCCAGAGAAAGAAGGCGCAGAAGCCGATGAGCACCGGGTAGACCACCCAGAGCGACATGTGCGGCGCCGATGTCAGCGCGCCGCGCATTCCCTCGTTGATGTAGATGAGCGGGTTGACCAGCACGAGAACCTGCAACCAGTGGAAGCTGCCGATCGTGACCGGTGCAAGCGTCGTCCACGAATAGTACGTGCCGCCGAGAAACGTGATCGGCAGGATGATGATCCCGAAGAGCAACGGCACCGTCCTCGGGTCGAAGATGGTCCCGAACGTCAGGCCCAGCGCCGACGTCGTGATGCACGCGAGCGGGATCAACGTGACGAGCTCGAGCCAGTGCACCTGCAGGTTGATGTGCACACCGCCGGCGTGCACCACCGCGGCAATCGGAAAGACGATGGCCGCGGCGATGAGTCCCTGGATAGCGCCGAAGAGCACCTTCTCCAGTGCGACGAGCGACACCGGGAGTGGGGCAAGCACGCGGTCCTCGATCTCTTTCGTGTAGCCGAATTCCTGCACCATCGGCAGCGCGACTGCCTGGATGCCCTGGAACATCACCGACAGCCCGACGACGCCTGCGACAAGGATCGTCGCAAACGCCGACTCCCCCGCCGCACCGCCGCCACCGCCGACTCCCTGGCCGATCGTGGGGAACACGTAGAGGAAGACGAAGCACAGCAGGAACGGCTGCACGATGGTGCGCGGGATGAACTCGCGCAAACGCTTCTTGAGGACGACGAGGTCGCGCAGCAGCAGCGCACCGAGCGCGATGCGCGAGGAGCTTGTCGACGATCGCCGCGGCTGCAGGCTCGCGGGCGCACCAACCTCGGGCGCGACAGTGGTGAGCGTCGTCATTCGCGCAACTCCTTGCCGGTCAGGCTGATGAACACCGTCTCGAGGTTCGGCTCGGCGACCTGCACATCGCGGATGACGTAGCCGGCCTTGTCGGCACAGTCGATGACGCGCAGCAGCAACCGATCGGCGCCGCGCATCGCCAGCTGAATGGTGCCTTTGCGCATCGTCGCCGAGTCGACGCCCTCGACGTCGTGGCGCAGGAGCACGGCGAGCGTCTCGAGGTTGCCGTCGGCGGTGATCGTCACGATCGTGTCTGCGCCGATTGTCTCCTTGAGCCGCGCCGGTGTGTCGAGAGCAAGGATGGTGCCGTGGTCCATGATCCCGATGCGGTCGCACAGGCTGTCCGCCTCGTCCATGTTGTGCGTCGTGAGCAGCACGGTCTGACCACCGGTGTGCAACTCGCCGAGGATCTCCCACAGAGCGATACGGCTCTGGGGGTCGAGCCCGGCAGTGGGTTCGTCGAGGAAGAGCACCGCAGGGTTGTGCAGGATGGCCCGCGCCACCATGAGGCGTTGGGCAAGGCCGCCGGACAGCGCCATCACGGGCGCCTTGGCGCGCTCCGTCAGGCGGAACTTGACGAGCATCTCGTCGGCGGCGGCACGGGAGGCGCGGGCACCCATCCCGAAGAACCGGCCGTGGAAATAGAGGTTCTCCCACACCGTGAGCGCACGGTCGAGCGTGTTCGTCTGCGCGACGACACCGATCAATTGCTTGGCCACGGCGGGGTGCCGAACCACATCCACATCCCCGACGAATGCCTGACCGTGCGTCGGAATCGTGCGGGTGGTCAGCATGCTCGCCGTGGTGGTCTTGCCGGCACCATTCGGCCCCAGGAGCCCAAAGATCTCACCCTGGTACACGGTGAGGTTGAGCGTGTCGACCGCTCTGACGGTGCCGGTGTAGATCTTCGTGAGATCAATGGTTCGGATGACCGGCGTGCGTTCGTCATGGACGGGCGCGACCGTGACGGGATCCGCGGGAAGCGTTGCTGTCACTCTGACTCCAGGTGCGTTTGAGCGACCACGATACCGCGGCAACCTCCGTACCCCGTCCTGCCCCATCGGTCGCACCTTGGCTGTCGCGGCGTCGAGCCTATGGTCGTGAACGATATATCGAGAGCAGTCGAACATCAATCCTCACGCCGTGCCTGCCGTACACTCAGGCGCATGGACGGCGTGATTCTCCTGCTCGTCCTTGCGCTGGGGATCGGCGTGCTCATCTGGTGGGGCTCGTCGCTGCCGCCGACACGACCGCGTCCCGACAGCAGGTATCGCGGGCGTACCTTCATGGAAGTCGACCGCAAGGTCAAGCGGCACAAGCCGGACGACTGACCGGCGTTTGCGGCGGGCCAGTCTGTCGCTCGCGAATCGAAGCGCCCCGCGCGGCCACGTAGGATTGCACCGTGCTGGTCTGCGTCCTCGGTCCGCTGGAGATTCGAGATGGCGCGACCCTCATCCCGCCGGGCGGCCGGCGCCAGCGCAGCATCCTCGCGGGACTCGCGCTCGACGCCGGGAAGACCGTCTCCTGGTTCGCGCTCGAGACCGCGGCATGGGGAGAGGAACCGCCGGCCACATCACGCCACACCATCGCGACGCACGTGCTCCGCCTGCGCGCGGCCGGGCTCGCGATTCGCACCACGCCAGAGGGGTACTGCCTCGACACCCCGACCGATGCCGTCGGGCTCGAACGCAACCTCGAGCACGCGCGAGCGCTGCTGGACCACGACCCGGTGCGATCCGCCGAGCTCCTCCGCGATGCGCTGGAGCTCTGGCGCGGGCGTCCGTTTCCCGAGCTCGACCACGTGCCGGAAGCCGAGATCGAAGCGGCGCGCCTCGAGGAGCTCGTCGAGGGCGTGCGCGAACAGCTGCTGCGAACCGAGCTCGTGGTGGGCCGCGCCGACGACCTCGTCGCAACTGCGCGGTCCCTCGTCGCCGAGCAGCCCTACCGCGAGCACCGGTGGGAGTTGCTCATGCTCGCTCTGTACCGCTCGGGCCGGCAGGCAGAGGCGCTCGATGTGTATGCCCAGGCCCGGGCCCGCCTCATCGACGAGCTCGGCGTGGAGCCCGGCCCAGCACTCCAGCGCATGCAACAGGCCGTCCTCGCCCAGGACCCGGCACTTGACGCGCCCGCCGGCGGGGATGCCGACCGGTCCTCACGCTCGCGACTCCCCGGCACCGCCACGCGGCTGATCGGCAGGGCCGTCGAGCTCCAGGACCTCACCGAGGTATGGGACCGCGCGCGTCTCGCCACCCTCCTCGGCCCGCCGGGCGCCGGCAAGACACGGCTCGCCCTGGAGGCAGGCGCCGCGGCGGCCGGTCAGGTCTGGTACGTCGACGTCGAGCACCTTCCGTCGACCGAGCCTGTCGCGGCCGCCGTGCTCGACGTGATCGCCCCGTCATCGCGCTCGATCGATGCCGCCGACGGGATGATCGAGCGCCTTCGTGACGCCTCGGGGCTGGTGATCCTCGACGGCTGCGAGCGCCGGCTGCGCGAGGTCGCCGACCAGGTGCGCCGCCTCCTTGCCTCCTGCGCGCAGATTCGCGTGCTCGTGACCAGCCGCGAGCGACTCGGCGTCCTCGATGAGGCACTCATCCCGGTCGGCCCGTTGGCGCCGGATGACGCGCTGGTGCTCCTCGCGGACCGGGCGCGGCTGGTCAACGCTCGATTCTCCGTCGCGCCGACTGATCAGACCACGGCCGGCCGCCTGTGCGACCTCGTCGACCGATTGCCGCTCGCGCTCGAGCTCGTCGCGCGCCACCTCAACCTGATCAGCGTTCGCGAGCTCACCACGCGGGTCGAGACCGATCTCGGCCGTTGGGCGGGCCGGTCCGCCGGTGGTCGCGACGGGCTCTGGCTGGCTCTGGACACGAGCGTGGCGACGCTGTCGACGCATGAACGCCAGGTGCTGCTCGCCTTCGCGGTGATGGTCACCGACGCGGACACGGACCTCGTTGCCGATGTGGTCGGCCCGGGGTTCGACGCCGACCTGCACGAGGTGATCGGGCGCCTCGTCGACGCGAGTCTCCTGCAGGTCCGCAGCGCCATGAGCACCACGCGGTGCCAGCTCCTCCGTACGGTTGCCGTGCATACGCTCGAGGCGGCCGACGGTGGCGACGTCACCGCCACGCGCCTGCGCTACATCGATGCCGTGCTCGAGCGGGTGGCGAGCGTCGTCCCCCGCCTCGCCACCCCGGACCGACCGGATGCCCTCCGCGAGCTCGACAGCGACATGCCACATGTGCGCGCCGTGTTCGGCGAGCTCTGCGCACCCGGAGCCGACCGCAGGACGGCGATTCGCGGTCTGGACATCGCGACGTTGCTCACCGACTACTGGTTGGGACGCCGTCCCGCAGAGGGCCTCGAGTGGCTGACGAGGTTGGTCGCCGCCGCCGAGCCACCGGCAGCGCTCCGTGCCGAAGCGCTGCTGCGGTGCGGCCACCTCGCGTACTGGATCACCGACTTCGCGCGAGGCGACGAGATGGCGGCGAGCGCGAGAGCGCTGTTCCGCGAGCTCGGCGACGCGCTCGGCGAAGGGCGGGCGCTGCGCCGGCTCGGGGCGATCGCCGCAGCCACCGACGACCTCGCTGCCGCCCGCTCGTTGCTCGAGGAGTCGCAGCGCCGGCTCGAGGACGCAGGCGTGGAGGCGGAGATCGGCATCACCCTCCTCCACCTTGGATCACTGCTCGCCGACGAGGGCGACGTCGATGCGGCACTGCCCGCCCTCCAGCGTGCCCTGACCATCGCCGCCGACAGTGACAACCCGCTGGCACGAGGCCAGGCGCTCGCGGCACTGCTGCTCGCCGAGTGGAAGGGAGGCGATCTCGAAGCAGCGCTCCGTTCCGGCGAGGTTGCGCTCCAGCTGTTCCGCGAGCTCGGTCACTCCACCATGGAGGGCACGGTTGCGTATCGCCTCGCCGCGGTCACCCGTGGTCTGGGGCGCTCCGATGTGGCGCGCACGCACGCGCTGCTCGCGATCGACGCAGGTGAGACCGCGGGCACGCGGACCACCGTGGCGCTCGGCCACCTCAATCTCGCCCGCCTCGACCTCAACGACGATGCGTCGGGCGAAGCGAGGGCACACCTGGGCGCGGCCCTCGCGATCATCGATCCGAGTGCCGATCGCTGGGTGCTGGTGGAGGCGCTCGAAGTCGCCGCGCGGCTCCTGTCGGTGGCGGAGCCCGCAGAGGCCGCAGCGTTGCTCCACGCGGCCACCGTCATTCGCTCGGAGATACGACAGCCTGTGCCGCCCACCGATGCCGCGGAGTTGGAACGAACGCGGGCGCGCATCGATGCGCTCGGCCTTTCGGCGCCAGGCCCGTCTGCGTCCGCTGCCGGCATTCATGCGCGCGCGACGGCCGCGATCAACGAGGGCGTGCGCAGCCGGATCGTCTGACAGCGGCTTGCGATCGCCTTGCGATCGCGCCTCCTCACGCTCGGCTGACTGCAACCAGCCCAAGCCACGAGGAGCAATCCGTGACCAGAACCAGCACCACTGCGACCGAGAGATGTCGCACCGTTCTCGCGCTCGGCGTACTCGGCGCCGCAACCGCGCTCGTTGCCGCGTGCGGCGGCACCACGTCCAGCGCGAACACGATCTCGCTGCCGGCGTTGCCCGGTGGGCTCGGATCGACGCCGAGCGGCGCAACCGGTCCCACGAGCGGCAACCTCGGCGACACGCTCGTCATGGAAGACACGGGCGACGACATCGCCCACGTGACCCTCGTCAAGATCTTCGACCCGCCGACTGGATTCGACCCGAATGACACGCCGCCGGACGGCACGCGCTGGGTCGGGTTCGAGGGAACGATCGTCATCAATGGGTCGCGCTCCGGTCAGGACTCGACCGACGTCGAGGTGATCGGCTCCGACGGTCAGACGTATGGCGCGGATACCTCATACAGCCTCACCACATTCGACGGTTGCACGTCGACCGGCATCGATGTCCCCTCGGGTCAGACGCAGACGTTCTGCACGGGTGTCGGCGTACCTCCCGGAGTCACCGTCGCCAAGATCGGCTACAGCACTGAAGGGGTGAACGGCAACGGCATTCCGGCGAAGCTCTTCTGGACGGTCAACGAGTCGAGTGCCTCTGCACCCACCGCGACGCCGTCACCCACTGCGGATGACTCGACGCCGGATGCGACTCCGTCGCCGTCCGCGTCACCAGACGACTCGGGGACGACGCCGACGCCAAGCGCGTCGCCTGCGTCATGACCGATCTCGTCGAACGTCACAAGCCCCGAGAGGGCCGCACGACAAGGACGCGGGTTCGCCAACCGGGCGGACCCGCAACCACGCCCGCGCGCAGGGAGCGTGAGGACAGCCCACAGCGGGCTGAGCAGATCGACCAAGCGCTCGTCGATCAGCACACACCGTAGGCGGGCGCAACGGAAAGAGGGCCGCGAGTCACACCTCGCGGCCCTCGATCGTCGTTGCGATCAGCCGCAGATCAATCGGTCGGGATGCCGTTCGCCGGCGGCGTCGACGCAGCGCCGCTGTAGGTCGTCACCGGTCCGCTCGCAGTGTCGTCGGTGACCTGCACCGGGCCGATTGCGGTCGCTGTTCCCGAGGCGCCGATCTGCACCACCTGGACACCGAGGAACCCGAGATGGTTGCTCGCGGAGAAGCCGTACGGCGTCAGACCCGGGCCGTCAGTCCAGTGACTCGTCTCGATCGCCTTGATGATGCTGGCTCGCGTCGGGTTCTGACCCGCCGCCTTCAGCGCCTGCACGAACGTGTATGCCTGCGCGAGCCCGTACAGCACATTCCCGTCCCACGGGAGGCTCGGCGCGTACGTGTTCTTGATGCCCTGGAACAGCGAGATCCACGGGTTGGTGGTGTCGCTCTCCAACGGCAGGTAGGTGTCGCTGATCGTCCCATCGATGAGCGCCGCAGGCAGCTTCGTGCCAAGCGCACCACCGGTGAGGATCGATGTCAGCGTCGGTGGATCCGAACCGACGTTGCTCACCACGAACTGCGGTGCGTAGTGGAGCCCGGCCGCGCTCGCCTCGGCGACTGCGGTGAACGTCGGAATCGAGAAGCTGATGATCACCTGCACGCCCGCGGCCTGCAGCTGTGCGATCGCGGCACCGACTGCCATCGCTCCCGCTGCGGTCGGCGTGTAGTACGCCGGCGTCGAGTCGAGCGTCACGGCGCCGCTGCTCAGCTCGTCGGTCGCACCGAGGATGCCGTCGGTACCGAACTCATCATCCGGGCCCTGCGCAAAGAAGCCGACCTTCTTGCCCGGGAATTTCTGGGCGACGTACTGCCCGAGGATCTTTCCCTCGATCGTGTAGTCGGGCTGCCAGCCGAACGTGTACGGGTACTGGGAGACGTTGTTCCAGCAGTTGCATCCCGACGAGACGAAGAGGTCCGGGATCTTCTCGCTGTTGAGGTAGCGGACGACCGCGAGGTGCGTCGGCGTGCCGAGCGCGCTGAAGATGGCGAAGACGTTGTCCTGCAGGACGAGCTTCTTCGTCTGCGACGTCGTGGTCGTCGGGTTGTAGCCGTCATCCAGGTACGTGTAGTTGATCGTCCGGCCGTTGATCCCGCCATGGGCGTTGACGTACTTGAAGTACGCGTTCGACGCCGGTGCGATCTCGTCGTATCCAGGCGCTGCCGGTCCGGTGAGGGGCTGCGTGCTGCCGATGGTCACCGATGTTGCGGTCACCCCAGGTGCCGATGCGGAGTTGGCTGCGGGACCGGACGACCCGCTGCCGCACGCCGCGGTCATCACGGCGATGGTTGCCCCCGCGGTGGCCACCGCCCAGGTCCTCGATCTCCTGATCTCTGAACGCATACCGGTGCTCCTTCTGTTGGTTGATCCGCTATTGCCTGTTGCCCTGATCACTGATGCGGTGCCGCCGGTGTTGTCGGCAGCGTACTCGCCTGCCTGCCGGCGTGACGCAGGCTCGACACGGCGCGGCCCAGCGACGCAAACCCCCCGGCGATGCCGCGCGGGAAGATGAGGATCGCGACGATGAGGACGAGCCCGTAGATCGCCAGCGGCACGTTGTTCGCAACGTTGCTCGGGAGGTTGAGGCTGCTGGCGTATCCACTGGTCCAGACCGGCAGGTAGACGAGGATGAAGGACCCGACGACGGCGCCGGTGAGGCTGCCGAGCCCGCCGATCACGATCGCGGTGAGCAGCGAGAGCGACAGCGTGAGCTGGAACCCGGTCGGGGACGTGATGGTCGCCCAGTACGCGAAGAGCGACCCCGCCAGACCCGCGCACACCGCGCTGATCACGTAGGCGAGCACCTGCGTCCGCGCCACGTCGATGCCGCCAAGACGCGCCGCCACCTCATTGTCACGGACCATCCGCATGCGCCGTCCGGTGGCGCCGCGCACCAGGTTGGCGAGCAGGAAGAACGTGATCACCGCGGCTGCGAGGCAGATCCACGCAAACCACTGCTCGGGCGAGAAGCTCGGGCCGAGCGCGTCGGGCGGCGTCGGCGTCGGCACGCTGATTCCCTGGTTGCCGCCGAAGATGCTCGCGAAATGCGTCGGCACCTGGGGCAGTGCCACCGCGAGCGACAGCGTCGCCCCGGCGAGGTACGGGCCCCGAAGCCGCGCGCCGGCGATGCCGATGATCGCTCCCGCAATCGCGGTGGTCGCCATCGACGCGACGAGCATGAGGATCAGCGGGAGGTCCGGATGCCACTGCAGCAGCACCGATGTCGTGTAGGCGCCGATCATCATCAACGCGCCGTGTCCGAGTGACACCTGCCCGTTGATGCCGGTGAGCACGGTGAGTCCTGCGGCGGAGATCGCGAAGATCGCAATCTCGGCGACGTTGTAGTTCGTGTACGGGTCGAAGACGAACGACGTCAGGACGACGAGCACCCCTGCGAGCACGAGAAAGAAGACGCCGTGACGCAGCAGCGTCGACTCGCGAAACGCCCCGCGCATGCGCTCATCGTCCTCGTCGGGCAACGCCTCGGCGGTGTACTCCGGGGTCGTCGTGACGGAATCGCTCATACCTGCCGCTGCCGTCCGAACGTGAATAGTCCCTGCGGCCGCACCATGAGCACGGCGATGAGAATCACCAGGCCGCCGAGCGGCGCCAGGTCGGACCCGATATATCCGCTGACATAGCTGAGGACCAGGCCGACCGCGAGCGCACCGACCACAGCGCCCACCGGGCTGTCAAGACCACCGATGATGGCGCCGGTGAACCCGAAGACGAGCACCTCGTCCATGTTGGTGGGATACAGGAAGATCGCTGGTGCGGTGAGCATGCCGGCGAGCGCGCCGAGCAACGCGGCGAGACCCCAGCCGATCGTCAGCATCCGGCCGACGCGGATGCCGAGGATGCGCGCGATCTCGGGATGGAACGCCGCTGCGCGCATGCGCAACCCGAGCGTCGTGCGCTGAAACACGATGAAGAACACCAGCATCATCAGCAGCACCGCGCCGATGGTGAGGAGTCCGAACGGCGTGAAATAGAAGTCGATCTTGCCGACGAGGATGTCGATGTTGGAGACCGGCGCGGGGAACGACTGGGTCTGGCCGCCGAAGAGCATCGGCGCGATGGCCTCGAGCAGGATGAGCACGCCGAGTGTGAGGATGACCGCGTTGAGCGGCGTTCGCGACTCGACCGGGCGCACGAGCACACGCTCGGTCACCGCGCCGAGCACGAAGCCGGTGACGAGCGCGATCACGAACGCGAACCAGTACGGCACACCGTGCTGGATGCAGACGAGCGCGATATACGTCGTGAACATCGCCATCGCACCCTGCGAGTAGTTGACGATGCGCGTCGCACGCCAGATCATCACCAACGCGAGCGCAACCGCCGCGTAGATCATCCCGTTGACGATTCCGGAGACGGTGTAGATCGCGAAGAGGTGCATCAGAATCCCAGGTACGCGTGACGCAAGGCATCATCGCCGGCGAGGCGATCAGCGGTATCCGTCAACGCCACCCTGCCGAGTGAAAGGACGACAGCCTGATCGGCGACCGACAGCGCTGAGCGTGCGTTCTGCTCGATGAGCAGCACCGCGAGCTTGCGATCGGCGACCAGCGTCTTCAGGCGCTGCATGATCAGTGCGAGCAGATTCGTCGCCAGCCCGAGGGACGGTTCGTCGAGGAGCAGCGCCGTCGGTCGTGCCACGAGTGCCCTGCCGATCGACAGCATCTGACGCTCTCCCCCACTGAGGTTTGCCGCGTGGAGCGCGCGTCGCGTCAACAGCGGCGGGAACAGCTCGTATGCCTCCTCGATCGCCACGCGCTGGTCGCCGCGGTCGCGACGCCAGAGACCGCCGAGGCGCAGGTTCTCGTCGACCGTGAGCTCGCTGATGATGCCGTGGCCTTCGGGCACGTGGCCGACGCCAAGCCGTGCGATCGCCTCCGGGGCGCGGCCGAGGAGTTGCTGGTCGCCGAGCATGACGGAGCCGCTGCGCGCCTTCACGAGTCCGGAGATGGTTCTGACGAGCGTTGTCTTGCCGGCGCCGTTGGCGCCGAGCACTGCGGTGATGCTGCCCTCCGGCACCGACAGCGACACCTGATCGAGCGCGACCACGCCTCCGTATGCAACCGTCAGCTCGCGAACCTCAAGCATGGGCCACCTGCTGACCGAGATACGCCGTGGCGACGTCCTCGTTGGCGCGTATCTCATCGGGGGTTCCGGATGCAAGGACGCGACCGAGGTTGAGCACCGTGATCGTGTCGCTCACCGCCAGCACCATGTCCACGTTGTGTTCGACGAGCGCGATCGCCATGCGCGCGCGCAGCATGCCGAGGAGCTCGACCAGCTCGCTGACGTCGGGCGCGGACAGCCCGCTCGCCGGCTCGTCGAGGAGGAGCAGCGACGGTCTGGCCATGAGCGCCCGGGCGATGATCACGCGCTTCTGCACACCGTGGGGCAGCGCACCTGGCAGGGAGCTCGTCCGGTCCGCAACGCCGAGCTCCTGCAGGATCGACATCGCGTCGCTCCGCGTCGCGGCTATGCGTCGATCGGCGGTGGGAAACGCGAGCATGTCGGCGGCAACCCGCGCCCGGTCAGGTGCGCCCGCCATGACGTTCTCGAGGACGGTGAGCGTCGGCCAGAGCCCGAGCCCCTGCAGCGTGCGCGCGATGCCGATATGCGCCAGCCGCCATGCGGGCGTGCGCAGCAGGGACTCGCCTCGGTACGCGATCGTGCCACCCGACGGGGTCACGAATCGCGACACCGCATTGAACAAGGTCGTCTTGCCGGCGCCGTTGGGGCCGATGACTCCCACGATCTGGTTTGCCCGCACGGTCAGCGAAACATCGTCGAGAGCGACGACGCCTTCGAAGCGCACACCGACCCCGGCGACCTCAAGCACCACAGGCGCACCGCCTGACGTCTGACCGGCCACGCTACGGTGACCCGCAGGACCCCATTTGTGCCCGCCAGAGTACAGCGATCACTGGGCCTCTGCAGCAGTTGCACGCACGCGCGCGTGCAGCCCGGTCAGTCCCCGGCGGCGAAGAACTCCTTGATCGCAGCCGCTGTGTGGTCGTTCGTGATGACGGTGTAGTGGTTCGCATCGACCTCCACCGCCTTGGCGCCGGGGACTGACCCAACGAAGCGCTCGGCGTCGCGTTGCGTGAGGATGTAACCCGTGCCCGGGGTCATCTCACGCGTGGCGCGAACGATGAGCGACGGCATGGTCAGGGACCGCCACAGTCCGTACATCCCCGCGGTGTCACCGAATGCAAATGCGCCCTGACCGAACATCACGTCCTCGGTGACGGCGGCAGCGCTGGTACGGGACTGCACGCCGCCCTCGACGTCGCGCGAGTCGTAGCGGAAGTACGCGTCCCACTCCTCGCTCCATGGGGCGATGACCCCGGCGTTGCGAGCCAGGTCAACGTATGCCTCGACTGATGGGAAGACGACGCCGAGGCGCGCGACCGAGGCACCGATCGGTCCCGCCGTCGACGGATCGGGGACGCCGCAAAGGTCGACGAGCACGATCCGCTCAAGGCGGCCGGCGTCCTGCGCGGCCGCGGCCATCGTCACCGCTGCCCCCATCGAGTGACCGATCAGCGAGAAACGCCGGGCGCCGAGGTGATCGGCGACAGCGAAGAGATCGGCTGCGTGCTTCACCCAGCCGTACGTGCCGAGCCCGGTGGTGTCGCTCCTGCCGCGACCGCGGAGGTCGAGCGCCACGACCTGGAGCCTGTCGCCCGCGAGACGTGAGGCGAGGAACTCGAAGCTCATCAGGTTGGCGGAGAGTCCCGGCACGGCGAGCACGAGCGGCGCGTCCGGCGACCCGTGACGCTTCGCGTGCAACCGCCCCGAGTCGAGCTGGATATCGAACTCGGATTCGACCACGGGCGCATCGTGCCACCAACGCCTGGTGGATCGCGCTCGCGACTAGGCGATCAGGACTGCGTCGCCTGCCTCGAATTCCTTGATCACGGTGCATGACCCGCCGCGCTGCTTCGACTGATACAGGGCAGCATCGGCCATCCCCTGGACGAGGCCGGTGTCGCCCCCGGGCGGAGCCACGCAGCCACCGATGCTCACGCGCAGCGGACCGCTCGGCAGCAGAAGGCTGCGCACCGCGACGTGAATCCGCTCCGCGAGATGATCCACCGCGTCGACCGAGGCGTCCAGCATGAGCACTGCGAACTCGTCGCCGCCAACCCGGGCGACGGTGTCACCGCGCCGCGCCACCGAGGCGATCGCGCTGGCGACGCCCAGGATTGCCGCGTCGCCCGCCGAGTGTCCCCACCGGTCGTTGATCGGCTTGAGATCGTCGACGTCGATTGCGACGAACGCAAACGGCATGCGGTCAGGCAGACGCCCGAACGCCCGCTCCAGCTCGCGCCGGTTAGCGATGTTGGTGAGCGGATCGGTGAGCGCCTGGGATTCGAGGAGCTGTCGCGCCGCGGCGTTCGCAAGTGCCAGTTCGGTGAGGCTCCCAAGCAGTTGCAGTCGATCGAAGAGGGCGGGCTCGATCGGCGCACCACGGCCGGCCGCGTTGAGGATCCCTTTGATCTCCCCGCCGAGACGTACCGGAACGTACGCGCCATGGGTGATCCCGAATCGGGTCAGGTTGGCCCGGATCTGCGGAGAGCACGCTCCAAGGTCGACCGGCCCGTTGATGGGTTGGCCGGTGCGGACAACGGCACCCGCGCTGGCGTGATCATGCAGCGTCATCACCATGTCGACCGCGGTCATGCCGGTCTCGTCGCTCTCGCCGCACAGCGTCAGCACGTTGCCCTCGACGGAGAAGTACTGGCCCCGCCGTGCAGCAGTCGCTGTCGGGGACACGAGCTCCGCTGCCAACTTCGCCGCAGTGCGCACGACGGCATCAGGATCGAGCGTTGCAGTCAGCGCCTGTGTCGCGGCGGCGACGACTGCGCTCTGCCGCGCCTGTTCTCGGGCGGTGTCAGCATTCGCCTGCAACCGTGCCCGGAGCGCATGCGCAGCGAGGCTGATCATCGTCGTCAGGGACACCCAGACGATGAGCACTCGCACGAGCACCAGCAGGCTGTCGTTGCTCGCCACCCCGAGGATGATCTGCGCGAGCGTGATGGCGGGAATCACGAGCAGCGATTCCTTGGGCGATCCGTAGAACGCTGAGTACAGCAGCGGCAGGAGCAGGAGCGAGCCCAACCCGGTTGCCTTGCCTGCCGAGAAGATGAGGCAGCCGATCAGGGCGGTGTCGAGGAGCAGGGGAATCACCTTGAAGCGCGGCGAGATGCGCGACCACGGCACCATCAGGCGACCCAGCGCCACCACGATCGCAAGCGACAGGGCCGCCAGAAACCACGGCATCCGAGTCGGCCCCGGCGGCAGGATGACGCTCAGGAACGCCAGGGCAAGGATGCCCCAGAAGAGCCCGCTGCTTCGCCAGGGGCTTTGCGCATTCGATGCACCTGCGGCGACAGTCTCGGAAGCCACGGGGGAGATCGTAGAAACCCCGGCCGGACTGCTTTCCCCGATCATCACGCTTGTTACCCGGGCCGCTCCATGTCGCGACACAAGGTCGCGTTCCGGACGGCTGGTCGAGATCCGCCGCTAACGAACGGCGATCAGCACCCGGTTGGCGAGCCGCTGCCAGATGGTCCCCACCTCGACGAACCCCGCAGCGAACAGGGCCGCTCGATGGAACTCATAGCTGTGCGCCTCGTTGTCGTGGGGGTGCGTGTGCGCGCGCCGTGCCCGTTCGGCCACCTCAGCGGACAACGCCGGCTCCGCGACCGCCGCCGCCCACCAGGCGTCGTAGTCCTCCGCGCCCTCGGGCGCTGCCGGCCATTCGGAACGGATCTCACGCGCTCCAGCTGCGATAGCCGCCTGGTCGTGGTCGAAGTCGAGGCGGTCGCCATCCAGAAAGATCCCGCCGGGCCGGATCACGCCCGCGAGCGTGTGGTAGAGGCGCACCAGCTGATGGAGGCCGAGCCAGTGCAGTGCCGTGGTCGACACTGCCGCGTCGTACGGGCCGGCCGACGGCAGCGCGGCGACCCAGTCCGAGCGCAGGTCGGCGTCTGCGAAGGTCAGCGTGCTGTGCCGGGCGAGGGCGCCGCGGCCGATCGCGAGCAGCACGGGATCGGCATCGACGGCGACGACCGTTGCACCAGGCAGGCGCTCGAGCACGCGCGCACTCAGCGATCCCGGGCCGCACCCGAGGTCGAGGACGCGCGGTTCTGGCCCCGCGAACGCCGCCAGTGCATCGATCATGGCGGTGAACCGTTCCTCGCGGTCCGGGATATGGCGTTGCTGCTGCGCGTCCCAGCGCGCAAGCCAGCCTGTCCAGTCGGTGGTGTCCTGTTGAATGCTCACCTCTCCAAGGGTAGGGCCGCCGGCAGGGTGAGCGTGATCGCCGTCCCCGCCGCAGGCGAGCTGGCCGCCTCGACGGAGCCGCCGTGCGCCTCCACCACATCCCGGACGATGGCGAGCCCCAGCCCGGAACCGGTCGACGCCGGCCCCTTGACGAAGCGATCGAAGACACGCGGCAGCAGGTCTGAGGGAATCCCGTCACCGTCGTCGCGCACGGTGAGCCGTATCCGCTCGCCGGCGGCGATGCCCTCGACGCGAATGCTCCCACCCTGCTTGCTGTGCGCCAGCGCGTTGCTGACAAGATTGCCGAGAACGCCGCGCATGCGAGCCGGGTCGGCATCGATCGCGGGGAGGTTCGCGTCCACCGCCTCGGTGAGCTGCACTCCGGTCGCAGCCGCCTCGGGACGGAAGGCGTCGAGCGTCTCGTTGACGAGCACGTCGACATCGATGGGCTCGCGGCGCAGACGCAAGGTGCCGCCCTCCAGCAAGGTGAGGGTACCGAGGTCGTTGACGAGCATCTCGAGCGATTCGGTTGCGGTGATGATCGGCGCCATGTGCTCGGTATCGGCCGGGTACATGCCGTCGGCGATCGCTTCCGCTTGCCCGCGGATGATCGTCAGCGGGGTGCGCAGCTCATGCGCGATATCGGCGACCACCGAGCGCCGACGGCTCTCCTCCGCCTCCAGGCGGCTGCTCATGTCGTTGAGCGCGCGTGCCAGGGACCGGAGGTCGGACGGACCGCGGACGGGCACCCGCGTCGAGAAATCGCCGGCCTCGATGCGGTGCGCCCCTTCGATCAGCGCACCGACGGGAGCGGCGAGCCGTCGGAGCACCAGGAAGGCGACGACCACCACAACGACGCCGATCGCCAGTGCGGTCACCGCCAGCGCGGTGGACAGCGGTGCAGAGCTGACGACGCGGAACAGGCTCAGGACGAGCCAGACCACCCCGACCGCCGCGCTGAGCACAACCAGGAACGCAAGGCCGAGAAAGCAGCCGATGCGACGAGCGATACGACGCCCCTGGCGCTGCCAGTTGACGCCGTCGGGAGCCCCCCACTGCTGACCGTCGGGCCACCAGGGTGGCCGGCCGCCGCGCGGCCCGCCCCAGCGCGGTCCCGAATCGCTCATGCCGGAGCGTCGACGAGCCGGTACCCGACGCCGAATACGGTTTGCAGGTGCCGAGGGGCACGCGGATCCTGCTCGATCTTTCGACGGATGTTCTTCACGTGGGCATCGATCGCGCGCTCGTACGACTCGACGGCGACGCCGTGGACCGCATCGAGCAGCTGGGCGCGCGTGAAGACACGACCGGGTTGACGCGCCATATGGAGCAGGAGCTGGAACTCGGTGGCGGTCAAGACAACATCGCGCTCGTCCACACGGACCTGCATGCGCGGCGCGTCGAGGGATATCGAGTCGCCGACACGCACGATGTCGTCGCCCGCTGCTGCCGACTGCGCGCGCCGCATCACGGCCCGAACGCGTGCCACGAGCTCGCGAGCGCTGAAGGGTTTGGTGACGTAGTCGTCGGCACCGAGCTCGAGGCCGGCGACACGATCGGCTTCGCCCGTCCGCGCGGTCAGCATGATGATCGGCACGTCCCCAGACCGGCGCATCGAACGCGCGACATCGAGCCCGTCGGTCTCCGGCAGCGTCAGGTCGAGCACCACCAGGTCCGGACGGCGCCTGGCGAATTCGCGGAGCGCGTCGGCGCCGTTCGCAGCCGTCACCACCTCGAAGCCGGCGCGCTCCAGGTAGTCCCGCACGAGCCGCAGGATCTCGGGTTCGTCGTCGACGATGAGCACGCGCTTCACGGCAGGGTCATCGTAGGGGCGAAGCGGAGCGACGACGAGGCGCCGCCCCGCTTGCTGTCAGACCGATTGCGCCGTCGGGGTGGCCGGCTGGCTGTCGGTGGCGCCTCGTCCGGGGCATCCCCCGCCCCACGCCATCCCATGAGGGCCGAAGCCGCGATTGCGCCAGCGTCGTTTTGGCGTGATCCCCAGAATTCGCGGCAGCGCGAGCGTCCCGAGAAAGGTGATCACGATGAATCCGGGATTCTTGGTCGTGATGCCCACCGCTGTTGCGGCTCCCACGGCGATCAGTCCCCAGGCGGTGCGTCCTGCACGGTACATGTCGAGTCTCCTTGTGGAGGGTGAACGGTATGTCCGCCACACTCGGGCCGAGATGTGAACCCCGTGTGAACGCCCTGCGGAGGTGTCGCGTCTCTGCGCCGTCAGCGGACGCTGACGGCATCGCGGAGCAGCGCGTTCACGACGGCGGGAGCTTCGAGATTCACCATGTGGCCGGCGTCCGGAACGGTGACGAGCCGCGCTCCCGGGATCCGCCGCGCCATCTCCTCCGCCATCACGCGAAAGCACGGCACGTCCAGTTCGCCGACCACCACTGTCGTCGGAGCGGCGATCTGCTCGAGGTTCGCGTACGGGCTCGGGCGGACAGGGGCTCGGGGATCTGCGTGCGTCCACTGAAAGCCGGTCCACGGCTCGGTCTCCACCACGAGACGTGCAGCGAGTGCCGCGTCTCGAGAAGCGGGAGCGAAGAGCGGGTGCTGCAGCCATGCGGCTTTGCCGGCGGCCACACCATCCGTGCGCATCACTGCGCCGGCGTTCTCCATGGCCGCGTCCGCCTCGACATCCCACTCGATCCCGTCGAGCAGTGCATCGAGCAGGACGAGCGCACGCACGCGGCCCGGTGCGACCAGCGCCGTGTGCAGCACGACGAACCCACCCATCGACAGGCCGACGAGCACCGCGTTCTCGATGGCGAGGTGGTCGAGCACGGCGACAAGATCCGCGCTCGGCGAGTACTCGACGTCGAGCTCCGGTGTGCTGGAACGGCCGAAGCCGCGCGCGTCGTAGCGGATCACCGTCGCGATGTCGCGCAGCGCGGGGACCTGGCCGTCCCACATCCGGCCATCAAGGGAAAACCCATGGACGAGCACCACGGCCGGGCCGCTGCCATCGACTTCGAAGTAGAGGTCGGCGCCCGGTACCGGAAGCCGACCCGTGCGCGTCATCGCAGGATTGTGCCGAAGCGTCGACGGCTCACGCCGGCCCGCGGTGATTATTGGCCGAGCTATGCTCGGCGCTCCGCCGGCTCAGCGGGTATCGACCGGGCCAGCGCCAGCACTGAGGAGCGTCGATGAGCATGCAACTCCAGGGTCTCCGCACCGTCATCTACCCTGCACCGGACCTCGACGCCGCGAAGGCCTGGTGGACGGAACTGCTCGGCGCGGCGCCGTATTTCGATCAACCGTTTTACGTCGGGTTCAACGTCGGCGGCTACGAGCTCGGGCTCCTTCCGGACGCCGATGCGTCGGACGGAGCCCTCGTGTACTGGGGCGTTCCGGATGTCGGGGCAGCGGTTGCGGCGGCCATCGAGACCGGAGCTGTGGAGCACGCGCCGGCGACCGATGTCGGCGATGGGATCATCACTGCAAGCGTGCGTACTTCGACGGGCAGCATCGTGGGTTTCATCTGCAACCCCCACTTCAAGCTCGACTGACGCTGCACGCAGCGCGCGACGTGATATGTGAGGCGCTTCGATGAGCACACGCACAGTGCTCCGTCACGCGCGTTTTGCGCGCGACGCACCCCCGCGGGACATGCTCATCGTCGACGGGCACGTGGCCGCGATCGGCGAACTCCGTGAGATACCCGATGGGGACGAGGTCAGTGCCGGCGGACGATTCGTGCTCCCCGGCCTGTGGGACCACCACGTGCACTTCGACCAGTGGGCGCAGGTCAGCGCGCGCCTCGATCTGTCAGGCGCCGAAAGCGCTGCCGGCGCCGCGCAGCTGGCGGCCGATCAGCTCGCGCGGCGGCCACGCGATGCCGGCGCACCGCTTGTCGGCTATGGGTTTCGCGACGCACTCTGGAACGACCTCCCCCACCGCGAGCTCCTCGACCACGCGACCGGCGATGTGCCCGTCGTGCTCATCGGCGCCGACCTCCACTGTGCATGGCTCAACACCGCAGCGCTTCGCCGATTCGGGGAAGGTGATCACGAAAGCGGCGTGCTCCGCGAGGACGTCGCGATGCGGGTCATCGGCGACGTGGCGGTGGTGGGCCAGGATGCCGGCGACGCGCTGGCCGGCGACGCGGCGCGAGCTGCTGCTGCGCGCGGCGTCGTGGGCATCGTCGACATGGAGCAGCCGTGGTCGTTACCGGCGTGGCGCCGTCGCATTGGCGCAGGACAGCGGTCCCTGCGCGTGGTCAGCAGCGTCTGGACCGAGTGTTTGCCGGCGGTCATCGAGCAAGGCCTCCGCACCGGCGACGTCATCGCTGGCACATCGGGCTTGCTCACGGTGGGTCCGTTCAAGGTCATCACCGACGGATCCCTCAACACACGCACCGCCTATTGCCATGCGGCGTATGAGGGTCTGACCGGCGAGGGTGATGGCTTCGGCATGTCGCTCGTGTCTGCGCCCGATCTGGAGCGGCTCATGCGGCAGGCGACTGACGCCGGAATCGACTGCGCGATCCACGCGATCGGCGACCGTGCGAATGCGCTGGTACTACAGGCATTTGCCGCGACCGGCGCGCGTGGCAGTGTCGAGCACGCGCAGTTGCTCGACGACGCCGACATCGCCCGATTTGCGGAGCTCGGCGTCGTCGCGAGCGTCCAGCCCGAACATGCGATGGATGACCGCGACGTCGCGGACCGCTACTGGGCCGGCCGGACGAGGCGGGCCTTCGTGCTGCGCTCGCTGCTCGACGCAGCGGCCGTTCTGGCGCTCGGCTCGGACGCGCCCGTGGCGCCGCTCGATCCGTGGGTGGCGATTGCGGCGGCGGTGCACCGGACCCGCGATGAGCGTGAACGCTGGCATCCCGAGCAGGAGATCACGCTCGATGAAGCGCTCCTGGCGTCAATGCCATCGCCGCGAAGGAGCCTCACGCTCCGTGTCGGTGACCCGGCCGACCTGGTCGTGCTCGACGCGGATCCGTTCGCCGCGACACCCGCCGAGCTGCGCGCGATGCCCGTGGCCGCGACGATGGTCGCCGGCCACTGGAGCCATCGGACGTCGTTCTAGGCTCGTCCTAGCGTTGCGTCAGGAGCGCGTACTCGAGCCGCGCACGGCTCTCGGCGCGCCGGGCCGCATCGTCGACCATCTCGATGAGACTGCGCCGCGTTGGGTAGCGAATCACCTCGAGATCCTCCGAGACGTCGGCCAGCCATTGCTGGGCCTTGCGGCCCTCGGCCGTCCCCTCTCTTGCCACGTGTATCCCCCCAGAGTTCCCCAACCCCGTGCCCTATTTGTATCACGTCAAAGGGGTCATTTGCACCGACCTGTCCTTCCTGACGAAGAGCGCGATCACGAACAGCGCGATGCAAAACGGCAGCACTGTGCTTCCGGACCCCGGACGGAGCACTTGCCGAGGATCAAGGACGTCCCACCCCTCCACCTGGACGATGATCGCGCCGGCCAAGGCGGCCGCGGTCGCCACGCCGATCATCGCTTTCCAGGCGATCCGACGCCGCGGCCAGTACACGAGCGCGCCACCGAGACCCGCCACCAACGGCGCGAACAACAGCAGTTGCCATCCCGGTCCAAGCCGGAACACAAAGTCAAGTCCGCCGACGGGCTTCGCGTTGCAGCCCAACGATCCGTCCGCAGCGCCGCTGTCATAGACCAGAGCGCCCAGATAGCCGTAGACGACAAAAGCGGTGAGCTGAGCCAGCGCACCGAGCATGACTGCGATCCCGAGAAACAGGCATGCCCACTTGATGAAGGCGGACTCCGTCCACTGGCGCATGGAGGACTCGCGGTGCGCGCCGGTGATTTCGGCGCTCACCCCGCACCGGGCGTGACGGTGGGCGCCGGACACGAGCTGATCGTGAAAGGGAACTCGCCGTTGGCCCCGGGGCCTTCATCCGTTGGCGTCGTGAATGAGTGGAGACCCACGGAGTAGGGCCCGCTGGTGAACGGGTTGCTGCTGACATCCAGAGTCGTGCCATCGACCGTAATGGTGGCGGGGACAACCGGCGCGCTCTGGCCGTACCCCGGATTCCACGTGATGATCAAGCTCCCACCCTGGGCGGTACCAGGGACAGCGCAGCTGGTGTTCCATGCGACGCCGGTGCCGCACGCTTGATAGCCGCATGGACCGTCAGTCGGGCTCGGCGAAGGGCTGGGACTTCCGCTCGGTGTTGCCGAGGGCGTCGGTATTGACGTCGGCGCCGGCGTTGCGGTGGGTGTCGGGGCCGCTCCAAGCGAGGCGGATGGCGTCGTGAGTGGCGCCGCTCCGCACGCTGCGAGACCGGCTGCGACGATCAGAGACCCGAGGATGGTTGTGCGTTTCATGCCTGCCTTGACCGATTCAACGCGAACGCGTGATCGCAGTTACGACTGTATTCGGCGGTTGCGCTGCACTCGCTGGGTCAAAATCCCTTGCGTGCCAAGGGCGCTCCGGGGGCAACCCCTCGGGACGAGTGGCTCTCGGGGTGTAGGGTTGCGTCGTGCTTGTTGGCATGACGAGAGTCGCTGATATCACCAAGTGGGCTGCACTGATCCTCATTGTTATGGTCTTCGCTTTTTACGTCGCAGCGCTGCCGGCTGATCTCGACCAGCGGTTCAAAGACCTTTTCTTTCATTCAGCGCTCGTATCGGGCGCGCTTGCGGTCGTTGTCGCCGTCCTTGCCATCCTTGCGAACATCTTCGTGTTCGTTGCTCGGCGCTCATCGCACCTCACTCGCTAACAGCAATCAGCGGCGACCACGTCGATCGGGCAAAGTCGGGGCGACTGGACTCGAACCAGCGACCCCCTGCTCCCAAACTTCCTTGCGGGTCACGCCGTATTCAGCCCGAATTGAACACCACGAGGCGATTCCCGCGCAAGCCTCCTGACTCGCCAGCAATCCCATGAGCGTGAGATCAGGTCCTTACTCCATCAGCCGGAACCAGTCCCGCAGCGACAATTCGCTCTCGGGTGAGGACGGCCGCACGAGCTCGGATTGCGGGTACACAACGTGCGCGCGGCGTCGCGTATGCGCGCTGGCGGCCGTGCGCGAATGTGTAGATGGGGGTGTCAACGACGGAAGTGTGCGAGCAACGGGAGAACAGGCCGGCCTGGGCGAGCAGCACCCGGTCCGCGCCGGACACGCCACTCGCCGTCAGGCGTGGCGCCGGCGTGGAGGCAGCGCAACCCAGGACCGTCCAGTCCACCAATAGTTGTCGTCAGGTGAGCGGACGGCAGCCTCCGGCGAGGCGGTGGCCACAGCCACCCACGCGCTGCCATCCCACCACCACCGGTCGTCCGGTGACATCAGATAGCGCGCCGCGCGACCGGCCAGGATCGCTCGCTTGAGCGGACGGACAGAAGACACACGAGCTAGCAGAATGCACGCAGCCAAGCTGGCCGGCCCGGACCAGTACACGAGATCCCAGTACGGGGAGTCAGCAAGGGACCTTGGATTGAACAAGAACGCCGCACTCCATGTCACCGCTATGGGGACGATGAAGGCGAGCCCATACCACAGCTTGGCAATGGGAGTTGCGACGATGGCGTACCCGATGGCGTCGGGCTTCAGACGTGGCCCCCACGCTGTCACAATGACGAGAACGCCATACGCGACGGCGAGGATGCCAATTCCGATGCTGATGTCGACCATGCCCGGTGCCGAGATAGGCTCGCGCGTCGGCCATGTGGTATCCCACCACATCGGCGCCGCTGCTCATCCCAAATAAAACGCCTCCCCATGCCAGGGCGTGGAGGACGAATGGCCAAGGCCTCGGTCTCCGGCCCGCAGGTGCCCCCACAGGGGGACGACGCCACCTCGTCGCCGGCAGCATTTGTATTCCGGAGGTGGCTTCCGCATCCATCAACGCAAGCGTAGCAGCCGCCGGCGGAGCCCATTACGCCATGGGGTCGGTCATTCAGTTGAAACCTCCCGCAGCCCGGTCGGCGCGGCCTCGCCACACTGAGATGTTCGCGGGCGCTGGGCTGCCCAGCGCGTTCGACATCAACACTTCCGATCTACCATTTCGTCCGGAGTGACTCCGGCGGCGGTCGGGGACGTCCGCTGCGTATGCAGGTTTCGGCGCCCGGGTACCGCCGTCCGGCCGACCACCAGGATAGGTGTCAACAAGGTGCCAAACTCAATGCGAGCTGGTCTGGGCGGATTGCTGGCCTCAAGCCTCGCGAACCAAAGCCCCTTATTCGCTAAGAGATTTTGGCGAAGGGAGAGGGATTCGAAACCCCGGTGGCTTTGACACCACTGCGGTTTTCAAGTTCGTTCGCAGTGACTCCGGCAGCGGCCGTCGACGTCCGCTGTGTGTTTAGAATTCGGCGGTCGCACAGGTATTCCGTCCGCCGGAGTCCGGACCTGACCGCGCCATGGGGTGTCAGATAGGGTGTCAGTCGGCTCAAGGCAGATGAGGCGCGTGATCGCCGTCCGCTCGCCCGAGCATCATCAGCTGCGCCCGACAACTCCATAGGTCGCGGTTGCAACCTCCAGGTCACGAATCAGGTCAACCAACTGCGTCTGGTCGTACTGTGCAAGGGCGAACTCGAGGCGGTTCCCGGTGCCTGCGGCGTCGGCTGCGATCCCGATCACTTTTAGAGCTCCCAGGCTCCCCACCCGGTTGATGTCGACGCGCAGCTGATCCTCCAAGGTGGCGAACGAAGCGCGTCCTTCAAGAGTCTCGTAGAGTCGTCGAGCTGCAGCAAGGAACTCGGCGAACTCCTCCGCCCGGAGGGAAGCGCCAAAGCTGCCAGAGAACGCGCCAGCCCGGATAGACACTCGGCACGCCAACCAATTGCCGTCGTCAGAGTCGGTGGCGTCTGGGAATTCGCGCCTGACGATCTCAATCGCAACGTGTTCGCCAGTTTCCTCCCCGATGGTGATCGTGATCACGGTTCCACGCTACCTCATCCGAGCGATGGCTCTCAGAGGTGGTTTACGCACGCTGGCCTGGAGAGGCCCTTACCCGAACCCAGGATGGACGCTGATCGGCGCGGTTCTTGAATTCGTCTCCGGTGAGTTCGCGCGTGTCCGTCGATGGCCGTGTCGTCTTCAGGCCAGGCATCAGAACGGCGATTCCGTCCGCCGGGCACTGGGCGTGACCGCGGACTAGGGTGTCAAGGAGGGTGTCAGCCAAATAAAAACAGGTGGCGGCGGGTTTGGTCGCCATCGAAGGGGCTTGACTCCATCAAGCTGGGTTGAAGTACTGCAACGTCGATTCGGGCACGTGCCCTCAGGGCCCCACGACGCTTATCGCCAGTAGCAAAACCGCCAGATAGCCGAAGAGCACCACAAATAACACGCCGACAAGACGCCGAGCCCAGGCCGGACTGCGGAGAGCGCGTCGCGAAAAGGGCGTCCGGCTCGCGACGCCGCGGTAGTCGAGCGCCATCGCACCGCCAGAGATTGCACAGAGCGCGAAAAAGGCAAAAAGAAGTGCTCCCGACCAGGACAGCCCCGTGCCAACTTCTACTGCGCCGCCGACGAGCAGAGCCACGAGCAGCGTGAGGACGAGGGGCTTCGATCGACTGGGCATATGCGTGTTCATCGTGAACGAGCCTTACGCCACGCTAACAACCTGGGCCGCGGGTGACCAGTTCGTGACAGTTCTGCTTGGCGCGGAGATGTCGGCAAGTCCGCTCTGGGCGACATTCACGCAAGCTGATCCTCCCGCCCAGTGAACCATCTGCATCACCGCCGTGGCGGGAGGGACATCAAGATCGCGAAAAGAACGAGATCCGCGGCGAGAATTAGTAGAAGGCCGACGGCGACGATCAGCGCGGGCCACTCGGTGGACCTAAGTGTCTGCCACAGCCAACGCGGATTCAGCAGATTGAGCATGACTCGCCAACGAGCTCCTTGGTCTCTGAACGACCACGTGTACATCGATAGCGAATATGCGTGGAAGAGCGTGGCATAGAAATAGGTCACTGCCGCCAAACCCAGCACCACAGAAACGCCGATAACCGCAGCGAATCGTGATGTCTCGGCGTTGAATACGGCGCATCCCCACGCAGCCCAGAAGACGCCGATAGCGACCACCAGGCGTCTCGCCACTGGGCGGCCAGGTACGGGCAGTGGTGTCAACGGGGGCCTTCTCCTGGTTCTGGCGGTAGCTGCCTTTCTCGGTTCAACCACGCTAGCTCCCTCCGGCATCGAACACGGCGGCAAGCGCCAAACGCTATTGCCACAGGTCCATGGCGATCGGGCACCTCGCGATCTCGCTTTAGGTACTCGAATGATGTCGTCGAGGACCCTCCAGTCAAGGGCTAACCCCTTGTTTGTGCGTCTTTTCGTGACGCAAGAAGGGTCGTGAACACCGCCGGTGCAACTGTGTGTGATGTGAAGGAGCGAAGCCGAGAAAGAAATGCGATGGATGCGGAGAAAGGATGGAGGGAGAGAATGCGGTGGAGGCGGTTGGCGATGTGGATGAGGGCGTTGGCTGCCGAGGCTTGGCTTGGGTAGTGCCTCGGCGGGGTGTGTGGCTTCGGAGCGAGCCTGTTCACCCCCTGCGCCGGCGCGCTGCGGTTATCGAGCCATCCCGGGGCGGGGGGACCAACCCAGCCGCTTAGCCCGCTTCCGTTCCTCGCGCTGCCGGTGCCTGTGCTCCGCACGGGTCAGATGCGGGGACGTCAACAGAATCACGGCGCGCTCGGCGCCTTCCCGCACCGGCGTCCACGGCCCTCCCGGCGCCTGCGCTCGAGCGCAGTCCGCGGCCGCGGCGGCGATCGCCCGCCATGCGGCCACGGCTGCGGGCGTTGGGGCGGGCGCCCCGCGGAGCACGCGGAGTCTCTCTGCGTTTGCGAAGGCGCTATCCCAGAGGCGCAGAGCCCGGCGTACAGCGGCCTTGCGTGCGCGTTCCTCGCGCGCGGTGGCACGGACGCCGGCCGGCGCGTCCCGGCGCGTCTCCCAGAAGTCCGCTCCGGAGAGACGTAACTGCCCCCTGGGGTGTGGCCATCGCGGCAGCGACTCGGGTTGGCCCTGGCGTCGACGCCGGTAGGCAGCAGCCCGACATGTTTGGCCGCAGAATCGCGCCGGTCGTCCACGCATCGCACTGGGTCGCAACGGCCCGCCACACGCCGCACAGGCAGTCTGGAGAGCGCTGTCTGGTATCAAGCGACACCGCGCGCGTCAACGTCATTAGCATCGGAATGCGACGAGGCGACGCAGCGAAACTGTAGGCGCTCTGTAGTCGCTTGCGGCCGTACAGTAAATCCATGGTGGGCGGAAGAACGCCGGGAAGCGTCATGGCCAAACCGGGCACTCAGACCATCCAACCCGAACTGCCGATTGCCACAGCAGATCGGGCCACGGTGGCGCGAGCGATGCCCCTCCAAGTCCCGTCGCGCACCGGTCGATGGACTCTCGATATTCGCCAGGTCGAACGCGCACGAATCATCGCGAACATGACGTACCAGCAGCTCGCCGCCGCTGCGCACGTCGACCGCGCGACGCTCAGCGACATGCTCAACAACCGGCGCAATCCGACGCTCGGATCCGTTCACGCGGTAATCCATGCGCTGGGACTTGAGCCTGCCGCCGTCTTGGTGTTCACGTAGCGCGGGCTCAGGGCATCGCAATAAATTCAGCCCATGCGGTCTTCGGCCCAAGATCGCGTTCAGCGCTGAGGCAGACATAGCGCTGGAGGACGCTGTAATCCGCGTGACCCATTGCGGCGCGCACCCGCTCGAGGTTCCATCCCATCTGCGTGGCAACCGTGGCGAACGTGTGCCGAAAGCCGTGGGCATGCACGTGGAACCCGACCCGCTCCTCCAGCCGGTCCATCATCGCGTCGATCCCCCACTTGCCGTACGCCCTGCCGAGCCGATTGACCAGCAACACGTCCAAGTCGCTCTTCATCCGATCGCGAGCGACGTAGCGCTTGATGGCGAGCGCGAGCGGCGGCGTGATCGGCACGCGCCGGGCCTTGCGACCCTTAGCACCGGCATCCCAACGGACACGCAGCTCGGCGCGTCCTCGCTCCAGCGAGTCGAGCATCACGTCGGAGAGCCCGTCGGGGCCGCGCACGGCGAGCCCAGAAAGCTCGCTGATGCGCAGACCGGACCCGACCAGCACGCGCACTGCAAGCGTCTCCTCCGGCCGCTTGCAGGCCGTCAGGATGGCGCGCAGCTGGGTGACATGAAAGACCGTCGCCTCCTTGTGCGGTCGGCGCGGCGGCGGCAGCCGGAGCATCCGTCCGTCGACGCCGTAGCCGTCGAGCTCCGCCCATGCGAGGAACGTGTGAATCGCGCGGTGCGACGCATGCAACGTCGCGGCCTGCAATGGCTGCCCGTCCGGACGGCGGCGCTCGGTCATGAACGCGCGAAAGGCACGCAGGTGATTGACGCCCACGTCCTCGACGCGCTCGACCGTAGGCGCTTCACTGTGCAGCCAGGCGATCAATTCACCGACGCGGCGGTCGTAGAACTCGAGCGTCCGGGGTGCGACAAGGTTGCCCTGCCGCTCCAATCGGAAGACCTGGTACGCCTCCTCGAGCGCCGTCGGACGACGGCCCGCGATCCCTTCGAGAACCCTCATGGCGGGTGCCTCCATGGACGGCATTCTGCCGTCGTTTTGGTGGCGAGACCCCCGCGGAAGCCCCCTGACTCGGCATTTTCTGCAGAGCTTCCACGCCGCTCCCCCAGAGACGCCGCGTGAATTCAGCTCGTATTCCAAATGTCCGGGGTCAGATTGACGTGGTCGGGGCGACTGGACTCGAACCAGCGACCCCCTGCTCCCAAAGCAGGTGCGCTACCACTGCGCCACGCCCCGACGCTTTGTGATCTCAGCCAGGCCCCCTGCCTTCTGAGAGCGGCCCTTGTGGGGGCATCACAGCGTGCAGGCATGCCCGCTTCAACCAAGCCGAAACGTATCACCTCCGCGGCGGCTCGGGGCCTCGGGCGATGACCGCTTATCGACAGGCTGGCTGGGCGGCTAACAGACGTGCACGGGATAGTGACGCGGGCTGGCCGGTCGCGGGTCTGCTGATACGTTCGCGTGAATGCAGAAGTGGCTGGTTGCCTATAACTCCGCACCGCGGTCGGTGCAGGTCGCGTCGGCCGTATCGGCTTTGCAACTCCTTGGCCTTCTTGTCTTAGGAGGTATCGGTGTGGCGGTCGGCGGGATTCGACTGAAGAACGAACCCGCTCCGATGGCTTGGATCGGCGTGGCGCTGGGCGTCATCCTCCTTGGAATGCTTTTCATCCTTCCCCTGGGCATGACGCGAAGCCGATATCCCCGGCGTCGCTACAAAGAGGCTTTGTTGTTCCAGGGCGTCATGTTGTTCGCCTTCGTCGATGCCTTCTTGAGCGAACCCTCGATCGTCGGTGCCGCTTGGGTCATCACCGGGGTGGTGGCGATTCTGTCGCTGCTGGCGCCAGCGTCACGTCGGTACGCCACGGAACGCGAGCTGCGGTTCGTCGCAGCCGACACACTTCGCGCAGGACGTCAGTAGCGCACGTCAGACGGGCGGCTCTTCCATCAGCCCGTCCGAAGCTTCGGTGCGCTCGTCATCCATGGCGGTCACGATTTCCTCGAGGTTGGCTCGGATGAGCTTGGCCGTGACTTGAGTGAGCGCTGGACCTCCCGGGCTGAAGAGCGAGCGTGACTCCGGCCTGCGAGCTGCGGCACGACGCTTCTGCTGACCCACGCGGTGAGCATAGGCGTGGCGACACGCGCCTTCACACGGGAAGCGCAACCGTCGCAAAGTGCGAACACAACCCGCGCTCCGCGAGCCGAAGAGGCCCCCGACGAATCGCCGAGGGCCTCCTCAGGAAGGGGATGAGTTGCAGTCACTGTAGAGCGGGGCCGGCACTGCGTCGGTCCACTGGTCAACACACTCAGCCCAACTCAGGCCCGCTAGGGTTGCGCGAGCGGATCACCGTATGCGCGTGTATCCGCTCCCCGCATCCTGCGCACTTGGCCACCGGGCGCCGCAAAACCACAACGTCACCGGCTTCGGGCCGGTACACGGGGGAAGCTCAGCGGGATGAGCCTGTCGGCTCCGCAACCGGGGCAGACCATCGGACGCCAAATGTGCCACTTTTGCGACCCCGTTTTGTCGGTGAAAGGCGATTGTCACGGGACCAATCGACATAGCGATCGCCAGGTGCGCACGCCGTCGCGCTTGACTCGTTCACCGAGCCACTCGAGTTGACCTTCAACCGGTGGCTCAGGGCCCGGTTCCGTTTGCTAGGCTTGTTATGCAACGTTCGCTTATTTGTAGTGGTACAAAACCAGCCATGACAACTGACTTCGCAGCAGCCCTCAAGGTTCAGCGTCACCCTGAGCGCGCGGTTGTTGATCGCGTCGCGGCATATGCCATCCTCGACGAAGGTCTCATCTGCCACGTGGGCTTCGTCGCCGACGGCCGTCCGTGGGTGATCCCCACGATGTACGCGCGCGACGGTGACACGTTGTACCTGCATGGCTCCCCCGCGAGCCGGATGCTTCGCGGTCTCGCGGGCGGCATCGACGTGTCAGTGACCGTGACGCTGCTCGACGGCCTGGTGCTCGCTCGGTCCGTGTTCTCGCATTCCATGAACTACCGGTCGGTGGTGATCGCCGGCAACGCCACCGAGGTCACCGATCCGGACGCGAAACGCGTGGCCATGCGGTTCCTGGTCGAGCACGTCCTCCTCGGTCGATGGGACGAGTCCCGTCAGCCGAACGTCAAGGAGATGCGGACCACGCTCGTCCTGGCGCTGCCGCTCGATCACCTGTCGACCAAGGTCCGTTCTGGGCCGCCGAGCGACATTCCGGCGGATCGCACGCTGCCGGTGTGGGCCGGCGAGGTGCCGCTCAGCGTGGTATTCGGCACGCCGCAGGCGGATGCGCTGGTGACGGACCCGGCACTCCCCACGAGTGTCACCGCCCAGATCGCCCGAGGCGGGCGCAGCTGAGCTCCTCCCTACGTGGGCCTGGAGGCGACCTGCCGGTAGACCGTTTTCGCGTAGATGCGCTCGCCGCATCCCGAGCACTTCGCCATCGGCCGGCGCAGATGCACCTCAGCTCCGGCTTCACGCTGGTAGACCGGGAACGTCAATGGGATGAGCCGATCGGCGCCACAACCGGCGCAGCACAGGTTCGGCTTGTCTGGCAACCGCGTGGGCATTGGTCCAACTCCTAGCAAAAGGATCGTGACCCCTCCCAACGCTGGAATCATGCTGCCTCGCGCCATGCCCTGTCGGTCATGTGGCGCACCAACGAAGTCAGTCGGGTATTTGCGCAGCTATTTGCTCAAGCCGTTGCTGATGTTCGAGAACACGTTGTTCACCTGCTTGCCGACGGTGGACAGGATGACGATCACGACGATCGCGATCAGCACGAGGATGAGCGCGTACTCGACCATGCCCTGTCCATCTTCGGGACGCTCAAGCAGTTCGGTCAACCGGTTCACGGCGAACTCGCGGCAACGAAGATATCCGGTCAACATGGCTGTGGCTCCTTATCGGTTGGATTGCGTATGCACAGGGTGGCGCTCGAACCTGAACGCCCCTTGAAAGCCGTGTCACAAGCGCTCCGATGCTCCCTTACGCTGGCGGTGACGCGAGCGTCACCAGCGGTCGGACATAGCCGGGACCACGCACGGCACACTTTCCCGGTTGTGGACTACCTCGACGTCATCATCATCCTGTTCCTGTTCCTGTTCGCCCTCTCCGGGTTGCGACGGGGCCTGAGCGGCGTCGCCTTCTCGCTGGCGGGGCTCCTGGCCGGCCTCTTCCTCGGCGCGGTGATCGCGCCGCCGATCGCGAGAGCGATCACGCAGAACGCCACCAGCCGGCCGCTGTTCGCGATCGGCATCTTCCTCGTCATCACGCTGCTGGTCGAGGGCATCGGCGCGGCAATCGGATACCGGATCCGGCGACGCACGAGTCAGACCATCTTCGGTCCCGCGGACGCCGGGATCGGCGCCGTCATCGGGCTCATCGGTGCGCTCGCCGCCGCCTGGTATCTCGGCCTGACCTTCTCCCAGAGCCCCTGGGTGGGCCTCGACAGTCAGATCAGCGGCTCCACGATCGAGCGGGCGCTCGACGGGTTCATGCCACGTCCGCCAGCCTTCCTCGCCACGATCGGGAACCTCTTCCGCCAGGGCGATTTCCCGAACCCGTTCTCGACGATCCTCAGCCTGCCCCCCACCCCGGTGACCATCCCGCCGCTCGTGAACACCCCCGGCATCCGCCAGGCCACGAGCGTCACGTCCAAGGTCATCGCGGTCGGGTGCAATGGCGGTGCCGAGGCAGGGTCGTCCTGGCCGGTGGCGACCGGCTATCTCGTGACCAATGCGCACGTCGTCGCGGGGTCGAGCAGCGTCGAGGTCGACACCCCCAACGGCAGCCACTTCACCGCGAGGGTCGTCCTCTTCGATCCGAACACCGACCTCGCCGTGCTCTACGTCCCCGGGCTGACGCTCCAGCCGCTGGTGGCCGTCGACTCGGATCCGGTCCGGGGCACCGGCGGCGCCGTGATCGGGTATCCAGGCGGCAACGGCGAGCAGGTCGTCGCGGCTGCCGTCAGCGGGACGGAGATGGCCCGCGGCTACAACATCTACGGTGACACGCTGGTCACCCGCGACATCGAGGTGCTCAGCGCGCGGGTCATCCCCGGCAACTCCGGGGGCCCGCTCGTCAACGACGACGGTCAGATCATCGGGGTGGTGTTCGCCGCGAGCACGACGCAGCCCGGCCAGGTCGGCTACGCGCTCACGATCCCCCAGATCGAGAGCGACCTCAGGGCCGCCCAGGGCAGGACGTCCGCGGTGTCCACGCAGGGATGCGCCGGCTGACCCGCCATCAGTAGCTGATGACCACCGTCGTGCCGATGGGGCTCCACGAGTAGAGCCAGGCCATCGTCGGCGTGGGGAAGTGGACGCAGCCGTGGCTCGCGTCCGGCCCGTTCTCACTGCCGGGACCGAATCCCGTCGACGGCTCCCAGGGGGCGTCGTGGAGGAAGAATCCGCCGCCACGGAACTCCATCCCGTACTGCGCGCTCTCCGGCGAGTAGTAGTACTTCGAGGACTTCGGCCAGGGCGAGATGAACGTGATGGGCGAGTACTTCGCATAGATGTGATACGTCCCGGTCGGCGTGCGCAGTCCGGGCATGCCCGTGGTCACGAGCGACGAGCCCGCGACGCACCCGTCGTCGTAGAAGACCGCCGATTGCGTCGTGAGGTCGACGTCGATCACCTTGCCGTTCGGGACGTTGTGGCCGCAGCCGACGCTGGTCAACGCCGCATTGACAGAACGCTCCACCGTCGCGATCTGACCGGACACGCTCTCCAGGTTCGACGTCGTGCCGCCTGCGTGCAACGAGGTCGCCAGCGATGCCGCCTGGCTCGCGAATCCCGTAGCGCCGGGTGCGTTGTGCGCCGTCGCAAGCGTCACACGACCGTCGAGTCCGCGCAGCTGGCCGGCGACGTTGCCGTCGAGTTTGATCAACGCGTTCAGCTGACTCAGCGCAGCAGCAAGCTTCGCGATCGCCTGCGTGGTCGTCGTCGGCTCCGAACCCGTTGCCGAAAGCGTGTCGACGAGCGTGGGAACCTGACCGGTCACCAGGTTATCGCCACGCGCGACCGCAACTGCGTGATTTGCATTCGCGAGCAGTAGCGGCAGGCCACCGTATGGCGCGGCGGCGACGGTCACCTCGTCGAGCATGGCGCCGCGTCGTGCGACGTCGACGTCGCCCATCCAGACGCTGACGAGCGTGTCGATCTGCAGCGGTGTGGTCGCCGCAGCGAGCTGCGCGCTCCATCGAGCGGCACCGCTGGCTGCACTGGTGTCCACGTACCTCCCGTACTGCAGCTCCATCTGGCTCCAGGCGGTCATCGCGCCTTCGGCCTTCGCCCTCGCCGCGTTCATCGCGGCGGTCCACGCTTGCGCGGTCTCGTGGCGAAGCGTTCCGAGGAACGCACTGCCGTCGTCGAACCACCACATCGGCGACCACCCCGATGCGTGCAGGTACTGCGATGTATCGAGCGAGCGACGCACCGGCGTCACGCTCGCTGCGGGCACGCCCTCATCCACATCCTGCGTCCACGTACGTTCCAGTGCAGCCGCGCTGTGCTGGAACGACGACGCCCGACTCATGGCGCGGGCGGTCGCGGTCCCACCCGCCCCAATCAGTGCAAGTGAGACCGCGGCCGTCGCAATCGGTAGCAGTCGCATCAAACGCGATGCTACCCGAAGGTCAGCTGGAGAGGAACCCGTTCTGGACGAGCCAGGTGTGCGCCACGTTCGCGTACGTCATGTTCTGGATCTCGACCATGGCGTTCAACTGCAGCATGACCGGCGTCGTCAGCTTCGCCGCAACCGGGGTCATGAGCGCCGCGATCGCCGGGTACTTCTGGAGCACGGAGGCCCTGACGACGAGCCCCGCATTGTCGGGCGGGAAGAGGTTCTTGTCGTCGGTCAGCGTGACCTCGTTGTTCGCCGCGATGCCCGAGTCGGTCGTGTACACCTCGCCGGCATCGCACTGCCCGCTGGCGATCGCCTTCTCGGCGGTCGTGCCGATCTGCGTGTAGTTGAACGACGACGCGGCCGGCCAGCCGTAGGTGCTGACGAGGCCGGGGAGGCCGTCAGGCCGGGTAAGGAACTCGGACTGGATGCACACGTGGGTGTTGGGATGCGACGTCAGGTACGTGCCGAATGCCGCCAGCGAGGTGCCGTAGGTGGCGGTGTTGCTCTGCTTGATTGCGATGCCGTTGGTGTCGTCGAACTGCGTCGGCGCGACCCAGCAGAGGTTGTGCGGCTCGTCAGCCTTCTGGACGAACGTGAAGGCCGCGGCCAGATCCGTGGGATACGAGCCCGTCTGCAGGCCGAGGTAGTCGCCCAGCTCGGTGCCGGTGTACTGCCAGTACATGTCGATGGTGCCGTTGGTCAACGCGGTGCCGATCGCCTTGTCAGCGGCCTGGAAGGTGTAGTTGACCTTGAAGCCGTGCGCCTGGAGCACATCGACGGTCATCTGGGCCAGCAGCTGCTCCTCGGCAAAGGCCTTGCTGCCGATGGACACAGTGGCGCCATTGCCGCTGGATCCGGACGGTGCTGGGCAATTGGAATGCGTGCCCTCCGCGGTCGGTGAGCTGCCGCCGGAGTTTCCACCCCCGCATGCAGCAAGGACTGCGGTAATCGCCACAGCGATGCCCGCTATGAACTTGCGCCTCATGGATGTGTTCCTCCGCATGACGAACCGTTAAACCCTTCTTGGGACTGCGACGCGCTCAACCGTTGAGAGTGCCCAGTCTGCGAGCAATGCAAGCGATGCCACCATCACGGCCCCTACGAATACCACCCGATCGCTGTTGTTGATGCCATTGGCGATGACATCCCCTAGCCCACCACCACCAATGAAGTTCCCTAATGTTGCGGTGCCAATTATAAGGACGAGTGCAGTTCTCAGGCCTGCAAAGACCAGTGGCGATGCAAGCGGCAATTGGACTCGCATCAAAGCTTGCCAACGCGTCATGCCCATGCCGCGCGCCGCATCCACTGCGGCTGGGTCGACGCTCTGAATCCCGGCGACTGTGTTCCGGAGCACGGGGAGCAACCCATACACGACGAGCGCGATCACCGTCGGCGTGGTGCCCAGCCCGAAGAACGCGAAAAGGAGCACCAGCAGGCCGATGCCGGGGACCGCCTGTCCAAGGTTGGCGATGAGAAAGACCGGCGCACGCACGATGGGGCCGGCCTGCGCGATCAAGATCCCGACCGGCACGCCGATCGCCGCGACGATGGCAAACGACACGCCCGAGAGGAAGACATGTTTGATCGTCTCGCTCTCCAGCGACGGCGCGTTGATGATCTCCGAGTCGTACGGCTTGCCGATGAGCGTCTGATACACGCCGATCGAAAGCACAATCGCGATCGCGACCCAGATCGGCACCGCGAACGGCCGGAGCTTGTGCATCCACGCGGGGAGGTGCGGCATCAGCGCGACCGCATCGAGGCGGCTCGAATGACATCGGCGTCGACGATGCCCAGCGTGCGGTCGCCGTCGACGACGCGGACGCGCCCATCGGGTGCGCGCAGCACTGCGTCGAGCGCATCGCGCAGCGTCCCACCGGCGGCGACCGTCGCGTCAGGGGGCGCGCCGTTCCCGGGTGCGAGCTCCACCGCGCTGATCGGGATGAGCGCGAGGCGCCGTACCAGTGGCCCCTCCCCGAGGAAGCCGGTGACGAACGCCGACTGCGGATGTGCGAGCAATTCCTCAGGCGTTGTGAACTGCTCGAGGACGCCACCCTTGGAGAGCAGCGCGACGCGGTCGCCGAGCCTCACGGCCTCGTCGATGTCGTGCGTCACGAAGACGATCGTCTTGTGCACGACGCGCTGCAACCGCAGCAGCTCGTTCTGGAGGCGATCTCGAGCGATCGGGTCGATGGCCCCAAACGGCTCATCCATCAGCAGGATGTTCGGATCGGCACCGAGCGCTCGCGCGACCCCGACACGCTGACGTTCACCGCCACTCAACTCCGACGGCAGACGGCGCGCGTAGTCCCTTGCCGGGAGCGCGATGAGGTCGAGCAGCTCCTCGACGCGCTCCTGGGTGCGCTGCTTCGTCCAGCCGAGCAGGCGCGGCACTGTTGCGACGTTCTCGGCGACCGTCTGATGTGGGAAGAGCCCCACCTGCTGGATGACGTACCCGATCGAGCGGCGGAGGTCGTTGACGTCATACGTGCGGGTGTCGCGCCCGTCGATGCTGATCGTCCCGCCCGACGGCTCGATGAGGCGGTTGATCATCTTGAGCGACGTCGTCTTGCCACACCCGGAGGGCCCTACGAGAATGACGGTCTCGCCGGACTTGATCTCGAGCGAGAGATGGTCGACGGCGACCGAGTCCCCGTAGCGCTTGACGACCTTGTCGAACGTGATCACGTCGCGGCCACTGAGACGCGGCCCCGCGAGAGGGCGCGTTGGATGCCCGCGAGGATCAGGTCCGCGAGGATGCCGATGGCCGCGACCGGGAGAATTCCCGCCAGCACCGCGTCGAGCGTGCCGGTGCTCCGCCCGATCGCTCCGAGGATCGTCTGCCCGAGGTCGTTGACGCCGACGGTGGCACCCACGGTCGCGATCGCGACGATCATGACCGTCGCCTGCCGGATGCCTCCGAGGACGACCGGGACGGCGAGCGGCAGCTCGACGTGCAGGAGGACCTGGCGGGGGTTCATCCCCATCCCTCGGGCTGCCTCACGAACCGCAGAGTCGACGGCCAGGATGCCGGCGCGCGTGTTGCGTGTCACCGG
This sequence comes from Candidatus Dormiibacterota bacterium, assembly GCA_036521195.1. GTDB lineage: Bacteria > Chloroflexota > Dormibacteria > Aeolococcales > Aeolococcaceae > Palsa-851. The sequence continues at coordinate 78,945 of DATDID010000048.1, forward strand.
GAGGAGCCCGTACAGCACGAGCCCGATGATCACGGGCGGGTTGGCCAGCCCGAACCAGATGGAGAGGAGCCCGAAGAGCGCAAAGCTTGGAATGGTGAGGATGGTGCTGGTCACGGCCAGGATGAACGTCGACAGGGGCTCGGACCGCGTTGCCGCGATACCGAGCCCCAGCCCGATCAAGCTCGTGAGCACGATGCACTCGGCCACGATCTCGAGGTGGGTCACGATCTGGGGACCGATCTGGTCCCAGTTGTCGGCGATGTAGGAGAAGACGCTCACATTTTGTGAGGCGTCAGTATCCATATCCTCCGGTGCTGGTGCTCGACGGGGTCGCGGCCGCCGGTGGCGGCGTCGCCGTAGTCGATCCGGCCGTGGTCGCACCGGTCTCGTCCGCGGTCGTACCGGGCTCAGCCGCGAACCACGTGTTCTCGACGTTCTGCCCGTTCACCTGACCGGACGCCGAATCGCCGGAGAACGTGTGCAGCGGCCATCCGTTGTACGTCACCTCGTTCTCAGCGGCCCCGTTGACCGTGATCGCGACCACGCCAAGCGTGCCGGTCACGGCGGAAGTGCTTGTCGGCGTTCCGGTGACGACGACCGGCGGCCATGCCGAAAGGCACGTCGCGCTGCACGCACTCGCCACGCCGCCCTTCTGGGGCAGGAAGTAGTAGAGCGTCAGCCCGTGCTCATCGGTGAGGACTGTTCCGAGCGAGGTCGTCCCCGTGGAGACGGTCGGGCTCGTTGATGCTCCGGACCCGCTCCCGGTTCCGGAGGACGACGGTGTCGACGCGGCGCCGCATGCGGCTACCACGGCGAGCGCCGAAGCGCATATCAGGGTCAGAACGAGACGTCGCATACGGTGAACCTCTGCTGTGGTGGACGAAGTGAGTACGAACGCGCGTTACGTCTCACCCCGCCCGCCGCGTATTCTCGACGCATGTGTCGGAGCATCAAGACGCTTCGAGGCGCCGAACCCCCGCCAGGGGACGAGGAGGCGCGGGCAGCCGCCCTCCAGTTCGTTCGCAAGATCAGCGGGTATCGGGTGCCATCGGTGGCGAACCGTCCGGTGTTCGATGAAGCGGTTGAAGAGGTGATGGCCGCCACAACGCGGCTGCTCGAGGGCCTGCAAACTCGATGAGCGCGACGGACGTCGCGCGCTGGCAATTCGGCATCACCACCCTTTACCACTACATCTTCATCCCGGTCACGCTCGGTCTCTCGTTCGTCGTCGCGGCGATGGAGACCGTGTACGTCCGGACGAAGAATCCGGCGTGGCGTCGCATGACCCTCTTCTGGGGTCAGATCTTCGTGATCAACGTCGCGATGGGCGTCGTCACCGGCATCGTGCAGGAGTTCCAGTTCGGCATGAACTGGTCGACCTATTCGGCGTATGTCGGTGACGTGTTCGGAGCGCCGCTTGCCCTCGAGGGGCTCGTCGCATTCTTCCTCGAATCGACGTTCATCGGGCTCTGGATCTTCACGTGGGATCGCTTCTCTCCGCGGTTACACGCGACCGTGATGTGGCTGACGGCCGTCGGGAGTTGGATCTCCGCAATCTTCATCCTCGTCGCCAACGCGTGGATGCAACATCCGGTCGGCTACATCCTCAACGGCTCCACCGGACGGGCGCAGCTGACCGACTTCGGCGCGCTGTTCAGCAACCCGGTGTTCCTGGTCACCCTCCCCCACACCATCCTCGCGGCCGGTTTGACCGCGGGCGCCATCCTCCTCGGAGTCGGCTGCTGGCATCTGCTGCGCTCGACGGATGCCGCCGTCTTCATGCCGACTGCACGCATCGGTGCGGTGCTCACCATCGTCAGCGCCGTTCTGGTCGGCTTCAGCGGCCACGTGCAGGCGCAGATCATGACGACCGTGCAGCCGATGAAGATGGCGTCTGCGGAAGCGCTCTTTCACGGCGAGAACGGCGCGGAGTTCTCACTGTTCGCGATCGGCGACGTTGCCCACGGCGAGAACAGCTTCAACATCGCACTGCCGCACATGCTGAGCGTGCTCGCCACCAACAGCTGGAACGGCTACGTCGCAGGCATCGACGACCTCCAGTCGCAGTACCAGACGACGTACGGGCCGGGCGACTACGAACCGAACATCGCGGTCACGTACTGGACCTTCCGCGTCATGGTCGGCACGGCCTTTCTCTCGGGGCTTGTCGGATTCATCGCCGCGCTGCTCTGGCGACGCGGCATCCTCGGCCGGCAACGATGGTTCCAACGCGTCGCGCTCGGTGCCATCGCGCTTCCGTTCATCGGCAATTTCACGGGATGGATCTTCACCGAGATGGGACGGCAACCGTGGGTCGTGTTCGGCTTGCTGAAGACAGACAACGCGGCGTCTCCGTCGGTCGGCGCCGCGTCCGTGTGGTTCAGCTTCATCGCGTTCACGCTCCTGTATGGCGTGCTTGCGGTCATCACCATCCGTCTTGTGATGCGACGCATCAGGGCCGCGGCCACTCCGAACCCGGACGGCAGCGACGACAACCCGCCCGCGGCGATGGCGTACTAGGAACTCGCTGATGCCACACACCGACGGTCTGCAGATCCTCTGGTTCGGCGTCATCGCGCTGCTCTGGATCTACTACTTCTTCCTCGAGGGCTTCGACTTCGGCGTCGGCATGTTGCTGCCGTTCATCGGGCGCGACGAGATCGAGCGACGCATGGTGATCCGCAGCATCGGCCCGGTCTGGGACGGCAACGAGGTATGGCTCATCTTCGCCGGTGGCGCAACCTTCGCGGCATTCCCGCTCTGGTACGCGACGCTGTTCAGCGCGTTCTACATCCCGCTCTTTCTCATCCTCGTCGGACTCATCCTTCGTGGCGTTTCGTTCGAGTTTCGGCATCAGAAGGACGACGAGAGATGGAGGCACCGGTGCGACTGGATGACGTTCGTCGGGAGCCTGCTCCCTGCTGTGCTCTGGGGCGTCGCGTTTGCCGACATCGTCCAGGGCATCCCGATCAACGCGCAGCATCAGTTCACCGGCAGTCTCCTCGACCTGCTCAACCCGTATGGGTTGCTCGGCGGCCTCACGTTCGGCCTGCTGTTTCTCCTGCATGGCGCAACCTATCTCTCCATGAAGCTCACCGATGCCGTGGGCGAGCGGGCACATACGGTGGCGTCGCGGCTCGCGTGGCCGGCGGCATTCGTTGTGCTCGGCTTCCTGACATATACGTTCATCAACGCCGTGACGTCGAACAACACCGGCGTCGTCCCCGGACCGATCCCCATCGGTGCGGTGGCGCTCATCGGCGTCAGCGCGCCGTTGCTGCGCGGCCGCTTCCACGGCTGGGCGTTCCTCTGCACTGGTGGCGCGATCACGCTGATGGTCGCGACGATCTTCCTGAACCTCTACCCACGGGTACTGGCGTCGAGCACGAACGCCGCGAACAGCCTGACGATCGTCAACGCATCGGCGAGTCACTACTCACTGACGGTGATCACCATCGTGGCGGCGATCTTCCTGCCCATCGTCATCCTCTACCAGGCATGGGCGTACTGGGTGTTCCGGCAGCGCGTGACGCGCGAGGAGTTCGAGCTCCCAAAGATCTTCCAGAAGCGAACGCCACAGTCCAAGCCTGACGGCGCGTGAAACGCTTCGATCGGCGGCTGCTCGCGGGCTCCGAGGCCAGGCGAGGGGTGCTGATCGCGACTTCGTGCGGCGTTGCGCAGAGCGCATGCATCGTCGTCGGCGCCGTCGCGCTGGCAACCGTGATCACCGGCGCATTCCAGCGACATCAATCGGTCGGCGCACTGGCACCGTCGTTGAGCATCTTCGCGGCAGCGGTTGTCCTTCGCGCGGCGCTCATCTGGCTCGGCGAGGCCGGCGGGCACGCCGGCGCGGCTGCTGCCATTGCCGGTTTGCGCATGCGCTCGCTGACAGCGCTGATCTCGCGCGGACCGGTGGCGCTCTCCGGATCGAAAAGCGGTGAGACGAGCGCGAGTCTGACCTCCGGACTCGATGCACTCGATCACTACTACGCGAGGTTCCTCCCGCAGGTCGTCGTCGCGGTTGCGGTGCCCGTCGTCGCCATCGCCTACGTGGTGAGCGTCGACTGGGTGTCCGCGGTGATCCTCGTCGTCACGCTGCCGCTCATCCCGCTTTTCACCGCGCTGATCGGGCGAGCGGCCGAGCAGAGCACGCGCAAACGCTGGCAGACGTTCCAGTTGCTCGGCGGTCATTTCCTCGACGTCCTGCAGGGCCTGCCGACACTGCGATTGTTCGGACGCGGCCGCGCGCAGGTGACGCGCCTGCGCGAGATCTCGGACCGACTGCGCATCACCACGATGGCGACACTGCGCATCGCGTTCGCCTCGTCGTTTGCACTCGAGCTGCTGGCGAGTCTCGGTGTCGCGCTGCTCGCGGTGACGATCGCGGTTCGCCTGGTGGATGGCACGCTCGACCTGCGCAGCGGCCTCACCGTGCTCATCCTCGCACCGGAGATCTATCTCCCGATGCGAAATTTCGGCGCGGCGTTCCACGGCAGCATGGAAGGCGTCGAGGCGGCCGGCGCAATCATGGAGATGACGGCGGACGCGCGCGACGTCGTTCCGGTTCCTGCAGTGCGAATCGAGCGTCCGGACATCGTGCTCGAGCACGTCGGCTTCGCGCACGCCGGGCGAACATCAGGGCTCGCCGACGTTGACGTGACCATCGGCGCCGGGCAGCGCGTCGTGCTCAGGGGCCGGACGGGCGCCGGCAAGAGCACGATGCTCGCGCTCATCCTCGGGCTCGTGCACGCCGAGCGCGGCGCAGTCCGCGTCGGCGGCATCGATGTTGCCGGCACGCACGTGCTCGCGTGGCGCGACGCGATCGCGTGGCTCCCCCAGCAGCCGCACCTCTTCCAGGGCACCATCGCCGGCAACGTGCGGCTCGGCAGACCGGAGGCCACCGACGCCGATGTGCGCGAGGCGTTGACGCTCACCGGCGCCGCCTTCGTCGACGACCTCCCGGACGGCATCAACACCCGCGTCGGCGAGCGTGGGTTGACGCTCAGCGGCGGTCAGCGGCAGCGGATCGCGCTGGCGCGCACCCTGCTCCGCGGCTGCCCGATCGTCCTGCTCGATGAACCGCTGGCCCACCTCGACGCACGAAGCCGCAAGTCCGTCTCACTCGCGATCGAGCGATGCACGCGCGGCCGCACGGTGGTCATCGCGGCGCACGAACTCGACAACCTTGCGTGGGTGGACTCCTCCATCGATCTCGAGGAGACCGCTCCGGATCCAGGTGCTCCGGTGCTAGAGGTCGCCGCGCCGTGATCACAGCGCCCTGGCGCTTCCTCCTCGATCGCGCCGCGCCGCGCCTGCCCCGCCTGGGCATGGCTGCGCTCGTATCGTTGCTCTGCCTTGCGTCCGGCGTCGCGCTGCTCGCCGTCGCCGGCTACCTCATCCAGGACGCGAGCCTGCGACCGCCGATCCTGTCCCTTGACGTCGCCGCCGTGGGCGTGCGGCTGTTCAGCCTGCTTCGCGCGTCGGGGCGGTACCTCGACCGCCTCGCGACGCATGACGCCGTGCTTCGGCTGCTCGCCGACACACGGGTTGCCGTGTACGAGGGGATCGAGCCGCGGTCGCCAGGCGCGTTCGACAACGATCGTTCGGGCGACCTGATGCGCCGGATCGGCGGGGACGTCGATGCGTTGCAGGACGTGTACGCGCGGTCGCTGCTGCCCCCGGCGGTCGCGGCGCTGGCGATCGTCGTCGCCGCCGTCGTCGCGGGGATCATCGCCGCACCCGTCGGCATCACCGCCGTCCTGGTGATGGCCGCGGCGGGCATCGTGGTCGTGCTCGCGGCCACGCTCTCGGCGCGCGGCGTGGCGGCCCAGCTTGCCGGGCTCGCCGGGACGCTCTCGGCGGAGATCACGGACACGCTCCAGGGGTGCGCCGACCTCGTCGGGTCAGGTGCGGTCGGACGCCAACTCGAGCGCGTTCACGACATCACGACGCGAATCGAGCGCGCGTCGCGGCGGCTGGCGTGGTCCCGCGCTGCCGCGAGTGGCCTGGTGTCCCTGGCGACGGGGGCGACGGTTGTGGCGGTGATCATCGCGGCTGCTTCGGTCGCGGCAACCGGTGCGCTGCCGGCCATGGCGACCGGGATCTTCGCGCTAGCCGCGATGGCGCTGAGCGAGCCGTTCGCGATCCTCCCCGCCGCCGTCGACGGCGCCCGCACCGGGCTGCCGTCGGCAGCACGGCTGGTGGACATCACGAATCGCCCGATCCCGGTGCCTGACCCGGTGACCCCGCAACCCCTTCCCGACAGCAGCGTCGTCGTCCTCGACGGGATCTCGATGCGGTATGCACCCGAAGGATCGCCGGCCGTCGACATGGTGTCCCTCCGTCTCGAGCCCGGCAGCCGGGTCGGCATTCAAGGGCCGAGCGGGAGTGGCAAGTCCTCGCTTGCCGCGGTGCTCGTGCGCTTTCGGGACTTCGACGACGGATCGTTCACGCTCGGCGGGGTCGACGTGCGCGACCTTGACGGCGATGCGGTGCGCAGCCGCATCGGGCTCGTCGCCCAGGATGCGCATATCTTCGCGACCTCAATCCGCGAGAACCTGCGCCTCGCGCGCGTGTCAGCCACTGATGCGGAGCTTGACGCCGCCGCTGCGGGCGCGCATCTGCTCGAGTGGATCGCAACGCTTCCCGAGGGGTGGGACACGCTCGTCGGCGAGCACGGCGCACAGATCTCCGGCGGGCAGCGCCGCCGCCTCGCGCTCGCGCGCGCGCTCCTTGCGGACTTTCCCGTGCTGGTCGTCGACGAGCCCACCGAGGCGCTCGACGACGCAACTGCCGCCGCGGTCATGCGCGACATCACCGCGGCAGCCGAGGACCGCGCCCTGCTGGTCATCAGCCATCGCACGACGGACATGACGTCAATGCGCGACGTCTACTCCATGCGCCACGGAGTCCTGGCGCGAGCCGGGCCGGTGAACAGCGGATAATTCAACCGGTGCGGCACGAACCGGAAGCGCTACTCCGACTCCATCGCACCCATGGTGATGCTGCCGTTCACGGTGCCGCCGTCATCGACGCGCAGACGCGCCGCCCGGACGTCACCCTGCACGACCCCGCTGCCGGCGACGCTCAAGCGCGCGCGAGCGGTGACGTTCCCGGTCACGTTGCCGCGAACCGTGATGTTGCGACCGTCGATGCGAGCGCGGACGGTGGCCGACGCCTCGACGTCCACGTCACCCGACGCGTTGATCTCCCCATCGGCGGTCCCCTCGATGTGGAGGTCGCCGTCGACGGTCAGCGAACCGTTGAGGATGTCACGAGGTCCCAACGTCACCGCTTTGGCGCCCGCGGAGCCGTTACGGTGACCTCCACGTGGAATTGAGGCTTCCTCGATCTCCGTGATGATGTTCTCCATGGATGTTTCCTCTCCTTCTCGTCCGCTGCTCGGCGCATATCGTACTGATCCGGCGCCGCCTCCGCAGAGTGAGTCGCGCACGATCGGAGTCCAGGGGACGGGACGGGTGACGTTCGAGGTCGAGACGTTCCGCCAGGTGCAGCTTGATTTCTATCGCGAGGCCGCACATCGGTACGACTCGTGGGCCGGCGGCGCAAACGTTCGGGCCGCCGATCGCCTCGCCGAGTTCGCCGCAGTCCAGCCCGACGAACGCGTGCTCGACATCGGATGCGGCACCGGTCTGATCAGCCGCAGCCTCGGCCCGGTTCGCTCGCCGCTCGAGCACATGGCGATCGATCTCTCGCCCGACATCATCGCTGTCGCACGCGAGCACGCAACGCCCGAAGGGAACACGCAGTACGTCGTGATGGATGCGCACGACATGGTGTTCCACGACGCGATGTTCGACGTCGCCATGCTCGGTCAGTCACTGTCCTGTCTGGAGGATCCGTGGCGTGCGTTCGCGGAGATCCGTCGCGTGCTCAAGCCGCGCGGGCGTATCGCCGTGTCATGCCGCTGCCGCAGCCTCTCCACGCCCGCACAGGGCGTGTTCTTCGAGCGGCTCGAACGACTCGCCATTCGACGACCGCGCACGCCGGCACATCACGCGTTGTTCGGCGAGTCGTGGGTGCTTGCCGAGATGCTCGACATGGCGGGGTTCGCCGATGTTCGTGTCACGCAACTCCTCGTGGGCGTGCGCGCGCGTGATGTGCACGAATGGACGGAGATGATGCAGTGGTCGGGTCCCTGGACGCACGCGATGGTGGGCGTGCTCAGCCCTGGATCACGCACGACGTTCGAGGAAGAGCTCGACCTGACGATGCACCGTCTTGGCGAGGGTGACTACGCGTTTCACGGCGCGTTCACGCTCGCCACGGGACGGCTGCGGGATCAACCCGCGGAGTCTGAGGATCCCTCGTCGCCCGACGCCACTTCCGCGTAGGCAGTCGCCTCGCCTTCGTGCTCGCCGTCGTGGCCGGCAGCGGAGCCGGTGACATCGATCGTGCTCTCGTCCGGCTCGTCGTGCGAGCGCCGCGCGGGAGGAGCGTCGGACGCGCTCATCGATATCGTCGCGTTGACGTTTGCACCCTCATCGACGCGCAGCCGCGCTGAGCGGACCTCGCCGGTGACGATCGCGCTGTCGCCGATGCTCATCAACTCCTGCGCGACGGCGCTGCCGTCAACGGTGCCGTTGATCACGATGTCACGCGCGGCGATCTGCGCACGCGCGGTGCCGGTCGACTGAACGGCGATCTCGCCGGTGGCGGAAACCTCACCCTCGAGCGATCCCTCGATGCGGACATCGCCGTCCACGCTGAGCGTGCCGACGAGCGAGTCGCGAGGCCCCAGGACGACGATTCCAGGAGTCTTCGGCTGCACCGGCGTCGCCGCACCACGACGTCCGCGCCCGCGGTTCGATGTTCCGATGTCGCTCGTGTCCATGGCGGCTCCTTCGCTACGGCTTGGCAGACGGCGGCGCGGCTATCGTAAGGCTCCATTCGGTGCGCCGGTCAGCCGTCCAGGTTACGAATCGAGAAAGACGTGAAGTCAACAGTCGACGATTGCGCGGCCGTCGTCGACGTCACGAGGCCGGCGGTCCACCCATCGCCCGTTCCCGGCGCGGCGTCGATGATGTCCGCGACGATCGCGTTGCCGACCGCGAGCACGAGCCGGACCGTCGCCCGCCCGTGCTCGGCGCTGACGAGGATGCACGCGCCGGTGATCGTCGTGCGTCCCCCGAGGCCCGCAACCTGCGTTGCGAACCCGCGGTCGAGCACCGCGGGCGTATCGGTGGCGCCGGAGTAGCGGTCCACGAGCAGCGTCCCGTCGGGGTTGACGAAGAACGCGTATGACGGCTGTCCGGCGACTGCCGGATCGCAGCGAACGCCATAGCCCGACGTCCGGGGGTCGCCGTCCGCCACGACGGCGGTCACAGTGATCGCCAGTGCCTGCAGCGGCGTGTCGTATCGCGGCGCGACGTAGTGCGAATATGGTCCCTCTCCGGCGATGTAGTACCGGCCGCCATCACCCCCGCCGTACCCGACCATCGTCCCGGACTCGAGCGTGGCCTGCGGCCATCCCGAACGCGCTGACGTGAACGCGTCGCTGTACACCACCGAGCCGCTGCTCAAGCTCATCGCCCGCGGGTTGCCGGAGGGACGTTTGATGATCGCCACCAGGAGCAACACCACCACCGCGGCGATGGCGAAGGCGAGGATAAGCATCCCGCCGGCGATGAGGATGCGCAGCGGTTGCCGCCCCCAGTGCGACTCCGCAGGCGAATTCGACGTCAGGTGCGGAGACGTCGTCGGAGGGCGTCGAGGCGGTGGGTAATCCACTCGGTCAGGCTACTACCAGGTCCCTGCCGATTCCTGCAGATTCGGTGACACCTGCAAGCCCCATCGCATGAGCGAGCTCATCGCGATATCCCTCGAGGACACGCTGCACGCCCGCGGCGCCACACGCGCCGAGTCCCCAGAGCAGCGGCCTGCCCACCATCGTTGCGCCGGCGCCGAGCCCAAGTGCCACGAGGACGTCGGTCCCGCTGCGAATCCCGCCGTCGACGATCACGGGGCCACGGCCCGCCACGGCCGCGACCACCTCGGGGAGCGCGACAGCGGTTGCGATCGCGCGGTCCAGTTGACGGCCGCCGTGGTTCGAGACGACGACGCCCGCGGCGCCGGCGTCCATGCAGGCGGCGGCATCGTCGCCCCGCAGGACACCTTTGACGAGCACCGGCAATCCGCTCAGCTCGGCAAGCCAGGCGATCGTCTCCAGCGAGATCGTCGCGTCCTGGTTGATGCGCCGCGGGATGTCGCTCGGATCGGGATCCGGCCCGAGGTGGGCGCCGAAGTTCACCAGGTGCTGCTCGCTGGTCACCGGCGCGAAATGGCCGCGCCGCTTGAAGCCGATGTACGGCGTGTCGGCGGTGAGCATCAGCGCTCGTGCGCCGAGGCCCACGGCGCGACGGACGAGCGCGGTGGTGATGCGGCGGTCGTTGACGACGTAGACCTGGAACCACCACGGTCCGTCAAGCGCCGCGACGATGTCCTCGAGCGTCCTGGTGGCGCGCGTCGCCACCACCATCAGCCCGCCCGCCGCGCTGACCCCGCGTGCCGTCTCCACCTCACCCTCGGGGTGCGCAACCTGCTGCCACGCCGTCGGTGCTGCAAGCACGGGCATGGCGAGCCGCGTCCCGAGGATCTCGACCGAGAGATCCGGAGTTGCGGCACCCGGAAACGCATGCGGGCGAACGCGGTAGCGACGCCAGGCGATCCGCGACTCCTCGAGGCTGACCTCGTCCCCCGCACCCGCCGCGATGTAGTCGAACGCTGGAACGGGCAGGTTCGTTCGAGCCGCCAGCTCGTAGGCGGCCAGCAGGTCCGTCAGGGCTTCGTCCACGCCGCGATTGTCGGTCAGCCGGGTGCGGGCGTCGCGGTCGGTTGCGGCACGAACGGGTTCATCGGGATGATCGGCGCGGCTGCTCCCGTGGCAACGCCACCCGCGCACTGGGTCAACTGGACCTGCTGCTCCCCCGGCGCGCCGATCTGGTCCGTCAGCGTCGGGCAGTTGTACGACGCGCTGAACTTCGTCGGAGCCGACGGCGGACCATAGGTCACCGAGTCGGTGAAATGACACTGCGAGTTGGCGTCCTCGACGACCCGGTACTGCTGCGTCGAGACCTCGTCGGCGGTGGTCTCGTCGACGGTGAGCGTCCGGGCTATACAGCTCTGAGCCGCCGCGGCGAAGCACTGGCCGGCGGTCGCCGAGGCCTGGTCGGTGGCCCCGCCGGAGCCGACCGTTGCTGTGCCGCATGTCGGCACCGGAGCCACTGCGGAGACGGCGAACGACACCGATGTCCCCACGCCCAGTGCCAGCAGGATGACGAGCAGATTCCTCGTGGCGTTGCGGATGGCGCCGCGCCGGCCCCGACTGATGAGCAGGTAGCTGCACACCAGCGTGTCGGCCCCGAGCAGCACCCCGAAGAGCACCACGCCCGCGACGTCGAACCCCGTTGCGAACATAACGATGAGCGCGATCGGGAGCGCGACCACCTCCGCCGTCACGTACGGACGGTGGAGGTAGCGGTGCCCGCCGACGAGCGCCAGCGGCACGATCGCCGCGAGCAGCAGGATCACCATCACCAGCACGAAGTTGGCACCCGCCCAGAAGCACAGCCCTGCCCAGGCGACGAGGAAGACGCCGAAGAGGATCTGTGCCGGGAGACGCTCAGGCCGGGTTTTCATGAGACCTGTAGCATCGCAAACAGGCGTTCGCCGGCGCCAGTCCCCCGGCCCCTACTGCGGCGGAGCCGGCGGCGGGGTCGCCAGCGTGATGGTCGCCTCACCGTCCTGGCCCGACGCGCTCACCCACGCCACGATGACGTTGTCCCCCGGTTTATGCAGTTTGAGGACCTGCTCGAGCGACGCCGCGGAGACGACCGATGCGCCTCCGACCGCCGTGATCACATCGCCCTTCACAAGACCGCTCGACGCCGCCGGTGACCCGGCCTGAGTCCCTTCGACCAGCGCTCCTTGCGGTGCGGTGCTGTTGAGGACCTCCACACCGAGGAAGCCCCCGGACGTCGTCGTCTGGAAGCCCGAGGGCGACTTGACGATCTGTGCTGCGATGTTCAGGGCGGTGTTGATCGGGATCGCGAACGCCTCCACAGCGCCCGTCTGATCCAGTTGCCGGCCGCCACTGGCGGCGGTGTCCATGCCGATCGCCTGACCGCTGCTGTTGAGGAGCGGGCCACCCGAGTCACCGGGCTTGATCGGCGCGTTGATCTGGATCATGCCGCCGAGCGTCTCCAGCGGTTCCGAGCCGCTCTCGTCGGACGCCGTGATGCTCTGGTTGAGCGCGGTCACCGTGCCCGGAGCCGATGCGGGCGCCCCGCCGCGGCCGAGCGCGTTGCCCAGCGCGGTGATGCTGTCTCCGACCTGCACGTTCGATGAGTTGCCGACCGGCATCGTCGCCAGGCCTGAGGCGCCGTCGAGTTGGAGGACCGCGACGTCATCGCGCTGATCGAACCCGACGACATGGGCGCTGTACATCGCCCCCGTCGACGTGATCTGGACGCTGATCGACAGCTCGCCGTAGATGACGTGGTTGTTGGTGAGCACCTCACCCGAGGACGTGAGCACCATGCCGGTCCCCGCGGCAGACGCCCCATGCCCGAGAGTGGTGTTGATGTCGACAATCGCCGCTTCGGCGCCCGAGGTGCTCCCGGTGCCGTGAAGCCCGCGCGTGGCGATCACCGCAGTGGCTGCCGCACTGGCCCCGAGGATGACGAGGAGCACCGCGGCGGCGACGAGTTTGAGCTTCGAGGTACGTCGCGGCGGCGGCGGTGGCTCGTAGGTGTAGTAGTGCTGCGGCCACCACGTGGGCGGCGGCGGCGGAGGCGGCGGCGGTGCCCACACGGACGCGCCCCAGACGTCAGGGAGCTTTCCCCCTCCCCCGACCGGAACTCCGGCGGGGACCTCTTCCTCGCTCATCCTGACCCTATTGTCGCCACATCAGGCTGTCGCCTGCATGACACCCGACCGCCCGCGACCCGCGCTCGCGAAGCGCGGGCGCGGGGGCCGTGTGCCGGGAGCCGGACCGGCTGCGCCGGTCCGAGCACCTACATTGCGTTGAAGGTCTCTGCAACCTCGACGCTCGAGCCACCGCCGAGGACGGGGCATCCCTTCGCAAGCGCAACCGCGGCATCCAGGCTGTCGGCCTCGATGAGGCTGTAGCCGGTTGCAGCGTTTGCGCCACCTCCGTCAGCAACAGATCCATCCGACGCGATGGTCCTGCTCTGCGACACCGGATTGCCGCCGTCGGCAAGGGCGGGTCCGAGATTCTGGAACCAGGTGCCCCAGGCTGCCATCGCCTCGGCCTGCGCGGCCTCGCCTTCGGGCATGCCGCCGCCGTGATAGACGAGCAGGTATTTCGCCATTGTCGTGCCTCCCGTGTGGGTCAGTTGTTGTTCGCGCCGATGGCGCGGAGTGCGTTGGGGTCGAGACGCGCTTCCAGCAGTGCGCGCTCAGATGGGTTGTCGGTGAGCTCGATCGCGCGCCGATCCGCAGCCGCGGCCTCGTCGAGCCGGCCGAAGCGACGGAGCAACTCGGCGCGTGTTGCCCAGTAGAGGTGGTAGCCGTCGAGGTCCACGCGCAGGGCGTCGAGCTCCTCCATCGCAGCGGCGGGGCCGGCGACGTGCTCGAGCGCGATCGCGCGGTTGAGGCGCACCACCGGGCTCGGGTTGAGACGCACGAGCGCGCCGTACAGCGCGAGGATCTGCGGCCAGTCGGTGTCCTCGAAGGTCGGCGCCTCCGCGTGGCACGCGGCGATCGCGGCCTGGAGCCAATACGGGCCCGGGCTGCCGAGCCTGCGTGCCTGTTCGAGCAGCGCCCCTGCCTCGGCGATCGCCGCGTGATCCCAGTGGGCGCGGTCCTGGTCGCGGAGCAGGACCAGCGCGCCACCGGCGCCGAAGCGCGTCGCGCGACGGGACTCGTGCAGGCGCATTAACGCGAGGAGTGAGATCACCTCCGGCTCCGCCGGCAGCATCCGCGCCACAAGACCGCACAGCCAGAGCGCGTCGGTGCAGAGGTCGCGACTGGTGGCGAGGTCCGGTCCGCTACCGAGATAGCCCTCGTTGAAGACGATGTACAGCGCCGCCAGCACCTCGGCGAGCCGCTCGGGAAGTGCTTCCTCATCCGGCACGCGATACGGGATGTGCGCGTCGACGATCTTTCGCTTCGCGCGGACGATCCGCTGCGCCATCGTCGCCTCGGAGACGAGGAACGCATGCGCGATCTGGCTCGTCGTCATCCCCATCACAGCGCGGAGCGTCAGCGCCACCTGGGCATCCCGCGCGATCGCGGGGTGACAGCACGTGAAGATGAGCCGCAGGCGATCGTCGGGGTCCTGGTGCACCTCGGGTGCCCATCCGTCGGTCAGCAACTGGAGCTTGCTCCGGTAGGCGGAATCACGACGCAACCGGTCGATTGCACGCCGCCGCGCGGTCTGCAACAGCCAAGCCCCCGGACGCTCGGGAACGCCGTCCACCGGCCACTTCTGGAGCGCGATGACGACGGCGTCCTGCACCAGATCCTCTGCGAGGTCGAAGTCGCCGGTGATGCGCACCAGCGATCCGCAGATCAGCGCGACCTCGTTGCGGAACACCGCGTTGATCGCCTCGCTCGTCGGATCGTTCACTGTGGATCCCAGCTCTCCGTGATGTCAGCCGGCAGGGTGGTTGGGCATCGCTTCGTGCGCGATCACCGGGCGGATCTCGACGGTCTGGTTCTTGACCGGCCAGCGCTTCGTGATCGCGATCGCGTCGTCCAGGTCGGTCGCGTCGACGGTCACGAACCCGGCGACGGTCTCCTTGCTTTCCATGAAGGGGCCGTCGGTCACGAGCGGACTGCCGTCGCGCCAGCGGATCGTCGTCGCGGTGCTCGAGGGCTGCAACTCCTCGCCACCCTGCAGCTTGCCGTCACGGCCGATCTCGCCGAACCAGACGTCGATCGCCGCGTACCGCGCCTTGAGCTCGGCCTCGTCGAGGACCTCGGTCTCGTCCTTGATGAACAGCAACATGTATTTCACGGTTCAGCTCCTTGCTGGAAGGGATAAGTCGCCCCAATGATGACGACGAACGGGAATCGCCAAAATCGACACGCATCGACAGCCGCGTGGTGCACCCTTGCGCGGTGAATGAGTGGACCGTGAGCGGAATGGCTGCGCTGAGCGACGGCGACCGAGCCCGCGTGGCCGACCTTCGCCGGACGTGCGAGTCGGCCGAGCCGCTCGACCTGAAGCTTGAGCTCGAGGAGTCGGACGCCACCGGCGAGCCGATCCACTTCCTGGCGGAAGCCGGCGGCACGCTGATCGGCTACGCCGGCATCACGCCCGGCGACGAGGCGGAGGCGTGCGGCATGGTGCTCCCTGCGTCGCGCAGCCAAGGCGTCGGCACGGAGTTGCTCAACCACGTCCTCGGTGCGGGGCGCCGCCTCGGTCGCGCGAGCGTCCTGTTCATCTGCGAGGACTCCGGGCCGGTCGCACGTGCGTGGCTTCGCCGTTTGGGTGCTGACGACGACTCCGCGGAGCAGCGCATGACCGTCCGTGTCGACGCCGGATCGGCGCCCAGCGGCACCGCGCCCCTTGAGCTTCGCGCAGCACGTGACTCGGACCGAGGGGCGCTGACGCGGCTGCTCGACGAGGGGCATGACGGCACCCCCGACAAGGTGGCCGAGCGCCTCGAATCCACGAGACCCGAGGATTTCCTGCTGGCGTTGGATGGCGGCGAGATCGTCGGCACGTTGCGCCTCACGGGGACGGCCAGCCGGACGATGATCTACGGCTTCGTCATCGACCGCGAGCGTCGCGGGCAGCGCCTCGGCACGCGAGCGCTCGCCGCGGTGTTCGACCTGCTCCGCTCGCGCGGTGTCACCGAGGTCGGGCTCGAGGTCGATCCGGAGAACACGCCGGCTGTACGCCTGTACACGAGCTTCGGGTTCGCGACGGTGACCACATACCGCTATCTCCGGCTCGGGTCCTCGCTCGCCGACAACTGACCCGAACCCGCTACGCCACCAGCACCCCGGGATCGAGGTCGGAATCCGAATCGGCTTCGCTCGCACCGTGGAGCAACTCGGTCACGTGCGGCTTGAACACCAGTTGGGCGATCAGCGTCGGGATGAGCGCTGTCAAGACGACGACCGTGACCAGGATCGAGTACTGCGAGCGGGTGATGAACCCGTTGGTGTAGCCGAAGAGCGCCGCGATGGTGCCGAAGGTCAAGCCCGTCGACATCATCATCGTCGTGTACCAGGCCTCTCGCACTCGAATGCGGAATGGCCGTGTTGCCGGGAAGACGCCGATCACCTTCGCACCGACCTTGACCGCAAACAGCACGAGGATCGTGAGGCTTCCGGCAACGACGGCAGGGAGCGAGATCAAGGTGCCGGCTCGCAGGAAGAAGAACGGCGTCAAGAATGTGAAGGCGACACCGCGCACGCGTCCCACCATCTTCGGGTCGGCGTGGAAGAAGCCGGCGGCGCCGAGACCGAGGAGGTATGCAGGCAGAACCGCCTCGGACTTGGCTGCGGTGGCAAGCGCTCCGAGCCCGAACAGCAACAGGAACACGTACTTCACCTCGGGCTCGCTCACCGGGTGCCCGAAATGCCTGACGACGAAGCGCAACGAGCGCGGCAGAAAGACAAGCACGATCGCCGTTGCGATCCCGAAGGCGATCAGCACGCTGTTGTAGTTGGCGAACACGATCCCCAGCGCGAGCACCGTGCCGAGGTCGCAGACGAAACACGCGCAGAGGATCAACTTGCCCAGGTCGGTCTTGTTGAGCCCGGTGTCCAGCATCACCGCGTAGACCACCGCAACCGAGGTCGTCGACAGTGCGATCCCCGCGATCTCGGCGCCGTGCAGCGGCCAGTGCAACACCAGGAGCGCGAAGAGCCATGCAGCGGCAGCCGGAGCCGCGAACCCGATCCCGCCGAGCACCAGGCTCGGCGTGATGAAGCGCCGGAAGGACTTCGGGTCGATCTCCGCTCCGGCAAGAAAGGTCAAAAGGACGGAGCCGAAGCCCGCAAGGAAATCGATCCACTCGTTCGATGAAAGACCGAAGAGGTTGCCGCCGAGAACGCCCGCGAGGATCTCCACGAGTGCGACCGCGAGGCCGATCCGTACGGAGATGAGGCTCGCAACGAAAGCGAGGCCGATCCAAAGGGTGGCAATGCCGTAGCTGTTATTCAGGGAATCGAGCAGGCCAAAGTGGAGCGGACAGCATCCCATTTGCGGATCCTCCTACCAGGGGTTCTGGTAGGGCCCATCAGGCCGTCGTGGCCGAGGACGGTGAGACCCATCACCGATATCGCGAGACGCGATCGTTAAACGGTACCACGGATCGGCCCTGATGTCCAGCTTGAAGATTTGCGCAATCGCGCCTATTGCGCCTGCCTCGGCGCTCGGGTCCAGCGCGCAGCCGCCAGTTACCCGGTGCGCACGCTCAAATCCAGCCGCGCCGCCGGAAGAACACCAGCTGCACGACGATCGACAACGCCATCAATGTCACGCCGATGGCAAATGCGGAGACGCCGCCGATGTGCGACACGAGCCAGGCGAAGTTCATCCCGAAGAAGCCGGTGAGAAAGGTCAGCGGGAGAAACAGGCTCGCCACCACCGTCAGGGTCTTCATCGTGAGGTTGAGCCGGTTCGACACCATGGACAGATACACGTCCATCGCGCTCGTCAGCAGGTCGCGCATCGAGTCGACGTTCTCGTATTGCCGGATGATGTGGTCGTACACATCGCGGTAGTACGCCGTCGTCTCCTGGTCCTGCTCGAGTGAATGGGTAACGAGGCGCTGAAACATGTCGCGCTGCGCGCCGAGAATGCGTCGCATCTCCGCGGCGTCGTGCTTCAGTTTCTGCAGCAGCACCAGTTGCGGCGTCGTGGCTTCAACGAGGATCTCGTCCTGCAACTGGTCGACCGCCGTGTCGAGAGCCTCGAGCGAGTCGAACGTGGTGTCGACCAGGGCATCCATGACGAGGTACGTCAGGAACGATGTCTTGCGACATGCGGCTTCCGGTGACTCCGCGATGCGCCGGTTCAGCTCCGTGAAACACGCCTCGGGCTCGTGATGCACCGTGACGAGGAATTGCGGGGCGATGTACATGTGGTGCTCGCGAAACGAGACCTCATTCTTTTTGAAGCCGATGACGAACAGCACTGCGAACACGTAACCGTCGTAGCCATCGAGCTTCGGCCGCTGGTTCTGGTGCTTGACGTCCTCGATGGTCAGCTGATGGAACTTGAATGTCTCGGTGAGCAGACGGTAGTCGTCGTCGTCCGGCGCCTCGATGTCGAGCCAGAACGTTTCCTTCCCGGCGCTCACCAGCTTCTTCACCACGGAGGCATCGACCTGACGGCTGTGGCCGTCGACGGTGAAGAGAGTGCGCATGCCGCCCGATCCTACGGCGTCGCGTCGCCGTGCGGAGCCGATTTCACCGTCACGTCGGGGTCGGCGTCGGAGACGGAGTCGGGCTGGGGGTCGGTTCCTCGGTCGGGTGCGGTGGCGCGGGATTGAGCAGCGGGCGCTCGTCGGCGAGGGCGATTGCCAATTCCCCTGCGGCATTCGGGTGCAACGGGGCTGCCGCACTGAATCCCTGGACGAACGACTCCGGAGTGCAGAGCTCATGCCCGAAGAAGCTCGGGTCGACGGCGGCGAACCCGAAGCTCGCCGCACCCTCGCTCAGCACCTTGTTGAAGGCGGTGAGCCGCTCCTGGAGGACGGCCGATTTCGCTGCCGTCACATCCGGCTGGCCGGCGCAGACCGGCTTTGCCGGGAGCGGGTCGTAGTACTCGTTGACGATCACCTGCGGCGCGCCAGGAAGCGTTGCAAGATGCTGCAGCAGATCGTAGTAATCGACCGTGAAGCTGTCGAGCGCCTGCATGAACCATGCCGCAGACGCGCTGTCATCGCACTGCGGCGAGACCAGGCACAACTCCATCAGCTCGGCCCAGTGCATCTCATTGGCGCCGATGCTGACGATCACCGTGCGCACGCCGGCCATACCGTCGAGCGTGGCCAGCTGCGCCGGCACGATGCGGCCGTTGATCAGCTCAGGGCCGAAGAGTCCCTCCTCGATCGATGCGTTCGTACACGCGAGATTCACGACTGTCGTCCCGTTGACCGCCGCGATGTCCGCCGCGTAGCTGTCGCGGCTGCGCCGGCATGCGACGTCCTCCGGCGTTGCGTTGAGCACGAGCGGATTGCCCGCGCCCGCCGCGGTCGAGTCACCGATGACGACCGTAGTGGCGATAGTGCTCGCCGGCTTCGGCGGCGGCGCGATCACCGTGAGCGGCGAGCGGCCGACGAGCTCATCGAGCGTGTGGACGTCGGCGAGGCGGCTCAGCCCCGACGCCGCGCTCGAGACCGCGATGGCGTCCACGCCGCCGGTGATCACCGCCGCGACGAGCATGCCGGCGAGGACGAGCCGCCAGCGTCTGCGCACCAGGAGCAGCGTCATCGCCGCAAGAGCCGCTGCGATGAGGATCGCGATGAGCAGCTCGTGGGTGAAATACGAACTCCACCCGTCGCGAAGATCCTGGCCGAGATCGCGAGGCTGCCGGAGCGCAAGCAGGAGCTGGTCGTAATGGGTCACCTCCGCCCACTGCAGGCGGGGCCGGATCGGTCCGGCGAACTGCTGGGTGGTGGGGATCGACTGCCCGAAGAGCGCCAGCGTCCCCGGGCCGGACGTCGACAGCGATGGGCCGGCGCTCAACTCGAGCGATTGCCCCGCCGTCTGGATCGACTGCGCAGGCGACACGAGCAGGGCGATGACGATGCTCGCGAGCGGCACCAGCAGCACCACGCAGATCGCGCTGAGGGCAATGCCGATCTTGTGGGAGAGGGGGCGAGGCATATATCCACGCTACCCGCGTTGTCCCGAATCGATGTCGCGGCGGCGACCCGAGATGGTGTGCGGAGGGTGCCGCGACGGTCGGCGGCTATCCTGTCGCGGGCGCCGATTCAGCCGGCGCCGAGGGAGAACACCAGCCATGCCCGAGATCAGTCCCGAAGCAGCGGCCCTGCATCACGGCTCGATCGTCGTCGACACCCACGACGACCTGCTGATGCTCTGCACGCGACGCGCGCCGGCTGAACAGGGAGCCTATTTCCGCAGCAACTGGCTCCCTCAGCTGCGCGCCGGCGGCGTCCGGATCCAGGTGCTGCCGGTGTTCATCGATGACGACTTCCGGCCCGAAGGTGCGCTTCGTCAGACCCTGCGCATGCTCGAAGCCGGATGGCGCATCGCCGAGGCGAACCCCGATTCCGTCCGGATCTGCCTCACGGGTGCCGACGTCGACCGTGCTTTGGCGGACGGCCTGATCGCGCTGATCCTCGCGCTCGAGGGGTGTGAGGCCGTGGGCACGGACGTGGGCCTCTTCGAAACGCTCTATCGGCTTGGCGTGCGGATTGCCTCGTTCACACACTTCGGCCGAACGATGCTCGCGGACGGCTCGCTCGAGGACAGCGCCGGCAGCAGGTTGACCAACGCGGGCATCGAAGCGGTCGCGTTGTGCGAGCGCCTCGGCATCACGCTCGACGTGTCGCACCTCGGCGCCACCTCCACCGATCATCTGCTCGAGCTGGCGACCCGTCCGGTCATCGCATCGCATTCATCGGCGTATGCCGTGCGTGCGCATCACCGCAACCTGACCGACGAACGCCTCCGGCGGGTTGCGGCAACGGGCGGCGTTGTCGGCATCAACGTCATCGCCGCGTTCATCGATCCGGAAGTGCATACCGTTCCGCGTGTCATCGATCACATCGAGCATGTCGCGGGGGTGATCGGTGTCGACCACGTCGGTCTCGGCCCCGATTTCTGCAAGCAGGTGTTTGATGAGATCAACGGACCTGATTGGCAGCACATCGTCGGCGGTGTGCAGATGAATCGATACATACCGGGGCTGGAGGGTCCGAGCGGGATCCCGCTGATCACCGAGGAATTGCTGCGTCGCGGATGGGCCGACGCTGATATTCGTCAGGTCCTCGGTGAGAGTTTTCACACCCTGTTCTCTCGCGAGCTTGGAGTCCCCGCATCGGCGAGCTGAGTGACGGCCTCGCAAACTTGACCGATCAACGCGACCGCGGTTAAAATCGTTTGGTAGCCAGTTCGCACCTCGTTCGGTGAGGCGGCTGTTCGGACAAAGGCCACTGACCCCACCCGTGGAGACACGCTTCGGGTCAGGACAGGTTTCCCCGGCATAAGGGGTAACTCCAAGTGGCTGGCCCGTAAGGGCCTTACGCCGGGCAGCGCCAAAGCTCTGACGAGAAGGGTGCGGGAATCGGAGGTAGCCATGGACGAAGGCAGTTGTTCGACGCGGTCTATCTCCGCGCGCGCTGAGGGCCGGCCCATCGGCTGAGTGACGGCATCTCCCGAGCGTGCGCGGTCGCATCAACACGCTCGCTTCCCCGGAGGGAAGTCATGGAGGTTCTGCTCATGCCGATCGATGATTTCACGCTCGCTCCACCGGGCACGCTCGCCGTGCTCGACGACGCTCACATCGGCGACATCACCGGTGCGCTCGGCACCATTCGTCACAACGACACGCACGCACGCCGGTCGTGGAAAGGCAGGCTCCTCGCGCTGCTGGCGATCATGGGGCCGGGCCTCATCGTCATGGTCGGCGACAACGACGCAGGCGGCGTCGCGACGTACACCCAGGCGGGACAGAACTTCGGCACGAGCCTGCTCTGGACGCTGCCACTCCTTGTTCCAGTGCTCATCGTCAACCAGGAGATGGTCGTGCGCCTCGGCGCGGTCACCGGAGTTGGCCACGCGCGTCTGATCTTCGAGCGCTTCGGAACGTTCTGGGGCGCCTTCTCGGTGGGCGATCTCTTCATCCTCAACTTCCTCACGATCGTCACCGAGTTCATCGGTATTCGTCTCGCCGCTGCGTACTTTGGCGTGACTCCGTATCTCGTGGTTCCGCTTGCCGCCCTCGCACTCGTGGCCATGACCATCACCGGGAGCTTCCGCCGCTGGGAGCGCTGCATGTATCTCTTCATCGCAGGCAACTTCCTGGCGATTCCGCTGGTGTTCCTCGTCCATCCGGATCTCGCGCAGATCGGGCACGACACCGTCGTCCCGCACATCTCGGGAGGCGCGGTCTCGGACGCGGTGCTCCTCATCGTCGCAATCGTCGGTACGACGGTCGCGCCGTGGCAGTTGTTCTTTCAGCAGTCGAACGTGATCGACAAGCGGATCACCCCGCGCTGGCTCCAGTACGAGCGTGCCGACACGGTCATCGGTTCATTCGTCGTGATCGTCGGCGCTGGCGCCCTCATGATCACCGCGGCAGTCGCGTTCCACCACACAGCGCTCGCCGGTCACTTCACCGACGCCGGCGGCGTCGCGGCCGGTCTTCGACTCACGATCGGTGGCGCGGCCGGCGCGATCTTTGCGGTGGTGCTGCTCAATGCCTCGATCATCGGGGCTTCTGCGGTGACGCTTGCAACCGCGTACGCGTGCGGCGACGTCTTCCGGATCAACCACTCACTGCACCGCGGCGTGGGCGACGCGAAGCTCTTCTACTCGGTGTTCACTTGCCTCGTTGCCCTGGCTGCCGGGATCGTTCTCATTCCCGATGCACCGCTCGGCGTCATCACCACTGCGGTGCAGGCGCTCGCCGGCGTGCTTCTGCCGAGCGCCACGGTCTTCCTCCTGCTCCTCTGCAACGACAAGGAGGTGCTCGGACCGTGGGCGAACGCGCCCTGGCTCAATGCGCTCGCGTCGATGATTGTCGCCGTCCTGCTCATGCTGTCCGCCATCCTCGTCGTCAACACGCTGTTCGCGGCGTTCGATGTCGCCGACCTGGTGCCATGGCTGGCAGCGGCACTCGGCGCTCTGCTCGTCGTGTTGCTGGCGGCCACGGTGCTCGCATATCGCCGGCGCGAGGAGGTGGCGCGCATCCACCGTGCGACCTGGCGCATGCCGCAACTGGCGTTGCTGGATCGGCCGGCGTGGTCATTGAGCAGACAGGTCGGGATGCTCGCTCTGCGGGGCTATCTCGTGGTCGCGGTGCTGCTGCTCATCGTCAAGGCAGTGGAGCTGAGCATCGTGCGGTGACCGGTACCGCACGCGACGCAGCGGCTGCTGGGGCCCGAGCGCGGGCCCCAGCAACCTGACAACGAGCCTGGGACTAGTGGCCGACCGCCGCCACCAGCTCCGGAACGAACAGCGCCGCGTTGACAGTGCCGACACCGGTCGCCAGGTCGTAACGGTTATTCGCGGTGAAGCCGTTCACCGTGTGGATTGCGCCGCTCTGCGGGAAGGTCACGGTCGTGTTGCCGGCCCGGACATCAACGATGCCGGGGTCGTTGGCCGCTTCCATCGCGTACAGGGCGGGGTTGATCAGGCCGAGTCCATGGCCGGCCCACTGGTCGGCGATGGCGATGATCCCGGCGAATTCCGGCGAGGCCTCGCTGGTTCCACCGATGAGGTAGAAACCCGCGGCACCCTGCGCGGCGTTCGCGTTCAGGTACACGAGCGCTGCGCCATTGACTGCCGCGCTCATGGAGATGTCCGGGAAGCCGCGCATCGCGCCGACGGTCCCCGCGACGGTGTCCTGGTACGCCGGGCGCGTGAAGATCGACGAGCGACCACCACCCGTTGCCGCAGGCGAACCAAAGAGCGCCGTGTCATTCCAAACCGCGTCGGGCTGGGTCTCGTTGCCCTTGGCGTCGAGGAACAGCTGGGTTCCACCCACACCGGTCACGAGCGGGTCATCCGCGGGCCACTCGGAGACGCGGCGAAGGAAGAACGTGTCCGCAAACCCTTGCGGCGTCAGCGTCTTCGCGCCGGTGGGTCCGGCATCGCCCGAACCGGCAAGCACGGTCACGCCGTGTGCTGCCGCGTTCTTGTAGTCGCTGCGCAATGCGAGCAGCGAGGCTGCATTCGGGAAGCCCTGCTCCGGTGCGGCGAAGCTCTGCGTGATCACGTCACCGAGGTGGTGCTCGACGACGTAGTTCTCCGCCTCGACGATCTGCGGGAATCCTTGCACGCCAAGCGTTTCCGGCACGGTCGTCTCGACGAGCAGGATGTTGGCGCCCGGTGCCATCGCATGGGCGTACTCGACATCGAGCGAGGTTTCCTGCGCCCAGCCGACCATCTGCGGACGCTTGGTCGGGTTGAACGGCGGAATCGGGCCGTTCGGCTGGAGGATGCTGAAGTGCGGTGGCGGCGGCAGGCCGAACGACTTGTCAAAGACGTTCAGTTCCTGACCGATTCCCTGGAAGCCGTACGAGTCGACGATCACGATCGTCTCGCCCTTGCCGTCCAGGCCCTGCTTGTACAGCGGGCCAAGGTTGTAGGACTTCTGGAACTGGAACGGGGCATAGCACGCGATCCCGATCTGCGCGATGCAATCGGCAGTGGTGGGAGGCGTGAGGAAGCTCACGTTGCTGGCCAGCTTTGCGAGCGGGATCGGGCCCACGCTCGCGCCCGATGCTGCGACACCGCCCCCGGCGGTGAGAAGTGTCGCCGCAAGCAGTCCGGTTCCCGAAACCAAACCTGTCATGCGACGTGACAAGGCAATCATCTGTGGAGATGTCCCCCTACTAACTCTTCGCTCGGCATGGTTGCCGAGTCGCGATCCTGCGGAGGTCCGACGGTCATGCGACCGCGGTCATCCGGATGTCGTGTGCCGGGATCCCCGGCGACCTTCCCAGACGGCTACCTCTTGACCAACGGCACTCGCCTCCATGAACACACCACACGAGATCTTTCCCGGATCCGGGAACAAAGCCTAGCGCTCGGTACGTACGCGGTGGGGTTGCGGGCGATGGGACGACTACTCCCCTGTCTCGCCGTCCACCGACTCTCTGATCAGGTCGGCATGACCGTTGTGGCGCCCGTATTCCTCGATCATGTGGCAGAGAATCCAGCGCAGGCTGGGGGTGCGGCCGTCCGGCCAGGTGTGCTTCGCGAGCTGGTCGAGGCCACCACCGTCGAGCGCCTCGGCGACGTTGGCGCGTGCCTGGTCAACGGCGTGCTCCCAGAGTGCCCGGAGCTCGTCGGGGCTGTCGCCGGCTGCCGAGTGCCAGTCCCAGTCGGCGTCCGCGTCCCAGTCAACGCCGTCCCACGGTGGCCCCGACTGCTCGTCGCGCAGGAACTGCGTGAACCAGTAGTTCTCGACCAGCGCCAGGTGCTTGAGCATCCCGCCGAGGGTCATCGACGAGACCCCCACCGTCGCGGCGAGGCCCGCCGAGTCGAGACCCGCGCATTTCCATGCGAACGTGGCGCGCTGGAAATCCAGGAACCCCTCCAGGGTCCCTCGCTCGTCTGCAGTGAGCGGTGGTTCCGGACGGCCGTGGTCGTCGATGTCGGGCATCGGCCGAGAGTGTAGGCGTACGCCCCACACTGTCGGCATGCGTTTCGGCATCGACATCGCTCAGCAACGCGTGGCGTTCGACGAGCTCGTGAGCCGCGTGCGGTTCGCTGAGGAACTGGGCTTCGACGGTGCGTGGGGATTCGACCACCTCGTGCCCATGTACGGCGAGGGTCCGGGCGAGTGCTTCGAAGGGATGACGACTCTTGCCGCACTGGCCACCGCGACCACGCGCATTCGCCTCGGGCTGATGGTCACGGGGGTCACATACCGGCACCCATCCGTCCTTGCCGTGGAGGCCATCACCGTCGACCACGCGAGCCACGGGCGCCTCGAGCTCGCGCTCGGCGCAGCTTGGTACGGGCTCGAGCACGAACAGTTCGGCATCGACTTCCCGCCGCTCGGCGAGCGTTTCGATCGTCTCGAGGACACGCTGGAGATCGTCACGCGTCTCATGAGCGGCGACGTCGTGTCATACGAGGGGAAGCATTTCAACCTGCGCGACGCGCGAGCACGGCCGCTCCCCGTGCAACTGCCGCACCCACCGATCTGGATTGGCGGCAGCGGACCCAAACGCACGCTCCCGCTTGTGGCTCGCTACGCCGACATGTGGCACGCATATGGCGGTCCGGCGCAACTGGCAGAACAGTCCGCTCAGATCGACAGGCTCGCCGAAGCCATCGGCAGAGATCCGGGGGCGATCGGCAGGGCCACCTCGCTGTCGCTGTCGGAACCCGACCGTGTCGTGCGCGCGAACATCGAGGCGATGCGCGCGGTCGGCATCGGCTATCTCCACTGCGGCTGGCCGAGTGAGGGCCCAGACCGCGTCGCATCCTTCGCGAACGACGTCATGCCGGACTACGGGGGCTGAGTCTCCCGAAAGGGGATCAGCGATCGACCATGGCCATCAAGGGCTGCGGCTTCCTGCCGGCGATGCCGGCATCTGTAGCGATCGGTACAACAGCCTAGACTGGAGGCAACAGTACCGATCAGTCTGTATGGGCCACGAGACTGATCGACGTCTCAAGCTGGGGCCCCTGGAGGCTCGACATGGCCGACGACACACGGCACGAAGAGAAACACGAACAGAAAGAGGAGCTCCCGGCAATGGTGTCGCGCGAGCCCGACACCGGTCAGACACCGCTCCGGTCGATGCAGTCTCACGAGCCCGACACCGGCGAAACGCCGCTGCGGTCGATGCAGTCGCACGAGCCTGACACGGGCCAGACCCCGCTCCGGTCGATGCAGTCTCACGAGCCGGACACCGGCAAAACGCCGCTGCGGTCGATGCAGTCGCACGAGCCTGACACGGGTCAGACCCCGCTCCGATCGATGCAGTCGCACGAACCCGACCCGCCGAAAGACGAGCGCTAGCGGCGAGGCCGCCGGCGGCGGCTTCGCGGACGAAGAGAGAGCTCCGGCCGGAGACAATGGCTGCGGCCATGGAATTCAGTCCGGAGCTCCGCGACAAGGTTTTCGCCGGCGACATCACCGTCTCCTTTCGCCTGTGGCAGCGGCCACGCGTGCGAGTCGGCAACGTCTATGCCGTTCGCGGCGGCCGGATTCAGATCGATGCGGTCGACTTGTTGCCCTTCTACGCGATCAGCGACGCGGATGTGCGGCAATCGGGAGAGATCGACCGAGAGGCGCTCCGGACACGTGCAGCGCACGCTGGCCCGATCACTGACGACACGGTCCTCTACCGAGTCGAGTTTCACGCCGTCCGTTGAATAGGGGCGGCAGCGCAACGCTATTCTGCCGCCGGGACGAACTCGACCAGCGAACGATCCCGCACAGGCGTGACGGTGCGGAACGGGAAGGCTGCGTCGCGTGCGATCTCGATGATCCTGTCGAGGCTTCGTTTGCGCCCCGGAAAATAGGCGAGCATCCGCAGGCAGTCTCGTCCCGGGCCTTGGCGCTCGAACAAATTTGGTACGCCCGTTTACGCTTATATCAACTGACTGGTCTGTTTGGATATGGTAGGGGAGTCAGCCATATGGCCTCCTACCCAGTCGTGATCCCTGTCCACCCCGACGACGGAAAGGAGAACCCTGGAATGCTCGCCGACACCACCGTCAGCCTCCCGATGTCTGCCTTCCCACCGCTGGCGCTCGGCTTCTTCGGCCTCGGAACCGGCTACCTCATCTACGGCCCTCAGGAACTGTTCAAGTTCCCGTCGCGCGATGGGGCGGTGGACCTGGCCACGGGTATCTGGGGAGTCTGGATGCCCGGGTTCCTGCAGTTCCTGACTGGTACATACCTGTTCGTCGGTCTCGCCTGGTTTCACTCCTTCTCCGCTCCACCGTTGTACATGGCAGCACTTGCATTCACGGCCTATGGTGTGCACTGGTTCGCAATTGGATACAACCGGGCTCACGGCGCCTCACCGCTGCCCAATGGATTCATGGCCATTGCGTTCACGGCCATATCAGTCCTCGGGTTGATCGTCTTCTTCGATGTCGGTGATGCGGGGGTTGGCGGCCTGTTCGTCGGCCTGACGTTGATCTATCTGAGCGACATCGTGGCCAGTCTCAAGCTCGGCCCAGCCGGGATGGCCGAGCGTCTGCTTGGCTTCTTCCACATCGGAACCGGCCTCTGGCTCATGTATCTCATGTTCGGCGTCACGCTCAACTTCGCCGCTCACTTCACGCTCCCGGTCTGAACTGTCCTCCTGGTTATCCGAAGGCCGTATCACGGGCCGGTCAAGTTCCCTCCCCTTGGCCGGCCCTCAGGCCCTCACCGGGCTTTTGGCGAGCTCCGTTCGTCGATATGGGCCTTGATCG
The DNA here is from genome assembly GCA_036521195.1 of Candidatus Dormiibacterota bacterium. Taxonomy (GTDB): domain Bacteria; phylum Chloroflexota; class Dormibacteria; order Aeolococcales; family Aeolococcaceae; genus Palsa-851. The sequence goes on from DATDID010000048.1 coordinate 107,034, forward strand.
CAAGACCGACCGGGAACCCGATCAGCACGGCCATGACGAGCAGCCACGAACCCAGCGGCCCCGTGGTCACCACCAGCCCCATCGTCAGCCTCCAGTCAGCTCAGCTCGAGATTTCTAGAGTACTCGCAGCGTACCGCCGGGTCTGTTTGAGAGCTGTCGAGCGTGCCATTGTTGTCCGGCTGGGTCGACGCCGACGGAGACTTTCCGTGCTAAGCGGCTGGCGGGGCCTCGCTGAGCGACGGCATGAGGCGGCGGCGTATCTCCGCGGCCACCCCTTCGGCGTCCGGAGTGGTCACGACGAGGCGCGAATAGTCCGCGCCCTCGAGGTCCACCACCACCGCCGCTCCCCGCCCGTGGACGGCCGCGAAGTCCTTGCCGAACGAGCCCCGGCGCGTTCCCACCGCGATCACGTACGGAATCCCTGTCCCCGGGGCGCGGATGCCCCGCAACTCGGGCCACGCGTCTTCGACGGCACGGACCTCGTGCACTTTCGCGAGCGGAACGTGGATGTCGACGTGCACGGCCTCGGCCTTCTCGAGGTCGGACATCTTCACCACCAGATCGAAGCCTTCGACGATCAGCGAGGCCATACCGGCATCGTACGAGCACCCGCAGAGACCCCGCGTTCTTCAGTTGAGGCGTTGCCGGCACCTCCGCACCGTGACCGTGCGCCGTCTCCGCGGCGGCATCCACTCCCCAGAACTTCTCCTCCATGCGCATCTCGCTGACCGATAGCGGCGCGACGCTCCGGGGGATGACCCTCACGGTGCTGGTGGCCGCGCCGGGGCAGCCTGCTGCGTGGGTTCGACAACGTCGGCGTCTCCAACGACAACGACGTGACCGGCGCCAACTTCGACGGCGGCGGAGCGAGTTACTCGACCCAGGCGCTGGCTGCGGCGCAGGCCGCGCACTTCAACAACGATGGGATTGCCGCTGACAACAACCAATCCTGTGGAGGCACCGACGCCGCCAATTACGACGGCGACGGCTACGCCTACTCGAATGACGCCCTGACCGCGGCCGGGCTGGCTCCTGGCTCAAGCGTCACGGCAGATGGGCTCTCCTTCAAATGGGCGGATCTGCAGCCCTGCACCAACGACAACATCCTGGCTGAGGGTCAGACGATGCTGTTGAGCGGTACCGGTAACACCTTGGGGATCCTCGGCTCGTCGACCAATGGCACCTGCGCCGGAACGGTGGTCATCCACTACACGGACGGCACGACCTCCACCGCAACGCTGACGTTGAACGATTGGGCCCAAGGCCCCGGTAGCGGCGATTCGTCAGTGGCCGCAATGACCTATCGCAATTCATTCGACGGCAGCCAGACGATCAACATGTGGGTGTACGCGACCACCGTGCCGGTCGACTCGGCCAAGACGGTTGCCTCCGTCACCTTCCCCGACATCAGCAACACCATCAGCAACGGGGCCACGGCGATGCACATCTTCTCCGTAGCGCTCGGCACCACGTAGCCACCGCTAGCGAAGTCGATCCACCCCTCCGGAAGCCGAGTCCGGAGGGGTGCGACGGTGCGGAACGACGACGTTCATCACCCGGACGCGGCGACTGCCCTGCGGGCGCCCACGCAATGTCCGGCCTCGATATGGCTCGAGCACCGCTCCCAACTCGTGCTCCACCCGCCGCATCTCCTCCACCGTCATCCACAGGTCGGCGGTGTTCATGGCAGCGGCATCCCGCCAGTCCTCGGGCTCGGCGTGCCCTGCTTCGATGAACTCCATGCCCACGGCGCGGGTCGAGTCGAAGTAGGCGCCCGTCACCGCGGCCGTTGCCGATGCGGCGGCCGGCGTCGAGGCGTCCAGATCGACTGTGATCCGCCGTTCGGTCAATCGCCACGCGCGCTCCCTGTGGTCGGGTCGCTGAGAAGCGGGCTCGATCAGCCTGTACCGCTCCAGGAATTTCATGTGGTACGCCGTCGCGCTCGCGCTGAGACCGGTCACCTGTGCGCACTCGGTGGCGGTGAGCTCATCCCCCGTCGACAACGCATCGAGGATGGCCAACCGGGCCGGGTGCGCCCAGGCACGGATGCCGCGAGGGTTGTCGACCCGTAGCGGGGCATCCTCCCCCCGCGCGATCGACGCTTCACGGTCCTCTGGCATCGAGGTCAAGCGTACTCCTTGACAAGCGAGTTATTCAACGAATACTGTTCAACATATGCTTAACATATCTTCCGGACGACGCGACCTGGTGATCGCCCTCGGCGGGCGGATGATCTCGACCTTCGGCGACGAGGTGGCGCTGGTCGCCCTGACCCTCCGCCTGCAGGCCGACGGCGCCCACCCGTACGAGGTCGGTCTGCTGCTGGCGGCCGGCGTCATCCCGCTCCTCTTCCTCTCGCGTCCGGTGGGCCGGATCGTCGATACCCACGATTCCCGACGTCTGCTCGTGGCGGCCGGCATCATCGAGGTGGCGTCCACGGTGCCGCTCATCCTCGTGCACTCGGTCGTCGCGATCGTGCTGCTGGTCGCCGTGCTCGGCGCAGCTGCCTCGGTGTCGTCCGCCACCTGGTCGGCGCTCGTCCCGCGGATCGTCGGCGACGAGCACGTCGCGTCGGCCGTCTCCGCCCAGCAGTCACTGAATGCCCTGGTGCTGGTCGGCGCACCCGCGGTCGGCGGCCTGCTCGCGGGCGCGTTCGGAACCGGACTGCCCCTGGCCATCGACGCGGTCACCTTCGCGGCGCTGACCGCGGCCGCAGCACTGGTCCGCACGCGGCGCCGGCCGGCCGGACTCGCAGCGGACGCCGACTCGGGCCGACCCAAGGGCGGCTTCGAAATCCTGCGCGGCGATCAGGTGTTGGCGCCGCTCACGGTCGGCCTCGGGCTCGTGGTGCTGCTGGTCGGGATGGTCGACGTGGTGCTCGTCTTCCTGATCCGGGGCACGCTCCACGCGGGAGGCGTCTGGTACGGGACCGCGATGGCCGCCTGGATGGCCGGGATGGTCGCCGGGTCGCTCGCGGCTGGACGGCTCAGGACCGAGCCTGCGCAGACATGGGCGACGATCGCCGGCGCAGGAGTCGCATGCGCCGCACTCGCCCCCTTCGCGGTGGTCTCAGTCGTTTGGCTGCTCGTACCGTTGTCGATCGTCGGCGGCCTTGGGAACGGATACGCGGGGGTGTGCTACTCGACACTGCTCGTTCGACGCACGCCGGACTCCGCACGAGGACGCGTGTCGGCCGCTGCCAATGCAGCAATCGGCGGCGCCCAAGGCGCTTCGCTGCTCATCGGCGGTGCAGTCGCCGTCGTGCTGAGCCCGAGGGCGATCTATGCGATCGCGGGGATCCTCGGCGTGGCCGCAGCGATGGCGATCGGCATCCTCCACGCCACCCGAACGACGCGACGCGACCGACCGGAGGCGACCGACCCGTCGTCGCTTCTGCCGGAGAACGTGCTCGGCAGCTGAGCAGTCGGCTCGGGGTGAGCTGCTGCATCAAGGCGCCGGTGTCATCACGCCGCCGGTCGCAAAGGGACACTGCAAACGCCGTGTACCGGCTCACCCGCTCGTGCCCGGATGTTGCAGATGAGAAGGGTCGGATGACGGCTTATTATCGAACGATGGTTGGGATGGTTCAGGCTCGGCGCAGCTTGGGTGCGATCGCCGCCATCACGATCGGCCTCGGCGCGGCCGGCTGCGCTTCGACACCGCCTGTCAGAGTCACACAAGACACTCGGGCTCCTGGCGTCGTCGAGGGCGGACTCGAAGCATGCTCGGGTATCTACTTCTCGCCGCCGCTGCCGTTTGCTGCCGGGACCATCGTGGTGCTTCGCGGCGTTGTCAGTCACACAGGCCAGATGCCGACGACGGTTGTGACGAGTGAGCCCGTAAGCGCCGGGGCGTTGTTCCACTTCAGCCTTCCGGCCGGTGCGTATGTCCTGGTTGGACATTACGCGACGCCCGGAACGATCTCGACGTGGGCCATGGTGGATGTCGAATCGGGAACGACCACCAGAGTGAACCTCCCCAATCGCTGCGTCTGATCTCACGCTCTCCGCGGCCGGCCAATAGCTGAGCCTGCCCCGCTCCCGAAGTTGGTACATGCACTATCATGAATAATGACAGTCAGCAACACAGCGGAGGCATGACCATGGCGGGTGCAAAAGAGGATCGCGAGAAGGCCGCAACCCTGCCGAAGGGGGACGTCATCCGCATCTTGTACGAACAACATGCGCATATCCAGGATCTCTTTGCGGGCGTCGAAAAGGCAAGTGGTGCAGGACGACAGGAAGCCTTTGACACGTTGACCGAATTTCTCATCGCGCATGAGACCGCGGAACAGGCGGTGCTTCGTCCGGTCAGCCGCGAAACCGCCGGCGATGATGTCGTTCAGGCACGACTTCAGGAAGAGCGGAAGGCGAGTCAGGTCATCGCTGAGCTCAAGAAGTTGGATGTCAACAGTGCGGATTTTGACCGGATGTTCACGGAATTCAAGCAAGCGGTTGTCGACCATGCTGAGCACGAAGAAAACGACGAGTTTCCCAGCGTGCTCGACGAGCGTGACGAAGACGAACGACGAGTGATGGGCGAGCGGTTGTCCAAGGCAGAGGCGACGGCGTCAACGCGATAGCTACCCCCGGACGCCATGTCCACGAATCCCCTGGAGGGACGCAGGCGCAACGCACCGCCCTTGCCAAGCAGGCCAACAAGATCAAGCGCGAGCAGGACTGAAGCCGGCGTGGAATTTGGATTCTTCCTCTCCAGCGAGGAACACGGACCAAATGATCTTGTTGCCTTTGCACAGGCGGCGGAGTCCGCTGGATTTCGGTCGGCGCTGATCTCCGATCACTATCACCCGTGGTTGGACGAGCAAGGCCAGAGTCCCTTCGTCTGGACCGTCATCGGCGCTCTGGCAGCGACGACGGATCTCCGCGTCACCACTGGCGTCACGTGCCCGACCGTGCGCATCCATCCCGCCATAGTCGCGCAGGCCGCCGCGACGTGCGCAGCCATGATGCCGGGCCGCTTTCGCCTGGGCGTTGGCAGTGGTGAGAACCTGAATGAACACATCCTCGGCAACGGTTGGCCACCGGTCCGCGTGCGCCTACAGATGCTCGAGGAGGGCGTGGGGATCATGCGCCGGCTCTGGGGCGGCGGGATCGTCACTGAGCACACCGAGCACTACACGGTGGAAAACGCCCAGCTGTACACGCTGCCCGAAGAACCGCCGCCTGTGCTTGTGTCTGCATTTGGAGCCAAGGCTACCGAGCTTGCCGCCCGCATTGGAGACGGTTTCGTCACCACCAAGCCCGACGCCGGTGCGGTCAAGCGCTACCGCGAGATGGGCGGGCGCGGGCCGGCCATTGCGGCACTGAAAGTCTGTTGGGCGAAGACCCGAGACGAGGCGGTGCGAACCGCACATCGGCTCTGGCGAACCGAAGCCCTGCCAGGCCAGCTCGCGCAGGAACTCCCGATCCCTCGGCACTTCACTCAAGCCGCGGAACTGGTGACCGAAGACATGATCGGTGAGTCAATTGCATGCGGCCCGGACCCAGATACTCATGTCGAGGCGATCAAGAAGTACCTCGACGCCGGGTTTGACGAGCTCTATATCAACCAGATCGGCAAGGATCAAGCGGGATTTCTTCGCTTCTTCGCGCGAGAGGTGAAACCTCACCTCCGTGAGCGAGCGGCTCTGGCGTAAGCGTCAGCGCGAAACGCAGTGTGTCGGCTCGCGCCGAGTCTTGCTGGTCGCGACCAGCAGGGGCGATGGACGAATCTCTCTTCTCTTTCACGCACTCGTCACGCACCGTATGAAGGCTCGTTGACGGGCTGCTCCCATGCTTGAGGATCGTTGACGCCAAGTCGGTCCAGCCAGAGGGGGGCACGTTGCAGTTCAGGCGGCGCAGATTTGGCGGCGGCCATTCCGACAACCAGTGGCACCGACGAGCTGGACTGAGCCGCTCCCTGCGCTTCGCCATCTTCATCGGGCCGATCGCGGGTTCTCTGCTCATCGCGACGATACTCAGCAAGGTGCTCCCACGAGCCAGCGGGGCTCTCACAGCGGTGCTCTGGGTCGCTGTCGTCGCTTGCGGATCGCTCCTGACGCTGGTGATCTTCGAGCGGGCAGCCCGACGGTTCCTGCCCCTTGCCGCGCTCCTCAACATCTCGCTCCTCTTCCCTGACAAGGCCCCGGCTCGATTCGCCGTGGCCCGCAAGACCGGGACTCCACGTCAGCTCCAGGAGCAGCTCACCAAGGCGCGCGCTGCCGGCCACCAAGACGATGCCCAGGGGATGCAATCGGTCATCGAGCTCGTGCTGGCGCTCAGCGTCCACGACAAGGGCACCCGCGGGCACTCGGAGCGCGTCCGGGTGTTCGCCGATCTCATCGCCGACGAGCTCAAGATCGACGAGCCGTCCCAGGCCCGATTGCGCTGGGCTGCCCTCCTCCACGACGTCGGCAAGCTGGAGGTGCCGAAGACGCTGCTCAACAAGCCTGGCGCACCTGATGAAGAAGAGTGGAAGGTGCTGCACCGTCATCCCGAGGAAGGAGCTCGCCTTGTGGCTCCGCTGCTCCCCTGGCTCGGCGACTGGGGGAGGGCGGTTGTGGAGCACCACGAGCGTTACGACGGCACCGGCTACCCACACCGACTCAAGGCCCACGAGATCTCGCTGGCGGCCAGGATCGTGGCGGTTGCCGACACCTATGAAGTCATGACCGCTCCACGGCCATACAAGCGATCGATGAGTGTCGAGGCGGCTCGCCAGGAGCTGACCAAGGTGGCCGGCACGCAGCTCGATCCCGCGATCGTGCGCGCGTTCCTCAACATCTCAGTCGGTCGTCTCTGGCGGACGATCGGCTTCGGCGCATGGATCGGTCAGATACCCGCACTCGGGCGCCTTTGGGGTGAGCTCGGCAACATCGGCTCCTGGATCGGGGCGGGGGCGTTGACCGTCGGCCCAGCAATTGTCATCGCAGTCAGCGGTGTGGGCGGCCCGACACCCTCACCGAGCCCCACAGGATTGTTGACCTCCGTGGGATCAACAACTCCGAGCACGACGGCGACCGCACATCCTTCGGCCGGGGCGAGCGGCACTCCCACTCAATCAACAACGCCCGGGTCGTCGAGCCCAACCCCGGAGCCGTCTGGCTTGGCCACACCGACGGCCCAGGGTGGGGGCGGCGTCTCCGGTGGTGCGTCGCCGACAGCGACCACGCAGCCGACGTCGACTCCAGCGCCGACGCCTACGGCGACTCCCCCACCGACGCCCTCACCAAGTCCGACACCAGATCCCTGGAGTTGCGCATCCTGCCTCAACACCTCGCCCAGTTGCACGAGTCACTGCAACAACAACAACCTCTCACTCTGCACGACGTACTGCGAGGGCAACAACAATTCGGTATGTACATCCCACTGCTTCGGCAATAACAATCATTCCTGCCTCACCTACTGCGCTGGTCCGAACAACCCGCATTGCCAGAGCAATTGCCGCCCGAATGTGCAAACAGCGCGCACGCAGACCTTCCCTTCCGGTATGCGACTCCTCGCCGTCTTCCAGATCGGCGCGTTGACTCCGCGAGGTGGCGCTCACCCAGCGATGGCTCTCGGAGCGCGTTCCGTGATCTTTGCGCTTGCGACGACATAACGATGCGCGCCCGGACGCCGACCTCGATGGCGTCGCACTCGTGGTCCGACCAGTCCTCGATGCCTCGCCAGTGACCCACGCGATCAGTGACATCCACGTCGGGCGCGAATGAATCGTCAGACGTCCGAGGCACGGGTGACCTATGGAGTTCGGCGCATCCCGATGTTCACGTTCTCAAGCGCGAAAATCATCTGATCACCGAGAGGACCCGTCGAAGAGATAGGCGGAGCGGGGTCGTAGGCCGCTCAACGCAGCCCGGTCGAGTAGCGCGGCACCCACATCCTCGATGTCAGCTGCCAGGGTGGGCTTGCCCAACCCGAAGCCCTGTCCCAGCGGGATGCCTGCGCTCTTCATCATGTCGGCGGCGTACTCGTTTTCGACGCCCTCGGCGATGACGGTTGCTCCGCTGATTCGCGCGAACGTCATCGTGGCGTCGATGACCGCCCTGGAGGCAGGTTTCGCCGAAGTCATGGTCAAGCTCCTTCCGAGCTTGAGGTACTCGCTCGCAGATGCAGCCAGGAGCTTGAGCGTCGAGTGTCCCTCGCCGACATCGTCGAGTGCAAAACGGAGCCCTTCGGATCGATACGCAGCGAGGATGTGATGCAGCAGCTCGTAGTCGCGGATCCGCTCGTGCTCCGTGACGTCCAGGACGATCATCTGCGGTGTTCGCTTCGTCGCCCGCAAAAGATCGAGCAGATCGCTCACCCCGTTGATGGGGTTCATCAGCGTCGATGCACTGATGTTGAGAAAGAGGATGGCTTCTGCCGGGAGGTCTCTGGCATCCTCGAGGGCTCTGCGTCGGCAGATGCGATCGAGCTCCTGTATGTGGCCGCTGGATCGTGCGGCTTCGAAGATCGCCTCGACAGAGTCCATCGCGGCGAGTCCCTCGGGTCGCGCGAGTGCTTCATAACCCAGGACCGTTCCGTCTGTGAGATTCACAATCGGCTGAAACATCGTCGTGAGCGGACCGCCATTCAGCACGTGTGTGATGACGTCTGTGTAGGATCGCTCGGCGATGTCGCCAGACTCGCCTGTCTGGTACGCAAGCCCGACCACCCGATCACCGCCGCCCTTCTTGGCTCTATACAGAGACTCGTCGGCCTTCTGCCACACCGAAACCGGATCGGCGCCAGCCGGCGCGGCGCTCCAGCCCACCGTGATACGCGCTGGGCCGCTCGGGAGGAGCAGGGCGTGCATTGCCGCTCGCATGCGCTCTGCGACGACCTCAGCGCCGGGAACGCCGACTTCGGGCAGGAGTGCGGCGAATTCATCCCCACCGACGCGCGCCATCACGTCCCATCCTCGGACCAGGAGTCCGAGCGTATGTCCAACAAGACGGAGCATGGCATCGCCTGCAGCATGGCCCTCGGTGTCATTGATCGTCTTCAGGCCATCCACATCCAGCGACAGGATGGCAAACGGCTGGCGCGGGATCGTGCGCAGTGCACGGTCAAACTCTCGCCGATTCTTGAGGCCGGTCAGCGAGTCGGTTGAGGCCAGCGCCGAGAGTTCCATAGCCGACGCGTGCAACGCGACCTCGGCGCGGCGGCGGTCGATGAAGAGGCCCATCTGGCGACACGCTGCTTGCACGGCGTTGAGCAACCCCTTCGTCGGGCGATCCGTTGACGCCTGGAAAGCCACCAGCACTCCGAGGACGCCGTCCGCTCCTCGAATCGGGAAGGTCGCGATGCAGCGAACTCCCGCTGCAACGATCTCTGCGCCGCGCTCAGAGGGTTCGCCGCTCGTGGACGGTGGCGCCATTGAACCGCGCCCACTCTTCATGGCGCGTCCTACCACGATCGGACCTGGTCCGATGCCAAGGGTTCGGCCCGCAGCTCCGAACGCCGCAGCCGCAGAGTCGAGCGCGGTTGACGAGCACTCCAGTTCCACGTCCCGTGTCTCACCGTTGCCCAGCCAGACCTCCCCCATCCGACTAGTCAGCGCCGCTTGAATCAGATCCAAGATCTGCTGGAGAGTCGCGTGCATGTCGGTTGATTCGTTGAGGAGCGTGAGGACTCTGACGAGCAACGCATCACGCGTCGCGAGGCTTGCTGCGGTGGCATTGGTGGATGACACCAGCGTCATGACGCGGTCGCGTGGGTTGGCACCGCCGCATTGGTGGTCGTGCGCGCCGTTCTCCATGCGCTTGACGTCAGAAACGTCGAGAACGCGTGGCATTGTACGGTCGCTGGACATGACGCTGTGACCTCATGGAGGTGAAACCCTTCCAACCGACACCGTCCTCTCTTCTCCCACGCGTGACGGTCCGCTACCGTACCCAAGAGACCATTGATGCCTCTCTGATACACGGCACACGCGTGCACCCGCTTCGATGCAACGGAACTGACCGGAGAACGTCGCGATCTCACAGCACAGGCCGAGGCTTCTCCGCCGATTTGATCAGCGCCAGGAGGAGAGCCACCATCCGTCGCAGGTGCTCGGCCACGCAACTGCATCGTCGACGACTGGCACGAATGTATCAGCGCCGATCAGTGCATTCATGTCTAGCGGCTTTTCGGGCACGGATGGAAGATGAATCCCGATCACTCGATACAAGCAGACATTTGGAAGGAGACACCAGCCATGTTCGGAGAGTCCTCGATTCGGAATGCCAGCCGGCGTTCGATGCGTCTGGCTACCGGCATCGTCGCGGTTGGTGCGACGCTCGCTCTCGGATCCATCTCCGGGTTAGCTGCAAGTGGAACGCAGGTCGTGACAGGTTCGACATCCGGCGGAGTGTTGAGTATCTCCGCACCGGCGAGCCTTGCGTTGCCGACCCTGGTCGCGGGCAGCTCGACGCCGGCCACCAACCTGGGCAGCCTGAGCTGGACTGACACGATGAACGACTCCGTTGTCTCGAGTGTGACCCTCGCGGCGACGAACCTATGGCACGCTGCAGGCGCCGGTCTGTACATCCCCTGGGCCGATTTCACGATCACCGTCGATCCAACCCCCGTTGCCAACGCCAACAACACCGGAGCGCCGGCAGTCGTACCAGTCGGGAGCCCGTACGTGCTCACAGGGGCTCCCACTACTGATTTCGGCACATATTCGACGCCGATCACACTTGCCACCGCTTCGGCGACCAGTGAAGGCACGTGGACGTTGGTGAACAACCAGATCGCCATCGCGGTACCTGCAGGCACCACGCCTGGTACATCGTTTTCGGCAACGATCCAGTACACCGTGACCGGTTAGCAACCCTTCCCAACCAGGCCGAGCGACCGAGTGGGGTTTCTCCACCCACACGGTCGTCTCCGGCCCCGGCTCCCGAGCGCGATTCGCAGCCTGAGCCGTTCCGTCGACAACCTCTCCTGCTTCGTACTCATTCGTGACAGTGTGGGTCGGGCGGCCGCGTTAGGCTGTGGCCCGAACTCGTTTCCAGGAAGGGAGAGTTGAAGATGCAGTCCTTCGTGGTCGTCCACGCGCCACGTGCTCGCGCGGTGCTAGGTGCGTGCGGCCTGGCGTTGATGGCCCTCGTCGTCCCGGGCACGATGCAGCTCGTCGATGCTGCCACGCAAACGCCACTGCCGACTCCGAGTGCCCTCTTCGGTGTCCATCCGGTGCAGGAAGGACGGACGACTCTTCCTGGTGGTCACTTCAACTTTGCGCTTGTCCGGGGCCAGCGGATCTCTGACGCCATTGTCGTCGAGAACTTGTCTGCTACCGCGCTGAGTTTCCATGTTTACAGTGCCGACCTGATCACGGCCATCGGTGGCGGGACGACGCCGGCCCAGCCGGCCACGACAAAGCGCGCGGTGGGTGCCTGGATCCTCGTGTCTCAGCCAACGGTCACCATCGCCGCACACGGTCAGGTCACCGATACGTTCACCATCACTGTGCCAATAACTGCATCAGTGGGTCAGCATGTGGGTGCGGTGGTAGCGTCGGCCGATATTGGTATCACAGCACAGGGGACTCCAATCGAGGCGCGGGCGGCACTGATCGCTGTCGTGACCGTGGCGGGAACAGTGCGAGCTTCGGCCACGCTCACCGCGCTGCTCGGGTCCGGAGCAGGTTCGGGCAAATACAACTTTGGCGTCACGCTCTCCAATACCGGCAATGTGCTGCTGACGTACGTGGGGTCAGTGACGATCGAGGACGCCGACGGCCGGACGGTCGACAACCTACGGCTGACCCCGATCAACGCCTACGTGGTGCCGAGTGGCGACGTGCCGCTCGCCGCGCTGTGGATCGAGCTCGGGTCGCTGGGGGCCTCGTACCACGCGCAGGCGTCGGTGACGATTCTTGCCAATGGTGTTCCGGTCCGGACGCTGACGTCGCAGGTTCTCATGGTGCAGCTCACGTCGGGTGGATACTCCTGGATGGTCGTGGGGCCGGTTGGGGTACTGATTCTCATCGTGGCGCTCGCCATATGGAACCGCCGGCGCGTGCTTGACTTGCGGCATCAGGCAAGCCGGCGCTCTCTCGGCCCCGGGACGGCGCGCTGACATGGCGCAAGCGATCCGATCTGAGAGCACTTCGCGAACCGCGAGAGCTCGTACCGCCGGTAACGGAGACACCGGATCCATCTCCGGCCACTCCCGGGAAACGATCCTGATCGTCGACGACGATTTTCAGACGCGCGATGCGGCCGAGCGAATCCTGAAGCGCGCGCACTACCGGGTCATCCAAGCTGCTACAGCCGAGGAGGCGCGTGTGGCCTGGAGGGACGACCATCCCAGCGTTATGCTCGTCGATCTCGAGCTCGGGGGAGAACCAGGATCGGCGCTCCTCGATGAGGGCTGGGTACGCAATCTCGAGACAGCCGTCGTCGTTGTCACTGGATCCGACGACGTCGACATGGCGAGCGACTCCTTCGAGCGTGGAGCTTCGGGGTACCTGGTCAAGCCGTTCACGCCCAACGAGCTCCTCATGCAGGTGAACAGCGCCTCACGTCGGCGCAATCTCGAACGGACGGTCGCCAACCAAGTCCGGGAACTCGAGCGCAAGGTCATCGAGAGCGCCACTCGGATCGGCGAGCTGCGATCAAGCCTGGAGACAGTCACCTCGGGATCCTCCCTCGGCGATGAACGACTGGTGCAGCATCTCTGCTCCGCGGTCAGCCTGCGTGACGATGACACTGGCCGCCACATCGAGCGGGTCAGCGTGACTGCCGCGGCGCTCGCCGGCTGGTGCGGCTTTGCGGTCGATCCTGCGCCCGCGCTGCGCCTCGCTGCCGCATTGCACGACGTCGGGAAGATCGGCATCCCCGATTGGGTGCTGCTCAAGGCAGGACGGCTCACTCCGGAGGAGCGAACCATCATCGAGCGGCACTGCGAGTTGGGCCACGCACTGCTCAGCGGCTCCGCGAGCCCGATGCTCATTCTCGCCGCGTCGGTGGCGCTCAACCATCACGAACGCTGGGACGGCAACGGGTATCCCAACCGCAAGCGTGGTGACGACATACCGCTGGAGGCGCGTATCACCACGGTTGCAGATGTCTTTGACGCGCTCACACGCGACCGGGTGTATCGGGCTGCACTCCCGCTCGAGACAGCGATCGACGTCATGGTCCGCGATCGCGGCGGTCTCTTCGATCCAAAGTTGCTCGATCTCTTTCTTGACCGTCTTGACGACGTACTGGATCTCACCAGAGCGCTTCCTGATCCGGAAGTTGCGCGTGTGACGCGCATCGTCATCGCCGGCGACGAACCCGTGCTGGTTGAGGGGCTGCTGCGCTTGATGAATCGAAAGGGCGAGATGCGCGTGATCGGCAGCGGACAGACGTGGCTTGAAGTCATGGATGCTGTCCGAAACCTTCGCCCAGACGTGCTGCTGACCGACTACCGGCTGCCCGGCGGTGACGCCGCGAGCCTCACCGAAATGGTGATCGCCGAACTTCCTGAGACCAAGGTGATTGTCCGCATCGACATGGAGGCGTCCGGGAACGCGCTGCGTTGCATCGCGGCCGGCTGCTCCGGAGTGGTCGCGAGAACTGCGTCAGTGGATGACGTCGCGATGGCGATCCGGCGCGTGCACAACGGCGAGGCGGTCATCCCCATCGAACTGCTCCCGCGCGTGCTTTCGGACCTGCGTCGGACGGAGCATCGTGTCGGAGATGACATGACTCGACGAGAGCGTGAGTTGCTCGGCCACCTCGAACGCGGCCTCTCGTTGGCTGACATCGCGAATGCGATGTCCATCAGTACGAACACCGCGCGGAATCACACACAGCGTGTGATCGAGAAGTTGGGCGCACACTCCAAGCTCGAGGCAGTGGTCATCGCCATGCGCGAGGGCCTGGTCACGACGGCGCCATGACGGCCGCGCAAGCCACTCGAGCCTCCGAGTTCGCAGCTTTCGCTGAAGCGTTTCCAGATGCCATCGTCGTCGTTGATGGCAAAGCCGTGATCACCTTTGTCAATCGTCATGCGGCGTCCCTCTTTGGCTATGAGACGAATGGCCTGGTCGGCAAGCCGGTGGATCTCGTGTTGACGGACTTTGCGTGCGATCCTGAAACACCCAAGGTCCGGTCCAGTGCTCAACCTACGGGCGGCTCACCGGTGCGGACGCTCCAGCTCGCTGCACATCGCAAGGACGGTACCGAATTCAGTGCCGAGGTCTCTGTCACAAGGATCAGGCACGGACGCCGCTCCCTCGCAATGGGATCCGTGCGGGATGTCACCGAGCGCATTCAAGAATCTGTGCAGTTCCGCGGACTCCGCGAGGTGGCCAAGGATGCGGCGATCGCTGTCGATCACGATGGCCTCATCGCACTGGTCAATCCAGAGGCCGAGACACTGTTCGGATACAAGCGTCGCGAACTGATCGACCAGCCGGTCGGTCTGCTCGTTCAGCAGTCATCGGTGGAAGCGCTGCCGCGCCGCTCACGACGAAAGGGCGACCAGGCGAATGTGCAACTGGCGACAAGGACTCCCCTCGAGGGCCGCCGAAAGGACGGCTCAGAGTTCCCAGCGGAGATATCCCTCTCGGCTGTCGATACCGCCGAAGGATCTCTCGTCTCAGCGTCAATTCGCGACGCCTCGGATCGACCCGCAGTCCAGCGCGAACAGGATCGTGCGGACGCGCAAGGCGCTCGGGACCTTCTCGAGTCGCGACTTCACCAGACGCATCGCTTGGAGAGTCTCGGCCAACTGGCCGGTGGTGTTGCGCACGACTTCAATAACCTGCTGGCGGCAATCCTGAACTACGTCGCCTTTGTCTCTGAGGAGATCACGGCCGAGATCGGCGCCCGTGGCATCGGCGGAAGTGATCGACTCACTGGAGTCTTGAGCGATGTCGGACAGATTGGTTCTGCTGCGGAACGGGCAGCGGCGCTCACACATCAGTTGCTCGCGTTCGCCCGACGAGAGGTGCGGAACCCGGAGGTGCTCGATATCAACGCCATCGTCCGTGATGTCGAGACGCTTTTGCGCCGAACAATCGGAGAACACGTCCGTCTGATCACCGACGGTGCGCTCGACCTTGCGGCAGTGCGCGCTGATCGTGGCCAGATCGAACAGATTCTCCTCAACCTGACCGTCAACGCGCGCGACGCGATGCCGAACGGGGGCACGGTGCACGTCTCCACCGGCAACTTTACGGTGGACGATGCGTATGCGGCTTTGCATCCTGTGGTCGAGGCTGGGCCGTACGTGCGGCTCCGCGTCACCGACTCGGGTGCGGGCATGGACAATGAGACGCTTGACCGGGCGTTCGAGCCATTCTTCAGCACCAAGCCGAAGGACAAAGGAACCGGCCTCGGCTTGGCTACTGTCTATGGAATCGTGAGCCAAACCGGAGGGATGGTCGAACTTCAGTCTGAGGTCGGCATCGGAACCACGGTCACGATATTGCTGCCCAGCGTGGCGGCGGCCACTGTCACGCAGCACGCGGAACCGCGGATCGTGCCGGAGCACCGCACCGGAGAAACCGTCCTCATTGTCGAGGATGAGGAACTGGTTCGTGACGTGGCAATCAGGATCCTCTCTGCGGACGGATATAACGTGCTCGTCGCATTGAGTGGCGCTGCGGCGATCGCTCTGATCGCTCGTCATCCGGGCACGATCGACCTCTTGCTCACCGATGTCGTGATGCCGGGGTTGACGGGACGCGAGCTGGCTGCGTGGATGTCTGACGCGCGCCCGGAGATTCGCGTGCTCTACATGTCCGGCTACCCGGAATCAGTGATCGCGTCGCAGGGCGTCATCGACCAGGGCATCAACTTCCTCGCCAAGCCTTTCAAAGCTGCGGATCTGATCGAGCACGTGCGCGGAGTGCTCGACGCCTAATTGCGTCACTCCAGCGCCATATCCGCGTTTGCCGACTCCGCCGTCGTCATCGGGCCGGCGCCAGTCCTCGTAGCTTGTCCGGATCGGCAACAAGGTCGAGGATGACCACGAGCAAGACGTCGCCACCCAGCCGAAAGAGCCGCAACCCATTCATTCAGGCCCCACTCCTGCGAATTCGACACTCGCTTATCCATGCGAGCTGATTCATGATGTCCACTTCTTTCGGCATGTCCTTCGCGTCAGGGTGGGCCACTCGCAGCTGTAGGGCCGTGGTGAGGTCTTCAGCCGCTCCCGACAATTCGTATACGGCGCATGTCACCGCCTCAGATCCCGACTCCCGCGTGCTCGCGACGTTTCGCGGTAGAGCATCACCAATTGCACGAGGATGATCGCCAGGCCAAAAGACAGGACCACTAAGCGAACCGGACGATTCGGTAACGGTAGGGAGGCTGACAGGATCGCGACGCTGACACCGATGAAGAGCAGCCACCATCCTCGAACAGCCCAGCCGACAAACATGCCCATCAATACATGTTGGCAGAGGCGCGGATATAAAACTGACGGAGACTGTTGACACTTGGGCCTCCAATCCACGAGGAGGCACCTGTGACCGAGAGAGAACTGGCTAGGGGAGCAGCTCGACGCCTGGCGATCATTCGCCACGTTCAGGAAGTGACCGGCAATGTCGCCCTCACGTGCCGCTATTACGGGATCACCAGGCAGTGCTACTACGTCTGGTTCCGGCGCTATGAGGAGTTCGGGGTTGAGGGCCTCCGAGATCGCTCTTCACGGCCGCATGTGAGCCCCAAAACCACTCGGGAGGAGGTCGTCGGCAAGATCATCTACCTGCGCCAGAACTACCACTTCGGGCCGCACAAGATCGCGATGTATCTCGAGCGCTATCACGAGATCAAGGTGAGCCCGTCCGGGATCTGGCGGATCCTCAAGCGCCTCGACATGAGCCGTCTGCCGGCGTCGCAGCGCTACAAGCGCCACAAGGAGCGCTGGAAGCGCTACGAGAAGCCCCAGCCGGGTCATCGGGTCCAGGTCGACGTGAAGTTCGTGGCGCCGATTGGCGGCACCAAGCGAAAGCACTACCAGTTCACAGCGATCGACGACTGCACTCGGCTTCGTGTCCTCCGCGTCTACGACCACCTCAACCAGAAGACCTCCATCCAGTTCATCGACTACGTCTTCGAGAAGCTGCCCTTCCGGGTGGAGGTGATCCAGACCGACAACGGCGCGGAGTTCCAGTCGGCCTTCCACTGGCACGTCCTCGACCGCGGTGTCCAGCACGTGTACATCAAGCCGGCCACGCCTCGGCTCAACGGCAAGGTGGAGCGATCACATCGCATCGACGCCGACGAGTTCTACCGCCTCCTGGATGGCGTGGTGCTCGACGACGCGCGGCTGTTCACCACGAAGCTCCAAGAGTGGGAGGACTTCTACAATTTCGACCGCCCGCACGGAGGTTTGGGCGGCCAAACTCCCTACGAGCGACTGCGCCAAAAGACCGAAGCCCACGTGTAATCGGCCATCGTCAGTTGCACACCTAGAGGGCGACCTCATCGGATATTGTGGACTGATTGTCGGTCGCTCGTCTATCGATGAACCCGAGATCGCCTACGAGCTGTTTCAGCGTACGCATGGGCGCGGCTATGCGACCGAGGCGGCCCGTGCGGTCCTCGGCGCCGCGATCGCAACTGGGCGGACGCGACTCTGGTCGACGGTAGGCAGTTCGAACACACCGTCGCTTCGTGTCCTCGAGAACCTTGGGTTCAAACGCGACCATGTCACAACGAACGACGACGGGGACGCGGTTGTCTGGCTTACACGAATGCTGCCCTGAGGTGCTCCACGCGCCGAAGGGTGGGTTGTGGGTTGGCGAAGGCCAATTCATAGATGGCGTCAGGGTCGGCATCGTCCGCGGGTGCGAACAGGCACGGCGTTGCGTTGACAAGACAAGCCACCTCATTCCTCAGCGCGGAGGGCACGTCGGTGAGCATGACGCTGGCCGCCGTGGCTCCCAATACGGGAGACTCGGCAGCGCCGCCGCGATGCGGCGGCTCCGGAGGAGCAGGGATGGACGGTGGTGATGAATGATCCGTGAATCCGGTGCTGATATTCCGAAGACATCGTGCGGGGGATAGCACCCGAGTCAAAGGCGGGTGGTAGCAGGATTTCAAACTCAGGGTCAC
Source organism: Candidatus Dormiibacterota bacterium (assembly GCA_036521195.1). Taxonomy (GTDB): domain Bacteria; phylum Chloroflexota; class Dormibacteria; order Aeolococcales; family Aeolococcaceae; genus Palsa-851. The sequence goes on from DATDID010000048.1 coordinate 125,065, forward strand.
GGCCGTAGCGTTGGCGTTGTATTTGACGCTGAAGCTGATGGAGGCCCCATGATCCATGTGACGAGTTTGACTAAACGCTACGGCTCGAAGGTAGCCGTCGATAATCTGAGCTTCGACGTGCACGGCGGCCGAGTTACTGGCTTCCTTGGCCCCAACGGCTCTGGGAAGTCGACGACGCTACGCGTGATCGTCGGGCTCGATGCGCCGAATGTCGGCCGAGCGCTGGTCAACGGCCGTCGCTACGCCGATTTGGCGTCGCCACTGCGCCAGATCGGAGTCATGCTCGACGGCCGCGCTTGCCATCCCGGTCGTAGCGCCCGAGCTCATCTCGGGGCACTGGCTCGTTCCAACGACATTCCGACTCGCAGAGTGGATGCCGTCTTGGAGACGGTGGGGTTGGCGGATGTCGCCAGTCGACGAGTAGGGACTTTCTCGCTCGGGATGAGCCAACGTCTTGGTATCGCCGCCGCTCTCATTGGCGACCCGGGAGTCCTCCTCCTCGACGAACCGATCAACGGCCTTGACCCCGAGGGCATACGTTGGGTCCGGGATCTAGTGCGCGGGCTCGCGTCGGAGGGGCGCTGCGTCCTCATCTCAAGTCACCTCATCTGTGATATGGCCGTATCGGCGGACGCCTTGGTGGTGATCGGTCGCGGCCGCCTCCTGGCGGAAATGTCGATGGCGACGTTTATCGCACTACGCCCGGGCACGGTTCGCGTGCGTGCATCAGATCCAGATCCATTAGTGACAGCTCTTGAGGCGATTGGTGCAGCGGTCGTGCGAGGCGAAGATGGAGGATTGCTGATGGTCAGTGGCGCGACGGCCGGCACCATCGCGGAACTGGCTACCGCCAAGTGCATCTCGCTGCACGAGCTCACTCCACAAACAGCGTCGCTCGAGGATGTCTTCATGGAGTTGACCCGCGACAGCGTCGACTACCGCGGAACGCCGCAGCAAGTAGCTGATTCGTCGAACCTGAGGAGCTGTTGATGACCACCCCTGCGTTTATGCCGGCATCCACTCTGGCGCGTTCCTCCGGCCTGCGGAGCGTCATGGCATCGGAGTGGATAAAGCTCGCGTCGGTGCGCTCCTACAGATGGACCTTGGCTACGTTCGCGTTATTCACGGTGACCCTAGGTGTGGTTGCCTCCTCCACGGGTGCACCGCTCGATCCCACGAACCAGAGCCTCGCGGGACTCGCATTCGGAGAGTTGGCGATGGGCATACTCGGTGTGCTCACGATCACAAGCGAGTACAGCAGCGGCTCGATCCGTTCCACGCTGGTCGCGGTGCCGCATCGGCCGCTGGTTCTTGCCGCAAAGGCGTTGGTCTATGTCACGATGGCGATCGTCGTCAGTGAGACCGTCACGTTCGTCACATTCCTGGCCGGACAGGCTGCGATGGACAACGCTCATCGCGCCACTCTCGCCCAACCGGGAGTGGCCAGCGCAGTAATCCTGTCGGGGTTGTTCCTTCCGCTCATCGGCCTTTTCGGACTCGGGCTCGGTGCCATCGTTCGGAACACCGCTGCCGGAATCGGCATATTCGTCGCCTTGGTGCTCGTGTTGCCGGTCGCGCTCACGCCCTTTGGCGATAGCGTCGGCAGATTTGCTCCGGAACTCATCCTGAAGAGTTCCGTGGCCGCTGTTGTCCCGCAAACGGGTTTCTTGTCACCGTGGGCCGGGTTCGGAGTCATGACCCTCTACGCAACCCTTACGCTGGTCACCGGACTCGCCGTGCTCGTGCATCACGATGCCTGAGGGTGTTTACGACGGTGACGCGGTACCGTGGTAGCTATGACTGGGACGAGGAAGTGAGGATGAGCCGCGCTGGTGCCCTCACTCAAGGTTTCAGTCGGTTCCGGCGACTCCCGGACGGCACGCTTTGGTGGCGTGGTTGGTTTCACGCTATCGTGCATGCGCCGCTCTCGGCTCGCACGTGGCACGCGGTGCTCTATGCACTCGTGGGGCTGCCTACTGCGGCGCTCAGTTTTGTCTTCGTCGTGCTCTCGACACTAGCCGGCTTGGCCTTGATCGTCACGCTGCTCGGCCTACCATTGATCGCGTTGGGTGGCATTGGCGCCATCGCCATCGGTCGGCTGTACATCGCACTGGCCGCGAAGATCCTCGGTCAACCGATTGCGGTCGAAAGGTCTCAACATGCTCCCCCCGGCTTTCTGGGTTGGCTGCAGGCGAGGTTGCTCTACTCCCGAGCGTGGCGAGCCCGGTTGTATCTGCTCCTCAAACTACCAGTTGCAGCCGGAACTCTGTACGTCACCGCCCTGCTCTCCACCAACGCTGTCCTCGCGCTGCTCTACCCCATCATCGGGACTGCGTTGGAGCCGGCCCACCGCCTCCCGCTGGGATTGGGTGCGATTCTCATTGCCACATGGCCACTCACGGTGGTTGTCGGTCTGGCCGGCGCTTTAACCCTTCTGGCCATCCCATGGGCGATCCGAGGCATGGTTCACTTCGACCTTGTCCTGATGCGGGGTCTGCTCGGGCCCACGGCGGGTTCTCTGCGCATCGAACGGCTGGAGGCCGCGAGAAGCGTTGTCGCCGAGGGCTCCGCCGCGACCATGCGTCGTATCGAGCGGGATCTGCACGATGGTACCCAGGCTCAGTTAGTCGCATTAGCTATGAACCTTGGGGATCTCAAGGAGCGCATGGAGAGCGAGCCTGGCATTGAGCAACGTTCCGCCGAACTCGATCTGGTGACCACCGCTCATCATCATGCCAAGGAAGCTCTGACCGAGTTGCGTGGCATTGTCAGAGGTATCCATCCTCCAGCGCTTGATCTTGGTCTTGCCAACGCCCTGGCAACCGTTACAGCGCGCAGTGCTGTTCCGGCCGTATTAAGTGCTGAGCTCGCCACTCGTCCGAGTGACGCCATTGAGACCATCGTCTACTACGCTGTTGCTGAATTACTGGCGAACGCAGCCAAGCACAGCGGCGCCAGACACGTAGCTGTTGATGTCGCTGAGCGCGGCCGTCAGCTGCTCGTCACCGTCACCGATGACGGCCGCGGTGGAGCCAACAGTGCCAGTGGTACCGGTCTGCAAGGACTCGCTGCGCGGCTTGATGCCGTCGATGGGTCGCTTACCATCGACAGTCCCTCCAGCGGGCCTACGGTGATTACCCTCAAACTCCCGTTCCGCATCTGAGGTGGATTATGCGGGTGCTGCTGGCTGAAGACTCGCTCATTCTCCGTGATGGCCTTGTACGCCTCCTTGCCGACCACGGCCACGTTGCCGTGGCGACAGTCAGCGATGCCACCAACATCGTCGAGGCGGTGGAGACGACGCAGCCCGATGTTGCCATCCTCGACATACGTATGCCGCCGACCTATACCGACGAAGGCTTGCGTGGAGCTCTCGCCCTGCGGCTCCGCCATCCGGAGGTCGGTGTGCTTGTCTTTTCCCAGTATGTCGAAACGAACTACGCGTCCCAGCTATTCTCGAGTGGCTCGGCCGGCATCGGATATCTGCTCAAGGATCGGGTTGCTGATGTTCGCGACTTCATTGACGCGGTGGTCAGGGTGGGAAACGGCGGCACCGCATTGGATCCCGAGGTGGTTCGACAGCTCCTGGGGACAAGCCGGCGGCGGGAGGTTATTGACCAATCGCTCACAGGGCGCGAGCGAGACGTGCTCGCCCTGATGGCAGAGGGACGCTCGAATGCTGCCATCGCTGATGCCCTTGTCGTCGGTACAGGAGCGGTGGAGAAGCACGTTGCGAACATCTTCGGCAAACTCGGCTTGCCCGTGTCTGAGCACGACAACCGCCGTGTG
>DATDID010000049.1:0-199802 GCA_036521195.1 Candidatus Dormiibacterota bacterium
CCGGACGGCGGCGTGGATGTCCAGGTGAGCGTTTGCGAAAGCAGCGCCGGGTTCGGCTTCGGCGTTGGCGGTAGGGCGGTAGCGGCCGGATTAACAATCGGCGCTGGGACGTTTGCTCCCGGCGTCAAGGCGCCGGCAGTCGGTGCCGGCCCGGCAGCCGACGCACTAGGGCTAGGCGCTGGCGAACCGAGTCCTCCAGGTATTCCGTTATACGGAAGGACTCCGAACCCGGACGCCAAACCCGTGGGGCCATTGAGACCGCGCACCAGCACGAGAACGGCCAGCAGCACCACAAAGCCAACTGCCCCCAGACCAACCCAGACGCGTGCGTCCCGGGGGCCGGGAGTGCGGAGGAGCGCGACCGTGGCGGTGGCTTCGTCGGCAGCGTCGTCGGATGGCCCTGACTGCGCGCTGACGGATATGGCACGGGTGGCCGCGGCGGATGCTGCAATGGTCAGCAGCGCCCGACCATCTCTGCGCCAGCTTTCGCCGACGGTGGCTCGGGCGTAGTCGTCCAGCTCACGTCGAAAGTCGTCGAGCGTAGCGCTCCGGTTCGACGGATCCTTCGCCATCCCCTCAGAGAGGAGAGGACGCAGATCCTTCCGCACGGCGGCCTTGGATGCGCGGCCGCCGATGGATTCGACGAAGACGGCGGTGGCGGCGTACAGGTCTGTGGCGGCTGTTGGCACCGCTCCGTGAAGGATCTCGGGGGCCAGAAATGGTCGCTGCTCAGAGAGCAAGCCGGCGGGGCCCGAGTGTGACAGCGCCGCGTCGCGGAGGAGCACCGCGCCCGTGGTTTCGATGACCACCGCGTCAGTGGTGAGGTTGCCGTGCACGACGCCCGTGTTGTGCAGCGCCTGGAGCCCGGAAATGCAGTCCTCGAGCAGCACGAGACTCGGCGCGAGCTCGAGTGGCCCCTGACCTTCGAGCAACTGGGTCAGCGTGCTTCCCGGCACCGACTCGTAGACGACCGCAGCAGCACGCCGGTCGAAGTGCATCACCGAGACGAGGTTGGTATGGCGAAGCTCGCGAAGCGTCTCCATGATGCCGCCCAGGCGGCGCATGAACGGCCGATCCGACTTCAACGCGGGCGCGAGGACGCGGACGTCAACAAGCGCGCCGCTCGCCGCGGACCGCGCCGAGATCAGTACTCCGGACGGATCCGACTCGACCTCGCCAATTGGCGTGAATCCTCGCGCGTTGGAGGACGGCGAGACGTTCGAACCCCTCCTTCTCAGGCTCCCCATGGGTCAATTATGCCGATAACGGGCACTCGCCGTCGATGCGAGCGCCACTCGGGAAGCTCGACCATTCGCAGCTTTTGCTGCATTTGACGCACTGTCGATCTTTCCTGTAGCATTCCCGGCCATGAGTTTCAGAAGGGGAAGCGGCGCCACGGCCGCTATCAGTGTCCTAGCGACCATCGCAATCTTCGGATCACAGCAAGCTCCGGCCGCTGCGTCGGTTCGGGCCCCAGCCGTGGTTCCGCCACCAACCACGCCGACGGGCAGTAACTATGTGCCGCTCAGTCCGTCAGTCAGACTGCTCGACACGAGGAATAGCCACCCACTCGGCGCCGGCGCCGTGCTGACACTCCAGGTCACCGGCAGTTCAGTGCCGGCCGGGGCAAGCGGCGTGGTGATCAACGTCACCGCAGTGTTTGGCACGAGATCCAGCTATCTCACCGTGTATCCGGCGGGAGTGAGCCGTCCGACTGCATCGAATCTCAACTTCCCGGCTGGCGTCGTGCTCGCCAACCTGGCGACGTCGGGGCTGAGCAGCGGGGGCGCCATCGACATCTACAACAACGTGGGAACGGTGAACGTTCTCGGCGATGTCGAGGGGTACTTCATGCCTCAAGCAGCAACGGTGACGTCGGGCGAGTACCACCCGATCCCTCCGATTCGCGTGTGCGACACGCGTCCCGGAGAACCGACCAACGCCTGCAACGGCCTCAATGACGGAAAGTCCCACGCGATCGGCCCCAACACGGCTGTCAAGGTGACCGTCGCCGGACAGCCGGCGTGGTGTGCCCCCAGCTGCGGCCCGACGATCCCGACGGACGGAACCGAGGAGTTCGCGATCATCAACCTGACCGCGATTGCCGGTACGGTCAACACCTTCCTCAGCGTGGTGCCATGGACCACGAACGGCTGCGTCTACGGTGGAAACAAGGGGCAGCCTCCGTTCTCCACTGTCTGGGTGAACGCAGGCAAGGCGCAGGCGAACCGCGTCTTCGTCGACCTGGGGATTAATACGAACCCAGTCAACGTCTGCATCTACAACGCGGTGGGCAAGGCCAACTTCGTCATCGATGACGACGGCTGGTTCGGCGGGCCGACAGCCCCGCAGGGCGAGCAGTTCACCGCCGCCGCCGCGCCGACACGGATCTGCGACACACGCAACGGACTTGGGACTCCGTGCGAAGGACACGAGCTGGGAAACGCCGGTGTTCTCACGGTTGCGGCCGCCGGTCAGGACGGGATTCCGTCTGATGCCGAAGCCGTCATCGCGAACCTCACGGCTGTTGTCGGGACGGCGGGCACGTTCATCAGTGCCTATCCGTCAGATGAGAGCCGGCCGAATGTCTCCGACATCAACGTGGCCCCCGGACAGGTGCTCGCGAACTTGACGGCGATCACGCTGTCCGCAAGCGCGCCGGCAGGCGATTTCGACCTCTTCAACGACGTCGGGAATATCAACGCGGTGGTTGACGTCGAGGGCTGGTTCCACCCGTAGGCAAAATGGTTCGGCAGCCGGTCGCATGCTGGCCGGCTGCCGAAGCGTCTGTTCGACCGAGGCTGGCTAGTAGCCCACGAGGTTGGTCACCGTGTACGTCGCGGCCGCACCACCGAAGAAGCCTCCAGCCCGGTTTCCCCACACGCCGCCGTTGACAACGAACACCGGATGTCCGGAGTTGAAGTTGTAGAACGTCTGGCGGTGCTCGACCGCACTTGCGACGAGCGGATAGGAGTCAGCGAGGAACGTCGCGCTGACGGCGGCGCTTCCCTGGAAACGAATCATCGGCAGCGCGCCACAGTCCTCGATGACCACCGACGTGGTCGCCATCGACCCGGTGAACAGCACGGTGCCGTCGGTTCCGAAGTTGCACCCTCGGATCGTCAGCCCTCTGGCGGCGTCGACGCGCAGGGTGTTGCCGGGGACCATCAACCGTTCGTTGGTGATGGTGATGTTCGTGCTGACGTCGACGCCGTTGTCCGAGATGATGCCGCCCATTCCGTAGCTGGTGAAGTTGTTGATCGTGATGTGATCTGACGGTGCCGAGATCCAGAATCCGGCGGTCCCGCCCACCTGTGGCCCCGGGCGGTAGATCTCGTTCTGAACGGTCACATACCGGTCCACGTAGAGGGCGAGCCGGGAGCCGGTGTGGACAAGATTCTCGATGACGCTGTACTCCTGGAACGACCACGAGATGCCGTCGTTGTCCACCAGGTCGTCGACGTAATCGTTCAGCAGGCGGTTGCCTGAGTTGTAGACCGGGGCCGTCGTGGTTGCACCGGCCGGGCCGGCGAAATAGATGGCGAAGAACTGCCTGCCGCCGAGGATGCGACAGAACTGGACGGTGACGTCGTTCGCGGTGACTCCGAGTGCCTGCCGCGTATTCGCCGACTGCGCGTCAAGCGTCAGGCCCTCGACGATGGTGTGGTCGACCCGGACACTGAGCAGCCCGCCGGTCGGGTTGGTGTTGGTGATCGTGACGAGGCCGCTCCCTGCCCCCGCGATGGTGAGCGGACGACCATTGCGCACCGCGATGCCGGATCCCAGTCCCGATCCGCCGACTCGGTAGTGCCCAGGCGGGAAGTACAACGTGCCGCCCCGGGCCTCGGCGACCGACAGCGCCTTCGCAATGGCGTTGGTGCTGTCCGTGCGGCCATCGCCGACAGCCCCGTAAGCGGTCACGCTGGTGATCGGCAGCGGCATCGGTGGTGGTGCCTGCGTTGCGCTCGGCATTGGAGACGGGGGTCCGCTCGACGCGAGGCTGGAGGTGGCACCCGCGGCGGTCGGGCCCGGGCTCACTGCGCCGGGCGTGCCGCTCTGGTGTGGTGTGGCGCTCGCCCCCGGACCACCATCGGCCCGCTGCGGATCGCTTGATGCCGGGACGAGATCACCGGTGCGATGCTGCACTCCCGCGGGGAGGGTCTGAAGAGCAACCGCTGACGTGAGCACGCCACATGCGCCGACCACGACCGCAATGCGGGCAGCTTTCCACAACATCCGGGACCCTCGCCTCTCGGACCGTCCCCCTTCGTACGGGGCCCTGCATCAACCGCTTTCGCGTGGCGGGAGAGTAACAAACGACAGGCGGGGTCGTGTGTGTCCACGTCACGACCCAATGCGGTCAGATGGTGGATCAGATGGTGAAGGAGTTGCGCAAATTTGTGGTGGAGCCAGCCGGGCATGACGAGCCGTCGCCCTGCATGCCGGTGGCGCAGCCGATGTGGCCGAGGCCGAGCATGTCTTCCGTGGTACGGAGCGCCGCGATGTTGTTCATTGTTGTGGAGGCCGAGACGACGGTTCCCGGCACCACTGTCGGCGCCACCACGACATTTGGCATAGCGCTGTTGAACGTGCCCTCATCCCACATGATGAACACTGCGGTGTTGCCGCTCTGATATGCGGGAGAACCGGTGATGATCGGCAGCCAGGTCGACAGCCACTGGTCGCCGTTGGTGACTCGATTCGTGTACGGCGTGCACTTGTTGTGCATGTTGTTGCACGCGTTCGGGGTCACGAAGCTGAACGACGGCAGGGTGTTGTTGGTGAGGTCGTTGTAGAACGGGTTTGACGCCTGGTTGATAGTGCATGACGTGCCATTGCAGCTCGTCGTGGGGACCGCGACGTCATTGGTCGCGCACGTGTTGCCGTCGAGCCTGCCTGCGATGCGCAGGTCACTCAGGTACGGCACCGGGTTGTGCCGCACGTAGTAAGGAGCGGTCTTGGAGCTTGTGTTGGACGTATAGCAGTTGGACGGCATGCTTTCCTCGTACGCTTTCCAAGAATCCCCGGGCACGTCCTGCAACTGCTCGAAGATCGACGTGATTGCCACCGTGTTCTTGCACGAGGATGCGGTGCATTTCGCGGCTGGGCTCAGGCCTTGCGTGATGCAGACATCACCCTTTGGCGCTACGGCGTGGATCGTCTCGGAGTTGCAGTTGGCGCCGGCGACCCCCGGGACATAGTTGGAGGCGCCGTTGATCACGTCGTCAAGCCAACCCTTGGCGTAGCCGCACTCGTGCGCGAGGCTGGTGATGTACGGCGCCGCCGAGTTCCCGATGACCTTCGACAGCGTGTTGTCCTCCATCCAGATCCAGATCACATGCTGGTAGGTGACTGGCGGCGTTGTGCTCGTGCCGCACGGGCTCGAGGACGACCCGTCGGCGCGCCTCATCGAGGCCTGAGCGGGTTGGTTGATGAGCATCCCCAGCGCGATGACCGTGATCGCGACTGCCGAAGCGACGCGACGGCTCACGGACATCTCAGGCGACGCGCCTCGGTCGGGCGAGATAGCCTGCCACGAAGCACACCACCGCCACGATGAGCAGCACCACGCCTCGATCCGTGTGCCGGATCGGGTGGCCGGACGCGAGCAGGTTGGTCTTCAGCGTGAAGTAGATGATCGCGAAAACCAGGCAGATCACGCCGATGATCGCCAGCACGATCGCAAGTGCAATGTTTCCTCGCATGGTGTGTTCTCCCCGAATGAATATTTCCGTCTGCCAACAACGCGACGTCGTCTACCTTGAACCGGCAACCTTAGTACGCCAGGGTGGTGTGACCGCCTCGACCCGACTGGATCTCCCGCCAGCGATGGCGACGGGAGATCCATGTTCGAGTGTCGTGGGCAATCCCGCCTACGCCCGGCGACGCTCGCGGAGCAACTCGGCACCCAGGCCGAACGCGATGCCGAGGAGCACCAGCTCACCGCCCAGCCCGATCTCCAGGATCGACTCGGCGGAGCCGGTACCGGGGACGCTTGTCGTAATGCCCTGGACCCCACCGTCGACGATGACCACGGGCTCCTGACCGCATGTGCCGCTCACGCCAGCGTTGTTGGCATCACCACCGTACGTGGCGATCCAGTTGTACGTGCCCGCGTTGGCAGTGGCCGTGAACACGCCGGAGCTCGCGGTGCCGCCGGTGCCAAGTGCAGCTGCGCTCGTATAGATCGGCGTGCCGGAGCATGTCGGGTCACTTGGTGCATAGAGGTTGAACGTCACGGTGCCGGTGGCCGACGTACCGCCCTCCACCTTCGCGACGTCGCTGATCTTGGTTCCGGTGACACCGCCGGCGGTCGGCGTGGTCGAGATCGTCGTACCAACCTTGGTCACGACGACGGCTTCGTCCGAGCACCGGCTCGTCGCTCCGCCGTTATTCGCGTCGCCGCTGTACGACGCGACCCAGTGGTACGTGCCCACCGTGTCGGTGGTGAAGGGTGTTGCTGCACCGCTCGCCGATCCATCAGCTCCGAGCGGGACCGTCACCGTCTGGACGAAACCGGGTGCGTCATCAGCGCTCGCACAGGTGGCGTTGCTCGGCGCGAAGAGGAAGAAGGTCACGGTTCCGGTGGGGTTGTCGCCACCCGAAACCTGAGCGGTGTCGTGAATCTGGACACCGACCGGGCCGCCCTGCGATGCCACGGTCGCGATGGACGGCGAGTCCTTGCCGATGGTCACCGCCTCGGAGCCGCACTCGCTGGTGACGCTCTTGTTGTTGGCGTCGCCGCTGTAGGTGGCGACCCACTGGTAGGTGCCGGTCTTCGTGGTCGCGTACCCAGGATCCGGGACCGACGCCTTGCCGTCGCTGTGCAGTGCGACTGTCCAGGACTGCAGCCATGTCTCTCCGGAGTCGTTCGCGCAGGTCGCGTTGTCAGGCGAGAAGAGATAGAAGGTCACGGTTCCGGTTGGGCCGTCACCGCCGGTCACCCTCGCGGTGTCGTCGATCTGCGTACCGACCGGGCCACCCTCGGATGCTTTGGTCGTGATGTTCGGCGACGCCTTGCCGACGGTCACAGTCTCGGTGCCGCATGCGCTCGTAACGCTCACGTTGTTGGCGTCACCGCTGTAGTGGGCGACCCACTGATAGGTGCCGACCTGCATGGTGGTGTAACCCGGGACGGGGACGACGGCTGAGCCGTCCTGACCGAGCGTGACTGTCCAGGATTGCAGTGAGCCGAGCCCCGAGCCCGGGTTCGTGAGACATCCAGGGTTGCTCGGCGAATAGAGCGAAAACGTCACCGTCCCCGTCGGGTTGTCCCCACCTGAGACCTGGGCGGAGTCATGGATCTGCACGCCAATCGGGCCTCCGGCGGATGCGTCTGTGGTGATCGTCGGCGTGCCCTTCGTGATGGTCACGGCCTCGGTGCCGCACGCGCTCGTCGCGGGGGCGTTATTGGCGTCACCGCCGTAATGCGCCACCCACTGATAGGTGCCCACCTGAGTGGTGGGATATCCGGGAGCGGGCACCAACGCCTTGCTGTTCGACCCGAGCTGGATCGCCCACGACTGCAGCGCCGTGTTCGCGCAGGTGGCGTCGTTTGGACCGTAGATCGAGAACGTCACAGTGCCGCTCGGATGGTCACCGGACACGGTGGCCGTGTCGACGAGGCTGGCTCCGACCATTGCACCGCCGGCGCTCGACTGGTCTGTGGAGATCGACGAGCCGTCCTTGTTGACGGTGACCGACTCGTCACCGCAGGCGGTTGGGCCGTCCTCGATGGCGCCACCCGCATTGACGACGACCTCCGCCGTCCACTCATACGTTCCGACCTGGTGGGGGACCACGGTCGCAGACGCCACCGTGCTGTTTGTGAGCGTCGCGGTGGTCACCGGCTCGCTGTCGGTGAACACGGGTGCCGCCCCGGCCAGCCCGCAGGTGTTGGGCGCCCAGAGGAAGAAGACGATGTGGCGTGTGTTGTCGGCGTAGACAAGCGCGCTGTCAGCGAGCGGCGTTGTGTCGACGACGCCAACCGTCGGCTCCGGCGATGTGGAGACGATGTGATGCGCGAACGCAGTCACGAAACCGGCGGCACCTCCAGCGATGACCGCGACCGCGACCGCGCTCATTCTGGTGAAACCGCGACGCGTGCGATGCGTGCGACTGTTTGTCGAGTGATTCCTCACCTGGACCCCCTTACTACCGGCTAACGCCGGCACCCCTTCTCTGGCGTCGGCTCACGTCGCGGCGCACAACGCCCCGATCGTTGTTTTGTTACCGAACGCTTCTGCCGTGTCATAGCCTAGCGTGTTAGAAGCGTCCGATGCAAGTGACGCGTTGTCGATTCGCGGCGACGCCCGATGACTGTCCGGCGTTGCGGTGACGACGTGCGTGTCATCCGCGTGGGTTATGACGCGCAGGGCTCCGTGCGGATGGCGCAGACGCCGCCGGGTGGCTCGGCGATTTCGCAAAGCGCTCCCGAGCTCACGCTGAGCCCGGGAGCGCCCGCAGTCCCCCATCCCTCAAGGCCGGCTCCGTTGCTGAACGGTGCAAAACCACCGAACGTCGTAAGACTATCAAACACGTCATCGACATGCAAGCGTCGAAGTTGTGAGCATGCGTGAACGCAACATTTGCGTGTTGTTAGTTGCGAGAGCGCCACATCCGGGCGGTCGGAGATGACGCCGAACGCTTACGGTGCGGTCGGCAACAGTTGCTCGTCGAGGACTCCGCCCGACGCGATATAGGCAAGGATGGCGCGATCCGTCAGCCACTCGACTGGCGCAAGGTCATCGGTGAGCGGGTCTGTTGAAGGTCTCACGATGTACGCCTCTGACGCGACGAGCGGTCCGAGGATCTGAACGTTGGCGGGCAGGTTCTCGAGCCGTGTGATCAGCGACGACTGGGTTATCGGCGTGTCGAGTCCCAACACGAGCTCGTTGAAGTGGAGTGCCGGCCACACCCAGACCTGTGGGAACTCGGTGGCGACGGTGCCACTGATCGCGTTGACGAGGTCGTCGTTGCCGGGGACGCGCTCGACGTTGAGCGCGATCGCTCCGCCCGGGTTGAGGTGCGCGCGCATGAGCGAGAAGAACTCCTGCGTCGCCATATAGAAGGGAATGTTCTCCTGGCGGTAGGCATCGACCACGATCATGTCGTAGCGCCGGCCGGTGGTCTCGAGATACTCGCGCCCGTCGCCGGTGATGACGTTCAGATTCGGGATGGAGTCGAGCCCCATGTACTCGCGGGCCAGTTGCGTCACGACCGGGTCGAGCTCGACGGCGTCGATGTGGATGCCCGGGTACTCGGCGGCGAGCGCGCGTGCCGTGGTCCCGCCGGCGTTGCCGATGACAAGGACGCGACGCAGGCCGTGGGCGAGCAGCGGCGGGACCACGAGTGGCATGTCCCACTCGCCGCCGGTCAGCGCGGTGTCGGCTCGATAGACGGACTGGTCTGCGATGCCGTCATCGAAGCGCATGACGATGCGACCTGACTCCTGGACGATCTGCACGAACCCGTAGGTGGTCTCGCGCTCGGCGATCGTCCCCTGCGTCTCCTTCACCAGCCCTGGGGGAACGATCAGCAGCCCGATGATCACGACGCTCGCGACCAGCGCCGGGCGCGTCAGCAGCGGGATCGAGACCAGTGCCACCAGCAGGGCAGCGATGAGCAGCGTCCGCTGCGTGCCGACACCGGGAATGAGCACGAGCGCCGCCCCGAACGTGCCGACAATGGCGCCAATGGTCGCGAGCGAGGAGAGCCGGCCGCTCGTCCGGCCGGCTCGCTCGATGTCGGTGATTGCCAGGCGCAGCGCGAACGGTGAGGCCATGCCCATGAGCGTCACCGGGATGGAGAAGAGCAGCAGGGTGGAGACGAACGACCCCACCACGACGCCAATGCTCACCGCGGCGAAGCCCTGGAGCGCCAGGTTGAGGAACGGCCGCGCCACGAACGGCAGGACGGCGGTGCAGAGCGCGCCGAGGACGAGGATCAGTCCCAGCACTCGAGGGGTGGGATGCCGGTCGGCGATCCGCCCGCCGAGCCAGTACCCCAGCGACAGATAGATAAGGATGAGGCCGATGACGTTCGCCCACACCACGGTCGAGGACCCGAAGTACGGAGCGAGCAGCCGGGTGGCGCAGATCTCCGTCGCCAGCGACGATGCCCCGGCAGTGAAAACGACCGCTGGGAGCAGGCGAGGAGGCACACCGGGATCCTAGTCGCCTTAAACGGCGACGGCTCGCCCGGGAGGGCGAGCCGTCTTGGGAGGGAGGCTTGGTTGGTCGATCACCCAGGTGATCGTCGCGGGTCAGTTCTTGGTGGATCCACCCATGTTCGGGCAGGGGTGCGAGCCACCGGTCCCGGCGGAAGCCGCCGGAGTCGCACTCGAAGCAGCGTTGGCGACGACGAAACCCCCGACGCCGCCTCCTATCAGGAGACCGACAGTCAGGAGGAGCGCGGCAGGACCGCGGCCGAGGCCGCCAAAGCTACGCCGCCGCGATTGGTCTTCGGACGGCGAGGTGTAGGCGAAGTTGTCCTGATCCATCGCAACCTCCTAGGTTCCGAATCAGGACGGTAGTGCGGCCAACCTTTCGACTCCGTGACACTCCCAGCTCACGAGAGATCCGATCGTTGACCTGCGCCGGCTACTCGAGGGGGCCGTCGCACTCGTGGAAGAGGACGACTGTGTCGCCGTGGACGCCATCGCTGAGCATGGCGTCAGCGACTTCCTGGGAATGCATCATCTCCTCGAAGAGCTCCATGTCCGGAACCTCGACGAGCACGGCCGCGCGCTTGGGGTCCCGGGCGTCGAGGAAGGTCCGGACGGTGATGCCCTTCGGCCCGAAGAAATCCTGTCGTTTCGGCGACGCCAGCCAATGGTTGGTGTCGTCGATGTCGTGGGTGATGATCACGGTGGGCATTGGGTTTCTCCTCTCCCGGCGCGTGCTGCGCGCTTCACGGGCCCGGATCATGACCTGCGGACAGGGGCATCCGTTTGGCGACCGTCGACGGCCGCTACGTCCGCTACGTCCGCTACGTCAGGACGTAGATGTGGGTCTCGTCCGACCAGTACAGCGCGTGTGAGGGACCTTCGACCACGTCGAGGCGGCAGGTCGACGGCCCGGCACGGACGGTGGCATGCGGGCTGCCCGCCGTGGCGACGAGCATCCCTCGGTCGTAGGTGCAGAAGACGAGGTGCCCCGCGTACGCGGCCGGACCGCTGGCATCGACGAAGGTCGCCCCCGTCGGCACGTACGTGCTCGCCTCGCTGCTCCAGTTCGGCGCGGTGCCGCCGTCGCACGAGGAGCTCTGGAGCGGGTGGCTGTAGCCGTAGCAGCCAGGCCACTGATAGTGAGCGCCCTTGGTCACGTTGAGGAAGAGGGTGTCGTAGCCGGTGCCCGGGCTCCCGGCGTCGCCGGACGGGCCGTTCATCGTGATGGCGAGCTGTCCGGTCGGCGAGAAGGCGATACCGAACGGGTTGCGAAACCCGTAGGCCCAGATCGGGTTGTTCGCGCCGAACGGGTTACCGGACGGGATCGTGCCGTCGGGGTTGTAGCGGAGGACCTTCCCGCGCACGTCGGTGACGCTCTGCGCGGACGGCGCGTCGTGCTCGTCGCCGAGGGTGACGTAGAGCTTCCCGTCGGGCCCGAACGCGATCCGTCCGCCCTTGTGGCAGCAGTCGCCGCCTGCGGGGAAGGTGGCGATGATCGTTGCGGCGGTGCCGGTGCCGTCGCAGTCGGTCCAGCGGATGACGTGCTGGGTCTTGTAGTTGGCGTCCGAGTAGAACGCGTAGACGTAGCGGTCGGTGGTGAACGTCGGGCTGATCGCGAGGCCGAGCAGGCCGCGCTCGCTGTAGGTCCCGTTGGGCTCGGTCGTGACCGTTTTCACCCTGGCGAAGACCTTGCTCGCCCCGTTCTGCCAGACCCGGACCGTGCCCGACCGCTCGGTCCAGAAGAGCCTGCCGTCAGGGGCGAAGGCCAGGGCGGTGGCGTAGTTGGCCGGGATCGTTCCGGTGGGCGCGGGCTCGCCCGCAGGCGCCACGCACGCGTTCTGGGTTGGGGTCGGCGTGACCAGGCCGACTGTTGGTGTGACCGAAGGGCTCGGACTCGTCCGCGGCGTTGTCGAGCCGCACGCCGCGACGACCATCAGCACGCTGAGGGAGGCAACCCGTCCTCGGATCACCTATAAGAGGTTAGCCGACCGCGACTTTTTCACCCTCTTCGTCGCATGCGGCGCCCTGCCGATCGAGGTGCTGACGGCCCCACCCGTCGATGGCATCGATCACGTGCTGGAGATCGACCCCGGCCGGCGCCAGCTCATATGACGTGCGTGGCGGCATCTGGGAGTGCACGGTACGAGTGAGGATGCCGAGCTCCTCGAGGTGGTCGAGACGGACCTTCAAGGTGGCCGGATTGCACCCGCCGACCGCGCGGCCGAGTTCGTTGAATCCCAGAGGGCCGTCCAGAAGAGCACGGACGATATGCATCGTCCACTTCTCCTGCAGCACCTGGATCGCTTCGTGGACCGGGCAGTACTCGCGCTCGGTATTCATATATCGGGTCCTCCAACCCGCTGTGATCTTAGCCCGACGAAATGGGCCGCGTCGCGTTGTTCATCACTTGACAAATTATAGCACTTTATTTCACAATGCTGACACCGGTGGTTTGAGTGACCGGTGCCGTCGGGGGCACACCCGGAGCAAGGAGATTCAGATGAGCTGGTCCATGGACCCCCATCACACGGCAGTGACCTTCAGCGCGAAGCACCTTGGTGTCGCGACCGTCCGCGGCCATTTCAGCGAGATCGCGACCGACCTCGACCTCGACGATCCGAATGACCCGACGACGGGCCGCGGCTCGGTGACGATCCAGGCCGCGAGCGTGACCACGGGCAGCGAGATGCGCGACGGCCACCTCAAAGGCGCCGATTTCTTCGACGTCGAGAAGTACCCGACGATCACCTTCACCCTGAAGTCGATCGTCAAAGCCGGCGACGACTACAAGGTCACCGGGGACCTGACGATCAAGGACGTGACCAAGGAGATCACGCTCGATTACGAGCACAGCGGCAGCGCGACCGACCCCTACGGCAACGTCAAGGTCGGCGGCACCCTCACGGGCAGCATCAACCGCAGTGACTGGGGCCTCGTCTGGAACGTCCCACTCGGGAGCGGCGGCGTGCTCGTCGGTGAGAAGGTCAAGCTCGAGATCGATGGTGAGCTCGGACTCGACAAGGCACCCGAGGCAGAGGCGCAGGTTCCCGTCGGCGCCAGCGCGTAATTCCGTCGATTCGACAGTTCGCAAACGACAGGTTGCAATTAACAATTTGAGAGGTTGTTGACGATGGCTGAGCAGATCCGCTTCTACTTCGACCCGCTGTGCCCATGGTGCTATCAGACGTCGCGCTGGGCGAGACGCCTCGATGAGCTCGGTGTGGTGGAGGTCGAGTGGCGCGTGTTCTCGCTCGCCATCGTCAACCGGGGCGACGAAGGCCGCGCCGACCCGGACATGTGGTCCGGACCGGCGCTCCGGACCGCCATCGCCGTGCGTGAGCAGCACGGCAACGCCGCCGTCGGCGCGTTCTACAAGGCGATCAGCGATGCGCACCACCAGCGCGGCGAGCGCGTCGACGACCATGCGGTCTTGGAGGCGAGCCTCCGCGAGGCAGGCGTCGATTCCGAGCTGTTGCAGCGGGCACTCGCCGATCCCGGAACGTGGGAGGCGGTGCAGCGCGAGCACGATGACGTCGTTGCAGAGCACCAGGCCTTTGGGGTGCCGACCATCGTGCTCGACGGTGGCGCGGGGCCGAGCATGTTCGGCCCTGTCATCACGAACGTCCCCGACGATAGCGGCGCCACCGAGTTGTGGCAGCATTTCTCCTGGATGGCACGCAACACCAATTTCGCTGAGATCAAGCGCGACCGTCTGCCACTGGACCTCGAGAGTGTGCGCAAGCACCAGCGTGAGCGCGAGATCCGCGAGCGGGAAAAGCAGGCGCAGCCGGCCGCGTGAGCACCCTCGGCGTCCGCCGTCCCCGTGCCGCCCGTCACCAGGACGGTGAGGTCGGGCCCCGCTACAAGTGGGTAGCGCTGTCCAACACGACGATCGGCATGCTGATGGCGACCGTCAACTCGTCGATCGTGCTCATCTCGCTGCCCGCGATCTTCCGCGGCATTCAGCTGAACCCGCTCGTCCCGAGCAATGTCAGCTATCTGCTCTGGATGATCATGGGATACATGGTGGTCACCGCCGTGCTGGTGGTGAGCCTCGGACGCATCGGCGACATGTTCGGCCGAGTTCGGTTGTACAACCTGGGTTTTCTCGTGTTCACCGTGGGGTCGATCCTGCTCTCGGTAGTGTTCACGACGGGTCCGACGGCAGCGTTGGAGCTGATCTTCTTCCGGTTGGTGCAGGGCGTCGGCGGCGCGATGATCTTCGCGAACTCGACAGCGATTCTCACCGACGCGTTCCCGCAGCAGGAACGCGGGATGGCGTTGGGCATCAACGCTGTCGCGGCGGTGTCGGGATCGTTCATCGGGCTCATCGTTGGCGGTCTGCTGTCCACCACCGACTGGCACCTGGTGTTCCTCGTGTCGGTGCCGGTTGGTCTGTTCGGCACCGCGTGGGCGTACCTGAAGCTGCGTGAGACCGGCGTCGTCAAGCGGTCGCGCGTCGACTGGTGGGGCAACGTGCTGTTCGCGGTGGGGCTCATCTCGGTGCTCGTCGGGATCACGTACGGGATTCAGCCGTACAAACACGACTCGATGGGATGGGGGAACCCCGCGGTGCTGACGGCGATCATCGGCGGGATCGCGATGCTGATCGTGTTTGTTGTTGTGGAGACACGTGTTGCCGAGCCGATGTTCCGCGTGAGCCTGTTCAAGTTGCGTGGGTTCACGTTTGGGACGGTGGCGGCGCTGTTGAGCTCTGTCGGCCGCGGCGGCCTGATGTTCATGGTGATCATCTGGTTGCAAGGGATCTGGCTGCCCCTGCACGGGTATAGCTTCGAGTCGACCCCGTTCTGGGCCGCGATCTTCATGCTGCCGCTGACCGCGGGTTTCCTTATCGGTGGGCCGACGTCCGGGTTTTTGTCGGACCGACTTGGTGCGCGCGGGTTTGCGACTGCGGGGATGATCTGTTCAGCCATCGGCTTCGGATTGTTGATGTTCCTGCCGGCGAACTTCTCGTATCTGCCGTTTGCGGCGCTGCTGTTCCTCGTCGGTGTGTCGATGGGGATGTTCGTTGCGCCCAACACCGCGGGCGTGATGAACGCCGTGCCGGCGGATCGTCGCGGTGTTGCGTCGGGCATGCTTGCGACGTTTCAGAACAGCGGTATGACGCTGTCGATCGGCATCTTCTTCTCGCTGATGATTGCGGGACTGAGCTCGACACTGCCGTCGACGATGTTCAACGGACTGACGGCGCACGGTGTGCCCGTTGCGGTGGCGCACCAGGTTGCGAATCTGCCGCCGGTCGGGTCGTTGTTTGCGGCCTTCCTCGGGTACAACCCCATGACGACGTTGCTGGGACCGACGCTGCACACGCTGAGCGCGAGTCAGGCGGCGTATTTGTCCGGGCAGACGTTCTTCCCGAATCTGATTTCGAACCCGTTCATCGTCGGGATGCACATCACGTTCGCGTTCTCCGTGATCATGATGCTGGTCGGCGCGACGGCTTCGTGGCTGCGGGGCGGGAGCCCTGTGCGGCCGCAGCCGGTGCGTGTGGTGGCCCCCCGGGCCGAGGCGGTTTCCCCGCCGGCTTAGGCCGCTACCCGGCGGCGACGCCGAGGATGGCGTTGATCGATCCCGCTGCGTTGTACCCAGAGAGGTCGCCCATCATCGCGTCGCTTGAGCCGGTAGAAGCGAATCGGAGGGGCGGACTTACGCTGCGTTGTGTATATACTACAGAAATGTTTGGTGGCGCCGACGAGGATTTTGATCCCATTGAGGGCTTGCGGAGTTCGGTGGCGCTCGTGGTGGCGCAGGACGTGCCGGCCGATCCCGAGGCGCTTCGAGATCAGCTACGCCGGATCCGCCAGGCATCCGACCGGCTCGAGGTGCACTTCTCACGCGTCGCCTCAGCCTTTGCCGCCACGCCTGAGACCGAGTGGCAGGGCTGCGTGAGCCCGATCCAGTGGTTCCGCCTCGAGTGCGGGATGACGGCGTCAGCTGCCTGGAAGGCGATTTGCGTGGGCGACCAGGCTGCTGCCATTCCCGACAGCCTCGATGCGGTGGCAGAGGGCAAGGTTGGTTTTGCCCACCTCGCGGTCCTGGCCGGCACTGCGCAAGCGTTGCGGCAGACGCCGGCGGAGGCCGCTGCATTCGACGAGCAGCCGCTCCTCGCTCAGGCGCTGGCCCATCCCCTCGCTCGCTTTCGGGACGACTGCGCCCAGGTTCGCCACGCTCATGACGCCGCGGCGTTTCTCACCGCGCAATCGCAGGATCTGGAGTACCGCAGCCTGGAAGTACGCACAGGCGAAGAGCACACCGGGTTCGTGAACGGGTGGTTTGACACCGTCGGTTGGGCCACGATCCGGACGGCGCTGGATCCTCTGGCGCGGCGGACGGGAAGCGATGACCTGCGCAGCCGCAACCATCGCTACGCGGACGCGCTCGTTGAGCTCGCGGAGCACAGCCTCAACGGGGGACTCGTGCCGAGCGTCGGTGGTCAGCGTCCCCATCTCCAGGTGACGACGACCCTCGAGACTCTGGCGGGGACACCGGGAGCTGCGGCCGGCATGCTGGAAGGAGCGGGTCCGATCGCCGGCGCGACCGTGCAGCGGGTTGCGTGCGACGCCAACATCACGCGAGTGGTGCTTGGGCAAGACTCGGCCGTGCTCGACACGGGCCGGACGCACCGCCTCCCGGGACTAGCCACTCGGCGCGCGCTGCGCGCCCGGGACGGCGGCTGCGCGTGGCCAGGCTGCGATCGCACCGTGTCCTGGACGGCAGCGCATCACCTGGTGCACTGGGCCCAGGGTGGGGACACCGAGTTGAGCAACCTCGCACTGCTCTGCCATCACCATCATCACCGGGTTCATGAGGGGGGGTGGCAGTTGGCGCGCGGCGACGACGGACATATGCTGGCGATCGCGCCGGTTGCAACCGTTCCCGCACATGCTCGGGCGCCGGAACCCAAGCCGCTTGAGTGACGGCGTCAGGGGTAGAAGCGCATCAGGATCATCATGCTGAAGATCCCAAAGAACCCGATCAATTCGAGCGAAGCCAGGCGGATCGTCCGTTGAACGAGAGCTACCCGCTCCTCTGGGGTCGTCGCCGTGCCGATTGATGCTGCGGCGGGGCCAGTGACGCGCTGACCCCACATGAACGTGATGATCGCGAGGACAAGCGCGATGAACCACCATCGCCCGAAACCGGTGTTGAAAACTGCTGCGACGCTGTCGATCGGTCCCCAGACCGTGCCGCGGAGAAGGCCAAGGAGAATCGCGAGGCCGGCGACCGGTGGAATGACGCGATTCGCTTGAATCCCGATCTGGGTCCCCATCTCACCCGCGGCCGCAGGACTCGTGCGCTCGGTGGCCGGACCAAGGACGAAATTCACAAACAGGGTGCCGCCAAACCAGAACGTCGCGAAGAGCATATGCAGCCCTTCGATGATCGCAACTCCCATCGCACCGCGGACTCTAGCCCGAGCAACGCGGACGCGGGGAGATGACTCGAAGGCGCTCGCTTGCGTTGTCCTCGCCTGGCTGCTTTTACGCCGTTGGAGCCTCGGCCTCCACCGATGGCACGTGCACGATGAGCACTGGGACCCGACTGTGGTGCAGCACCCCGTGGCTCACGCTCCCAAGGAGGAGCGAGGCGGCATCGCCCCGGCCACGCGAGCCCACCACGATGAGGTCGTGCTTGCCCGTTTCCACCTCGTCGAGGATCACCTGCGCCGGATCTCCGTCCACCACGACGACGTTCGACTTGACCTCTTTCGGAAGCGCCGACCTTGTCTCATCCGCCAACGCGTTGGCATCGGCCACGATGCCGGCGACCCACTCGTCGATTGCAGACTGCGGCAGCGGAGAAACAGGCCCCCAGGACATCACCGTGCTGTATGCGATCACAGCGGTCAGGTCTGCCTGCTGGGTGCGAGCGATATCAACTGCCTGTGTCAGCGCTTCCTTAGCATGCTCGGAGCGATCCACTCCGACCACGATGCTCTTGAACATCACCAATCTCCATAGTGGACGCGCAGGCGCACGCCGAGTGGCTTCAATTCTGCGACATCAGGCTCTGGCGCCCGCCAGGACCGGCAGTGCCTGCTCCGCGGATGCTCCGTCCACGGAAATGACCACCTTTAGTGCTCCCGTCTCGGTCGCATGGGCGAAGGTGTCGTACGCGGACATCATGTCGTCAAGCGCAAAACGCTGGGTCACAAAGGCATTGGTCTTGAGCTGTCCGCCGGCAAGCAGACGGATCAACGTCGGGGTGCTGAATGTGTCGACCAAGCCCGTGGTGATGGTCACGTCGCGCGTCCAGAGCTTTTCGAGATGCAGGGTCGCAGGCTTACCGTGCACACCGACGTTTGCGACGCGCCCTCCGGGGCGAACCAGATCCGCTGCCAGTTCGAAAGTGGCTGGAATGCCGACCGCCTCGATCGCGACGTCCGCGCCCAAGCCGCCGGTGAGGTTCTGCACGATCTTCAGCGGATCTTCACGACCGCTGTTGATCACCACATCGGCACCGAATCGCTTCGCAGCCTCGAGACGATTGTCCGCAAGATCGATCGCGACGATGTGCGAGGGGCTGAACAATTGCGTGGTCATCATCGCCGACAACCCGATCGGCCCAGCGCCGACGATCGCAACCACGTCCCCTGGGGTGATGTGTCCGTTGAGGACACCCACCTCGTAGCTGGTCGGAAGGATGTCTGCGAGCATCAGCAAATCCTCGTCGCTGACCCCGGCTGGAACGGGGTATGTCGACGTGTCGGCGAACGGCACGCGCACGAACTCTGCCTGTGTGCCATCAATCATGTAGCCGAGAATCCATCCGCCGCCGCCGAGGCACTGCCCGTAGCGTCCTTCGCGGCAGAAGCGGCATGCGCCACATGCGCTGACGCACGACACCAGGACGCGGTCCCCAGGCTTGACGTTCTTCACCGCGTTGCCAACCGACTCAACGGTGCCAACAGCTTCGTGTCCGAGGATCCGACCGTCTATGGTCGCAGGGAGATCGCCCTTGAGAATATGGAGATCCGTGCCGCAGATCGTCGTCGCATCAATTCTGACGATGGCGTCAGTCGCCGCGGAAATCTCTGGCTTGGGCACGTCTTCCCATGCCTTGCGTCCTGGTCCGTGATACACAAGTGCCTTCATCGCTGGATCCTCCTCGCGTTGCTGAGATCTCAGCGTGACCCTATGGTGGGACGCGAACAAGGGTCGTTGGTCACTAGTCGTCGCGCGATATGACACATGTCGGCGATAGCGCCGTCGCAGCGGCTGGAAAGCATGAGCGGGCCCGGTCAACGCGAGCAGGCCGTCACTCGAGCGCAGCGGCGCTAACGTCCGTGGACTGTCCGCGCCCTATTCCTAGAGTTTGGGTTTGGCCTGCCAGAGGGCTATTCGCAGACTCGGGAGTAGGAGCAACGTCAATGGTCATGTTCGCAGTCACTGCAACGCTTCATTGGCTGATCGTCGCGGCGCAGGGCATGCCGAATGATCCGTTATCTCAACAGGTTCTTGCGCGAGTCGCGAACCCGCTATTGACGTCTGCGCAATTTCTGATCCCTGCGGCGGTCGCGATCTCGGGCATACACAAAATGATGGAGCACAGAGAGTCCGGAGGTTCTTTCATGGTCGACATGGTGACCAAGGGAGGTGGTGCCATTCTCGTACTCCAACTCGTGAAGTCGATTTCCGGCGTTGGGTGATGGAGACTTACTTGCTCACAGTCGCCCTCGCGCGACACCGGCTGATCATGCCACAACTGCGCGCGAATACGCCGCGGTCCGACACGCTTGCAGAATCACAACACACGTGTGAGTCGCCCGCTCTCACGATGACGCCTGTCGTCGAGGCGTCGAACCACTCCGCAATGCAACGCCTTCCCCGCTGACGTCGGAGGAGAGGACGTGTTGATCGCGGCCGACTGGTGGAATCCGGTCACGTGGCTCGAGACCGTTGGCGGCTTCTTTCACGGGGCCTACAGCGCTGGCGGGGCGGTACTCAACGTGCTCGGCGGAGTGCTGACCATCCTGACTCAGTTCTTCCGCTTCTTCTTCGACACGGGGCATTTCATCGCAGACGCGGTGAACTGGATCACCAATGCGACCTTCCCGCCGGAGCTGCAGACCTGGTTTCTCGGGACGGTGAGCTCTCCCGGTAATCAGATCGACTCGGGACACATCTACGAGACGCTGTATCGAGGCATGGCGGCACCAGCACTGATGATCGCGGCGGTTGCTGCCGCCGGTCGAATTATTCGAGCGCTTGCTGACCACCGGACGGGCGCTATGGACACGATCCTGTCAGTGCTGCCGCGTTTCCTCGTCGCTGTTGCGGTCATAGGAATCCCCGGGACGTCCGTCAGCCTTGGCTATACGGCGATAGTGTGGGCGATCAACGCATCGATCGCCGTTGCGGGCGCCGTCGTTGGGCTGATTCTCAACACGTCGTTTCTCAGCACGATGAAGCCGGGCGAGGGCTGGTTCAGCCACGTGTTGTCCGTGCTCGCGGCCGCGAGTCACGACATGGTCGCCGTCGTCGCCGGTGGGATCCCGCTCCTGATCCTGGTCCTGTACGCGGCGTTTCTCATGATCGTCCGCACCGTGATGCTCGGCTTCTGCGTCGTCACCGCACCGCTTTGCTTCGCAACAGCCGTATTCGACACCAACAATCGATTCTTTCATTGGTGGTTGGATATACTGGGGAGCGTTCTGCTGACACCGCTCGTGCTCGGCATCGCTATCGCGTTGAGCCTGACGTTGGCGTCTCATGTGGTGTCGTCACTGGTCGTCGGTCCAGTACTTGCGATGGTCGTCATGGGTGGCGGACTCTGGTTCGCAAGCAAGATGATCCACCACCTCACGTGGCGCGGCTTCAGTCACGGCAGCGCGATGGCCGGGTTCGCAGCGGGAGTGGCAACCATGGTCGCGCCGGTGCATCGTCTCTCGTCGGTTGGCTTCATGGCAGAGGCACTCGGAGCGAATCGCACCGGCGGCAATCCCGCGGTGAACTTCATGAAGCGCATGGGGCTCGCCGCCCAGGGGTTGGATCCCTCGACCGCGGGATCGCACCCTTTCGGAGCCGGTCGCGGCGTTGTGGGCGCGAAGGCGGCATCGAGCGACCTCATGGCATCGACCGGGCCACCCGACATGGCCGGAGCGCTCGGAGCGGATGGACGCGCAGCGATCGCCGGCTCCGAGACACTGTTCTCTCAACAGGCGTTCAACGCCTTCGGTGCGGCGCACGCTGCGACGATCGGATCCGTCACGCGGGACCAGCCGTATGGGTCAGTGACTTCGGGCGACCGGGCGAAGCTTGCATGGGAACGAACGCCGTCGAGCGCTCAGGCGACCTTCGCCGATGACTTTCTCTCCTCATGGCTCGGTGCGAGTTCGCAGGCTGACCCGCCTCTCGGTCCGCGAGGAACTTCGGGATTACCCCCGCTCGAAGCTGTGCTGGCGTGACCACGATTCGCGTCCCGCTGGCGGTGGACGCGCAAGTACGCGTTCCAGTCGGCCCGGTCTTGTTGCCGTTGCGTGCCCTCGTGGTCCTGACTGCCGTCTCGCCGTTCGCGCTGCTCTGTCTTGGGATCAGCGCACTGCCGGTCAGCACGCGACTGGGCATAGGCGTAGCCGTGCTGATGCTCGGCTTCACGCTTGCGGCGCCGATGCGCGAGGGCGTCTGGATCGGCACGTGGTTTGTCTATCGAGTCGCGCGGCGAGTGATGCCGACTGCAGTGCTCGATGGCCAGGGGCGACGCGCACGAGTGCGACTCACCGGCGCGGGCCTCGAGGTGTCGCGTGTCCGCCCGGAACTGGGAACCAGGCGAGGGCCGCGGGCTCTCCGACACCTGACCCGCCTGCCCAAGGTCGACACCGCCGACGCCGGCATCATCCGCCTCAGTCCCGGGGGAGCACGAGCGATCCTGATGGTCGAAGGGCCGGACGGATCACCCTCCGGCGAACAGCACGCGCAGTGGTGCTCCGTTCTGGTGCAGTGGCTGCTGTCGCTGGACTGTCCGGCGCAGCTGGTCAGCGTCGTGAGCAACTTTGACAGCGGGCGAGCACAGGACGCGTTTGACGGGCGTACCATGGGCTTTCCGACGACTCGCCTTGTCGAATTGGAGCGCGACCTCGCCGGGCGCGTCGCGGAACAAAGTCTCGGGCTGCGTCACTTCGTCGTGCTTTCCCCTGGGATTGCAGCCGCCGACGGGATTCCGTGGCTCAGTCGTGTTACGCGCCTTCCACGCGCGATCGAAGCGAGCGTGGAGGAAGCGTCGCAGGTCCTACAGTCGGCGCAGCGGACGGCGACAGGCCTTGGGATCGTGGCAAGCGTTCCTGATCGTGACGACATTGCCGAACTCCTTGTCGACACGGTAATGGGAACCCGTACTGCGGCGACCAGCTCGCGAGGTGTGGTGCGTATCGGCGGCGAGTTTCAGGTCGTTTTGACCGTGACACGTCTTCCCGCGACAATCTCGTCGGGCGCGGTCGTCGACGCACTGGTTCGTAGCCGGGTCAAGGGCATCGCGAGCATGCATGTGCTACCAGTCGAACCCGCAGTTGCTCGAACCGTGCTGCACCGCCGCGCGGCGATGCAGCGGTATACGGCGCGCGAGGGGAACGACGCTGTCGACAACCAGGTCGCCCTCGCAGATACGACCGCGGTTCTCGCGGCGATCGCACAGCGTCAGCTCGTCCCGTGCCGTGTGGCGTTGAGCTTCGCGATTCGAGACTCGATCCTCGCTCGAGCCGTGCAAGCAGCGGAGCGACTCGACGGGCTCTTGCGTGGCCTTGGCTTCGAGGTGACTGAGGTCACTTCACCGGGTTTCCTTCCGGCCATGTCAGTCGCTCCCGGTGGGGCGCCGCTCGGACGGAGTCTTCATCTCACCTCAGATGCGGTCGCGGCGTGTTTGCTCCCCGCGCTGGGGACGCCGTTTGCGGATCAGCGTCAACCGTTGGTCGGCATCAACCAACTCACCGGCGCCCCGGCCTATCTCTCAATCTGGAGCAGGCTCAACCACAACGCCGTCCTTGTCGGCAGCTCGGGCTCTGGAAAGAGCGTGGCTGCCAAGACGCTCCTGGTGCGGCATGTCATGGAAGGCGCGTCGGCGGTCGTGATCGATCCTGATTCCGAGTACCGACGGGTCATGAGCGCGGTCGGTGGCCTCCACTACGAATTGGGGACCGATGCACTCAATCCGCTCGCGCCGGGCGTCGAGGTGGCACCGGACATCGCAGCAGGCCTCGTGTTGCCGGTTCTGAGCGTTATGGCCGGGGACGAAAAGGGCATCAAGGACGGCCGTCCGATCCGCCGGCTCCCGGACGAAGACCAGGGATGGATACACGCCGAGATTGCCGCCTTCTACCGGGAGTGGGGCGATGACCACGGTCGCGGTGAACCGGTCATCCACGACCTCGTCGCGTTCATCGAGACGACGTCGATAACGCGTGCCCTCACGCGTCGCGAAAAGGACCGTTGCCGGATCATCACAGCACGGCTCCGACGTTTCACGCAGGGGGATCGTGCGCGCGTCTTCGATCGACCATCGACGTTTCGCGTTGGTGATCGCCCTGTCTCCGTTGGACTGCGTGAGTTTGCGCTGACGTACGCCGCCGATCTCACGCCCGCCCTCGCTGTTGTGCTCACCGCTGTCCTTGCTGCCCTCGGCCGTGACCATGGACGCTTGATCGTTGTCGTCGACGAGGCGCATCGAGTGACGATCGATCCCGATGCAGGCGAGGTCCTCGGACAGCTCGTCCGGCAGGCACGGAAGCACGGTGCTGGTGTCTGGATGTGCTCGCAGCAGGTACACGACTTCATCGGGACAGATCTCGGGCGAACGCTCGTGGCGACTGCTGCCACCAAGATCATTCTCGGCGTGGAAGAAGCCGCCGTAGCCGATGTACGCGACGTCTTCGGACTGCGAGAGGACGAGGTCGCGGCGATCAATCCATCGGTCCAGGGGCGTGCCGTATTGCTTTCTGGAGCGGAGCGAACCGTTGTCTCCATCGTCCCGGGCCCAGCTGTACTCGCACTCGCTCAGTCCTCACCTGTCCCGCGCTCCCACCTCGCGCCTGTGCGCTGACCCGTGGCTCTCCCCGCGGCACTCGCCGCAACCTTGTCGAAGTTCCGCGCACTTCGCGGGTTCGCCGGATTCGCGTCGGGTGGGGCGCCTCGCGCACGCGCAGGTCGCCGTTGTTGCATCGTCTCGTGCGCCGGTTGTGGCGCATGCGTATGCATAGCAGGCGCGATGATTCTCGCAGTCGGCGGAGCGCTCGTGGCTGTCACAGCCACGCTCGCAGGCACTGGTTCCGACGCCTCGGCTCCGTGCGCGCCAGGCGCTGTTGCGTCTTCGTGCATCTCGGTCGTTGGCGCGCCGATGTCATGCCGCGGGCTCTACGCGAGTCAGGGGTTTGGTAACACGCCATGGGAGCACCCGCACACGGGCATCGATATCGTGTGTCCGCCTTCGACCGTCGTCGTGGCGGTGGCTGCCGGAACGTTCCATCAGAAGCACGGCGCGCCACTGCCGTGCGGATTTCCGTCGGGCCACTCAGGTGGTCTCGGGTCCTATGGCGAGCTGGTCAGCGGCGATCTCACGTTTCTGTACGGTCACCTGGAGGGGTTCGTAGCGCCGGACGACAGCCACGTCGTTGCGGGTCAGCCGCTTGGATACGAAGGCGCCACCGGCTGCGCAACCGGATATCACCTGCACTTCGAGGTGGTGAGTCGGGGTAGGGCGATCGATCCGTGCGCCCTTCTTCCAACGGGGTATCCGAGTCAGCATGATCCGATTGGACAACGTTGCTGGGGAACGGCGCCGCCATGATCTCTCGCTCACCGTACCCCTGTCACTTGGCCTATGCTCACTTGTGCCTGGCGGCGAGGTACTTCAGGGAGGGGGGCACCAAATGAGCCATCGACGGCTTGCGGCTGCCGTATTTTTCAGCGCTGTCATCGTTGCGGTGCTCGGCCTCATCGTGTACACCGAGCGAAGCAACGCGACACAGACCGTCTCTGTGCTGATTGTTACGCACGACGTATCAGCTGGATCGACGTACGACGTTGCGGACGTGCAACTTGTCCAGGTTCGTGCGCAGGCAGGCGACTTCAACTACGAGACACGAGCGCCAGCGGCCTTCCCCGCACGGTTCGCTAGAAATCTGGCGACGAACGACATTCTTCGCGCCGATGACCTCATCGCGAACTCGGCCGAATCTGTGGTGGCTCTCACCGTCGAAACGCCACCACCGCTGGCGACAGGTGAGAGCATCGATGTCTTCGCTGCACTCGGCGGCGATCAGCAAGTGCTCGTCGGGCACGATCTCATTGTCAACACCGTTTCCGGCGGATCACTCACGGTGCTGGTGCCGATCGCTGACGAAGCTTCATGGATTGCCGTCGGCTCGTCCGACGTTGCGCTCCATGTTGCGCTGACGGTTGCTGGTGCACAGATTGCGCCCGCACCGCTCGGCGCGAGCGCAGCGATTCGGATCCTCTGTGGTCCAGCCTGCACCGACCTGCCGGATGAAGCGACGCCAACGCCGTGAACACGCTCCTGGGTGTGTGCACCACTCGCGCGGGACAGACCTCCACATCGTGGGCCACGAGCCTTGCATGGACCTTGTCCGCGAGCCGATCAGTGGTGCTCGTCGACTGTGACATGGAAGGTGGCACGATCGCCGATCTGCTGTATTTGAAACTCGACGATCGCGGTCTCGCGAACTGCTTTGGTGGCCGTCCGGTCGCCACCGACGTGTTGGCTGCGCAGGCACTGCCCGTTCCGGACCGACCCGGGCTACGTGTGATTCCCGGCCTGCGGGGCGCGTACGGGTTCGAGATTGGCGAGTGTCTCCGAACGATCGCGCCGGCGTTGGGATCGATGGAGTGCGACACAGTCGTGGTCGACCTCGGGCATCCCTGGTCACACCCTACTCTGCGATCCCCGAAGGCTGCTGCCGACGCTGTGTGCACCGCCTTTCATCGGGTGTTCATCGTCATCCGTGATGAACCTGCCCTCCTCTCTCGGAGCATTGATGTCCTACGTACCGCGCGACCACCGCATGGTGAGTTGATCGTGTGTGAACAGCGCGGAACGGCACATCGTCGTGTCATGGCAGAGAGCATCGAGCGCGAACTGCCCGACCTGCCGATGCGGCGAGGCTGGCAGTGGGACGAGCGGCGCGCGACGAGAATGGCCGACACAGGCAAGCCTCTGACGCTCACGGGCATCGAAACGGAGTTGCACGTATGAGCGCCGTGCACGCCGAGTTCCGGTCGGTGTCTGAACCAACGAAGACAGGAAGGGTCCCGGTCAGCCGATGGCCGCAGATCCCAACCGAGGAACGCGAGGTCGCGCAGAATATCGCAACTGCCGTGCGCGAAGCCAGGAATGGCGAACCTGCATCTGTCCTGCATGAGGAGCGGCTCGCCGACGATGTGGCAGCGGCGATTGCGCGTGCGGTGGAAGCGCCCCAGATCAGTGGTCTTCCGCTCTCAGTTGTCGATGAGCTCACGCGGAATCCGCGGTACCGAGCGACGACGCAACGCAATGCGGTGATCCTCGGCTCGCATCTCTACCCGTTATCGCTTCTCCTGTACGGTGCCGAGCTCGAGAACATCACCTGTCTCGGCTACGACCACTGGCTGGTCAGCACGGTCGGCCGCAAGCTCTCGCTCATCGGCTCGAGTCCATTCTCGAGCGACGAGGAAGTGCTCGAATTCTTCCGCAGCGTGATCCGCCTACGTGGTGTGACCGGCGATCAGTCGATCACGGATGCCTCGCCGATCGCCGAGGCCAATGTCGGGAGCGTCATACGTCTGTGCGTCGCCAAGCGCCCGGCGGTGTCGGGAAGATCCGACGTAAAGGCCGCGATACGTGTCCCTGCGCGCTCCAAGGTCCGCGATCTGGCCGACTACGTCTCGCAAATGGTCATGCCGTCCGGGGTCGCACTGTTCGTCGAGGCCTGTGTTCACGGACGAGCCAATATCCTCATCGCCGGCGGGACGTCGACCGGCAAGACGACGTTGCTCCGAGTGCTGGCCGGGATCGTCGCGGACGACGACCACATCGTTGTCGTCGAGGACGGTGCGGAGCTCCACCTCGACCAGGACAGAGGTGATGGCTCAGTGTGGCATGCACTCACGACTGCGGTGTCAACAATCCCGTCCGTTCGGCAGGATAGCGACGCTCGCCACCTGACCATGTTCGACCTCGTCCGCCATGCCCTGCGATTCCAGCCCGATCGACTCATCCTCGGTGAGTCGCGAGGCGAGGAGATGGCAGCGGTGTGCAAAGCGTTGATGACGGGCCACGACGGCTCGATGACCACTATCCACGCCGAGGATGCGGAACTGGCGATCGACCAGGCCGTGCAATACGTGATGGAAAACCCGCGGTTCGCCGGCAACGAGCGTCTGGCGCGTCGGATTGTTGAGCAGGCGGTGCATGTGGTGATCCACATCGCCAATCAGGACGGCCGTCGCCGTGTCACAGGGGTCGTCGCTGTCGAGCGAGGGGGGAACCACAAGTGGGTGTACCGCCAGACTGAAAGCGGTGGCCTGGTCCGCAGCACGGACCTGATCGGCAACCTCGACCGTCTGGCCCCTCGTCTACGACCTCACCTGAATACTGACGAGATACCGGAGCCGTGATGCTCAGCTTCGCGCTCCCCGAGCCGGTGATCTTGATCAGTGGTGTGGCCGTGATCATCGCCTGTGGTTGCGCTGGAATCGCCGCGATCCTCGGCGTCGACCCAAGGTCGCGGACCCCCAACCGTCGGAAGTTGCGGCTCCTGGAGCACGAGAAGGACGTTGCGGCCGCGTTGGGTTGGCGCTGGCGGAATTGGATCGCACTTCGCGGTGGACTGACGCTCCTCGGTGTCGTTGTCGGCATCACAACGCAGATCTGGCTCCTCGCCGCGCTTCTCGGCGCCATTGGCTTCTTCGGCGTGCGCTTTGCTGTTGCCGGGCGCGCCGCACGGCGCCGGCTACGCATGGAGCGCGCATTCCTCGTGCAGTTACGCGTGTTGCGCGACCGCATGGCAATCGGCAACCAGTCGCTCGACTCCGCCCTTCAGGAGATTGGACGGAATCCGGGACCGGAGCTGGGCTATGTCCTTGAGCCGTGGGCAAGCGGAGGCTCAGTCACAGGGAACATCGTCGAGTGTGGCCTGCGGTCACGATCTCCGATCGTCGAACACGCGTGCACCGTGCTGATCTGGGCGAGGACGCGCAGTCTCGAAGGGCTGATTGCCGCCATTGAAGACGTCCTGATCCCTGTGGGCGAGGCACAACTCGCGGTCGAAGAAGAGTCCCTGGTGACGCTCACGCAGCAGCGCGCGGTGACGTTTGCTATGTCGGCACTGATGGTCGTCATGTTCGTCAGCATCGTTCGCGTCGATAGCTTTCGGTCCTACTACGAGACCGCCGCAGGCACTGTTGTGTTGCTCATCGCAGTGACGGCCTTCTTCGCCCTCATCGCCATGCTGGGACGGATCGCACGAGTTGTTGCCTGGACACGTTGGGACCTGCTCCGAATTCGGGAGCAGGAGGTGCACCCTCATGGCTGATGCGCTCCCTTATGCGGCAATCGCCGCCCTGGTCGTCGGTGCATGGGCAAGCGGCATGCTGCTGCTCGATCTTTTCGCGCCGGCCGACGCGCGCGCCTGGAACCGACTGGCTCACCTTCGCGGCTTCGAGACCCGCGGTTCCGTGCTGCAGCGATTGGTCCGGAAGGCACCGCCACTGACTCGGCTGCAGCGCGAGCTCGACCTCGAACGTCTCCTCGCGCAAGCACACAGCGACGAGATGCCGGCGGGTTTTCTCGCCCGCACAGGTGCGATCGCGCTGCTGACGTTTGCCGTCCTGCTCGCATTGACCGCGGCCGGCCGGGCTGTTGAAGGTCAGTGGCTGGTCGCACCCTGGTTGGCGTTGGTGATCGGCATCCTCATCGTGCCGCTGTCCATCGTCGACCTGCGCCGCAAGGTTCGTGACATGCAGACCAGAACAGCAAGGATTCTCGGCGACACGCTCATGGCCGTCGCGGTCATGACCGACACGCGCGGTCTCCAGCTCGACGACGCGGTGCGCATCATGTCGCGCTGCGCCTGGGATGGCGCGCTGCAGGATCTGCTCGACCGCGGCGGCTTCAAGCGATTGGTCCGTGGCACCTATCGTTCCACTAGCGAGAAGTACCGCATGATCGGCGAGGCGTACCGCATCCGCGAGTTCAGCAACGTGGCGGACAGTGCCGCGAGCGCGAACGTCGGAGTCTCGGAGCGAGATGCCTATACGCGGCTTGCGCTGTCCGTCTACCAGGCGCGTCTTGCTGATGCGCGGGTGCGCGCCGCTCGAGCCAGGATCCTGATCACGCTCCCGATTGCAGGCATGCTGATACCCCTTCTGATGCTGATCGGTGCTCCGACGTTTCACGCCATCTCCTCCGGGCTCGGGGGCTGACTGACACCCTGATGCGTCGCGTCATTCTCACGCTCATGTTGGTCGCCGTCCTGTTCAGCGCGGCGCGTTTGACTCTCGGCACACCCGATGTGCTTCAGGCGCTGAACTTTTTCGGCGGCGGAATCCCGACCCAGGAGGCCGGTGAAGCCGTGATGACCTGTCTGGCGTGGGTCGTGATCCTCGTTGCGGCATCAGGGCTACTCGTCGGCGTGACTCAGATCGTCGGTCAGGCGCAACTTCTGCGCAGGCCCGCTGCGCGAGCAGCAATGCTCCTGGCTGCGAGCCTGGTCCTGCTTGTCGTCGGCGCTGTTCACCGTTCGATGCCACCCAAGTCGGTGTGCTGCGGATCCAATGCGGCGGACATGAGCGAGGCGATCCACCTTGCTCAATGACACGCCTGCTCGCTATGCGGTGATTCTGCTGGTCGCAGACGACGACGTAGCCGAATCGCTGACTCGCATGCTTCGCGACCTGTGCGCCGACGCCACACGCCTGACCGTGCACCGTCCTCCGGTTCAGGGCATCGGGTTCTTCGCCGACAGCGTCGCCCAGCGGCAGGTCGACGCCTGGTGGGACGCGGAGATTCCCGTTGATGTGCCTCCGTTGTTCGTCGTCGATCACAGCGGTGGGCTACCCGCATGGCTTGGAGCTCTGGACGGGCGCTGTTACGTGGGGGTCAGATCGGCGGAGGCTGCCGCCGAGTATTTCCACCTGACCAACGCGAGCGCCGTCTCGCGTGGCAGCTCCCTCGACTACGCCGCGGCAGTGATGAATGATCTCGTCGCCGACGGTTTGTACGAACGAACGGAGGCTGATCGCGTCGGCTTGATGGCGGGGCGGTCACGCAGCGATGCGGGACATGAGCGCGGCCCATCATCACCGTTGCTCGCAGCCGAGGACAGCGGAGGCCCCGATCCATTCGATCTCCTCATTGCGATGACACTCAGTGAAGCAGATGCGATGACACCCGCCCGTTCGCTCGCTGAGCCGCGTAGCGCAGGGCGTGCACCTGCCCGACGAGCCTTCCATCTCCCGACCTGGACACGTGGAGCAGGGGCTCGACGCGATGACACGCACCGTTCCGCTCGCAATCTCGCCGACGAGTTCATCAAGCGCGGATCGACCATCGTCGCGGTCGGATCACGCAAGGGCGGTGTCGGCAAGACGAGTCATGCGGCGGGAGTTGCCATCATCGCGGGAGCAGCGCTCGATTCGATCGGGCGTTGCGCGGCACTCGTCGACGCCAATCTCGCCAATCCCGATGCCTGGGGTCAGCTGAATCTTCCGACGGGCGCCGCGACGGTGCGCGATGTGATCGCCGCGCTGGCCGGTAACCAGGAACCGCCGCGACCGGTCCATGCTTCGACGCCGTCCCTCGCGTGCTATCCGGAGTCGCGCGACGCGTCCGAGTACACACGCACGGAAATCGGTTTCTTCGCCGCGTTCCTCCGCGAGAAATATCCGCTCATCATCGTGGACCTGAGCAACCGTTTGCCCGACCCGACCGCAGGGCCAGAAGCGGCGGCTGCGGCCTACTGGTTGGAACACGCGGATGTCCTCGTTCTGCCGAGCGCTGCGTCGAAACAGGACTTCAACAGCGTGCTCGACTACCTAGACATGCGCGACCTGCCACCCGTGATCATCGCTTCGTTGGTAGCGAGAAGCCGGCGCAACCGGGAGCATCCGCTGGCGAGACGCTACCTGAGCGCGATCGCACAACGTGCCTACCGAGTTGTCGATATGCCCGATGATGCGGAGCGCGTGCGGTACGCCGGCATGGAGGGTGTCCCGGTTGAGACGGTCTCCAGCGCGCTCCGAGCGGCGTATCGAGAGCTGGCTGTTGCGATCGCGCAATGCCCGGTCGGTGCGCCGCGATGATCTCCCGTCTCGCAACATTTCGCCGAGGTGCACGGACGGCAAGACGCGTGAACGACCACGCAATTCGCGAGCAGCGCCTTGATCAGGTGCGCGACGCCGTGGACGAGTTCGCGTACAGCCTTGGCCTCCTCATGGCCGGGCACGATCCATCAGGGGAGTGTGACGACGACGCTGTGGAGTCGCAGTTGTACAAGGCCCTCAGCCCCTTCCTCGCCGGAGGTGATGTCATGCACCCGGATTTCGGACCATTCGGCGATCTTCGCGTCGAAGGCGACTTGCTCCAGACTGGACAACCGGTTCTGACAACGCTGGAGTTTGATGACCGATGCGTGCGGCAGACGCCGAGAGGCAGGCTGATTCCCGCGCAACGGCGGCGTCTGCGCCTGGTGATGCACGTCACGCTCGATCCTGCGCGCGTCGTCGACTGCGCCGTGTCAGAAGCGCCGACGCGCAGTGACTGACGGGCGTGGGCTCGCCACGAGTCCACCGGCACTCGACCGGTCACCGCAGCTCCTCCCTGTGCCACTTGGCGGACTCATCCCCGCACGCCGCCATCCGTCAGGGTTGCTGCGCAGCTGGCGTCGCCACCAGCCACAAGTGGTCACGTTTGCGGCGTTAGTCGCCGCTGGCTGTGGCGTGTGGCTGGCGACGAGTCCGCAGCCATCGACTGTTGTCATGAGCGCGGCCGGAGTCGACATTGACGGTGTGCTTCTTACACCGGTACCGCAGGCGGTGCCTGGGCCGCACATCTTCGATGGAGCAGCGTCGCTCGCAATCGGTGTTCCTCATGGAGGGACGACGCGCGCCGGCGCGGTGATGACGTGGGGAGGCCTCGCAACTACTGGGCGGTGCGTGCTTGCGGTCGTCGGAGCCGGCGTGTCGGAGGCGTGCCAATTCCGCCAGGGTTCTTCGCGATTCTCAGCCGTCGATGCCTTCGATGCCCAGGGTCATGTCTGGCATCGCAGGTACGCAGACGGCACTGATGTCACCGTTGCGGTGCCTGCGGGCAGCCCGCTTATCCCGATTCCATTCCCACTCGGGCACTGACACTCGGGCACTGACGCGCGAGCCCGGCGCCGTCCGCGACCATCGCTCGCCCGCGGTCAAACGACCGACTGAATCTGGCCTCCGTCGACTGCCAAGGTCGCGCCGGTGACAAAGGATGCTGCCGGCGAGCACAGGAACACGGCAACGCGCGCAATCTCATCGGGTTCCCCGATGCGGCCGAGCGGATTCCCACGCCCAACGTTGGCGAAATGCGCATCGAGGTCGGTAACGCCCGCCGCGCGCGCAACCTCGATTTGACGATCCGTCCTGATCGAACCCGGAAGCAGTGAGTTCACACGGATGTGCGGGGCGAGCTCATTCGACAGGGTCTTTGCGAGACCGCTGACCGCACCGCGAATGCTGTTGCTGAGCGTCAGTCCCTGGATGGGTTGCTTGACCGTGGTCGAGGTGATGAAAACGATCGCGGCCGCGTCGGACTGGCGGAGTGCCGGCAGGGCCGCCTGGATGAGATGCACCGCACTCATGAAGGTAAGCCGATGAGCGGTTGCCCACTGGTCTTCATCGATCTCAACGAAGCCCGCACGCGGTGGGCCGCCGGCGTTCACCACGAGGGCGTCGAGCCGACCGAGCTCAGAGACGGTGCGTTCCACGGCGATCCGGGTCTGCTCCGGATCAAGAAGGTCGGTGGGCGTCGCCACGACGCGCACGCCGTGCGATCGGACGGACTCTGCTGCCGCGCTGAGCTCTGTCTCCGAACGCGCGCACATGCCCACGTCAGCGCCCTCAGCGGCGAACAGTTCTGCCGTTGCGCGGCCCATCCCCTTGCTGGATGCAGCGACGAATGCAACGCGCCCGCGCAGGCCCAAATCCATGGCAATCGACCCTACCAGCTTCGCGAGCCGCCCGGATTTGTCTGCCGAATGTCCAACGAACGGGCGGACCGCGCTCCATACTGAGTTGCATGGGTGGAGCGGTCGACTGGGATGATTCGTTGCCGCTCTTGCCTGCAGGGACGCCTCTCTTCGATGCGTTGCCCGCACGCGCCATCGTCCTCGACGCCCTCGCGCCCGCCGTCGCGGATGGGCTCATCACCGTTGCCGATAGGAACCGGCGCGGTGTGCTGGTCGTCCGCCGCGGGGGCATATCCGACGCAGTGAGCATCGACGGAGCGCGCCATAACGGTGATGTAGCGATGGAGTCGATCCACGGGTGGGATGCAGCGCTCATGTCCGCAGCCCGCCTCACCGAGGACGCCATGTCAATCCTCGGTCCCGTGCTGAACGGCGAACGGTGCTACGAGGATCTTCGGCTGGAGTGGACTCGATGGTCGGAGTTGCTCGACGATCTCCGGGGGCGGGGGCGCACGTATGTCGTCGAGGTGCGAACACCTGCAGGCTGTGGTGTCACGGTCATTCGCGGCGGTCAACAGGTCGCGACGTACACAGATGCACACCCTTCGCTCGGAGCCCCAGACCTCATCGATGCGCTTGTCCAGGCCGGTTCCGGATCACTGCGCGTTACGATCTCGTCCGAGAGGTCTGTGGACTCAGTCGGGATTTCTGCGACGGGGGTCACGCAGGTAGCGGCCGGTTCGGCAGCGCGAGTGGGCCTGGTTCGCAATGACGACCCCCCGCCGGCTGTCGCGGAGGCGGACTCCGACGACGGCAACGCCACGCTCACCGCACTCTTCGGCGGCGCGCTCGGCTCGCAAACATTCGCTCCGCTCGTCGTGCTTGATCGCGCGACGCCCACTGCGGGGTCGAGCGTCGCTGCGCTCCTTCCCGAGTTGCAACTCCTCGTGCAGGGTCGTCTGCAGCGCTCGGCCGGCCCCGTCGAGAACGTCATTGCAACCGCGGCAGATGGCGGTGCGAGCGTTGCCTGGCTTGCGGATCGCGTGCGTGTCATGTCGGTCCGCGGATTCATGACGTCGACGTTCGAACAGTTGGCGGATGACATGCTGGCGCTGGCTCGCGAATAGCGATACCAACCTCGCCTCGCTGCGCCGAGGGTTAGCGCTTGACGCTGTCAGCGGCGCGGAAGTAGGGGACGCGTGCGAGCCGCCGGTAGCGCGCCTTCCGGAACCAGTACGGGAGCTCAACCAATGCCGGCGGATTGTCCCGATGGATCACTATGGCACTGCCCGCACGCAGTTGCCGAAGTGCGTCCGGCGTGGCAATGGCATCGTGCCGCGTCGAGTACGAGCGGCTGATGCGACCATCGGCCCCCAGGCTTACCTGCTGCTCGCTGTACTCCGCGCGGCCGATCAACTTCCCGAGCACGTCGGCCGTTTCCGGATCGCTGATTCCTGGGAGGATGATCTTGCAACCGTGGTTGTTGAGGATCGTGTTCGCTCGGTCGTTCCCGTATCGCGCCCGAAGCTGGCTGAGGTCCTGGACGATCGAGAGCAGCATCACGCCCCGTCCTGCACCTTGCGAGGCAAGCGCTGGGAGATCTTCGATCGGCACCACGTTGGCGAGTTCGTCGAGGAATAGTCCAAGACACTCGGTGCGACGGCGTTCAGGCAGAGCTTCCGCCATCGCATACGCTGCGGTCACGACCGTCATCAGGATGCCGACGAAGAGGCTCGCCACGCGCTCGGGTGACTGTCGCGGTGTGCACAGGTACAGCGTTCCGCGAGAGCGCAGGAACTCCTCGGCGTCGAACCGGCTGGTCATCGCGGACTCAGCCACCGCGCGTTCGGTAAACACGTTGAAGATCCGCATCACCGTCGAGAAAACAGTGCCCCGCTCGCGTTCCGGTCGTTGATCCACCGAAGCCAGCATCGACATCGCACGGATCGGATCCGCGTCGCCGGCAGTCGCGGGGTCGAGCAAGAGTTCCTCGAGGATGGTGAGGGGCGAGGCGATGTCGAACCCGTGCACCCACGTTCGGACGTCCACGATGGTGCGCCCGCTGACCGCCGCCACGTAGAGCAAGGGGGCGATCAGGAGCTTGCCTGACTCAGCCCAGTGCGCCCAGTCGTTGTCTCCCCGGCCGCCACCCTGCTGCAGTGACGCGCACAGCCAGGATGCGACGGTCCAGGCTCGGTCGAGCTTGTCACAGCCGGCGATCGGTGACCACGTCACGGTGCGAAAGCGCGTCCCGATCTCGCCAGTCGGGTCGTAAATGTGCACTGGCCCAACGGTTTGCCGGTATCCGGCAGTGAGCTCTACGAGCTCACTCTTCGTGCTCGTCGCGATCGCCGGGCCGTTCCAGTCGAACAGGTTGGGTATCACGAGACCCGTCGTCTTTCCTGATCGGGTCGGACCGATCACGAGGACGCTCGTCTCGCTCTGGGTGACGAGTTTCCGACCTCGGTGCGCCCCGACAAAGAAGACGCCGACGCGTCCACGCCGCGGCCGCATGGCGCGCAGGTCCGCACGTCGAGCCCAGTGCGCTGTGCGGACGATTCGCGCGCGCGGCGACCTTCCCGGTCTGCGGCCAGTCGAGAAACGCCATATGGCGGAGCCACAAACGCCCGCCGCAGCGCTGGTCACTCCCGAGGTCACCCAGAACGCCCACGGTGAAACTGGCGCTTTCGGATCAACGAATACCCACCACCGCGTCACCGCGCTCTCGGTACCAAATCGGCGAGTGATGCGACTGGGATCAAGAAAGTCGAACGGCGATGCGCTCGGGCGGCCGCCCGCGACCCAGGTTGCAATCGTGAGGATTGCCCAGGGGCACAACCAGAGC
The DNA here is from genome assembly GCA_036521195.1 of Candidatus Dormiibacterota bacterium. Lineage (GTDB taxonomy): Bacteria > Chloroflexota > Dormibacteria > Aeolococcales > Aeolococcaceae > Palsa-851. The sequence continues at coordinate 36,178 of DATDID010000049.1, forward strand.
CCGATCAGCGTTCCTGCTGTACGAATGTCACGCCATGTCTGGACTCGATAGGGGTGCGCAGCGGCCATCGCCAGACTCACGATGTGCCGGCGCCAGGGACCGGGCACGGACAAACGTCAGCAGGTACTAGTCGTGCTCAGGATCAGAATGATGTTGGGCAGGTTGAACAAGGCATGCGTCAGCACCCCCGGGACGATGCTCCGCGATCCTTGATAGAGCAGCGACAGCACAAGACCCACAAAGAACAGCGGCAGGAACAGCACCAACTGCTGGTGCAGCGCGGAGAAGATCACCGCACTGAGCGGAACGGCGAGCACGGCCGGTCCCCAGCGATGCAACCATCCGTAGATGAATCCGCGGAAGATGGTTTCCTCGGAGATCGGTGCGATGACGCAAACGACGATGATCGCGAGCAGGTAGTAGTGGCTGTAGTCGTGACGGACTGACACGCACTGCCCATTACCGACGTTGGGAAAGATCGCCTGGTTGACCTGTTGCAGATAGTCCGCGCCGACGAGCGCGACGTAGGCGGCAATCGGTACCACGAGTACCCACCACCAGTGGAATCCGCGCCAGCCCAGATCTCGCAGCGTCCCTCCGCGACGCATGAAGCCGAGCACGAAAATGTTGAACAGCATGCCTCCGTACTGACACACGGCGAGTACCGACGACTCAATCGCGTTGCGAACAGCCGGGTCGTTGCTGCCGACCAGATCGACGACGATCACCGCCACCGAACCGAGCAATTGAAATGCGCTGAACCAACCGGGCCAGAACATCACGAAGTCAGTCCAGTCCCAGGGAACGCGCTCGTCGTTTGGATCACGTACCACGGGGACGTCGTGGCGCATACGCGTTGCACCGACGCCGAGGATCACGACACCGACGACACACAGACCGCCACCACCGGCGACCGTGAGCAGGTTCGTCCCCTCAGCACCGCTCAGAAATCCGAACGCGATCAGGGCGAGGAACGCCGCCTCCATGTAGAGGATGACCCGCGCGGCGTAGTGGCGTCCGCTATCGACCTGGTGTGGCGGCCACTCGGCCGCCTGCGCTGGCGTCTGGGACTGAGTCACCGCGGGCAATTCTGCACAATCGGTCGCGTGACCACGCTCGACTCCGTCATCGGCCACGGCCTCGTTCTCCAGCGCCTCGTGGCTGCGGGCCTCGATGACGAGCTCACGCACGCGCTCCTGCTGATCGGGCCGGAGGGGGTCGGCAAGACGACGGCGGCCATGGCGCTGGCGTCAGCGCTGCTCGACGGGGACGCCTGGCCAGGAGGGCTCTCGGCACATCCCGATCTCTGGGTCGAGGATTCAGCGTCCGAGAACGTCGGGATCAGCCGGTTCTCCGCAAACCCCACGCGCCGGGCGGGCGACGATGAGTTGGGGCCGACGCTGCAGCAGTTCCTCTCACTCACGGCGTATGCGGGCGGGAATCGCGTCGCGGTGGTCGCTCGGGCTGACCGCCTCACCGAAGACGCAGCCGACAACGTCCTCAAGGTGCTCGAGGAGCCTCCGCCCCACGCCTACCTCGTGCTGACCACTGCGCACCCCGAGCGCCTGCTCCAGACGGTTCGCTCTCGATGCCGGACCGTGGTGCTCGGACCCGTCGATCCCCGAATGATCGAGCAGTGGCTCCAGCGTGAGCATGGTGTGAGCGAGCACGACGCCACCACCGCCGCGGCGCTCTCGGCCGGCCGGCCTGGGCGGGCGCTCCACCTTGCCACCGAGCCGGGCGCGCTCGAGGGCGAGCTGGACGCGCTCGACAGCTTCCTTGGGGCGGGCGGCGGAGGGACTGCCGCTGCGCTTCGAACTGCCGGGGCCGTCGTCGCCGCGGCGTCCAATGACACCGAGCGCCTCGCCCAGGCTCGCGAGAAGGCGCTCGTCACGCTCGGCGCTTGGGCGTCGTTCGTTCGCGACGCTGCTTGCTTCGCTGCGGGCGCGCCCGAGCTGGCGGTCTGGAAGGCGTACCGACCCGCGCTCGAGCGCTGGGCCGAGCATCTCGATCTCACGAGGATCGTGGAGATCCTGGCGCGCATCCTCGAGACCGCGGAGGCGGTCGCTACCTACGCGCAGCCGAGGCTGGCGTTCGAGGCGCTGTTGCTGGACATCTTCGCCGGGCCGGGCAGTCCGCCCAGCGTCGATGCGGTGTCCCGCGAGGGGATCGAGGTCAGCGCCGGCGGCGGAGCACGAGGAAAGCCACGCCGATCCCCAGCAGCGCGACGGGGATGAGCCACGGCTTCTCGCTCGTGAGACCGGCGAGGCTGTGACCGATGCCACCCGGAGGTGTCTCGTCGACCTCGAACGGATCCTCGGTCATCAGTCGCACGGTGCCGGCCACCCGTCGGGGGGTTTCCTCCTCACCCTCAGTGTCGTCGAACCTTTTCGGCTCTGGTGTGGGCATCTGCGCATTATGGGCACGTCCGACTGGGCTCCCGGAAGGGCGGACCGCAGCAAACGCACCCGGACGTCCTGGGCCGCACGTATTCTGGTCCTGTGACCACAGCCCTCCAGTGGCCGAAAACGCGATCGAAGCGGCGAGCCGAACAGCCGAAGCAGCGACCCACGCGATGAGCACGGAGCTGGCCGTCCTCGACCTCAGCGCAGCAGACCTACTCTGCTCGGAGCCAGGCCCCTTGGAGCGCGTGCGCCGCGCCTACGCCAAACTCGAACCCGGGGGGCGGCTCGAGGTCCGATCGCCGATCACCGAGCACGCGTTTGCGGTTCGGGCATGGAGTCGCAAGAACGGAGTGTTGGTGGTCGTTGACGAGGTGTCCGAGGGGTACCGGCGGCTCGTGCTCGAGGCTCCCGCGGCGGGCGTTTGACGCCCCGCCAGCTGCCGGACGGCTTCCTGCTCGGGTGCGCGACTGCCGCGCACCAGGTGGAGGGCGGCACGGTCAACGACTGGTCGCGCTGGACCGAGGCGCATCCGGAGGCGATCGCCGGCGGTGGCGACGCGACCATCGCGATCGACCACTATCACCGCTATCGCGAGGACCTCGCGCAACTCGCGGCCCTGCATGAGACAGCACATCGATGCTCCATCGAGTGGTCGCGCGTCGAGCCGGAGCCGGGGCATTTCAACGCGGACGCGCTTTCGCACTATGCCGACGTCGTGCGCACATGCCGCGAGCTCGGCATGGAACCGATCGTGACGCTGCACCACTTTACGTTGCCAACGTGGCTCGCGGATGCTGGTGGCGTCACTAGCCCGGATGCGCCGGCGCGCTTCGCGCGATATGCCGCCGCTTGCGTTGAGGCATTCGGTGACATGGTCACGTGGTGGATCACCATCAACGAGCCGGCGGTGATTGCGACGCTTGGATACCTCGAAGGAACGTGGCCGCCCGGCGAGCGGTCGTTGCCTCTTGCGACTCGTGCGCTTGCCGGGCTTCTGCGCATGCATGCGGCAGGCGCACAGGCGATCAAGACCGTGACAGCACAGCGTGACCGCGACGCACGCATGAGTAGCAACACGCAAGGGCGGCGCGGGCGCGAGGTCCAGGTGTCGATCGCGCACCACGAGCGCCGGCTGGTCCCGCGCACGCCGGGGTCACGCCTCGAGCGAACGCTGGCGGCGCTGCCCGACTACCTCTTCAATCGTTGGTTCCTGCGTTCGTGCATCGCGGGCAGGATGCTCGCGCCGGTTGGTCACGGGGAAACGGTGCCTGGCCTTACCGGCTCGCTCACGTACCTCGGCCTCAACCACTACGCCAACGAGGCCGTGTCACTCGATGTGCGAGCTCCCGGGATGCTCTTCACGAAGCACCAGGCTGTGCCTGGGTTTCCGCTCTCCAGCACCGGTTGGGCGATCGATCCGTCCGCACTCCGGACGGCGCTCGCGAGCTTCTGGAAGGAGTTCGGTCTGCCGATCATCGTCACCGAGAACGGCGTTGCCGACGATCACGATGAGTTGCGTCCCGAGTATCTGCGTACGCACCTCACGGCCGTTGCGGATGCAATCGATGCAGGTGTTGACGTTCGTGGCTACATGTACTGGACTGCATGGGACAACTTCGAATGGGCGGAGGGCTACACGATGCGCTTCGGCTTGTTCGCCGTCGATCGCGGGACGCTGGCGAGAGTCGCGAAGCCGAGCGCAGCGATGTACGCAGAGATCTGCCGAACGCGACGGATTCCGGACGCGGCGGTCGCAAAACAGGCGCTGAGCGCGCGACGCGGGTAGTCGACAACACGGGTAAGCGTCTAGGCCAGGATCGTGCGCGATCCGATCGTGCGCGATCCGATCGTGCGCCTCACTACCGGACACAACGGTGGTGCCGCTCAGAGAACGGATGCGGCGCCGTCGCTCGACTCCCACTGCGGCGCCCAATAAACACCCGCCGTTGCCCCTATCCGATCGGAAGAGTCACCGCCTCCGCAGCTTCGCCCACCGCACCAATCACGTCCCTTCGCGAAGGCCCATCCACCGGTGGCGCCTGCCGTTGCTCCTTGCGCGTCAGCAGGTACACCGCAGACACACCGCTCAGCAGAGCCGCAACCCCAAGCAACAGCCGGTAGTCCACCAGCGCGATCAGTCCCGCACCCGCGGCAATCGACACCGTCTGCGGAACACCGATCAACGTGTCGAAGGCCGAATACACCCGTCCCTGAATCTCGATTGGCGTCCGTCGTTGAGTGAGCGTGAAGAGCCCGACGAGGATCCACGGCAGGGACGCACCGACCGTCGCGATGCCGATGATCACGGTGGGTAACGTCGGCACGATGAGCAGCAGCGAGCAGATGGTGAACATCACGCATCCGAGCCCGAAGAGCGCACCTTCATTCGTGCGCCGCAGCACGGGGCCGGCAGTGATACCGCCGACGATCGCGCCGGCACCCTGCACCGTGGCAAGCACGCCAAGGAACGTCGGCGGACGATGCAGCCCGCTGCCGACCACGGCGAACGAGATGGTCTCGTAGAACCCGAACGGAAGGATGACGAGCAGACAGGCGATCAACATCTGACGCAGCACGGTTGTCTTCCACACATGCCGGACGCCGGCCGTCAGGTCGGTCGCCCAGTGATGCTCGCTCGGCGCCGGCTTCACCTCGGTCACGTGCAGTGAGAACGTCGCAGCGGCCGCGATCACGAACGTGCACGCGTCGACGATGGCGACAGCGCCGCCACCTTTCCATGCGAACAAGCCGGCTCCGGCGACGGGTCCGACCAGGCGGATCCCCTGACGAAATGTTTGCAGGATGCCGTTGGCGTCGCCCAGCAACTCCTCCGGCAACATCTCGCGCAGGAGTGCCGACTCGCCGGAGCCGAGCAACCCGTACGCGATGCCGTACAGCACCATGACCACGTAGACGAGCCACACCTGATCGCGGCCGTGCACGAGCAGGAGCAGCAGCACGAAGGCGCCGAGCGCGAGGTCGGTGGCGATCAGGAGCGGGCGTTTCTTGACGCGGTCGACGAGCATCCCGGCTGCAGGAGCGATGAGCGTCGGCAAGCTGAACGCGAAGAACACCAGACCTGCGGCGGCGTTGCTGTTGGTGAGGGTCTTCACCCAGATGCCCGCCGCGAGCCAGAGCGCTGTGTCTCCGAAAACCGACAGCAACTGGCCGATGAGATATCGACGCCCGTTGCGGTCAGCGAGGAGCGCGCGCACCGATCAGGCTCGCGGCGAGGGTGCGGACGGCGGAGGCACGCACGCGCGTGCCTCCGCACGCTGCCGTTGCAGCATCAGCTGCGGTCACGGCGTTCGGCCCATGCGTTGAGCATGGTCGAGACGCGCTGCAGCAACTTGCGATTCAAGCTGTCGTGCTCGATGCAATCGTTGCGATGGCGCTCGATCGAACGAGCGAGCTCCATGTTCTGCAGGTTTGTCATGGCGTTTACCTCCTTTTATTCCGTGTCTTTTCGTGATTCGTCGCTCAGCGAGAGCGATGGGGTGGGCGTGGGTAGGCGAAGAACAGCAGCTCGATGGGGATGGATCCCTTCGGGCGCTTCTTGGGGTTGCCGATGCGCTCGACATACCGCCGAGCCAGCGCTGTCAGCGTCTCGTCGATCTCGCGGAGCTCGTCCGGTGTGATGTAGAGCAGGAACTCACTGGCGCCGGTGGTCTTCTGCCACTCGGCCGAGACCTCGCGGCGCAGCTCGAGGCCCTCCTTCAATCGCTCGAGGTAGAAGTCGTGCAGGACGCGACTCAGGGCATTTGCCGCCAGGCGAGTCTCCGGATCGTCGCTGACATCGGAGTAGCTCATGCCCGCGTTCACGAGCCGCCACGGGCGCTTGCGACCGGCGACCCCGGCCACCTCCTCGATGAACCCGTATTTCGCGAGCTGACGAAGGTGGAACGAGCATGTCGTCGGGCTCTCACCAATGAGTTCGCCCGCCTCAGTCGCGGTCAGCGGACCCTCGGTTCCGAGGACCTCCAGCAGCGCGATCCGGATCGGGTGGGCCACCGCCCGCATCGCCCGAGGGTCGGTGAGCTTGCGCGGCTCATCGCTCGCGATGTGGGTGGTAGGCACCTCGGCGTCAGGGTTGGAGACATTACTTTCGACAACCATGTATCGAATTATATCTATCGAGAGATATCTCTGCAAGCCCCAGTTGGTGCTTTGTGACAAGCGGCGTACCATGCGAGGACGGGAGCTCGGCGGGACCGGGCTGAGAGGGCCGCTGCGGGCGGCCGACCGAAGAACCTGATCCGGGTAATGCCGGCGCAGGGAGCGGACCGTTCCGCAAGGGACGGCTCTCCGGGCGTCGTCTCACATTGGAGGCGGACATGACCGACGTGATCGATCGCGAGGGGGTGGCAGCACCCGCTCAGCCGGCGAACAACGCAAGCAGGCGCGTCTACGTCGACGGCTCACGGACAGACCTGCGCGTGCCCTTCCGCGAGGTCTCGCAGGCCGCCACCAAGGGCGCGCGCGGCGACACCCAGAACCCAGCGCTGCGTCTGTACGACACGAGCGGCCCCCACGGTGATCCCGACGTGACCATCGCGCCCGAGATCGGCCTGCCGCCGCTGCGCGCGCCCTGGATCGTCGAGCGCGGTGACGTCGAGGCCACCTCCGCAACGGGCCGTACCGCGCTGCGTGCCCGCCCGGGTGCCGCCGTGACCCAGCTCCACTACGCGCGCCGCGGCGTCATCACACCGGAGATGGAGTTCATCGCCATTCGCGAGGGACTCGCGCCTGAGCTGGTGCGCGATGAGGTCGCGCTCGGCCGCGCCATCATCCCGGCGAACATCAACCATCCCGAGGCGGAGCCGATGATCATCGGCACCAAGTTCCTCGTGAAGGTGAACGCCAACATCGGCAACTCGGCAGTGCTGTCGAGCATCGACGACGAGGTCGAGAAGATGCGCTGGGCGACTCGCTGGGGCGCCGACACCATCATGGATCTCTCCACCGGCAAGGACATCCACGCGACGCGCGAGTGGATCATCCGCAACTCGCCAGTTCCTGTCGGAACTGTCCCGATCTACCAGGCGCTCGAGAAGGTCGGCGGCAACGCGGACCAGCTCTCGTGGGACATCTACCGCGAGACGATCATCGAGCAGGCGGAGCAGGGTGTCGACTACTTCACCATCCATGCCGGCGTGCTGCTGCGCTACGTGCCGCTCACTGCGAAGCGCATCACCGGCATCGTGTCGCGCGGCGGCTCGATCCTTGCGGCATGGTGCCTTGCGCACCACGAGGAGAACTTCCTCTACACGCACTTCGAGGAGCTGTGCGAGATCCTGCGCGCGTACGACGTGTCGTTCTCGCTCGGCGACGGGCTGCGTCCCGGATGCATCGCGGACGCCAACGACGAGGCGCAGTTCGGCGAGCTGCGCACGCTCGGCGAGCTGACGCAGATCGCGTGGCAGCACGACGTGCAGGTGATGATCGAAGGCCCGGGGCACGTGCCGATGCACAAGATCAAGGAGAACGTCGACCTCCAGATGGAGGTCTGCCACGAGGCGCCGTTCTACACGCTCGGACCCCTCACCACTGACATCGCGCCCGGGTACGACCACATCACGTCGGCGATCGGCGCCGCGATGATCGGCTGGTACGGCACCGCGATGCTCTGCTACGTGACTCCGAAGGAGCACCTCGGCCTGCCCGACCGCCAGGACGTCAAGGACGGCGTGATCGCGTACAAGATCGCGGCGCACGCGGCCGACCTCGCCAAGGGGCATCCCGGCGCGCAGGCGTGGGACGACGCGCTGTCGCAGGCGCGCTTCGACTTCCGCTGGGAGGACCAGTTCAACCTGAGCCTCGATCCCGAGACCGCGCGGTCACTGCACGACGAGGCGCTCCCTGCTGCAGGTGCGAAGGTCGCCCACTTCTGCTCGATGTGCGGGCCCAAGTTCTGCAGCATGCGGATCACCCAGGACATCCGCGACTACGCCGAACTGCACGGTGTCGCCGAGGAACAGGCGGTCCGCCTGGGCATGGAGGAGCAGGCCAAGAAGTTCCGCGAGCTTGGCGGCCGCATCCACGTGCCGCAATAGGGCGGGGTCTCTCGCGCACTCAGGCCTCACAGGTCGGCCGCCCTGGGTACAGTGGGTGTGACGTGATGAGGCGAGCACGCCCATGATTCGACGACGCCGGCCGGCGATTGCCGCCGCAGGCGTGGCGACCCTTGCGGCAGCGATCGCGCTGCCGCTGTGGACGCTCGCTTCGGCGAGTTCGGCGCAGTCAGCCACCGTGCTGCCGACGCCGGTGCCCGTGGTGTCGTCCCCGACGACGACCGCGACCTCGATCCCCACCGATGCCGGGTCCGTGTATTTGACGGCGCCGATCATCAAGCAGGACATGGCGCTCGACTGTGAATCCGCTGCGCTCGAGGTGGCGCTCGCGATCCAGGGCATCCACGTGAACCAGGACGAGATCTTCGAGAGCCTGCCCCAGGACGCGCGTCCCGTTCAGCTCGGGCCTGACGGCTATCCGGAGCGGTGGGGTGACCCGTATGTGGACTTCGTCGGCGACGTCAACGGCTACGAACCGAGCTTCACCGGGTACGGCGTGTACTACCCGCCGATCCTCGCCGCGGCGAAGCGGTATGGCGCCACCGCTCAGGGAGGCCTCGGCTGGACCGTCCCCGAGATCATCGAGCAACTTCGCGATGGCAACTCCGTCGTGGTGTGGCTCACCTCCGATTTCAAGGCGCACGCCCCTCGGTACTGGACCGCCTGGGACGGCCGTCGCATTCCGTGGGCTGTCGGCGAGCACGCGGTACCGGTGATCGGCTATGACCCGGTGGCGAACACGGTGACGGTCGTCGACGTCCTCTACGGGGTGGTGCGGACGCTGACGACCGCGCAGTTCGCGGCCGCGATCACGACATTCGGCGGTATGGCCGTCGCGGTCGCCGCCCCGGCCTGACGAACGCCGCGAGCCGTGGTCCGCCTCGCGGCTGAGTGGAAAACGGTCGGTACTGTGCGCGATGCACCAAGATCGGGGCGAATTCGGCGCTCGGTCCGAGTGACGACGTGGTCTAGAATCGCGGGAACGCGTCGAGCTTGTGCATCCAGCCCAGTGGGAGGCCTCAATTGCCACCATCCAACCGCAAGGAAGCCGTTGACGACCTCGTGGCGAGGGTGGAAGCCGAGCAGGTCCGCCACATCGATCTGCAGTACACCGACGTCATCGGCGGGGTCAAGACCGTCACCATCCCGGCCTCGCAACTCGGACAGGCCATCAGCCACGGCACCTGGTTCGACGGCTCATCGGTCGATTCGTTCGCGCGCACGGCCGAATCAGACATGTATCTCGTCCCCGATCCGTCCACGTTTCAACTGCTCCCGTGGGGCCAGGAGCGCACCGCCCGCCTCATCTGCTGGGCAACCACGCCGGACGGGGAGGCGTACGCCGGAGATCCGCGGGGTGTGCTCCGTCGGGCGATCGAGGAGGCCGCGAGCCTCGGCTTCGAGTACCGGGTCGGCCCAGAGATCGAGTTCTTCATCCTCGAACGTGGCGTGGACGGGTCGCTGAAGCCGACGCGTCACGACCGCAGCTCCTATTTCGACTTCTCGAGCGACGGGAACACGGACCTCCGTCAGCGCATGGTCAGCGCGCTCATCAGCATGGGCATCGCTGTCAACACGTCCCACCACGAGATCGCGGGGGGGCAGCACGAGATCGACATCGATGCCTCGCCAGCGCTCAAGGCCGCCGACGACGTGATCACCTTTCGATACGCGCTGAAGGCGGTGGCCCAGCAGGCGGGCGCCATCGCGACGTTCATGCCCAAGCCATTCGACGGCCAGCCGGGCAGTGGCATGCACGTCCACCAGAGCCTGCTTGAGGGGCGTGACGCCGGCAACGCCTTCGCGGGCGAGGACGCGTACGGGCTCAGCGAGATCGCGCAGCACTTCATCGCCGGGCAGTTGCACCACGCCGCCGGGATCAGTGCCGTGCTGGCACCGCTCGTGAACTCGTACAAGCGCCTGGTCCGGGGCTTCGAGGCGCCGATCTTCATCTCCTGGGCCCGCACCAACCGCGGCGCGCTCATCCGCGTGCCGCACGTGGGGCGCTCGCAGGCCACACGCGTCGAGCTTCGCAGCCCGGACCCGTCCTGCAACCCGTACCTGGCGTTCGCAGTGATGCTCCGGTGCGGGCTCGACGGCATCGAACGCCGCCTCCCGCTGCCCCCGCCGGTGGAGGAGTCCCTTTACGGCTTCGACGAGACCGAGCTGGAGCGCCGCAACGTCGGGATCCTGCCCGACAACCTCAAGGACGCCGTCGATGCTCTCGAGGCCGACGAGGTGGTGATCGACGCGCTCGGGGACCAGGTGGCAGAGCGCTTCATCGCGGCGAAGCGCCTCGAGTGGTTGGAGTACCGAGGCCAGGTCACCCCGTGGGAGATCAACCAGTACCTCGAGCGCTGCTGACCGGATGCTCGGCTGATGAGCGCGCCGACGATCACCGTCAAGGATGTCTGGCGGGGGGTGCTGCCCCCCGGCACTGACCTGCTCGGCGGTGGCGGCGGGCTCGAGCGCAGGGTCGAGTGGGCATGTGCCTTGCGCACCCGGCCGCCGGCGTTCGAGGCGGTCAAGGGCGGCGAGATCGCGTTCGTGCCGGTCAAGAGCATCCGCCTGCTCGACGAGCGCCTCGATCTCCCGCAGGTGATGACCAGCTTCGCCGAGAAGGGCGGCGTCGCAGTTGCGGTCGTCGGCGACGTCTCGGTCGAGAGCATCGCCGCAGCGGACCGCCTCATGATGCCGCTGCTCCGGCTTCCCGACGGCATCCATGCCGGCGACGCGCATCACATCTGTGTCCGCTTCATCCTCGATCAGCGGGCGCTCCTGCACGAGCGCGCGCAGGAGCTGCAGCTCTCGCTCATGGACCTGGCGCTCGCCGGGGCGGGTCCGGACAAGATCATCGAGAAGCTCGCCGAGGTGACCGGTCTGCCCGCGGCGTGGCAGGACGAGGCCGGCGAAGTTCGATTCCTCACCGCGCCTGATCTCCTGCTCCGCGACGAGCTCACGGCAGAAGCCGTCGCCCTGCGGCGTTGGGGGTTGACCATCGCGGCGCTGGGCGCGGACCCGCCCGTGCATGAGTTCACGCTGGGCCGGAGCGGACTTGCCGCGTTGGTGAGCCCGGTCCCGATGCGCACCGGCATCGGCGGCTTCGTCTCCGTGATCGGCGATGACCAGCACCTCGACCAGATCGCTCGCCTCGCTGTCGCTCGGGCCGCATCGGCATGCGCTATCGACTTCGATCGCGAACGCGCGGTCACCGAGACCCGTGATCGTCTCGAGGGGGAGTTCATCGCATCGCTGCTCACGGGCTCGTACTCTTCGGAGCGAGTCGCGCAGGAACGCGCGCGGCGGCTCGGCGCGGACCTGTCGGGGCGCGTCACCGTCATCGCATTGCGCGGCACGATCCCCTCCGCGTCGTGGGAGGCTCACGCGCTCCGGGCGGTGCAGAACATCGTCGCGCGCCGCGAGGTGCGAGCGCTGGTTGCCGCGCACGAGGACGCCGTGTGCCTCGTGGCGATGCCCGAGCACGAGGTCGCCGCCGGCGTCATGTACCGCCTCGCGGAAACGGTGCGAGCCGAGTGCGCATCGGCGACCGGGGACACTGCGACCTCGCTCGGCCTTGGCAGGACGCACGATGGCGCGGCCGGCGTTCGCCAGTCCTACCGGGAAGCCGAGCACGCGCTCGAGATGGGCCGGCGCCTGCTCGGGCCGGGACGGCAGGCGAGCTTCAGCGACCTGGGTCTGCACCGCCTGCTCTTCGCGATGGCACAGCACCCAGAGTTGACCGACTACTACCGGGGCACGGTCGGCGATCTCCTCGCCTACGACGAGCGCTCGAGCGCCGAGCTGATTGCAACGCTGGACGCGTTCTTTGCCGCCAACGGCTCACCGACGGAAACCGCGCAGCGCCTCCACCTGCACCGCAACACCGTGCTGTACCGGCTGCGCAGAATCGAGGAGGTGGGTCATCTGCGTCTCGACGACCCGGCCACCCGGCTCAACCTGCACCTCTGCCTGCGCATCCGTGACGTGCTCCAGGCAGGAGCCGCACGGGGCGCTCAGCCGGAGCCGGAGGCGGGTCCGGACGGCTGAGCACCCTTGTTGGCCGGCGCTGACTAGTGGAGCAACTCGAACGAGTTGGTCGCGTCGTCCACGAAGTAGACGCCGTTGCGGAGGGGAGTTACAACGAGACCGAAGAGCGCGCCGCTCCCTGGCGGCGAGCCGCTCTTGTCGAGCCACTGGAACGCGGACTGCATCCCACTCGGCGTCGTCTCGACGATCCTGCCGTCGCCGGCGTTGACCGTGAGGATGTCGCCGTTGGGGGCCAGCGTGAGACCGAGGGGCGCGTTGAGCCAGCCGTTGCTGGTCACGTCGGCGCCGCTGAAGGCCGTGCTCGTGCGGTCGAACGCGTCGGGGATTGCCGCGATGCGATTGTCCGCGGTGTCGGCAATGTATAGCGTGCCGTTCGCACTCACCGCATCCCCGGTCGGGCCGACGACGAGCGCCGCCGGATCCGTCCGCTCGGAGAAGCCTGAGCCGATCACCGTGCTCGAGACCACCCGCGGAGCAGCGTTGCCACCGGTGTGGAGAACGAGGCGGACCACCGTTCCGCGATTGACGACTCCGCCGCCGGCCGCGACCGTGCCGTTCAGCACGTTGGTGACGAACACGTAGGAGAGCTCGCCGCGATCCACAGCGGTGAGATCCCACGGCCCGTCGATGCCGTCCTCGTTGTTGAGCGTCTCGACGAGGTTGCCGTGGCTGTCGAGGATGATCAGGCAGCCGGCCCTGGCGGTCGGGGACATGCCGTTGGACGTCGGCAGCGAGCCGACGATGACCCACTTGTGCTGCAGGATGGCGAGCGCGGTCGTGAGGCCGACGCCGCCGGTGCACTCGCCGCTGACCTCACCCGAGGTGATGCGGGCGAAGAGCGAGCGTCCGCCGTGCGGCGTCATCTGCACGATCGTCGTGCCGGTCCCCTGTGCGTTGGTGGAGTTGTTGAAGTTGCTCACCAGCACGTCGCCGGCGACGAGGCTGCCCCGGCTCTGCGCGACGACTGCCATGCCGTACGGGTTGACGTCGCCGTTGAACGGCACCGTCGAGCCGAGCACCGTCACTTTCGTGAGGCCGCCGAGGAACGATCCGCCCGCCGAGGCCGTTACCGAGCCCGCGGCAATGCCGATGACCGGCAGTGCGACCATCGCCAGCCGGCCGAGCACATGTCTGTGTCTCACACCCGGATCCCCCTGGACGCCGGACGACCCATCCGCAACCGCCTCCGACGGCGCCCCAGAGACTCGTACGCCTGGTGGTTACGGCGGCCGAAGCGTGAATGGACCTGATTGCTAGACTCGCTCGCGATGACCTACATCGTCACGGAGACCTGCGTCGATCTCAAGGACAAGTCCTGCATCGAGGTCTGCCCGGTGGATTGCATCCACGAGGCGGACGAGGACCGCATGGTCTACATCGATCCCGACGAGTGCATCGACTGCGGGGCCTGTGTGGATCCCTGCCCCGTGGACGCGATCTACGCCGAGGAGGACGTCCCCGAGACGCAGGTCGCATTCGTCGACATCAACAAGGTCTACTTCAAGGACAAGGCGCTCGCGCGCTCGCAGGTGGCCGACGTCAAGCCGCCTCCCGCAGCCGCCTGACCATCGACGACCGGCGTTTGTGCGTCGCGCACAAACGCCAGGGCCAAACCGTCGGTCTCGCTGTCCATAGTTCTGACGGACGCCGATCCCCAGACTTCTCCGTAGAGAGTGCCGCGGCGATCGATGTGTCCCTCGGTGGCTGCGGTGAGATGTCCACGGTCCCGGAAGGAGCCCTATGGCAATCGATCAATCGTTAGCCGTGAGAGTTGAAGAAGAGGTGGCGCCAGCGATGTCTGCACCTGCGAAGCCGAAGACCAAACCGGCCGATGTCATTCGCGACGCCCGCGAACGTGGCATCCAGATGGTGGACCTCCGGTTCACGGACCTCTTCGGTGCCTGGCAGCACTTCAGCATCCCGGTCGGCGAGATGACCGAGGACCTGTTCAAGGAAGGCATCGGCTTCGACGGGTCGAGCATCCGCGGCTTCCAGAAGATCTTCGAGAGCGACATGCTCCTGTTCCCCGACGCGGGGCGAACCTTCGTGGACAGCACGCTCGAGATCCCGACGATGGCGATCGTCTGCGACATCAAGGACCCGATCACGCTCGAGAGCTACAGCCGCGATCCGCGGTACGTCGCGCACAAAGCCGAGGAATACCTGCTCAGCACCGGCATCGCCGACACATCGTTCTGGGGACCGGAGCTCGAGTTCTACATCTTCAACTCGATCCGCTTCGACCAGAACACCCATGAGGGCTACTACCACATCGATTCCGATGAGGGCATCTGGAACACCGGGAAGAACGGCACCGCCAACCTCGGCTTCCGGCCGAAGCTGAAGCAGGGTTATTTCCCGACGCCGCCGGTCGACAAGCTGCAGGACCTGCGCAGCAAGATCGTGCTTGCACTCATCGACGCGGGCGTGCACATCGAGGTGCACCACCACGAGGTCGGCACCGCCGGGCAGACCGAGATCGACATGCGTTTCGACTCGCTCGTGAGCATGGCCGACAAGGTGCTCATGTACAAGCACATCGTCAAGAACGTCTGCTACCAGAACGGCTACACGGCGACGTTCATGCCGAAGCCGCTCTTCGGTGACAACGGCAGCGGGATGCACACGCATCAGTCGCTCTGGAAGGACGGCGTGCCGCTCTTCTACGACAAGGATGGCTACGCGCTGCTCAGCGACACCGCGCGCTGGTACATCGGCGGCCTGCTCAAGCACGCGCCGGCGATCCTCGCGTTCGCAGCGCCGACCACGAACAGTTACCGCCGCCTGGTGCCGGGATACGAGGCGCCGATCAAGCTCGCGTACAGCGCGCGCAACCGCAGCGCCTGCATCCGCATCCCCACGTACAGCGCGGCGCCGGCTGCACGCCGTCTCGAGTTCCGCTCACCGGACCCGATGTGCAACCCGTACCTCTCGTTCTCCGCATGCCTCATGGCGGGGCTCGACGGGGTCAAGCGCCAGATCGAGCCGCCGAAGCCCGTTGAGGCCGACCTCTACGAGCTCGAAGGTGAGGAGAAGGCACGTGTCAAGGACCTCCCCGGTTCGCTGACCGAGGTGCTCAATGCGCTCGAGGTTGACAACGACTTCCTGCTCGAGGGCGGCGTCTTCACCCAGGACCTCATCGACATGTACATCGCGTACAAGCGCGAGAACGAGGTCGACCCGGTCGCGTTGCGGCCCCATCCATACGAGTTCGCTCTCTACTACGACGCGTGAGCGCGAGCTCAGCTGACTGAGCACACCCCTTCCTGGACAGGGGGCCGGGTTCGTCGCCCGGCCCCTTTCCATGTCCGGCGACGGACCTACGAGATCTTGCCGCGGTAGATGACCATCGCGAAGGTGTACGCGACGACGAGGATGGCGACGCACCAGGCAAGCGCAATCCAGATGTCGGTACCGACGGGCTGCTGCGTGTAGAGGTCGCGGATCGTGTTGACGATGGACGTCACCGGCTGGTACTCGGCGAACGCGCGCACCGGGCCGGGCATCGTCGACGTGGGGACGAACGCCGAGCTGACGAGCGGCAGAAAGATGAGCGGATAGGAGAACGCGCTCGCGCCGTCCACGGACTTCGCGGTGAGTCCGGGGATCACGGCGATCCACGTCAACGCAAGCGTGAACACGATGAGGATGCCGACGACCGCGAGCCACGACAGCACACCTGCCCCCGAGCGAAAGCCGATGAGCAGCGCGACGAGAACGACGACGACCAGCGAGATGAGGTTGGCGACCAGCGACGTCAGCACATGCGCCCAGAGCACGGACGACCGCGCGATCGGCATCGACTGGAAGCGCTCGAAGATGCCGCTCTGCAGGTCGAGAAACAGTCGGAATGCGGTGTACGAGATGCCCGACGCGATGGTGATGAGGAGGATCCCGGGCAGCAGGTAGTTCACATATGAGTGCGACCCTGACTTGATCGCGCCGCCGAACACGTAAACGAACAGCAGCATGAACGCGATGGGCATTATCGTCGTGGTGATGATCGTGTCGACGCTGCGCGTGATGTGGCGCAGGGATCGTCCGGTCAGGTAGGCGGTGTCGGCGAAGAAATGCCTGTTCATCGCGGTTCCTCTGCGTCGGTGCCTGCCTTGGCCTCGCGGCCGACGAGCGCGAGGAAGACGTCCTCGAGAGTCGGCTGCTTCTCGACGTACTCGACCTTCGCGGGCGGGAGCAGTTGCTTCAGCTCGGCCAGCGTGCCGTTGACGATGATTCGACCCTCGTCGAGGATCGCGATCCGGTCGGCGAGTTGCTCGGCCTCGTCCAGGTAGTGAGTCGTGAGCAGCACCGTTGTGCCGTGCGCGGCGAGCTCTTTGACGGCTTGCCACACCTCGATGCGCGCTTCGGGGTCGAGCCCCGTCGTCGGCTCGTCGAGGAAGATCACCTGCGGGTTCCCGACAAGGCTCATCGCGATGTCGAGACGGCGGCGCATCCCACCTGAGTAGGTCGACACGCGCCGCGCGCCCGCCTCGGTCAGCGAGAAGCGATCGAGCAGCGCATCCGCGATCGCGCCCGGGTCCTCGAGGTGGCGAAGGTGTGCAATGAGCACGAGGTTCTCGCGTCCGCTGAGGATCTCGTCGACGGCGGCGAACTGACCGGTGAGGCTGATGCAACCGCGCACGTCGGCAGCCTGCGTGGCGACGTCGAAGCCGTTGACGCTTGCTGTGCCGGCGTCCAGGTGCAGGAGTGTGGACAGGATTCGCACGACGGTGGTCTTGCCCGCTCCGTTCGAGCCGAGCAGCGCGAAGATGCTGCCCGTCGCAACGGCGAAGTCAACGCCGCGCAACGCCTGCACCTTCTTGTAGGACTTCGTGACGCCCTGCACGTGAATCGCAGGCGCATCCACCGACAGAACTGTCATCGGACTGCGCTCGCTTCATGTCCGCTGGTTTCGTCGGCCGCGCGGTCGATGGCGCTCACCAGCCGATCGCGCTCGCGAGTCCTCCAGTGTCCGTCGGGATAGTTCCGGACGAACGTCTCGAGAAATTCCACAGGGTCCTCTCCGACGATCTCGCGAATCGGCGTCCCGTTGGCCGCGCTCTGCTCGAACAGGTCGAGGAGGTCCTCGAACATTGCCGCGGCGCGCTCGCCGTCACCGCCTGGACCGCAGTACATGAGGTACCGCTCCAAGGCCTCGACAGCCGTGCGATAGCTCTCGGGAAGCTTTCGTGTGCGCGCCTTGTGCTCCCGCCACTGCCGCTTTTCGCCGATCACCTTTGTGATGAACCTGTTCATCAGCCTCCTCCTTGCAGTTGTTCCAGCTGTTCCGCGAGGAAGCTCCAGGTCCTCCAGAACTCTTCGAGATATGCCCGACCCTGGGCGTTGAGCGAATACACCTTGCGTGGCGGCCCTTTCTCGGACGGCGTCTTCTCGACATCGACGTAGGCCTTCTGCTCGAACCGGACGAGCAGGGCGTACACGGTGCCCTCGGCGATGTCGGCAAAGCCGCGCTCCCGCAGCCGGGCCGTGATCACGTAGCCGTACGCGGGCCCCATGGACAGGATCGCCAGGACGATGCCCTCGAGCGTGCCCTTGAGCATCTCCGTCATCTGCTGCTTGCCCACGAAACCCGACGCCTCCTGCCTACTCAGCGGTACCGACTACTGGTAGATAGTAGCACTGAGTACCAGAAAGGCAAGCCCGGCGTCTGGGCGGCTGCTCAGAAGTGCGGCAGCCGGCACGTCGGCACCCTCTCAGGACGTTGCAGCGCTCGGCGCCTTGACTGCTCAGGAGGTTGCAGCGCTCGGCGCCTCCGTGATCTCGCCGAAGCCGTCGCAGAGCCGGCAGGCTGGGAACTGCTTACGCGCTTGGGCGCGGGCGCAGGACGCAGAACTCGTTGGCCTCGGGATCGGCCATCACCACCCAGGTGACGTCACCCTGGCCGATGTCAATCCGCCGTGCGCCGAGCGAGATGAGCCGCTCGACCTCCGCGTCCTGGTCGTCCGGGCGGAGGTCGAGGTGGATGCGGTCCTTCACGGACTTTCCCTCGGGCACCTGCAGGAAGAGGATGTCCGGGCTCTCGCCACCGGGTTCGATCCACCACTCACCATCGTCGGGGCCGTGCAACTCCAGGCCGAGCGCCTCGCTCCAGAAGGACGCGACCAGCAGTGGGTCGGAGCAGTCGATGACGATGTTCTGCCAGCGGAGGGTCATGGGTATGAGTGTATGGAAGGAGCCATCCTCGATGCCGCGACGCTCAGAGCTTCGCCTAGAGTTTGGCCCGACGATCTCATGACTCCAGAAAGCAAAACGCCGACGCAAGGCGGGTCCCCGCACACCGATGACGGCATCGACTCGGCTTCTGCCGATTCGCGGCCTGCCGAGAATGCAACAGCCGACGACGTCCGCCGTCTCGAGCAGGAGCTCGCCGACGCGTACGTGGAGCTGCGCAAAGCCGAGGACCGCATCAACAGCCTCGTGAGCTTGATGGGGACGCAGTCGTACCGCCTCGGAAGCCTCATCGCCGCGACATCTCGGAAGTGCGCGCCCGCCGGGACCGCGAGGCGCCGAGCGCTGACCTCGATCATCGCCGCAGCGCGGGAGGCGCGCACAGATCCGCGGTTGCTGCTGTCCCGCGGATCGAGGCTGAGCCTCGTGGATCTGCGCTGGAATCGGTTCTGCAACGAACACGATCCGAGCCCTGCATCCTTGCGCGGCATGCGCGAGCTCTCGACATCGTGGGACGAGCGGCCGCTCGTCAGCATCGTCATGCCGACGTACGAACCGCAGGGGCAGTTCTTTCGGGCGGCGATCGACTCCGTGCGGGCGCAGGCATACCAGCGCTGGGAACTCTGCATCGTCGACGATGGATCACCGACGGATGCGGCTGCGAAAATCGTCGAGGGGTACCGCGATACGCGCATCCGGTTCTCGACGCGATCCGTCAACGGGGGCATTGCCGCCGCGTCGCAGACCGCCGCCGACATGGCAACCGGCGATCTGATCGCGTTCCTCGATCACGATGACGTGCTGCGTCCACACGCGATCTTCGAGATGGTCAGCTACCTCAGGGCGCACCCGATGTGTGACCTGCTCTATTCGGACGAGGACAAGCTCGACCCCTGGAAACGCCGTGTCGAGGCGCACCTCAAGCCCGACTGGTCTCCGGAGCTGATGGACAGCTGCAACTACATGTGTCATTTCACCGCGATCCGTCGCGATCTCTTCGATCGTGCCGGGGGGTTCCGCTCCGGTTTCGACGGCAGCCAGGACCACGACCTCTTTCTCCGTTGTGCCGAGCTCGCGAAGGAGATCGGTCATGTTCGCGAGGTGCTCTACAGCTGGCGCATCAACGTGGGTTCTTCCGCAGGCAGCACCGAGGCGAAGCCCGAGGCGAATCGTGCCAGGGTCCAGGCCCTCGAGGACCGGCTGGCGAGATCCGGAGAGACAGGAACGGTGGCTCCGAGCGAGCTGCAGGGGGCATCCCTCCTCCGGCGCACCATCGTCGGCGCTCCAACGATCGGTGTGATCATCCCCACTCGAGATGCGGTCGACCTCCTCGAGATGTCGGTTGCCTGCGTCGAAGAAGAGTCGACGCAACTCGACGTTCGCATCGTGATCGTCGACAACGGCAGCGCGGACGCGGCGACCCTCGAGTACCTCGATCGGTGCGGACACCTTGTCGTTCGCGCTCCGGGCGCCTTCAACTTCTCCCGGCTGGTGAACCGAGGTGTGACGGCCGCCGGCCCCGTCGACCACATCCTTCTCTTCAACAATGACGTGGTGCGCGGGCGGCCGGGATGGCTCGGGGCGCTCGTCGAGCACAGTCAGCGCCCAGGTATCGGTGCGGTCGGCGCGAGGCTCCTCTATGAGGACGGGACTCCGCAACACGAAGGGATCTGGGTTGGTACTCCCAACGGCCCTGCTGAGAACCTTGATCTCTCGGGCTACTTCGGCATGGGGCTCGTCGCGCGCAACGTGTCCGCTGTGACCGGCGCGTGTCTGATGGTGAAACGTGTGCTGTGGGAGGAGCTCGGAGGTTTCGACGAGGAGCTGCACGTGGCCCTCAACGACGTGGACTTCTGCCTGCGCCTGCTGCGCGCCGGATATCGCAATGTCTACACGCCTGCCGCGGAGCTCACCCATCTCGAGTCGGCGACGCGTGGCCGCCGCCACCCTGTCGAGGATGAGCAGTTGTTCGTCTCGCGATGGGGACCGTTTCCGCAGGGTTTCGACCGCTATGTCGGACGCAGCATCTGCGCCTTCGACCCGGTCGCCTACAGCTGAGTCAGCCCGCCAGCACCTCGCCGGCGGGCAAGAGCGTGAGCGCTGCTGCGGCGATGCCGTCAGCGTCGAGCCCCATCTGCGCGAGCAGCGGTCCCTGTGCACCGTGCTCGATGAAGTGGTCGGGCAGGCCCATGCGGATCACGGGAACGGTCACGCCGTCGGCAGAGAGCAGATCGGTGACCGCCGAGCCGAAGCCACCGCTCGCAACGCCGTCCTCGACCGTGATGATGCCCTTGTGGCGCGCGCAGATGTCACTGAGCTTCGGGTCAAGCGGCTTGACAAAACGCGCGTCGACGACGGTCGCGGAGACGCCGGCCGTGGCGAGCTTCTCCTGCGCGTGCATCGCAACCGTGACCATCTTGCCGACCGCGAGCAAGGCGATATCGCGTCCGCGATGACGGATCTCGCTGCTGGGGATCGGGAGCGGATCGAGCGCGGCCGTGCCGGGGCCGGGGGCCGCTCCGCGAGGAAAGCGCAGTGAGAATGGGCCGTCGCTCGCGATCGCAGTGGCGAACAGCCGCCGCAACTCGTCCGGGGAGCTCGGCGCCGAGATGGTCATGCCGGGGATGCAGCGCAGAAACGCAAGATCGAGCATGCCGTGGTGCGAGGGCCCGTCGTTCCCGGTGATGCCGGCGCGATCGATGACGAACGTCACCGGAAGTTGATGCAGCGCAACATCGCAGGCGATCTGGTCGAAGGCGCGCTGCAGGAACGTGGAATAGATGCACACAACCGGCCGAAGGCCGCGCATCGCGAGGCCGGCGGCAAACGTGACTGCGTGCTGCTCCGCGATACCGACGTCGAAGAAGCGATCCGGGAAACGCCGCGCGAACTCGAGGAGCCCGGTGGATGAGGCCATGGCAGCGGTGATCGCGACGATCGTCGGATCGGTTTCGGCCGCTTCGCACAGCGCGTCACCGAAGATGTCCGTCCAGTCCGGTGCCTTCTTGGACGTGGTGCCACTGTCCGGGTCGAACGTCGACACTCCGTGGAACTTGTCAATCTTGTCTGCAACCGCGGGACCGTAGCCCTGGCCTTTGTTGGTCACAACGTGCACGACGACCGGCCCGCGAATGCGCGCCGCGTCACGCAGCGCTTTCTCCACCGCCTGCAGGTCGTGTCCGTCGATGGGACCGCCGTATTTCAACCCGAGCGTCTCGAAGATGGAGATCGGCGCCACGAGTTGCTTGAGCGAGTTCTTCATACGGCGCGCGGTCTCGTACGCGGAGTGACCGACAGCGGGGAGCGAGCGGAGCGCGACGCCGGCCGCATCTTTGGCAGCCTCGTAGCGCGGGGAGAGCCGCAGATGTCCGAGGTTCTCGGCGATCCCGCCGACGGTGGGCGCGTAGCTGCGCCCGTTGTCGTTGAGGATGATCACCATCTCGGGCTTGAGCTGACCGATGTTGTTGAGGGCCTCGTACGCCATCCCACCGGTGAGCGCACCGTCGCCGACGACGCAGACGACCTTGCCTCCCTCGCCGGTGAGCTGACGAGCAGTGGCAAAGGCGAGCGCGTAGCTAAGCCCCGTCGAGGCGTGCGAATTTTCGACGAGGTCGTGCTCCGATTCCTTGCGCGACGGGTAGCCGCTCATCCCACCCTGCTGACGCAGGGTCTCGAACTGCTCGACGCGGCCCGTCAGCATCTTGTGCACGTAGGCCTGGTGGCCGGTGTCGAAGATGATCGCGTCGCGCGGGCTCTCAAACACGCGGTGCATCGCGACCGTCAGTTCGACGACGCCGAGATTCGGCCCGAGGTGCCCTCCGGTCCGCGACACCGCGTTGATGAGGACATCCCGGATTTCCGCGCAGAGACGGGTGAGGTCTTCGGGGCCGAGGTCACGCAGGTCGGCAGGTCCGGAGATCTCCTCGAGCAGCACAAGATCAGTCTAGTGGAGCAGTCCGCGCGGCGGTCCCTGCACGGAAAGGCCCAGAGATAACGGTCGCGGAGCATGATTACCGGCCATGCAGGGACTGGAGCCGCGCGAGGCAGTGCTGGAATGTGCCGCGCGCGACGGGGATATCGCCGAGGGCGCCCTCTGGATCGCCGCTGACGACTGCCCCGGTGTGGAGCCCGAGCGCTGGCTCGAGCGCCTTGATGATCTGGCCGGCGAGCTGCGCTCGCGCTGCGGCCTCAACGGGTGCGGTCCGGCCGACGCCCCGATGGTTGGGGCGCTGCTGCGCGACCGCCTCAGGCTGCGCGGCGCTGGCGGTGGCGATCCGCGCGCGCACTACCTCCACAACGTCCTCGAGCGAGGCGCGGGCGTGCCGATCGCCTGCTCGGCGATCTGGATCGCGGTCGGCGCCCGCGCGCAGATCCCGATCGAGGGTGTGAACCTGCCAGGGCACTTCGTGGTTCGCGTCGACGGGCACATGTTCGACACCGTCGCGAGTGGCGAGCCGCTCGACGACGAGGATGTCCTGCGGCTCGTGACCTCCTCGACGGGGCGCACGGTCGACGGTCTCGAGCCCGCGCAGCTGGCTCGAGCCAGCTCGCGCGACATGCTCGCCCGAATGTCGCGCAACCTCCGCCGCTGCTACACGAGCCTCGAGTGCTGGGACCAGGCGTTGCGCTCGGCCGATCGTTGCGTCGACCTGATGGCGTCGGCACCCGCGGAGCGGCGCGACCGCGGCCTGTTGCTCTGGCGTATGGGAAAGATCGTCGCCGCGCTGGCCGACATCAATGCGTATCTCGAAGAGGCGCCGGAGACGTGCTCCGACCGCACGTCGATGACCGAGGTGGCCGGCCGGCTGCGTGCTTTCCTGAACTGACGGCAGGGAGAGACCAGGATGGACATGAGGCTCGAGGTGGTGGTGCTGCCCGTCGCGGACGTCGACAGGGCCAAAGTCTTCTACCAATCGCTCGGCTGGCGGCTTGACGCGGACTTCGCCGGCGCCGGCGGCTTCAGGGTCGTGCAGCTGACGCCTCCGGGCTCGGCGTGCTCGGTCATCTTCGGGAGCGAGGTCACGTCGGCGACCCCAGGCTCGGCCGACGGCTTGCAGCTCGTGGTCTCCGATATCGATGCGGCGCGAGTGGAACTCGCCGGGCACGGCGTCGATGTGAGCGACGTGTTCCACGACGCGGGCGGCGTCTTCCACCATGCCGGTGATGCGAGTCGGGCGTCCGGGCCGGCGCCGGAGCACAAGACCTACGGCTCGTTCGTCTCGTTCAGCGATCCGGATGGGAACCGCTGGTACGTCCAGGAAGTCACCACGCGCCTGCCCGGCCGCTGAGGAGAACGCCCAATGACAGCGACGTACGACTCCGCCACCACGCTTGCCGCGGCGTTGCGTCGCGCCGCCGCGGCGCACGGCCGCCACGAAGCCGAGATCGGGCACGCGGATGAGAACTGGCCGGACTGGTATGCCCAGTTCATGGTCGACGAGCAGACAGAGCGATCCGGTGACGGCGCGCCCGAGGCGACCACTTGAGCAGCAGCATGTACGACGTCATCGTCGTGGGCGGCGGCTCGCCCGGGGAGCACTGCGCCGCAGAACTTGCAGACGGCGGCCTGAAGGTCGCGCTGGTGGAGCGCGCGCTCGTCGGCGGCGAGTGCTCGTACTGGGCGTGCATCCCGTCGAAAACGCTGCTGCGACCGGGCGAGGCGGTGCACGACGCGCGCGAAGCGCAAGCCAGCGCTGAGGTCGACGTTGCGGCGGCGCTCGCATGGCGCGACTTCATGGTTGCCGGCTATTCGGACGCCGGTCAGGAGCGGTGGCTGGAAAGCAAGGGCATCGACCTCATCCGCGGCGCGGGCCGCCTCGCCGGGGTCGGCGTCGTCGAGGTCGACGGTGTTCAGTACAGCGCGACGAACGTCGTGCTTGCGACGGGTTCCGATCCCGTGATCCCACCGATTCCCGGTCTGTCCGACGTCGGTGGCGTCTGGACCAACCGCGAGGTGACCGGGATGAAGGCGATTCCGCGCCATCTGCTGGTGCTTGGCGGTGGGCCGGTGGGTGTCGAGATGGCGCAGGCGGTACGTCGGCTCGGCGGGGAGGTGACCCTCGTCGAGGGCGCACCGCACCTGCTGGCACACGAGCCCGCGCCGCTTGGGGAGGCACTGGCGACGGTGCTCGAGCGCGATGGTGTCGAGCTGTTCCTGGGCCGCAAGGTCACCGCCGTTGGTCGTGACGGCGACGACTACGTCCTGACGCTCGACGACGCGCGTGAGCTCCGCGGCGACCGTTTGCTCGTGGCGACCGGCCGGCGGCCGCGCACGGAGGGGATCGGGCTCGAGACCGTCGGCATCACCGCCGGCAAGCGCGGCGTCCC
This sequence comes from Candidatus Dormiibacterota bacterium, assembly GCA_036521195.1. Taxonomy (GTDB): domain Bacteria; phylum Chloroflexota; class Dormibacteria; order Aeolococcales; family Aeolococcaceae; genus Palsa-851. Next base: position 61,214 of record DATDID010000049.1, read on the forward strand.
GGTCGACGCCCATCTGCGTGTTGGGGAGCGACTCTGGGCGATCGGCGATGTCACCGGTGTTCGGTTGTTGACGCATGTCGGCAAATATCAAGGCGAGGTCGTCGCCGCGAACATCCTCGGCGAACCTCGCGAAGCCAACTACGACGCGATACCGGACGTCGTGTACACCGATCCGCAGTGCGCCGCGGTGGGCGTGGCAGAAGGGCGTTTCAGCGCAACGACGCCGCTCTCCGAGGTGGCCAAGACCGAGACGTACACGCGGGCGTACGCCGAATCCCCGGGCTTCCTGACGCTGGTCAGTGACGGCGAACGGCTGACGGGTGCGTCCGCCGTCGGGCCGGAGGCCGGAGAGTGGTTGCAGCAGGCGACGCTGGCCATACGAGCTCGCGTGCCGATCGACGTGCTTCGAGACACCATCCAGCCGTTCCCGACCTTCTCGGAGATTTTCGTCGCGACACTCAAGTCGCTTGTCGTGCAGATCCGCGCGGGGGCAACGACCTGAGTCAGTGCACCCCGATGAGGAGTGACAGCAGCCAGACGAGCCCGATCAGGCCGAGGACCGCGAACGGCACCATCACGAAGACCACGAACGAGAACACCATGCGCTCGTCGGGCATCCGCTCAGGATGGCGCATGCGGGCACGCACGTCCACGCCGTACCAGAAGACACCGCCGATGAGAAAGCCGACGAGCAGGAAGAAGATGCCGGCGAAACCGGTGATGATGCCGACGGCGTTCGGAGAGACCGTGAAACGCCAGGCCGCGCCGCACGCGAGCGCGAGCAGCCCGCAGGAGATGTAGCGCAGCAGGAGAGGGACTGGACGCGGCTCCCTCGGATCCGGGACGCGGCGCGGGCGGGCCGGCTTGCGAGTCGCCGTCGTTCCGGAGCCGGAGTTCGCGGGCACGCGCCGAGTATAGGGAGCCGCTCACTACACTTGGCCACCACGAGCGGCGCGGCACGGAGGACTCGCAAGACCATGACTCTCGGGGCTTCCCTGCCCGAATTCGATCTCGAGACGTCGGCCGGCAGCCGCATCACCAACAACGATCTGCGCGGCGGTCGGACCGTCCTCTACTTCTATCCCAAGGACGACACACCGGGATGCACGCTCGAGGGTCAGGAGTTCACGCGCCTCGCCTCGGCGTTCGCTGACGCGGGCGTCACGGTCTACGGCATCTCGCCCGACACCCTCAAGAAGCACCAGCGCTTCATCGACAAGTGCGGACTGGGGATTCCCCTGATCAGCGACCCCCACCGGCTGCTCATCGAGTCGCAGGGATTATGGGTCGAGAAGAAGTTCATGGGCCGCACGTATATGGGGGTCGCACGCACGACGCTGCTGATCGGACCAGACGGTGCCATCGAGCGCGAATGGAGGGATGTCAAGCCCAGCGGGCACGCGGCCGAAGTCCTGGAGTCCGTCAACGGCCGTTAGGCGCGCGATCGCAGGCGAGCGGATCGATCTCGCGACGCTGCTGCGGCGGCGGGTCATCTTCGTCGCGGGGAAAGGCGGGACCGGGCGAAGCACGATCACCGCGTCGCTGGCACTGCTTGCCGCGAAGGCGGGGAAACGAGTCCTCGCGATCGATGTCGATGCCAGCGGCGACCTCGCTGCGGCGCTTGGTTCGCCGCCGTCGGGCTTTGCGCCGCGAGTCGTGCAGCACAACCTCTCGGTGCTCGAGCTGCGCACCGACGAGTCGTTCCAGGAGTACCTGAGCATCTATTTCAAGGTGCCACGGCTCACGCGGCTGACACCGCTCGCGCGCGTCTTCGACTTCATCGCGACGGGTGTCCCGGGACCGCGCGACATGCTCGTCGTCGGCAAGATCGCGTACGAGGAGCGTCGCAAAGAGGAATCCGGCTCGCGGCCGGTCTGGGACCTCATCCTCGTCGACTCGGCCCCGGGTGGGCAGGTCGAGTCGCACCTCGCGTCGGCCCACGCGATGCTGACGCTCGTCAAAGGCGGCGTGATCCGCGCACAGGTGGAGTGGATCGACGCGCTCATCCGGGACTCGCGCCGCACCACCGTCGTGTTGTGCGCCCTCCCCGAGGAGATGCCGGTGACCGAGGCGATCGAGCTGCACGAGCGCATGCGAGCTGGGTCGGGCGTAGCGGTCGACGCCTGCATCCTCAATCGCGCTACCACCGAGCCGGTGACTCCCGCGCACCGGCGGTTCATGACCGCCCTGCTCAACCCCGAGTACGAGGCCGCGGTCACATCAAGGCTCGGTGGGTCGCCCGCGTTCCTGGAGGCAGGGCTCGACCTCGAGGCGCGCCTGTATGACACGAGCACCCGATACGCGCGACTCCTGCGCAGCCGCCTGCCGATGCCGGTGCTCTCGGTCCCGGCCATCGTCGATCGTCCCGGGCTGACGACGACGCGTGCTGTCGCCGACGCACTCGGGGCCGTCCTGTCGTGACCGCCGGCGAGCGCGTCCCGGAGCGACGGCGGAGTCCACGCGAGAAGGCAGGGGACCTCGGCGCACGGCTCGGATCGCTCGATGTCGTCGTCTGCGCCGGCAGCGGCGGTGTCGGCAAGACAACGGTGAGCGCGGCGCTCGGCATGGCGATCGCTGCCGCGGAGGACAAGCGCGTGCTCGTGCTCACGGTCGACCCCGCGCGGAGGCTTGCGACTGCGCTCGGCATCAAGGGCATCGGCGCCGAGCCTGTTCGCGTCCCGAAGCCACGTCTCAAGCGCGCCGGCATCACGATCAAGGGCGATCTCGAGGCGGCGATGCTCGACATGAAGCAGGCGTGGGACCGGATGATCGAGCGCTACTCGCCGGACCGTGCCACCGCGCAGCGAATCCTGCGCAACCCGCTGTATCAGCGCATCACCGACTCGTTCGTCGGCTCGCACGAGTACGCGGCGATCGAGGCGCTGTACGAGTTGCATGACGCCGGTGAGTACGACTGCATCGTCGTCGACACGCCGCCGTCGCGCAGCGCGCTCGACTTCCTCGAGGCGCCGACGCGGCTCACCGACTTCGTCGGATCGCGCCTGCTCTCGCTGCTGTCGGGCTCGTCCTCGCGTTTCGGATTCCGTGCGATGAACTTTGCGGCGACACCGTTTTTGCGTCTCGCCGACCGGCTGCTCGGCGCCGAGGTGCTGAAGGAGGTGTCGGAGTTCGTGCAGCAGTTGCAACTGCTGTACGGCGGCGTCCAGGAGCGCGCGCGATCGGTGTCAAAATTGCTGCGCAGCCCGGAGACGGGCTTCGTCGTGGTGACGACTCTCGAGCACGGCCCCTTTGGCGAGGCCGAGTTCTTCTGCACGAAGCTCCGCGAGTTCAAGATGCCGCTGCGCGCGATCGTCGTCAACCGCGTGCTCCCCGAGACGTTTCGCGATGCGGGAGCCGTCGCCGCGGCGACCACGCTTGTCGAGGATACGAAGGTTGCGTCATGGCTGAGCACCGAGCTGCACGCACGGATCGCGGCCGACACCGCGCGCTTCACGGGGGAGACGTTCCTGCGCCGTAACGCGCTGGCGCAGCGCGAGGCGCGTCAGCTGCTGCGTCTGAACCGGATCGGCGACGTGCCGGTCGTTCGCGTCCCGCTGTTCAGCGAGGAGGTGTCGGAGCTCGAGGGGTTGGTGCGTATCGCGCGCGTGCTCTGAGCGGATCAGCCTTGCGAGGAGAGCAGGCGCATCCTCGCGCTGTGCCGCCCGACGGCGGTCGACGTGCCGTCAAGCTCGACCGAGACCGGGTCATCGAGGCGGATCACCGCGCAGTCGCCGACCGTCACGCGCGACACGGCCTCGATCATCGCCGGGTCGGCGGTACTGATGAGCACCTGGTGTGTTGCTGACACATCGTGCAGAAACTCGATGAACAGATCGCGGCGTGCGGGATCCGACGTGAGCAGCGGCTCGTCGAGCAGCAGCGGCGCGCGCTCGCCGGCGCCGCCGAGTACCTCGCACAGTGAGAGCCGGAGCAGCAGCGCCACCTGATCGCGCGTGCCGTGCGACACGGCGTCGAGCGGGACCATGTCGGGACGCGTTCGTCCGAGCAGCCCCAGCGCGAAGTGGTCGGTGTCGACGTTCACGTCCGTGTAGCGCGCGCCGGTCAGCAGGCTGAGCCGGTTGCCGAGCGACTCTGCGAGGCGCGGCGCAAGCTCGCGATGCGTCACACGCGACGCCGCCTCGATCATCTCGGCTGCCAGACGCAATGCTTTGAGCTGACGCAGGCCGCGCTCGCGCGCCGCGGCGCAGCTGTCGCGTTCATCCTCGAGGTCCGCGATCACCGGCAGCGTGTCGAGGACGCCACCGAGCCGCGCGCGCAGTTCGCGCGCCTGATCGCTCGCAGACGACGCGGCGCGCCGGGCGCGTTCGGCCTCGACGTCGAGGTGCTGGAGCGATGCCGCATCAGGCGGCGTTGACGCCAGTGCGGCTTCGGGATCGCCACCACGCTGACGCAGCTGATCGGCAAGGTCGAGCTCGAGGCTCTCGAGAGCGGCGCCGTCGCCGCCGAGCGAGCGCGCGGAACGTTGCAGGTCGGCAAGCCGGCGCCTGGCCTCGTCATGTCCCCGGCGTGCCTCGCACGCGTGACGGAACTCCTCGACCGCGACTGCGAGGTCGCCCGAGACCGGTGTTTCGGACTTGCCGAGCATCGTGCGCAGCCGCGACTCGAGGTTGGCGACGTTCTTTGCGCAGCGGTCGACGTCCTCGCGCAACTGGCCGCTCGCGGCATCGTCTGCGGCAAGCACCGCATCTTCCGCGAGCAGCTCCTCGCGCCGGCGTGCTCGTAGCACCGTGGCGTCGACGCGGTCGAGGATCGCGCCCGCGAGCAGCAGCGCGGCGTCGACCGTCGGGGGTTGGCGGGGGAGCGGTTGCGCCACCCCGGCCTCGACGGCGAGCGTTTGGCATCGAACGAGCAGCGATGCAAGCGCTGCCTGCGCCGCCTCGGCATCCGCGCGTCGCTGCGACGTGCGGAGCTCGGTGTCGTCGAGCGCGGCATGGAGTGCGCGCAGCACCGGCAGGCGTCCTGCGAGCCGCTCGACGTCGGCCGGATCGGCGCCGGCTTCGAGTGCGAGCTGTCGCGCCGTCGCGCGTGCCTCGGCGGCTGAGCGGGAACGGATCCACGATCGCCATGCGCACGCGCCGGCCGCAACCGTCCCCAGGAGAAGCACGATGGCTGTGGCCGTGTCTGCGTGCCGGCGCGAGAGCACGAGTGCAGCAACAATCGTGACCAGCGCGATGGCCGCCGCGGCGACGCCAAAACGCAGACCGCCGCGCCCGGCTTCCTCGAGCTGCGGCAGCAGATCGTCGATAACGCGCGCGGGCAGGCCACGCAATCCTGTGGCCGCGATCTCGCGACGGAGCGCCGCCTCGCGCGCATCATCGCCCGTCTCCCTGTGCACGGTGCCCGCGGCCGCGAACAGCTCGCCACGCAAGCGCTGCGCGCGTTCGCCGACCTCGATGCCGGGTGCTCCGGTGAGCGTCCCGATAGCGGCGACGCCGCGAGCGATCTCGTCGCGTCGCGCACGAATCGGACGCAACCGATCGGATGCCGCCTCCCAACGCGAGTGCGCATCGGCCGCCGCGCTTCGTGCCTGGGCGAGCTCGCCGCCGAGCGCAGTGACCTCTACCTCCCCGTCGATCGGGAACCTCGCGTAGGACGCGGTGGCCTCGAGGGCCGCGGTCTGCAGCTTCGCCTCGCGCACCAGGTCGGTGAGTCGAGCGCGGCGATCCGCGGTGTCGGCGAGCCGCGCGGCAAGGCGGGTGCGCTCCGTGTCGATCCAGCGGTCGGTCTCAACCGCGAGCGCGGCTTCGAGGTCCGCGAGGCGCTGCTGGTCGAGCGCGACCGCCGCCATCCGCGTGCGCGCCTCCTCGAGCATCCGGTCGAGCGCTTTCAGGCGGGCGGTCGCGACCCCAAGCGGGCTCGTCACGCGGCGCTCGGATCCGACCCGCTCCATGGCATCGCGGAGGCGACCCATCGCCTGAGCGGCGGTCACCCCGCGGCGGGTGTCGGCGAGCCGTTCGATCGCCTCCTGCAACTGCCCCGCTCGCTGTCGCGCGCTTTCGGGTGCGTCGATGCGGAGCCCGTCGTCACCCAGCCATGCGGTGGCGCAGAAGACCGCCTCGTCGATGCCGAGGTGGAACCGTCCGGGTGTCACGGCCCGTCCGCTGCGCAGCTCGTCGGTGAGCTCGGATCCGCCGAGCTCGAGCACCTGCACCGACTGCTCACGTGTATCCAGCCGCCGGGCCACCCGGATGCGCCGGCCGTCATCGAGCTTGTACGTCAGCGCCAGGCCGTACCCGCCGCGCGTCCAGGGTTCGTACCGGGCCCAGTCGCTGCGCTCGACCGGACGTCCCTGGCCGCCGGCGTCGATGCCGTACAGCGCGGCGCGCACGGCACGGAGCAACGTCGACTTACCGGACTCGTTGCGCCCGGCGATGACCGTGACCCGTGGATGGAGATCCTCGGACAGGTCGTGCAGCGACCCGAAACCCGTGATCTCGAGACGCTCGAGGATCATCGCAGCCCGATCTCGGCGCCGGACAGCGCCATGAGGCCGTAGCGGAGCGCATCGCCAAGGGCCTCGGCCTCCTCGGGATCAGCCTCGGCGGCAGCCGTCGCCGTGCGGACGAACGCCCCGCGCGTGCTCTCCTCGGTCAACGCGGCCTCGAGGTCGAAGAGCGGTGTCGTGAGGTCTCGCACCTTCACCGCCGCGAGGTTGAGCCGCTCGCGGACGGCGAGCTCGACGGTGAAAGCGTCCAGCGAAAGTGAGCAGTCCACGGCGCCGACCAGGTCGACACGGATCATCGTTCGCTCTGGGTCCGACAGCCCGGTGGCCGCGCACGTGAGCGTCACTGCCTGAATCACGGATTCGACCGATCCGCAGTCCTCGGAGTCGCACTCCACCGTGAAGACGGACCAGCGGTTGGTGTCACGTGCATTGAAGTGGACCTCGCCCCGGCCGTCGATCTCGACGATCACCGGCCCGCGTCCGCCCTCCTCGTCGAAGCTGAGTGGCTCGGGCGTGCCCGGATAGAGCAGTCCCGTCCGCGTGTCGAGGCGGCGGCGATGGTAGTGGCCGCAGAGCGCCGCCGCGAACCCGGCCGCGCGGATGCGCTCGGCGTGGAAGGGGCCGTGCACCGACTTACCGTCAGGACGCGACCCCAGCTCGGCGCCGTGGAACAGCGCGAGATGCACGCCCGACCGACCGGTCGCGGAGGAATCGGCGAGGGGATCGCCCTGCCACGCCGGCTCCCGATGCGCGAGTCCCCAGACGGTCACTCCGTCGACGAGCTCGACCGGCTCGAGGTCGGTCGACGGAAAGATCGTCACGTTGGACGGCCACTCGATGCGCCGGTACAGCGAGCCGGGCATGAGCGCATCGTGGTTGCCGGGCGCGATCAGGATGCGCATCGGTTGCCAGGACGCGAAGGTGTCGGCCAGGAACCGCCCGGTATCGACGCCTGCGCGCTCGTGCTCGTAGAGGTCGCCGGCAATGGTCACGGCCGCGCAGTCCTCTTCGGCGGCGAGGCGGCCCGCGGCCGTGAGTGCCTCGCGAAGGCTCTGACGCCGGCGTCGTGCAAGGTCGCCCTGGCAGCCCATCGAGGCGAATGCCCGGTCGAGGTGCAGATCGGAAAGGTGGAGAAGACGAATGGTCATGCGTTGCTCAGATGAACCGCGACCGGGCGAACGTCAGTTCGTTGAGCGTAGCACACGACTATTCACCGCATCTCTGCCACAATTCGATTGGGAGTCAGGACGGTTCGGCGGGGTCGAGAGCCCCGGGACACGTTCTTTTTCAGAGGGATTGGGGATAGGTGGCAGATCGTTTGGAATTGGCTATGCCGTTGCGTGTCGGACGAGTAGGCGGGGGACTCGTGGGCGCGGCCGTCGCGATTCGAGTCCTCGTGCTTCCGGTGACGCCCGCAACTCGCGCGACCGATATCGTGATGGTCGCGCTTGCCGCGTGTGTCGGCGCGACGCTCCTGCGCCTGCCATCGCGCTGGGAACAGCATCGTCAGGTCATCTCGGCAGTCGCCACGGTCGCGCTGGCGGTGCTCGCCGCAGTCGGTCTCCACGTCGCCGCGCCCGTCCTGCCTGACTTCGCGATGGTCGCCACAGGTGGCTTCGCGGCCGTCCTCGTGGGCATCGAGACCGATGACCCGCCCACGCTGCCGCTGCTTGCGGGCGCGGCAGTGATCGTCGCGTTCGTGGTGCTCTGGACGACCAGCGCGCCGATGGGCCAGGGGATCGCATCGCTCGTCGTGGCGGTCGCACTCCTCTTCGGCATCCGGCTGCTCGCACTCGGCGGCGCCGAGCACACTCGCGGACAGATCGACGCCGAGACCCGGCGGGGGCTGGTCTACGCGACGCTCGGTCGCAAGCTCGGCGTCGCTCGCGATGTGCCGTCGGTCGCGTCTGCGGTGCTCGAGGCGTGCCTCGCGACCTTCCCCGAGACGTCGAGTGGGCTCGTGCTCATGAACGATCAGACCGACGGACTGCTCAAGTCCCCCGGCGTCTACCTGTCGGCGAACGGGGTCTCGACGGGTGGACCCGCGTACGAGCTCGCGCCCGGTGAGGGCCTGGGTGGGGCGGCGTTCGCCGCTGCACACGCGGAGCTGTGGCCGACAACGCTGTCGGCGTCCATGGCGCAGGCGAGCCTTCGTGAGGCGAACCGCGTCCGGCTGCGGCGCTCGAAGCTCGGCTTCATCCGTTCCGCGATCGGCGCGCCACTGCAGGTGGACGGGAGCACGATCGGTGTGATCCTCCTGACGTCGGAACGACACGAGCACGCGTGGACCCAGAGCGACCTCCCGTTGATGACGGCGCTTGCGGATGAGGCGGCGAAAGCACTGGAGCGTGCGCGTCGCTACGAAGACGAGATGGGCAGGGCGCTGCTCGATTCCGTGACCGGACTTCCGACACGCCGGCACGTGCTCCACGTCCTTGACAAGGAGGTGGCGCGCGCATCCAGGAGCGAGGCAACCCTCGGGGTGATCATTGTCGACGTCGACGATTTCAAGCTGATCAACGACCGATGGGGCCACGACACCGGCAACCGGGTCCTCGAGAGCGTCGCCAACGTCCTTCGGTCGATCCTCCGGCGAGAGGACAGCGCCGCGCGCTCCGGCGCAGACGAGTTCGTCTGCGTCCTGCCCGGCGCCGATCGCGACCAGGCACACATCATTGCCGGCCGGATTCAGCAGCGATTCGCGTCGGAGACGGCAATCGACCATGTCGCCGGCAGGTCAGGAGCAACGGCGTCGTGTGGCGTCGCCGTCTACCCTGCGGACTCGCAGGACGTCGAGGGTCTGATCGCCGCCGCGACCGCCGAGCTGGCCACCGCGAAGCAATCGCACCATCTCACTGGGCACCCGCGCATTCGGAGCAAGGTCAAGGACAGCAGCGGAACTTGACATCGAGTCACGAATAGTTCTACACTAGAACCATTCGTCAATCGAACACTTGCGCGCAGCCCCTCGGCGCTCGAGCGATTGACCACTCGAGGTCCCCCAGGTGAATCCAGCAACGACCGTTGAGCGCGCCGGCACGGCCGGTGACCCATCGAACGCGCGTCGCGACGAGCTCGCCGAAGCGCTGTTCGGATATATCGGCGGCCTCAAGCGCCGCCTGATGGCGAGCGTCCCCGATGAGCTGCGCGGCGAGTTCGGCGCAGTGACATGGCACCAGGTCGGTGCGCTGGAGCAACTGCGCGCGGCGATGCAGACGTCGTCGGGCGCGACCATGAACGAGATTGCGCGCATGCAGCAGTGCGCGCTCAGCTCTGCGAGCGCGCTCGTCGATCGCATGATCCGCCTCGGTTTTGCGGAGCGGCGCAACGATCCCGAGGATCGCCGCATCATCCATATCGTCCCCACGGCACTCGGCGAGCAGATGCTCGAGAAATTCGATGACGCTCGCAAGACCGTCGCGCTCAAGGCACTCGCGCCGCTCAGCGACGCGGACCTCGAGACGCTCGTGGGACTCATGAGCAAAGTTGTCGACTGGCCTGAGCCGGGACATGCACGGGAGGCTGCACATGACTGACGTTCTCGACCGCGATATCGCCGCCGTCCTTCCGGCCGCACCCGTCGATGACAACCTGACGGTCGGCACGAACAAGACAGGTCGCTTCGACTACAAATGGATCGCGCTCGGCGTCGTGCTTCTCGGCACGATCATGACGATCCTCGACGCGACGATCGTCAACATCGCGATACCGACATTGCAGTCGGACCTCAAGGCCGGCTCCTACGCAGACATCGCGTGGGTCGTGACCGGGTACATGCTCGCGCAAGGCGCCGTGATTCCGATGGCCGGATGGGCGTCCGATCGTTTCGGTACCAAGCGTTTGTACCTCGTCACCATCGCGCTCTTCACGCTCGCGTCGATGGCGTGCGGTGTCGCGCAGAACCTCCCAGAGCTCGTGTTCTTCCGCGTGCTGCAGGGACTCGGTGGCGGCATGCTGATGCCGATCGGCATGACCATCATCATGCGGGCCGTCGGGCCGCAGAACATGGGCCGTGTCATGGGGATCTTCGGTATCCCGATGCTGCTCGCACCGGCTGTCGGGCCGGTGCTGGGCGGTTGGTTCGTGCAGGACTTCTCCTGGCGCCTCATCTTCTACGTCAACGTCCCGATCGGCATTATCGCCTTCGTTTCCGCATGGCGCTTCCTCACGGAAACGGACAAGTCGCACAAGCTGCGTCTCGATACCTTCGGACTCCTGACCGCACCGCCCGCGGCCGTCGCGGTGATGTACGCAGTCGATCAGAGCACATCGCTGGGATGGGGTTCGCTGCTCGTCATCAGCATGCTCGCCGGCTCCGCCGTGTTCATCACGGCGTTCGTCCTGTCGCAGCTGGACCGGCGGCGCATCGCCGCGCTGATGATGGCGCCGCTTGCCGCGCTGCTCTTCGTCGTCGGTGTCCGCAACGGACTCGTCGACGGCTGGACCGCCGTGGATACCCTCGTGATGCTCGTCGGCGCGGCGCTCGCGCTTGTGGACCTCGTCATCGGCGGGCGCGGCAGCCCGGAGCCGCTGCTGCAGTTGCGCCTGTTCCGCGACCCGACCTTCTCGTGGTCGATGGGCCTCAGCTTCATCATCGTCACGGCCCTTTTCGGCGGCATGCTGCTCCTCCCGCTCTACCTCCAGGAGGTGCACGGCTACAGCCCGCTCGAGACCGGACTGTTGTTGCTGCCGCAGGCGATCACGGCCGCGGTCGCGATGCCGCTCGGCGGCTATCTCACCGACCGAATCGGACCTCGAGCTGTCGTCGCTGTCGGCATGGTCATGCTCGCCGGTGGCGGGTTGCTGCTCGCACAGATCCATCCGACGTCGTCCAACTGGCTGGTCGTCTCCGCGCTCCTGTTGCGCGGATTCGCGATGGGCTTCTCGATGATGCCGTCGATGGCGGCGGCGATGGCCCGCGTGCCGCGCCACCTCAGCTCCAGCGCATCGAGCATCTCCAACAGCCTGCAGCGCATCGGCTCGTCGATCGGTATCGCGGTGCTCGTCACCGTGCTCGCAGCGCAGTTCACGACCGCGATCGGTCAGGCGTCGTGCGCACCGTCGCCCGCGGTGCTGAGCGCCGCATCGACGACGTCGGGACATCAGGTCACCACCGGCGCGTTCTGCAAGGATCTGCAGGGACAGTACGCGTCGCTCATCCAGAACGGCGGTCAGCCGTCGACCACGGTGAAGGTGGCGCCCGTTGTTGCGCACTTCAGCCAGACATACGCGTCTGACGCACTGAGCACGTCGTTCGACCGCACCTTCGCGTTCATCACGATCCTGACGCTGCTCGGTGTGATTCCTGCGCTCTTCCTGCGCCGTCCCGAGAAGACGGTGGCGCAACATATCGCCTATGAGTCGTAAGGTCCTCGTCCTCGGCGGTACCGATTTCGTCGGGCCGGCCGTCGTGAGCGCGGCGCTCGCGCACGGTGACGATGTGACCATCTTCCACCGCGGCCAGACGGGGTCGGCTCCGCAAGGAGTGCGCGTGATAAATGGCGACCGCACGCAATCGTCGGATCTCGACTCCGTCGCAGGCGAGCACTGGGACCTCGTCGTCGACGCATGGTCGCGGGCACCGCGCGTCGTGCTCGAATCGGCACGCAGGCTGGAGGCCAACTCGGCCCGATACGTCTACATTTCCACGATCTCGGTGTACCAGGAGGTGCACGAGGGCCCGGTCAACGAGACCTCGCCGGCAGTCGATGCCCGCCCCGATGCTGAGGCCACCGACTACGCTGCCGACAAGCGCGGCGCTGAGCTCGCCATCGAGAGCGTCTTCGGACCGGATCGATGCGTGTTCGCCCGCCCCGGTCTCATCCTTGGCCCGCGCGAGAACATCGGCCGTCTCCCGTGGTGGCTGCGCCGTATCGCAGCAGGCGGCACGGTGCTCGCTCCCGACCCACCCGACAACGGCTTGCAGTACATCGACGCGCGCGACCTTGCGGAGTTCTCGATCAACACGACGCTGAACGGCGCGGTCAACGTGCTCACCGTTCCCGGATTCACGACCATGGCCGAGTTGCTCGACCTCTGCAAGGAGGCGACGGGCTCCGACGCGACGTTCACGTGGGTGGACGCCGAATTCCTGCTCGAGCGCAAGGTCGAGCCGTGGACGGAACTGCCCATATGGGTGCCCGACATCGGCGAGTGGGCCGGTTTCTACACGACCGATTCGTCACTCGCGCAGCGCTCGGGACTCGTCTGCCGGTCAGCGCGGGACACGGTGTTCGACACCTGGTCGTGGTTGCGCGACAACCCGGAGTGGCAGCAGGTCGTGACCGGCAATCGCGCCCGTGTCGGCCTTGCGCCCGAACGCGAAACAGAGCTCCTCGCCGCCTGGACGGGTCAGCCGCCGGCGGTTCTGTAGCGGCGCAGGCGGTCGGCGACGAGCTCGTCGAGCGGGATGGTGCTCAACTCGTCGAGGTGACGGATGACGGCACCGCGGATCGCCGCGATCACCAGCGGCGCGTGCGCGTGAGCGCCGGGTGGCGGCTCCGGAATGATCTCGTCGACGAGACCGACGCGATGCGCCGTCTCGACACCGGGGCGCAGGGCCGCGGCAGCGCGAGCGCGTTGCCCCGCATCGCGATAGAGGATCGCCGCGCAGGTCTCCGGTGGAGCGACGGTGTAGATCGCGTTTTCGAGGGCGAGCACGCGATCGCCGAGCGCGAGCGCGAGCGCACCGCCTGAGCCGCCCTCACTGAGAACCACGCTGACGGTCGGCGTGCGCAGCCCGAGCATGCACAGCAACGCCTCTGCGATCGCCCACGCCTGGCCTCGCTCCTCCGCGCCGATGCCCGCGTGCGCAGCGGGCGTGTCCACGAGGCACACGACCGGCATCGAGAACTTTTCCGCCTGGCGCATGAGGCGCATGGCTTTGCGGTAGCCCTCGGGGTGGGGCATGCCGAAGTTGTGCAGCGCGCGCGTCATCGGGTCGGTGCCTTTCTCCTGGCCGATCAGCATCACGGAGCGTCCACCCAGGTGCGCAGGGCCGCCGACCACCGCGCGGTCGTCACCGAAGAGACGATCGCCGCGCAGCTCGGTCCAGTCCGGGGTGATCGAGCCGATCACCTGCAAGGCGCGCGGACGTTCGGGATGACGCGCGAGCTCGACAGCCGCGAACGCTATCCGCTCGCGTTCGGTTGTCTCGATCGTCGTCGTCATGCGCGACCTGTGTAGATGCGGATGAGCGTGCCGACCGTTGCGCGCAGGTGGCTGCGCGCCACAACCATGTCGACCATGCCGTGCGCGAGCAGGAACTCCGCGGTCTGAAAGCCGTCGGGCAGCTTGTCGTGCGTCGCCTGTTCGATGACGCGACCGCCGGCGAATCCGATGCGCGCTCCGGGCTCCGCGATGATCACGTCGGACTGCACGGCGAAGGATGCAGTCACACCGCCGAAGCATGGGTCGCCGAGGATGCTGATGTAGGGAAGCCGCGCCGAGATCACCTCGGCGACCGCGGACGAGCACCGAGCCATCTGCGCGAGCGATGCGATGCCCTCCTGCATCCGCGCACCGCCGGAGGTGCACACGGCGACAAGCGCACGTTCCTCCGCGACGGCCATCTCGCATCCGCGCGCGAAGATCTCGCCCGCGCCGCTGCCGAGCGATCCGCCGAGGAACGCGAAGTCCATGCACGCGAGGACGACGGGGTTGCTCTCGATCGACGCCCGTGCGATCTGAAACGCCTCGTGCAGCCCCGTCTTCTCACGAGCACGGGCGACACGCTGCGGATAGGGGACACCGTCGTCGAACCCGAGCGGGTCGCGATCGCCGACGTCGAGCGCGAGCGTTTCGGCCGTGCCGGGGTCGGCGAGCTGATCGATGCGCTGCGCGGCGCCGACGACACCGTGGTGGCCGCATTCCGAGCAGACGTTGAGGTCGGCTGCGTAGCGCTCGGCGACGAAGCGCCGCTGGCACTGCGGGCACGCGATGGTCCCGGCGGTCGGCGCGGTGGGACGGAGCTCCGGTCCAGGCGCCTGCAGCCTGCGACGCGGCGCCTGCCGCCGCGACGTCACTGCGTCGGCGCGATCCATCGGAGAGCGATGCCGCCCCAGACAACCCCGGAGCCGAAGGCGATGCAGACGATTCGGTCCCCGTTGCGCACCCTGCCGGTGGCCACCGCCTCCGAGAGCGCGATGGGGATCGATGCGCCGCTGGTGTTGCCGTAGCGGTCGATGTTGATCACGACACGGTCGAGCGGCATGCTGAGCCGCTTGGCAACCGCCTCGATGATCCGCAGGTTTGCCTGGTGGGGGACGAGCAGGTCCACGTCCTCGAGCGCCCAACCGGCCTCGTCGCAGACCTCGCGAGCCATGTCTGCCATGCGCTCGACGCCGAGCCGGAAGGTGCCCTTGCCGTACATGCGTAGACCGTTCTCGCTGTCCTCCTCGCCTGCCTTGGGTCCGTAGTAGATGAGGTCTGCCTCGCTCCCGTCGGCACCCCACCGGGCACTCTCGATCCCGCCGTCCTCGGAGACACCGATCACGGCAGCTCCCGCTCCGTCGCCGAAGAGGACGCAGGTCGAGCGGTCCTTGTAATCGATGAGCGAGGTGAGCGCGTCGCCGGCGATGACCAGTACCCGGTTCATGCGCGACGAGACGATGAGCCCGCGCGCGATCGTGACGCCGTAGACGAACCCTGCACAGGCCGCGGCGATGTCGAACGCGGGAATGCCCTCGAGCCCCATGCGCCGCTGCACGAGGCAGGCGGTGGAGGGGAGCGGCGTGTCCGGGGAGACGGTCGCGACGATGAGCGCATCGACGCTGTCGACACCGGCCGCGGCCATCGCTCGGCGCCCGGCTTCGGCGGCCATGATCGACGTGGTCATGCCGGAGGAGACCTTGCGGCGCTCGCGGATGCCGGTCCGCTCGAGGATCCAGGCATCGGAGGTGTCCACCATCGCCTCGAGGTGGGCGTTGGTGATGATTTCGTCGGGCACGTACGAGGCGATGCCTAGGATCGCGGCGGTTCTGGTGGCGCCCGGGACGGCGCCGGACGGTGCGGACGCGGGGGCGCGAAGGATCGCCATCTGACCAGAAGCTTATGCGAGGCCCGGGGGTTACGTCACCGATCCGCTGTTGTACGCTTCGCCGTCGAGATGCTCGCGAGCCTGGTTGCGGTCAACAACCCGTTCCCGTTCTCGATCAGCGGGTTCACTGGACTCACGACCGCGCAGATCATCTCGTTCTTCATCGTCTTCGTCCTTTTCAACTTCTACGTGGTCCTGCTCGTGATCGCGCTGGTCGGCTTCTACTTCACCTCCAAGCCGCGGCACGGGAAGGTTCGGACCGCCGCCATCTGGCACTTCTACGCGATCCTCTGGATGCTGCTGGCCTTCATCGGGACGGTCTGGGGCGCACCGGCAGAGAAGACGTTCCTCGGCGGGACGGGGCTGGCGACGCTCGGCATCGGGCAGCGAGCCATCAATGAGTTCATCAGTCTCGCCTTCGCCTTCGCCGCCGTCGTCTGCATGGCGATCGGCTTCGCGCAGGCGTCCCGCCAGAACCGCGCGCTCCGCGAAGAGGCCCTGGCAGCCGTCTGAGCGCCGGCGACTACGGCGCAACGCGCGGTGGTCGGGCGGGAGGGGACGGGCGTCACCTTGCTCAGCTTGTCCGCTCCCTCGTTCGCGCAAGCAGATTGTCGCGCTCTCTCGGGAGCGGCCAAATTCGCTGAGTGCCGCCCGTCCCCTCCCGCCTTGAGCCATAGTCCAGCCGTCTTTACCGGACCGCGGTCCAGTCGGCAGATGCAGCGGTCCGACTAACGGAGAGAGAAGGACAGGATCGAGGCCGGGTTGAGCAGAGCGAAGGCGCGCTGCACTGCATGGGTCTCGTTGGTGATCGCCGTGATCCACAGCGCCGAGAGGTTGGTCACCGGGAGGAAATCCCCAGGGTGGCGCTCGAGGTGGTCCTGGAGGTCGTTGCCCGGCGACAGGTGAACGTCACCGACCAGCGAGATGGCGGATGTGTTGATCGACGCCGCGTAGGAGACCGTCTCGCGCCACATCGCGGAGTTGCCGTCGGGCACCTCCTCGAGCGGGCAGACGAGGATCACCCCGGACTTGGCGATGGTCACTCGTGGCTCGAGCCGGCTGAGCACCGGGTAGTTCGTGGAGAGCGGCTCGGCCCGCGAATTGCGGACCTGGAGGAACGCCCCGAACCGGTTGATGCTGTCGCTGAGGCGTTCGGCGCCGATGACCTCGAGCTCGCCCGTCAACCGGATGAAGGTGCCGTAGATCTCGACCTCTCGCCATCCGCTCACTGCTTCAAAAGGCTACTCTCCGGCAGCCGCCCCGGGGGTCTCGCAGCAGATGCGCGTCTGCGTCGCGCCGTGACGTATCCTTTCGCCGGTCCGACGCTCCACACACGAGAGAAATGGAACGCCTCATCGTCGCTCTCCGCACTGACTTCGGATGCTTCGCCATCATTGTGGTCTTCGTGGTGATCATGATTTCGGCGATCGTGTTCGCCAATATCCTCACCCCTCCGGCAAGCAATCCACTCCTGTAGGCGGATGAGTTGCGAGACGCCTGGGACGAGACGGCGTGCGGCGCCCGAGTCCGTACACTGTCGCCAGAAACTAACCCCCTCGTGAGGACTGTATGGCGCTGAACCCGTACGAATCGACGAGAGGGAAGATGCGTGCTCGCGCCGAGGCGACGAGACGGCAGTTCCTGATGATCATGGGTGGCCTCGCGGCTGCCGGTGCGTCGCTCTTCGGCGGTATCGAAGTGCTCCGCTTCATGTTCCCGGTGGCGTCGGACAACGCGCCGGCGCTGTTCAAGACCGCGTTCACCTTTGCCGAGCTCACGGGCGGCGTCGTCGGCGGCAAGCCGGTCATCCCGGTCAATGTGCTCTCCGAGACGGACAAGCGCGTGACCGTGGTCCTGGACGATGCGGGCATCTACGCGGTGTACCTGGTCTGCACCCACCTGGGCTGCACGCCGAACTACGTCACCGACGTCACCACCGGCTCCGGTGTGTCGGCATCGGTCGCCGAGGCACGCGGCGTCCGCACGTCCAACCAGCGCCTCCCCAACGGC
Organism: Candidatus Dormiibacterota bacterium; assembly: GCA_036521195.1. Classification (GTDB taxonomy): domain Bacteria; phylum Chloroflexota; class Dormibacteria; order Aeolococcales; family Aeolococcaceae; genus Palsa-851. Next base: position 78,727 of record DATDID010000049.1, read on the forward strand.
TGGGCATGTCCGTGCCACGGGAGTCGATACTTCATCGATTCAACCAACTTCTACGGACCGGCACCGCGCCCGATGGACTGGGTCAACATCGAGGTCACCCCGGACGGGTTCTTCGCCGTCGACCGGGCGACACTGGTCGCGACGCGCGGCCCGGGGAACAACACCGCGCCAGAATGGCGCCTGCTGGTCGACAGCAAGAAAAGCAACGGCAAGACCCTGGGGGTCTGACGAATGAGGAGGCGGGCACCGCACATGGGGGCTCTCACTAGATGAGCGCAACGCCGGGCCAGGCAAACCCCGTTCGCGCGTTTGTCGCGCAACTGTGGGGTTCGGTCTTCCGTCACGGTCTGCCGACCAACGACAAGGTCGCGGCACGCACCGCGCTGACCAACTTCTTCCTCCACATCCATCCGGTGCGGGTGAAGAAGTCCGCGGTGCGCGTGTCCTACACGCTGTGCCTGGGCGGCCTCTCGTTCTTCCTCTTCATCCTGCTGACGATCACCGGCCTCTTCCTCATGTTCTATTACATCCCGTCGGTGGATTCGGCGTATCAGAACGTCAAGGATCTGCAGTTCGTCGCGGTGTTCGGCGACATCATCCGCAACATGCACCGCTGGGCGGCGCACGGCATGGTGATCACCGTCTGGTTGCACATGGCGCGCGTCTTCTACCAGGGCGCGTACAAGCCACCACGGGAGTTCAACTGGGTCATCGGCACGTTCCTGCTGCTGATCACGCTGCTGCTGTCGTTCTCCGGATACCTGCTGCCCTGGGACCAGCTCGCCATCTGGGCGATCACGGTCGGCACCAACATGGCCAAGTACGCGCCGATCGTCGGCCCGTACACCAGATACCTCCTGCTCGGTGGCGACCAGGTAGCACAAGGTGCTCTGATTCGGTTCTACGTCTTACACGTCATCGCCCTGCCCCTCATCGGTTTCTTACTGATGGTCGTACACTTCTGGCGCGTCCGTAAAGACGGGTTCACTGGAGGCCTCTGATGGCAACTGTCGTCGAGGGAGGACGCGACCCGCGCGGGGCACCGAGCCCGCGTCCGCAGACGCCTGTCTCGGGCCCCGAGCTTGCCAGCACGCCGCTGATCATCCGGCGGCGCGAGGACGAGGAGACGGTCGTCACCTTCCCCTACCTCGTGTGGCGGGAGTTCCTCGCCGGCCTCGCGGCCTTCGTGTTCCTGTTGCTGGTGTCGATCCAGATCAACGCGCCGCTCCTGCAGCGCGCCAACACCTCGATCACCCCCAACCCCGCCAAGGCGCCCTGGTACTTCGTCGGTCTTCAGGAGCTGCTCGAGCGCTTCCCGCCGATCATGGCCGGGGTCGCGTTCCCGAGCTTCGTGATCATCTTCATGATCCTGACGCCATATCTCGACCGCAACCCCAGCCGCCGCCCGCAGGACCGTAAGGTCGCGATCGTGCTCTTCACCGTGTACGTCTGCCTCGCGGTCGCCTTCGTCGTCATCGGCGAGTTCTTCCGCGGCCAGGCCTTCAACTGGGACTGGACGCTGATCCTCGGCCACCCGGGACTGAGCTCGCCCGTATGAGGACTCGGCTCATCTTCGTCGGCCTCAGCGTCGCGCTGCTCGCGCTCGTCGCCTGGGCCGCGTTCAAGGACACCTCGAGCCGCGGCTACATCGCAATCCAGGAGCAGTATCAGAAGGACTATCCGGGTTCGGACTTCAACGTCCAGATCCAGCAGCTCTTCCCGAGCTTTCCCGAGGCGACCATCCAGGGCGACACGTACCGCGTGGAGCGTTGCATCTCGTGCCACGTCCCAGATATCGGCACGATCGGTCCGGTGGCGGCCGCGCAGCGTCTCAGCCAGGACTTCTTCAAGTACGAGCCCGACGCCAAGCAGCTCGCTACCGAGTACAACCTGACGGGCGAGCACCCGGCGTACGTCACGGTCGATGGCGGCAACTACCCGCCGTCGGAGAGCTATGCGGCGATGGGTGCAGACGGGTTCACGTCGTTCACGTACACGCCGTACACCGCCCCGGGTCAGCCGGTGGCGAAGCCGGTGACCGTCGAGCAGCCCGGACCTCTTCCGGCATTCCTCAACCCGGCGACGAACTACGGCAGCAGTGGCACACCCACCGGAAAGCTCGGCATCGACCAGATCGGCTGTATCGTCTGCCACAACGGCAACCGCCTCGGGCTCGATGAGACCGACGCGCACCAGAACCTGATCATCAACCCGGTCTACTCATTCACCGAAGGCGCGCAGCTCTACTACCAGAACTGCGCGCGCTGCCACGGCGGTCTCGGAGAGGGCGGCGCGGGTCCGCCCCTCAACAACCAGGACCGTCTCGGCTACTTCAACGAGGACTACTACTACCGGTGCATCGAGTACGGCTTCACCGGCTTCGAGCACTACAGCAGCATCATGCCGAACTGGGGAGCGATCGCCAACGACTACGCGGCCAACGGCTCACCGCCTCCAGGCGCCGGCGCCATCGTCAACCACACGCGCGTGCTGAGCGAGACTCAGATCAACATCCTCATCCAGTTCATCCGACAGTGGGAGAACTACAGCACCCTGCCATGAGCACCGCACAGTGAAGCGTCGCAGTACCTTCGCGAGAGACCTGATCGGGACACTCGTCGTCTTCTTCGGGCTGCTCGTCTTCACCTTCGTGCTCATCTACGGTGAGTTCCTCCTCGAGAATTTCAAGGCGCACTGATGCTCGCTCTCTTCGGTCTGCAGAACCCGCTGTACCCCGGTGAAGCCGGGTGGGGCGACGTCCTCTTCGTCGCCATCTGGGCGTTCGGGACACTGCTCCTCGCCGCCTACTACGTCTACCGGGCTTTCGTCAGCCGATGAGGCGGGAGGCACAGGTGGGCGTCGTTGCCCTTGCGGCGTGTCATGGCGCCGGTCATGGCTGCTGACGTGGGCGGGGTCAAGCCCCTGCGCCGGCCCAACTCGCAGCTCGCAGTACTGCTGTCGATCATTCCCGGGCTCGGTCAGCTGTACAACCTGCAGCCGCGCAAGGCGCTCTATTTCTTCCTGTGGACGGTCTGCACGATCGGCCCCGGGATCATCCTGATCATCGCCGGCCAGTCGGTCGGCCACGCGCTGCTCACCCGGCATCTCGGAGCGCTGTTCCTGCTCGTCGCGTTGCTGTCGGTGCTCGCCTTCCTGAGCCTGTTCGTCGCGGGCCTGTATCTCTGGGCGAGCTCCGCCATCGACGCCTGGCAGAGCGCGAACGCCATCGCCGCCGGAGAGCCCGAGCTGGCCGCGCGCCGGCGGATGTTCCGCCTGTGAGCCCGGCAAGCCCGCTCGCGATGCTCTCGCGGCTGCGCCGTCGCCAGCGCTCGACCGCGACCGGCGAGGTGCTCCCCGACCCGTCGGTGCCCCCTGGCAACCGCGGCTCCTGGGATCGTGCCGCGCTCATCAACACCGACATCACCGAACTGGTGAAGCGCCAGATCCATACCAAGACCAACCCGTGGCAGAAGTGATCCGGGGCGTGTGTGCGGGGGCAATCCCCGATCTGGTTTGCCCGCTCGATTGCCGCTATGCGATCATCCTGCCGCGCCCATGAACGTGCTAGCAGACTGTTGCGTCAACAACGCCGGAGCGTTTGGCGACGGCGGAACGATCAGCGATCGAGCCCTCGGTGTGTACACCGCCGTGTTCTGGTCGTCGGTGGTTCTCGGTGTCATTGTCACCGGGCTCCTGCTCTACGCCTTCGTGAAATTCCGCCGCCGCAGCGATGATGACGATCCACCGCAGTTCCACGGCAACACGAGGCTCGAGATCGCCTGGACGCTGGTGCCGCTCGCGACCTTCCTCTCGCTCTTCGGCCTGACCGCGGTGAACATGCCGTTCATCAACAACGTCGCTGCAGATTCGCAGTACACCGTGACGGTGATCGGCCAGCAGTTCAGCTGGACGTTCGACTACGGGACGACGTCGAGTGGCGCGCGCGTCCGCAGCTTCGGCACCCTTTACGTGCCGATGAACACGGATGTGGGTCTCAACATCGTCTCCACGGATCCGCCATGCAATGTGAAGCCCAACGTGCCGTCGGGGAGCACGCTTGCGCAGCAGATCGCCAACGAGGGCTGCGGCGTCAATCACAGCTTCTTCGCGCCGGCGCTCGGGCAGCAGATGAACGCAATCCCCGGCGACGTCAACACCGCGCCGATCGAGGCACGCGAGGGCACGTACTACGGTCAGTGCACCGAACTGTGCGGCGTCGGCCACGCGACGATGACGTTCACCGTCGTGTCGCTGCCGATGAATCAGTTCCAGTCGTGCGTGTTCGGCAATCCCAACGGAACGATCGACGACAAAAGCAAAGCCTGTACTCTCGGAGGATCCTGATGGCGGTCATGGACGCGACTCTGCCCAAGGTGCGTTTCGCGCGCTATGACAAGTCGAAGGGTATCCTCGGCTGGCTGACGACGGTCGACCACAAGAAGATCGCGATCATGTACCTGTTCACGACCTTCTTCTTCTTCCTGGTCGGTGGTGTCATGGCGCTCCTGATCCGCATTCAGCTCGCGGAGCCGCAGAACACGTTCTTGACGCCCGAACAGTACAACCAGATCTTCACGATGCACGGGACGACGATGATCTTCCTGTGGATCATCCCGGTCTGGGCCGGGCTCGGGAACTACATGGTCCCGTTGATGATCGGCGCGCGCGACATGGCGTTCCCGCGCATCAACGCGCTCTCGTTCTGGCTCATCCCGCTTGGCGGCATCGTCATGTACGCGGGCTTCCTTGTCCCAGCAACGACGCACGCCGGCATCCTCTGCCCCGGTGGGCCGGGTGACGCAGGCTGGACCGGCTACGTCCCGCTGACGGGCTCGCACTACAGCTGCAGCATGGGTCAGGACCTCTGGATCGTCGGTCTGCACCTGCTCGGAGTCGCGTCGATGCTCGGCGGCATCAACTTCCTGGCGACCATCCACAACATGCGTGCCAAGGGCATGACGTGGGGACGGTTGCCGCTGTTCGTGTGGGCGCAGGAGGTTACTGCGGCACTCGTGGTGCTCGCATCGCCGTTCCTTGCGGCGGGCCTGGCGATGAACCTGCTGGACCGTCAGATCGGCACCAACTTCTTCGACCCGGTCAACGGTGGGAGCGCGTTGCTCTACCAGTTCGTGTTCTGGTTCTACTCGCACCCGGCGGTGTACATCATGATCCTGCCCGCCTTCGGGATCATCAGCGAGATCATCCCGGTGTTCAGTCGAAAACCGGTGTTCGGCTACAAGGCGATGGCGGCGTCAATTGTTGCCATTGCGTTCCTTGGTTTCGTTGTCTTCGTCCACCACATGTTCGTGACCGGTCTGCCGTTGGTGGTGCAGACGTTCTTCGCCTTCACGACCTTCATCATCGGCGTGCCCACCGGTGTGAAGATCTTCAACTGGTTAGCGACGATGTGGGGCGGGAGCATCAAATACGACACGCCCATGCTCTTTGCATGTGGGTTCCTGTTGATGTTCCTGATCGGCGGCATCGACGGTGTGTACCTGGGCAGCCTTGCTGTCGATCGCCTCGTCCACGGCACGTACTGGGTCGTCGCGCATATTCACTATGTCCTGTTCGGCGGCAGTGTCATGGGAGTCTTCGCCGCGTTCTACTACTGGTTCCCGAAAGTGACGGGAAGGTTCCTCAGTGAGAAGCTGGGCAAGCTGCAGTTCTGGACGATGTTCATCGGCATCAACCTGACGTTCATGCCGATGCATGCGCTCGGCATCCTCGGCATGCCGCGCCGCATCGCGACGTACCTCGACAACCGCGGCTGGGGTGACATCAACTCACTGATCACCTTCGGCGCGTTCGTCATCGCGATCTCGGTGACCATCTTCATGATCAACTTCGTCATCAGCATGCGCGCGCCCAGGACGGCACCGGACGATCCCTGGGAGGGCAACACGCTGGAGTGGGCGACATCGTCGCCGCCACCGGCCTGGAACTTTGACGAGGAGCCGGAGGTGCTGAGCCTCCGTCCTGTGCGCGACGCGCGGATCGCGCGCAAGAAGGCGGCCGCGGGAGCACCCGCGTAACGCTGGTGGGTCAATGATCTCGCGGCCGTCGGTCGGGTTTCGCCGCCTCGCAGTGGCGACCGCGGTGGCGACGTACCTGCTGATCGTCTGGGGTGGCATCGTCCGGGTCACGGGGAGCGGCAACGGTTGCGGCACCACCGACCAGTGGCCGCTCTGCCACGGGTCGCTGCTGCCGGCGTGGCAGATCAACACGCTCATCGAGTTCACCCACCGCTGGATCGCTTCCATCTGCACACTGCTCGTGATCGTCCTCACGGCGTGCACGTGGATCTGGTATCGACATCAGCGCAGGATCAAGATCGGCACCACCATCGCGGCAGCGCTCTTCGTCGTGCAGATCGCACTCGGTGCACTCGCGGTCGAGTTCAACCTCCCGGGTGGGGTGGTGATGATCCACCTCGCAAACGCGCTGCTCCTGTTCGGCGTCCTCATCTACGTGGCGATCGTCGCCGTGACGGTGGGCACCGCACGGCAGCCTTCGAAGCTCGTGTCGGGCGCAATGGCGTCGGTGAAGGCACCGGTGATCATCGCGGTTATCGCCACCTACCTCGTCGCCATGAGCGGCGCGTTCGTCGTGGAGACGAGCTCCGGGGCCGGCTGCAACAGCTGGCCGCTCTGCGGCAGTGGGTTCTCGCTGCCGACGGGGCAGGCGGCGACCATCAATGTCGCGCACCGTGCTGTCGCACTCATCGTGGTACTGCTGCTGGGCGGGCTCATGGCGATGATCCTTCGACGCCGCCGCGGTGACCGGGCGGTGCGCATCGGTGTCATGGCAGTCAACCTGCTGCTCGTCCTCCAGGTCGCCGCCGGCGCGCTCGTCGTGGAACTCGGTCTGCCGGCATGGGTGCGCGGCCTCCACCTCGCGCTCGCGTCACTGCTCTGGGGCACGGTTGTCGTCGTCGCCGTGTATGCGACGCAGGACTCTCGTGAGGCTGCGACCGTGGCCGACGTGCAGCGCGCCGACGCCATGCGCACGCGCGCGGGAGCGGCGTCGCTGTGACCGTCGCCGTCAGCCTCGAGGCCATTCCGCAACGGCGTGCCGCCGGCGTAGTGCGCGACTACATCGCGCTGACCAAGCCGCGCGTCATCCTCCTGCTCGAGGTCACCGCCGTCGCGGCGATGGTCATCGCCGCCCAGGGTTGGCCGGGCTGGCGTCTCGTGTTGTTGACCTTCGCCGGCGGCTGGCTGGCCGCGTCGGGCGCCAACGCGATCAACTGCTGGTTCGACCGGGACATCGACCTCGAGATGGGGCGCACCCGCTCGCGTCCGATCCCCGCGGGGCGGATCGAACCGGCGCAGGCGCTGGCCTTCGGCATCGCGCTCGGGGTCGCGTCCTTCGTCCTGCTCGCGACGACGGTGAACCTGCTCTCGGCGGTCCTTGCCATGACGGCACTGCTCTTCTATGTCCTCGTCTACACGATGTGGCTGAAGCGGTCCTCGATGCAGAACATCGTCATCGGGGGTGCCGCCGGCGCGATTCCGCCGCTCGTCGGCTGGGCCGCCGTCACCGGCACGCTCAACCTCACGGCGGTGTTCCTTTTCGCCGTGGTCTTCTACTGGACGCCCCCGCACTTCTGGGCGCTCTCATTGCTCCTCAAAGGCGACTACAGCCGCGCGGGCGTGCCGATGCTCCCGGTGGTCCAGGGAGACCGTCAGACCCGCTACCAGATCGTCCTGTACACGATCGTGCTCTGCCTGGTGACGGTGCTCCCGGTGCTCACACGCTCCTTCGGCGCCGTCTACCTCGGGGGCGCCGTCGTCCTCGACACCATCCTTCTGACCGACGCCGTGGTCGCCTCCCGGAAGCCGACGGCGCGCTCGGCACGGCGGCTCTTCTACCATTCCATGATCTACCTGGCCCTGCTCTTCGCGGTGATGGCGATCGACCGCGTGACGGGCCTCTGAGGAGGATGCCCTGGTGAACCGAAAGCTGGCTCGCAAGAACATGCGAATGGGCATCCTCATGTTCATCCTCCTGCTCGTGCTCATGGGAGCGGCCTTTGTGTGGGCTGCGATCTTCCTCGCGGTCACGAAGTAGGGACGGGAGCGATGACGGACACTGCCACGACGCACGACGACAGCGGTGACGAGCACGCGCACGCGACGCCACACCTGCCGCCGCCGAGCTTCGCGCCGATCAATGCAGCGCTGGCGCTCGCCATCACGCTGACGGGGTTTCTCACCGACATCCGCGACGTCGTCGGCCCCTTGATGTGGGGCGGCGGGCTCATCTACCTCATCGCCTCGGGGTACTTCTGGGCTCGCGGCGCACGCAATGAGTACCTCGAGCTCCCGGAGGACGGAGGGCACTGACGGCTCAGCTGGGATTCGGCGACTGGACGTGGGATCCCACCGTTATCTGCGGCCTGGTGGCGGTCGCTTTCGGCTACGTCGTTGCCATGCGGCGCGGGACGATCGGCCCGGACGACGACGTCAGCCCATGGTTCCACCACGCGCGCTGGCGCCCGGTGCTGTTCTTCACCGGGCTGCTCATCACGTTCATCGCGCTCGAGTCGCCGATCGACCGTGGTGGCGACCTCTACCTCTTCTCGCTGCACATGGTCCAGCACATGTTGCTGATGATGATCGCCCCGCCGTTGCTCCTCCTCGGCATCGCCGGCGCGAAGCCTGCTCCCCGGGACCGCCACACCACGCTCCGCACAATGTGGTGGGCGGTCACGCGCCCCTGGCCGGCAGTGATCCTCTTCAACGCCGTGCTGCTGCTCTGGCATTTCCCGTCGCTGTACGACACGACGCTGACCACAGTCCCGGTGCACATCGTCGAGCACATCAGCTTCATCACGGTTGGGCTCATCGTGTGGTGGCCGGTCGTCGACCCCATTCGCGACGAGCAGACGGTCACGGTGAGCCCGCTGACGAAGATCGCCGCGCTGACGGTGGCAGGCGTGCCTCCGACTGTGCTCGGCATCATCTTCGCGCTCGCGCCGGCGCCGCTCTACAGCTTCTACGTGCAAGCGCCGCGCCTGTGGGGCCTTTCCGCGCTGACGGATCAGCAGTACGGCGGCGTGATCATGCTCGGGGTCGGGAACATCGTGTATTTCATTGCAGTCATCGTCGTATTCATGCGCCTCTTCTCCGACCCTGGACGGGACGAGGAGCTGGCGGCAGATCGTATTGCCGAGGCAATGCGTTGACGCCAGAAGTCGTGTGGCCGAACCCATCCTTTAAGATGCAGTCAGGAGAAAACACTTGAGTCATCTGCGGACACTTGCGGTGGGGATGGGGGTCTGCGTTGCGATTGCACTCATTGGCTGCGGCAATGGCACGCCCTCGTCCAGTACTGGTACTGGTGGGGCATGCCCCGGGAAGTTCGCTGCGAGCGGCCTGGGGACGCCGACCACCACGGTTGCAGCCACCGACCAACTGACCTTCGACCCAGCGGCGACCAGCGTCGGGGTCGGCCAGGTGATCGAGTTCAAGAACACCGGATCCGTCGAGCACACCGTCACCTTCTCCGGCTCGCTGGCGTGCCTCAGCGATGACACGCTCGACCCCGGAGGGACGTGGGACGTCGAGTTCAACAGCCCCGGCACCGTCCACTACATCTGCACCATCCACGCCCCGAACATGGCCGGCGTGATCACGGTGACAGGATCGGCGGCGCCGCCCGCGACATCCGCCTCCGCGTCGGCATCGCCCGCCGCTGGAGCGACTGGCGCGACTCCGAGCCCTTCACCGACCGCGACACCCTCGACGTAACGGTGCCGAGGCCGGAGCCGGCCTGGTCAGTCCTCCGCCGGTGCGGCCGAGCCGATATGCACGTCACCTGCAAGCACGCGGTGCACGTCATCGCCTGAGCGCACGAGGAGCGCTCCGTCGTCCTCGACGTCGACAGCGATGCCTTCAAGCGTTCCTGCGGCGCTGCGGACGGTGACCGGCTGTCCGAGGCCAAGCGCGACGGCGCGCCAGTCGGCGACGACCGCCGGGATGCCGCCGCGCTCGAGCGTGGCCAGACGGACCCAGAGCCTGTCGATCCAGGCGCGGAACAGCGCCTCGGCGTCGGGAGGCCGCTCGACGACATCGTGCAGGCTGATGCCCACCGCGCCGTCCGGATACGCGCCGACCCGCAGGTTGACGCCCATTCCGAGCGCGATCGCGACCCGGCCCTCCTGCACCCCGCTGGGGGCCACTTCACAGAGGATGCCGGCGAGCTTGCGTCCCTCCACCAGGACGTCGTTCGGCCACTTCAGCCCGGCGCTCACGCCGGCCATCGCCTCCAGTGAGTCCACCAGCGCCAGGCCGGCAGCGAACGGCACCCCCGATGCGACCGCAGGGGAACGACGGAGGAGGACCGACACCAGCAGCGCCGAGCCGGGGGGAGCGCTCCACGCTCTGCCCTGGCGTCCCCTGCCGGCGGTCTGCTCGTCCGCGATGCAGCAGAGTCCCTCGGCGGCTCCCGATCGAGCGGCGTGCAGGACGATGTCCTGCGTGCTTCTCGTCCGGGCGACGCGCCTCAAGCGCACGGCGGGAAAACGCGCTTCTTGACCAGCCTCATCGTGCGACATAGGATGGAGTCCTATCAGGGGAAGAGGACCGGAGGGTGGATAGCCAATGATCCAGGAGACTTGCGTCGAGATCGGCGAGCTTGAAGCTCGCTGGACCTCGCTGCGCGAAGCACGCAATGCGCGCCGCCAGAAGATTCGCTATATCGATGAGCTCATCGACGCTTTCGAGAAGCTGAACCTGGCCGACGAGGTCGAGGTTCCGTACGAGCTGGTCGGACGGGCGGTTGCTCTCGTCAGCGAGGACCGTCTCATTGCGGGACGGGTGCCGGATGAATTGATGATCTCGGAGTGGATGGACGCACTTTATGAGGTGCAGGACAGCCTGATGTTCACCGCCGAGGACGATTCGGACTGAGCCCTATACTGGGCGCGGTGGTCCCGGCGACTCGCGACGGGCGCCCGTAGCTCAGTTGGATAGAGCGCCGGCCTCCGGAGCCGGGTGCGGGGGTTCAAGTCCCTCCGGGCGTACCACTTTCTCGGCGCGGCGTCGAACGCGGAGACGGCCGCGGCTTTCATGACGCCCCGTTGTCGTTCGCGGCGGTCGCGCTGTGATGCGCTGTGTGGCCGGCCGGCATGTCCATCATTCGCAGCATTCCCACACCGCCGGTGCGCAGAAAGCGGACGAGGAGCAGCGCGACCACCACGAGCACCGCGATGTTGAGGAACGTCGTTGCATCCCACGCGACGCTCGTGCCGAACACCGCGACGCTGCGGTTGCGCGGTACCCAACCGAGCGCAGTGAACAGTGCCCCAACAGCGAGTCCCGCGGCGACCATCGTCACGTACGAAACCGCGGTGAGATAGACCGCGACGCGTGCTCCGTAGTACTTCCGGTAGATGTTGAGGATGGGCAGGATGATGAGGTCGCCGAACACGAACGCGATGGCGCCGCCGAAGCCGATGCCGTTGCGCCAGAGCACTGCGGCGAGCGGCACGTTGCCAACCGAGCAGACGTAGCTCAGCAGCGCGACCAGCGGACCGATGAGCGCACTCCACAGCTCCGGTCCGAAACCGTGGCCGCCGAGGAACAGATGTGACCAGAACGGGGATGGCACCCACGCGCCGATCGCGCCTGCGATGAGGAATCCCAGCAGCACATCCCACCACAGGCTGTAGATGCTCATGAAGAAGTAGTGGCTCAGCGACGTCAATGAGCGCGGCTGGCGGATGCGTGCGAGCAGCGGACCGTCGCTGATCGACATATCCATCTCGCCGTGGCCCTCCATCTTCCCGCGCAATCCGCGCTCAGCCTGTACACGCGCGCTCGCGGTGAGCTGCGGTGAAAGTGTCAGCCGGAAGATGAGCGCCAGCAGGACAACCATGATCAGGCCGCCGGCGAACTCCGCGGCCAGGAATTGCCAGCCGAGGAGCACGAGCAGCGCGAGGCCCAGCTCGAAGACGAGGTTCGTCGACGCGAACTCGAAGATGATCGCGTTGGGCAACGTCGCCCCTTTGCGGAACAGCGTCCGCGCCACGGCGACCGCCGCGTAGGAACACGAGGACGACGCCGCACCGAACGCCGTCGCAAGCGCCACCGGCCGGAACCCGCCTCCGCCAAGGAAGCGCGAGATCGCGCGCTTGGAGACGAAGGTTTCGACGACCGCCGACAGAAGGAATCCGAGTGCGAGCGGCCACAGCACCGCCCAGAACATCTCGAACGCCAGACGCAGGGCGTCGCCGGCATGAGAGAGGACGAAGCTCACGGGGCCAGAGTATCCGGGGACGCGTCGGTCACAAACTCTGAGCGATCTCCCAGGGCGTCCCCACAGGGCTCTGACGCCCCGGCGCGACGCTGGTCGACGTCAGACGTCAACCACCCAGGAGGCACAGACCATGGACGGCGACCAACTCATTCCACCCCCTCCGCCACCGGAGGAACCGGTCCTCAGGGCGACGGGGCTCCGCAAGATCGCGGCGACGGCCCTGCTCTGCGGAGGCCTCCTCGTCGGATCGGGGATCGGGGGCTTCGCGATCGCTCACGCGGCCGGCAACGCATCCGCCACGTCGAGCGCCAGCACGTTGGCGACAAGCACGACGACACCGGCGGCGACCAAAGCACCGGCGACCCATACGGGGTGCCCGAACATGGGCGGCTCGACCGGGTCGACGGCCACCTCGGGCTGACGGAACCCTCTTCCCCCTTGGAGGCGACCCGCCGGCTCGGTGGGTCGCCTCACCACCACTCGAACGGACGTCCATCCCAGTCGTCGAGGACCGGATAGACCGGGTCCGCCGCGAGTTCCGTCACGCGGTGGGCGAAAGCGTCGACCTCCGCCTCGCTGAGCAGGCGGCGAAGCCGCGTCAGGAGCGCGGTCATCCTGGTCTCATCCGCGACAAGGTCCCGAACACGTTTCGCCAGCCTCGCCGGCACATCGGACCCACCGAGCGTGATGAGCGCCGTCCGCTGACGGGGATAGGGGAGGAAGCTCAGCGCGTTGTCGATGGCATGGACGTTGGGTCCGCCGACCACCAGGAGGTGGGCGCGCTTTCGATCCGCGTTGTTGATGAGGACGTCGAGCAGGGCGACCGATCGCAGTTGCGTCTCGAGCCGCCGGCCCTGCTCGGCAGTCAGTCCCTCCTCGAGGACGTGCACGAAGCGCTGCATGGACCCGGGCCCGAGCGGGCCGTCGCGGAGCACCGTCGGCGGCACGCGATGGAGGCCGAGTGCGGAGTCGACGATGTACGCCGCGACCTCGCGAAGGTAAAGCGTGCGGCGCGGGAAGTCCCAGAGCGGGCGCTCGCCGCGCACCGGCTTGTAGACGGCGCGCAGCGGTTGCTCCGGGGCGGCGGGATCGGGGGCATCGAGCTCGACGAGGAAGACGCCGTTGCTGCCGTAGACCACTTCGCCAATGCGCTCGATCGGCGCTTCGGCGAGCGTGGTCGCGACCTCCACGTCTCGAGGTGCGACGCCGTCCGCAGGCCCTGGCGCCAGCGCCGCCTCGAAGCGCTCGCGCAGCGACGGCGCCGATCCCGGCTCATCCTGATCCGCAGGGAGGACGAGACCCGGGACGGGATCGAGATGCGGCCGTCGCGGTGGTCGTGGACCAGGCCGGCCGCGCCGCTGCTCTCGAGTCACGCGCTGCCGAACACGGCCGCGGACGCGGTCAGCGAGTCCGCCGGGCGACGACCAGGGTGGTGATCACAGCGAGGACCAGCGGCACGCCGATGAGCATGGTCACCGTGAGCGCGTCGTCCGCCGAGTCCCAGACACCCAGCGCTACGACAAGCATGAGGGCCACCGCCAGCGCCACCAGCGTGTTGGGGATCCATTCGCGCTTGACCTGCCGGGTCACCGGGCGCTGCTCTGCGACCTCGGCAAAGGGGGTGGCGTTGTCCTCGTCCTCGTACCAGCGGCGGTGGGCCGCTGGGACGCCCCCCTCATCCGACGGAAGGTCAGCACGCTCGAGAGCAGCCCACCAACTGGGGGCGCCGTCGTTTCGTCGCTGACCGGATGGCCGGGCGGACCGCGAAGACTCGTCGGACATGGAGCCTCGAATGACGACGGCTGACCAGGACGACCGCACGGGCGCGACAGGTCGTGGGCGCGCGGTGTACAGATGATATCGCCTGCGCGGAAGCGCCGCTACCTCGGCGAGTCACAGTAGCCGGACGATGGCGCATCCGAGCCGGCGAATTGAGGCACTCGAGGCCCTGCAACGGGAGCAGCGGGCCTGCACACGGTGCGCCGATGCGGGGTATATCCCGCGGGCGCATCCGGTGTTCAGCGGCCATGCCGGGCAGCGCATTCTGCTGGTCGGCCAAGCGCCTGGGCCGGTCGAGCAGGATCAGAGCCGGCCTTTCGCAGGTCGATCCGGTCGCCAGTTGATGCGCTGGTTGGTTCGCGCGGGCCTCCACGACGAGGCCGACGCCCGCGAGCGGATCTACATGACCGCCATGACGACGTGCTTTCCCGGCCGCCGACCCGACGGCGCCGGCGATCGGCGGCCGAGCGCCGCTGAGGTCGTCCTCTGCTCGCCGTGGCTGGATTCGGTCATCGGTTTGCTCGCGCCGCGGCTCATCATCCCGATCGGCTCGCTGTCGCTCGAGCGGTTTCTTCCCGGCAGGAAACTCGATGAGGTGATCGGATCCGCGTACGCCGCAGGCGGTGCGCCGCTGCGCGGGACACCGAGCGATGTGCCGGCGCTGCTGCCGTTGCCGCATCCGTCCGGACAGAGTCGCTGGCTCAATGATCCCGCCCGTGTCGCGCTCCTCGACAAAGCCATCCTCCGCCTCGCTGAACTCGTCGAGTGGGCCGAATCGGCAGCGTGAGACGTGCGACTTTCGGGAGGTATCGCCGATGCTATCATCGGCTGTCTCGAAATTTCGTTGCTGTGAATGGGAGAAAGGTTGGGCCAGCGGGGACAGCCACGTCGTGAGAGCACACCGCTGATTCGCGACGAGACCGAGTCGCCGGCACAGCCGGGCGTGAAGAACGCCGAGGACATTCTCGAGCGCATCTTCGCGCCGACGGTGAAAGCCAGCCCGGCCGAGCAGGCCGAGCGAGCACTGCGCCGCCCCAAGCAGCTCATCTATTGCGCGCTGAGCAACCGCAATTTCTACTGGCGTCAGCACATCACCAAGTTCGTCCTCGACGAGGGTCAGGTGCCGATCGTGCCGTTCATGCTGTTCGACTACTACCTGGTGCACACCGTGCCGAAGGATGTGGTGCGTGAGGCATTCAACAACCTCATCGTGCGATGCGATCAGATGTGGGTGTTCGGCAATCCGTCACTCGGAGTCAAGGTGCAGATCGGCATCGCCAAACGCCTCAAGAAACCGATTCGGTACTACGACATCACCGACATGCCGTACCGCGTGGTGAGCGTCCCCGAAGCGATGCTTCGCGAGGAGTGAGACACTGAGGACATGACCGTACTCCTGATCATCCTGATCGTCGTCGTACTGATCGTCCTGTACGTCGCGTACCGGTTCAACCGGCTTATCCGGCTGCGGACGCGAACCCAGGAGGCGTGGTCCGACATCGACGTCGAGCTGAAGCGGCGCTACGACCTCATCCCCAACCTCGTGAACACCGTGCAGGGGTACGCCGCGCACGAACGCGGCGTGTTCGAGGCTGTCACCGCAGCGCGGACGAACGCACTTGCGGCGTCGAAGTCAGGGGATCCATCCCAGATGGCCGGTGCCGAGGACGCGTTGACGGGTTCCACCCGGCAGTTGCTCGCGGTGGCGGAGAACTATCCGCAGCTCAAGGCGTCGGAGCTCTTCCTCAACCTGCAGGAACAATTGACGACGACTGAGGACAAGGTGGAGTTCTCGCGGCGCTTCTACAACGGCAACGTGCGCGATTTCAACACCGCGTTGCAGACATTTCCCACCAACATCTACGGGCAGATCATGCACTTCCAGGCGTTCGCGTTCTTCCAGGTGGCGGACGCCGAACGCGCTGCGCCCACCGTGTCGTTCACCCCATCCGCACCCACGGTTCCGCCGCCCGCGGCCGCACCGCCGCCGCCTGCCCCAGCGCCGCCCTCCTGACGCGTCTGATGTGGAACGCATTGTCGTGCGTTCGCGCGTGAACCGATGAAGGGCTACCACCCGATGGACAGCTTCAACCAAGCGTCCGCGGATATGTACGACCAGGAGCTGCGAGGCGACGAGCAGTCCACAGTGGCGCTGCTTGCAGAGCTGGCGCGCGGAGGGCCTGCACTCGAGCTCGCGATCGGCACAGGTCGCATCGCGCTGCCTCTTGCCGCGAAGGGCATTCGCGTCGACGGCCTCGACATGTCGGACGCGATGGTCGCGCAGCTACGCGCGAAACCTGGCGGCGACAGCATGTCGGTGACGATGGGGGACTTCGCAGATGTTGCGGTTGAAGGCGCGTACCGGCTGATCTACCTGGTGTTCAACACCCTCTTCAACCTGCTCGAGCAGGACGACCAGGTCCGCTGTTTCGTCAACGCCGCGAGCCACCTGACCGAAGACGGGCGCTTCGTCATCGAGGCGTTCGTGCCGGCCTACCTCAATCGGCTCCGCGACGACCAGTACGTCGATGCCGAGGAACTCGAGGTCGGCCGCGTGACCTTCGACGTCGGACGCCACGACCCGATCCGCCAGCGACTCGACGAGAGTCATGTCGTGCTGTCTCCCGAAGGCGTGCAGCTGTTTCCGATCGTGTGCCGCTACGCGTGGCCGAGCGAGCTGGACCTGATGGCACGGATCGCGGGGCTGCACCTCGAGGATCGGTGGGCCGGGTGGGAACGAGAGCGATTCACCGCTGCAAGCAGGAACTGCATCTCCGTCTACAGACGCTGATCAGGTCGCCGCGGGCGTTGTCGGCCTCCGATACAGCACATGGATCGCGGCGACGCGACGGCTCACGGTGCGGTCGAGGTGTCCGCCCATCCCGTTGGACGCAGCCGGAAGCGTCCCGCTGACGTACGGATCGTTCTCGGAGGTCGTCAGCGGTTGATACCCGACGCTCTCCAGTGCCGCCGCATCGGTGCCGAACTCTTTGCGGTCCCAGTAGTGGCGCTCGATCGTCTCCGGGAAGTGTTGGGTGCTGACCATTCGGCGCAGCTCACGCGCATTGAGCCAGTCTCGGAATGACCCGACGACCCTTGGTGCGGCCATGTCATCACCCTCCGTTGCGCAGCCTCCGAATTCGGGAGCGCCACGCGCGAACATCCTTACTCTGACGAACCCAGATGCGAGCGTCAAGACGTCGGTGCAATCGTGGGAGGGTCTGCGAACTGTCCTGACCGCGGCCTATGGCGCCGGCTGGGCGCCCATCAGACGGGTGATCTCGTTACCGAACGCCGCGCTCGGGAACAACGTCAGGAGGCTCGTGCGAGCTCGGGTCACCTGCACCTGCGCGCAGGCCGGCCAGTACGAGAAGACCACCGGCACGCCCGCGACGACCACCTCGATCTGGACGCGGTACCCGGTATCCATTGCGCATCCCCTCGTGCCGCCGTCATCCGGGAGCAGCGCGTTGACGTCCTTGATCACGGCCGCGCCGTCTGACGAATCAAGGTGCCGGGTGCGCAGGGTGGTGGCCTCCGATGACCCGAAGTGGTTGATGGCCACGAGTGTCACCGCCGTACCCGCGCGTACGAGTTCGTCCGACGGTTTGGGCGGCAGCCAGATGACCTCAGCGTCCGCCCGCAGCCCAGTCTCGGTCGAGCTCACCGCGACCAGCTCGAGCTCGATCTCGGCCCCGTCGTACGCGGTCGTCGACGGTAGCGAGAATCCGAGGAGGTGGTTGACCGGGACACCGGGTCCTCCCGCGTAGCCTCCCGTGTCCGATTTCAGCCCGCCGGGTGGGTGCGACTGTATCCATGCAAGTGCATCTGCGAACGACATGTCGATGCGCCACCACGATGTGCGCGTCAGGAGATTCGGGGAACCCTCGGTCAACGGCGCCTGATCCAGATACGCGACCGGCGCGCTCGTCACCTGCACCGCCCCAGACGGCACGCGAACCATGGCAAGGAGGGTCGCCAGCTCGACCTCGGCCCGCGCGTGTGGCGACGTCTGGGCAGTGGTCGCCGCGGCGGTCGTGGTCGGAGCGCTGGTACCGGGTGCGGTGCCGGTCGCCGCGCCGCAGCCGGCCACAGCGAATGCTGCCAGTATCAGGGCGAGGCGGGACACGAGTCGTCCCCGCGGCCCTGGCGGCTGATCGATTCCCTTATCCGTCAAAGACACCACGCCGATCCTACGTCTGGCGCCGGACGCGGGTTCCACACAGGCTTGCAACGATCGTGCAGCACCCCGAATAGGCCGTACCGGGTGACCGTAGCGTCGCTCCACATGCCGGACGAAACGAAGGGATCGGACTCGCAGACCAACGCCGGCAGCGGCTCGGGCTGGGGCATACGCGCACCCAAGGACACCGCGAACCATGACTGGGACCGACCCGCCGCGCCGTTGCCGCCGCCGCTGCCGGCGCTGATACACGCTCCGGCACCGCTTCTGGAGGGCCAGCCGCTCCCGCCGCCACCACCCCCGACCACGCAGCACCGGCCACCCGCCGCAGACACTGCCGCTCCCGTGACCCTCCGCAAGCCACGCAACCCGCTGGTCATGGTCGGCGCGGGCGTCATCGTCATCGCCGCCATCGCAGCCGGCGCGCTGTTCGTCACCAGCAAAGGCCCCGAGACGGTGGTCCCGCTGAGTACGCCGCTACCTTCGACAGTCGCCGTCGTGCACGCCGGCCCCGCGGAACTGGAGTTGCAGTCGCTGAAAGGCGGCGGCACGACCCGAACCCTGAAGCTGCCCGGCGCGCCGAACGAGATCATCGACTCGCCTGACCGCACCA
The DNA here is from genome assembly GCA_036521195.1 of Candidatus Dormiibacterota bacterium. GTDB lineage: Bacteria > Chloroflexota > Dormibacteria > Aeolococcales > Aeolococcaceae > Palsa-851. The sequence continues at coordinate 97,566 of DATDID010000049.1, forward strand.
AGGCGTATCTGCTCGACACCGACCACGGTGACGTTGTTCCCGTGAACCTCGTCAGCGGTCACGTGGGAACGCCAATCCAGGTTGGCAAGCTGCCGGTCAGCGCGCGATTCTCGGCGGACGGCTCCACCCTCTATGTCACCGACAACCTCGGCGGGACGGTGATTCCCATCAACACGTCGAACAACAAGGTGTCCCCGGCGCAAGCGCTGAGCCAGGACGTCGACCTCTACCTCCCTTCGCCGACAACGTCAGGGGCGCTGGTCACCATCAACACCGCAGGCGGTGAACCGGGCATCGTGTATTTCTACGACCCCGCTTCCGGCAAGGGCTCGCAGGTGGCCGTGGGGTCGAACCCGGCGGAGGCAGCGTTCTACAGCAAGGACGGGAGCACCGTCTGGATCCTCGAATCCGGGAGCAACGGTCAGCCCGGCGTCCTCATTCCGCTCGATGTGGCAACGCAGAAGCCGGGAACTCCGATCAAACTCGGCGTCGGCCCCTCCGCGTTTGCGCTGACGCCGAACGGTGAGACGGCAGCCATCACGAACCTGAACGACAACACCGTCTCGATCGTCAACCTCGCCACACGCGCAGTCGTCGCAACCGTCCCCATCGGTGCGACACCAACCGACCTCGACATCGATGCCACCGGCACCACCGCGTGGGTCGCGTGCGGGCTTGCGCACACCCTTGTCCCCATCGCTCTCGCAACCGGCAAGGCGGGCGCCCCGGTGTCACTGAGCAACGCGCCGGGTGACCTCGCGCTGCCGTCCACGCCCGGCGTCGCGTGGGTCCTCTTCCCGAGCTCCAACGGCAGCGTCTCGTTCCTCGGGGGGACCGTCGGTCCACTCGGACGACAGATCCCGGTCGGGAACGACCCGAACGTGCTGCTCGGCACCGGTTCCGAGTCGAGCTGGGTCGCCAACTCGTTGAACAACACGGTGCAACGGCTCAACATCGCCGGCCAGACAGCGGGGCCGGCGATCTCCGTATCACGCGCTCCGAGCGAACTCAAGCTGACTCCTGACGGTAGCTCGCTCCTCGTCCTCAGCTACGGCGACGGTCTCCATACGGGGATGCTCACCGAGATTCGGACCTCCACTTCCAAGCCGGGGGCGCCGCTCCCCGTCGGTCCCGCGCCTGGGGGGCTGACCCTATCGTCGTCCGGTGCGCTCGCATATGTCGCGAGCTACGTGGCGCATACGATCACCGTGATCGATGTCGTCAACTGGCGTGTCGCCGGCACGTTCGTCCTCCCGTGCGGACCGACCGATCTCGCGGTCACACCTGACGAGAGCCAGCTCTTCGTCGCGTGCGCGGACTCGTCTGCGGTGCTCGCGTACAAACTGCCGGACAACACGTTGAAAGCCGTTATCCCGATGGCCGGCATCCGCACCCTCGTGATGCCGCAGCAGGGGACGAACCTGCTCGTCGTCTGCGACAACGCGCTCGAGAACATCAGCACAATCACCGACAAGGTCACCAAGACCGCGGCCGAGACGGGCAACCTCGTCGACGTCGTCGAAACCACCGATGCGAGCACGATCCTCGCCGTCGACAACTCCGGGGCCGCGTTGCTCTGGATCAATCCGGCGTCACTGGCCACGGCCAAGTCGCTCGCGGTGGGGACTCGTCCAGGCGAGGTCGCCCTGTCGCCCGATGACACTCGTGCCTACGTCCTCGATACCAGTGAGCAGAAGCTCTACGTCGTCAGCGTCTCGTTGTGGAAGATGAGCGCGACGCTCAGCGTTTCCCCGGGTGCGAGTGACGTCGCCGTGCCCTCGCCGGTCTTCGTTCCGCCCTCCTGAGCGTGACCACGCCGGGCGTCGCGCCGCCGCCACCACTGCCGCCACCACCGTGGCTCGCACCTCCGCCGGCGCCGCCGCCGTTGCCGCCGAACCGAAACCGAACCTATGCGATCGCGCTCCTGTGCGCCGCAGCGTTGATCCCGCTCGCAGCGATCGGATACCTCCTCGTCAGCGGTCCGACGCGTACCGCCGCGCCGGTTGCGACGCACACGCACGCGCCGGCGCCGGGTGATGCGGGCATCGTGAACATCAACGGCGACATCCCGGAGGGGGCCATCGCCGGGACCGGCATGGTGCTGACGTCCAACGGGATCGTGCTCACCAACAACCATGTCGTCGCGAACACCACGTCGCTCACCGCGCAGCTGGCGGGCCGAGGGCCGATCTACCGCGCGGTCGTGATCGGAGTCGATCCCACGCAGGACGTCGCCGTTATCCAGCTGCAGGGTGCGTCGGGTCTGCCGACGACGGCGTTCGACCTGTCCGGGTCACTTGCCGTCGGCGATCAGGTGACCGGTGAGGGAAACGCGTTGGGACGCAACGGGTCGCCGGTGGTCGCGAAGGGAACGGTGACGTCGCTCGACGAAACGATCCAGGTGCAGGACGAGGAGGCAACCATCGTCGAGACGCTCGACGGCGTCATCTGCTTCAACGCTCCGATCCAACCGGGTGACTCCGGCGGGCCGCTCCTGAATGCGCAGGGTCGCGTCATCGGCATGGACACCGCCGGGTTGGTGACGAATGCTCCCGGTGTGTCGGCGAGCTGGGGATGCGCCATCCCCATCACGCGCGCGATGACCATCGCGCAGCAGATCCGTGCGGGCACGGCGTCGCCGTACTTCGAATCAGGTCATCGCGGTGTGCTTGGCGTCGACGTGAAGACCCGAGGCGGAGTCAACGGAGCCGTCGTCGTCAGCACCACGCCCGCCGATGCTGCTGCCGCTGCCGGGATCGTGGCCGGCGACGTCATCACGCAGGTCGCAGGTCTTGCCGTGCCGTCCGTCGCGGACTTCAATCAGGTCATGCAGGACCGGCGTCCAGGGGACAGCGTTGCCGTGACCTGGCTCGATACGGGAGGCGCGACGCACTCCGCGACGGTCACGTTGAGCGCGGGCCCTCCGGCATAGGAGTTTCTAGGTCTGCTTGACAGCCAGCATCGCCTGCAACGTGGCGATGCGTTCCTCGATGGGGGGATGGGTGTCGAAGAGGTGATGGGTGAAACCACCGTGGTGCTGCAACGGATCGTCGATGCACATCGCCGCGGTGGCGTGATTCATCTTCGAGAAGGGCTTGTCGTTCTGCTGGAGCTTCTGGAGCGCATGCAGCAGTCCGGCCGGGTTGCGCGTGAGTTCGACGCTGCTCGCGTCGGCGAGTGACTCGCGCGACCGTGACAGCGAGAACTGCATCAGTGGCCCAATGATCACGGCAACCACCGAGAGCAGGGCCGCCGCCGCGATGAGGATGATGATCAGGTAGCCGCCGTCGCGGCTGTTGCCACCGCGCGTGAAGAACAGCGACCGCCACAGGAGGCTTGCGATCAGTCCGATCAAGGCGATCGAGGTCGCGACGATCAGCACGAGGCGGACGTCGTAGTTGCGGATGTGGCTCATCTCGTGTCCGATGACACCCTCGAGCTCCTCGCGATTCATGATCGCGAGCAGTCCGGTCGTGCACGTGATCGCCGCCTTGCTGGGGCTCGTTCCCGTGGCGAAGGCGTTCGGCGACGGGTCGTTGATGATGTAGACCTTCGGCATCGGCAGGCCGGCGCCGATTGCCAGGGTTGAGACGACGTCGTACAGCACCGGCGCCTGCGCCTGCGTGACCGGCTGCGCACCGGAGAGGGCAAGCACGGACTGCGCGCCCGACGTCACCGACCACAGCACCACGAGCGCCGCTGCGATCGCCGCGATGACGATGCCTGCGATCCCACCGCTGACCCCTGAGGCGATGAAGCCGATCAGGTAGCCGATCGCGGCCCAGATGACGAAGAAGCCAATGATGACGATGACGCTCTTGCGCTTGTTGCGGGCAATCTGGTGATACATCGCCTTCACTATGCCACGGCAGAAGGCGGTGGAAACCGACGCTCAGGCGCGTCTCAGATCAGGCCGGCATAGCGCTCCCGAACCGCCCGAAGCGACGCCTGGACGGGCACCGGGGTCTCGGCTCGGGCCGCGACGCAGTCGGCGGTCTTGAGCCCGGCGCCGGTGATGTAGGCGACGACGGTCTCATCGCCCTGCCAGCGGCCGGCGCGCGCGAGATTGCGAAGCACCGCCACAGTGACCCCGCCGGCTGTCTCGGCAAAGATGCCCTCGCTCGCGGCGAGGAGCTCGATTCCCTCGACGAGCTCGTCCTCGGTGACGCTCGCAACGACGCCCCCGGTGTCACGCGCGATGCGCAGCACCTCCGCGCCGTCGGACGGGTTGCCGATCGCGATCGATCGGGCGATCGTGTTCGGCCGGACCGGCACGACGGTGTCGTCGCCGGCGACAAACGCGGTGGCAACCGGCGAGCACCCCGCCGCCTGCGCGCCGGTCAGCCTCGGGACGCGCGAGTCTCGGTCCACGAGTCCGAGCTCGATGAGCTCCCCGGACGCCTTGCGGTGCTTGACGAACTGGCATCCTGACGCCACCGGGATGACGATCTCGTCGGGGAGACGCCATCCCAACTGCTCTGCCGTCTCGAAGGTGAGCGTTTTGCTGCCCTCGCTGTAGTACGAGCGCAGGTTGAGGTTGCAGAACCCCCAGTCGACGCAGTCGGCGAGCTCTGCGCAGAGACGATTCACATCGTCGTAGGTGCCGTCGACAGCGATGAGCGTCGGCCGGAAGATCGAGGTGCCGATCATCTTCGCGGGCTCGAGGTCACTCGGCACGACGACCACGGCGCGCATGCCCGCGTGCGCCGCATATGCGGCCACGGAGTTGGCGAGGTTGCCGGTGCTGGCGCACGCAATCGTCGTGAGGCCGTGCTCGCGCGCCCACGTTGCCGCGACGCTGACCACACGGTCCTTGAACGAGCCGGTGGGATTCTGCGTGTCGTTCTTCAGGTACAGGTTGCGCAGCCCCAGCTCGGCGCCGAGGTTGCGCGCGTGGATCAGCGGCGTGAATCCCTCGCCGAGCGTTATCGGTTCTGTGGCCTCGACATCGACAGGCAGCAGATCGCGATATCGCCAGATGCTCGGTGGCCCGGTCTCGATGGAAGCGCGCGACACGCGTCGTGCGACCTCGGTGTAGTCATAGCGAACCTCGAGCGGCCCGAAGCAGCGGTCGCAGATGTTCGTTGCCTCGATCGGGGTCTCGTGACCGCAGGCGCGACACACGAGGCACTCGACGTGCGCCGGCGCAGGAGCGCGTCCGTAGCGTTCGAGCAGACTGATTGTGGACATAAAAAAACCTCCCGGGTTTGTGATCCGGGAGGCTTCCGCAACGTAGGCGTGCGCGCCGTTACGTTCGGAAACCTCCGCGGCGCATGATCATGGTTACGAGCACGACTCGTGGGCTCAACATTGGCGGGAATCCTAGCACGCGTCCTCCTTGCGGCTGTCAAGCGACCGATCTTCTGTCACGGTCAGACGCGTCGGATCAGATCTCGCTCGACGCGCTCGCGCGTCAAGGCGACGAGCGGCTGCAGCTCGTGGCCGCGCAACGCCTGCTCCATCTGGCGGAGCAGCGAGTACAGGCTCTTCACGGCCTTGACCACATCGCCGGTGTCGGCACCCGGCGGCGGTTCGATGCCGGCGAGCGGCACGCCCGATGCCCACTCGTACGCCGGCCGGATCTGTTCCAGGGACAGCGGCGGCATCGTCTCGAGGCCGTGCTCGCGCTCCAGCTCGGTGAACCGGCGCATCGCGGTGCGCAGCTTGCGATGGCGTTCCTCGATGCGCGGGGTCGGGAAATGGCGGCGTGACGGTTGCGGCCGCTCGCGGCCACGGTCCTCGGAGACGAGGCTGACGAGCGTCGCCGCGAGCTCCTCGGGCTTCAGGCCGGCGAGCACGCCCGACGCGACCGCGTCCGCGACGAGGAGCGAGCTCTCGCCGTAGAGGGAGCCGGCGAGGCGTCCGAGGTCGGTGGGCACGTCGCCGTCGAGGAAACCCGCCGCCCGAAGCACCGCGCGGTGCGCCTGGAACTCGCGACGGAAGCGGTGCTGGGCGCGTTCGAGCTCCTCCTCGGCGCCGGCGAGCGTCGTCTCGATGTCGATGATCCGGTAGCGATGGTTGCGGTGGTCGCCGAGGTAGGGGCAGTGATGGCACGGCGAATCGTTGATCCGCTCCTGGAGCGACCGCGCGGTGCGGCGCAGTGCCTCGTACTTCTGCCCGGGATCGGCGCCCGCCTTGCCGTAGCGGCCGCGACGCGCGTCGGTCCAGTGCCCGCGTCGCGCGCGGCGCAATTCGAGCTGCGTCTCGCCGAGCTGGGTTCCCGCGCTGAGGAACGACGTCAGCGTCTTCTCCGTGCAGGGGATGCGGGGATGCTGGAAGCGCCGCAGTCGAAGATCGGCAAGCTCGGCCTCGAGGTTGGCGCGGCGATGATCCCAGCGCGCGGTCCGCTCGATCGCCTGGTACTGACCGAAGGAGCTGTCGAGGAGTTGCTCCGCGGCTTCGGCAGACCGCGTACGCAGCAGGTTGAGGACCATCGTGTACGTCGGCGAGAACTTTGAGTCGACTGCGAACTCGCCGGAGATGGCCGCGTCGTAGATGTCGCGGAGATCGACGTCGCTCTCCTTGAGGATGACGCCGTGTCCGACCGTGTCGATACCGCGTCGACCCGCCCGGCCCATGAGCTGCGTCAGCTCGCCGCTCGTCAGCGCCGCGAAGCTCACCCCGTCGAATTTCGTGAACGTCGAGATGACGCACGAACGTGCCGGCATGTTGAGCCCGAGCGACAGCGTCTCGGTGGCGAAGACGACCTTGATCAGACCCTGCTGGAACAGCTTTTCGACGATCTCCTTTGCGTAGGGGAGCAGGCCGGCATGATGCATCGCGAGCCCGCGACGCAGCAGGCGCCGGTCCAGCTCGAGGAGCACACAGCGCCGCTCGTCGTCATCGGTGAGAACCGCGAGCTGCTCGGTGAGCGCAGCTTCAATGCGCTCCTTTTCCTCGTCGTTCGTCAGGTCGATCGCATGCACGCCGCAGCGTTGCAGCGCTTCGCGACATCCTCGCCGCGAGAAGATGAAATAGATGGCGGGGAGCATCGCGCGGCGGCGCAACACGTCGACCACCTGGAGCAGGTCGTTGTCCGGTGCGCGCCGCGCCTCGCGAAAGCGAGGCTGCTGCACGGCGTCTGCCTGCGCCAGTTCGAGCGTGCCACGTGCCGCGTTTCCGGCTTTGTCGAAGAGCGGGTGGAGCGCGTTGTCGATGGCGAGCCACATCTCGAGCGCAACCGGCCGCTCGGTGCGCGTCACGGTCTCGATGGTGCCGCGCAACCCCGACATCCACGTCGCGACCTCGGCGACGTTGCTGATCGTGGCCGACAGTCCGGTCAGTCGAATGTGCCGCGGCGCCTCGATGATCAACTCCTCCCAGACCGTCCCGCGCGGATAGTCGTCGATGTAATGGATCTCGTCGAGGACGACGTCGCCCACACGGTCGACGCGCGCAGGCTCGTCGTAGAGGACGTTGCGCAGGATCTCAGTGGTCATCACCAGGACTGGAGCACCGTCGTTGACCGTGTGCTCGCCGGTGACGAGCCCGATGTTGTGCTCGCCGAATCGCTCGCGGAGGTCGTGGAACTTCTGATTGCTCAACGCCTTCAGGGGCGTGGTGTAGATGACGTCGGCGGCGTCCGTCGTCGGCCTACGCAACCGCGCCGGCGCTTTGAGGCGCCGCCAGATGACGTAGTCCGCGACGACCGTCTTGCCGCTGGACGTCGGCGCGCTCACCAGCACACCGCGCGAGCGTTCGAGCTTGATGATCGCCTCGCGCTGAAACTCGTCGAGCGCGAACGGCAGCGTTGCCTGGTACGCCTCGATCAGATCGGACGTCGGCGGCGCCGGCTCCGTCACCGACACGTGATCAGAGATGAATCAGCTCGAAATGCGAGCCGAGGACGAGCGCCTCGCCGTGGTCGTCGACGAAGCGCAGCACCTTCTGACACATCTCGTCGGCGTGGCGCGTGTCGGAGCTCACGCACGCGATACCGATGACCGCCGATTGCCAGAGGTCCTGATCCCCCACCTCGGCGACGGCGATGTTGAACGTGTTGCGCAACTTCGACGTCAGCGAGCGAACGACCTGCCGCTTGTCCTTGAGCGATTCGCTGTCGGGCACCTGCAACGTAACGGTCAGCGTGCCGATGACCATGTGTTATGTGGAGGAGAGGGGATCGATGGAGGCGGGACATGTCGGAGCCGGGGTGGACCCCCCGGCGAGACCTGAGGGGCGGAACGGCGAAGGCGTTCCGCCCCCGTGCCCGCCACTGTCGATGCCCTCTCCTCCCACCCTCACAGGGCGTCGAGTAGCTTCTGGCGGAGGACCTCCAGCGTCTCGAAATCATCGACGGACGGACGCTGCATCGCCTTGCTCGGAAACTTCAGGTGCTGCACGGCGTCCGAGAGGATGCGCAGTTCGTTGTCTGTCAGACGGACCGAGCGCATATGCGGCGCCGGAGCGGACGGCACCGGATGGACCGGCTCGTCGTTCATCGCCGGCGACAACGGGGCGTCGAGTTGTTCCGGTTCCTCGGTGCGGAACAGTTCGTCGCTGCCGCGCAACTGTGCGCGGCGAAATCCGCGCATCACCCCCGTGCCGCGCGCACCCGCTCGCGCGGACGCTCCGCGCTGCCGGAGACCTCGACGGTCGGATCGCCGTCCTGCGCGATGACCGCTTTGGCGAGGGCCCGGTAGGAGCGAGCCCCAGGCGAGTTCGGTGCGTACTCGAGGATCGACTGACCGGCCAGCGGTGTCTCGGCGAACCGGATCGACGAGTCGACGGTGATGGGGAACACGAGGTCGGGATACGCGCCCTTAACGAGGTCGAGCACTTCCTGGCTGTGCAGCGTGCGCGACTTGTACAGCGTCGGCAGGATGCCGGCGACGCGCAGGTGACTGTTGAGCTTCGCGCGCACACGATCGATGGTGCGCTGCAACTGCTGCATGCCCTTCATGCCGAAGTACTCGCATTGCAGCGGGATGATCACGTCCGTCGACGCAACGAGCGCGTTGATGCAGAGCAGGCCGAGCGAGGGCGGGCAATCGATGACGACGTAGTCGTAGCGACCGTCGATGGGCTCCAGCTTCTCGCGAAGAATCGATTCGCGACCGAACTCCGTGACGAGTTGCAGCTCCGCGCCGCTGAGGTCGATGTTGGCGGGGATGAAATCGAGGTGCATGCCCTCCGAGCGGAGGAGGACGTCCGAGGCGTTGACACGATGGTCGGTGAGGACGTCGTAGATCGTCTTCTCCAACTCGTCGGGGCGGCGGCAACCCATGTTGATCGTGAGGTGACCCTGCGGATCGAGATCAATCGCAAGCACCTTGGGGCCTGCTTCAGCGATAGCCGCTGCGAGGTTCACAGCGGTCGTCGTCTTGCCGACTCCGCCCTTCTGATTCGCGACCGAAATGATCCGCGTCATTGCTGGGGCGGTGTCGAGATGATGCAAAGGGAACAGACGCGCCTCACTGAGCAGGTATCATAACGAACCCGATCGCCTCTCTCTGCCGGTGGGCGGGAGCAAGTGCACTCGCAGCGGTCATAGATCCGTAAATCCGGACTGGAGCCTGGTGTCTGAAGAACGTGTGAAGCCTCGCGGCCTGTTCGTCGAAGAGGCCATCCAATTCGCGCTCGAGAGCCGTTGGGCCGATGCCCTGGCGGTGAATCAAACCCTTGTCGAACGCCATGGTGAGGACGAGGAAACGCTCAACAGGATCGGCAAGGCGCTGACCGAGCTCGGCCAGCGCGAGGAGGCGCTTGCCGCATATTCGGGCTCCCTACGCATCAATCCGCTCAATCTGATCGCTCAGAAGAACGTCCGAAAGCTCACGGTCATGCTCGAGAGCAAGAACACGGTGGCCGGCTCGGCAGCACCGTTCGACGTCGAGCTCTTCACCGAGGAGCCCGGTAAGAGCGCCATCACCGTCCTGAGCGCACCTTCGAAGTCGGCAACCGTGTCGATCGCACCAGGTGACGTCGTGGAGCTCTACCGCGAGGGGTCGACGCTTCGCGCGCAGACCTCGCGCGGGGTGTCGCTCGGCGAGGTTGACACCAAGATCGCGCGAAGGCTTGTGCCCCTCATGGAGACCGGGAACCGCTACTCGGCGGCCGTCGCGCGCCTCGAGGACGAGCGGGTCGAGATCATCCTCCGAGAGACCTACCAGGCTGCGGAGAACGCCCGGAAGTCGTCCTTCCCGCTCGCCAAGGGTGGCCGGCGCGAGGAGTTCCGGCCGTACGCGAAGGATTCGCTGCTCTCGTCGAGGGAGATCGACTCCACGCCGCTCGACGACGACGAGACCGATGACGGCTTCGGGCGGCCCGCGCCGGCGAACGCCGATGACGACCTCGGCGATCTGGGAATGAGCACGTTCGAGTCGGAGGGCGAGGACGCGAAGCCCGCAGCCGACGCCGAGGAGGACGACGACGACGACGCGCGCCCCGAGGACTCCTACTAGCCCGACGCGGGCATCTCCGCACCAGCCCACCCCGCCGGAGGGAGCGACCTGGGTCAGTTCATCCTCTGAGCGTGTTGACGGCTATCTGCCGATCGGCTCCTACGGATTGATCGGGGACTGCCGCTCCGCGGCCCTGGTCGGTGTCGACGGCAGCATCGACTGGCTCTGCCTGCCGCGATTCGATGACCCGTCCGTGTTCGGCCGGATCCTGGATGCGGACAAGGGTGGCAGCTGGCAGATCCATCCTGACGAGCGGCACCAGGTGCACCAGCGCTACCGGGACCGGACCAACCTCCTGGATACCGTCTTCACGACGTCGACCGGGGTGGTGGTGGTCACGGACTTCATGCCGATCGACGATCGCAGCGTCGTCCAGCACGCAAAGCCACACAACCGCGCCCGCATCGTCCGCTTGGTTGAGTGCCTCGCCGGCGAGATGACCATGCACCAGGTCTTCAACCCGGCGCCCGACTTCGCTCGAGGGAAGGTGTCGGTGATCCTCGAGGACGGCCAGCTGCACACCGACACCGAGCGCCTGCACCTCTGCCTGAGCTCGACAGTCAAGCTCGACGGGGCAAACGACACCTTCCATCTCCGAACCACCGACGCGGTCGCATTCTCCTTGCTCGCCGGCGCGCCCGGGCGCTGCGGGGCCCGGCCGTGGAGCGTGGAACAGGCTCGCAACCTGCTCCGCGAGAGCCAGCGCTACTGGTGGCGCTGGGTCGGTCAGGTCGACTACCACGGCCCATACCAGCAGCATGTCTGGCGCTCGGCCCTGGCCCTGAAGCTCATGACGTACGCACCCACGGGCGCCATCGTCGCCGCGCCGACGACGAGCCTCCCGGAGGTGATCGGGGGGGAGCGGAACTGGGACTACCGCTTCACGTGGTTGCGTGACGCCGCGTTCACCCTGTATGCGTTCTTTCAACTCGGGCTCACCACCGAGGCGACGGCGTATTTCGACTGGTTGACACACCGGCACGTTGCCGACCGCAAGGTCGACGACATTCCCAATCTGTTCGACCTGAGCGGCCATTCGCATGCGACCGAGCACCGGCTCGAACACCTCGAGGGGTATCGCGGTTCGAAACCCGTGCGGACCGGGAACGCCGCGGTGAACCAGCTGCAGCTCGACGTGTACGGCGAGGTGCTCGACAGCGCCTATGTGTACGCACGATTCGGCGGTGTGATCAGCCAGAACCTCTGGGTGGCCTTGAGCAACATCGTCGGGCTGGCGATCCAACGTTGGATGGAACCCGACTCGTCGATCTGGGAGGTGCGCAGCGAGCGTAAGCAATACACGTACAGCAAGCTGATGTGCTGGGTCGCGGTCGACCGCGGCATTCGCATCGCCGACCGCTACAACCTGCCGTACGACAAGGCCGCGTGGCGGCGGGCTCGGATCTCCATCCATCGCGCGATCACCAAGCGGGGGTACTCGGAGCACCGCCGCGCCTTCACGCAGGAATTCGACAATGACGCGCTCGACGCCGCGGTGCTGCGCATCAGTCAGGTGCGTTTCCTCGGTGATCGCGACCCGCGCATTCACTCGACCGTGCGCGCGATCGAGCAGCACCTCGGCGAGGGCGTGCTCGTCAACCGCTACCGCCTGGACGAGAGCGAGGACGGGCTGCGTGGTCACGAGGGTGCGTTCTTCATGACGTCGTTCTGGCTGTGCGACGCGCTTGCCCACACCGGGGATCTCGAGCGGGCTGAACGTCGCTTCGAGCGGCTGCTCCACTTCAGCTCGCCGCTTGGACTGTTCTCGGAAGAGGTGGACATGCGCAGCGGGCAGCTGCTCGGCAACTTCCCGCAGGCGTTCACGCATCTCGCCCTCGTCGGCGCGGCCGTCAACATCGAGCGCGCCCGCAAACGCAGCCTCGGGGTCAAGGGGCTGCGCAAGGGCTGACACGCCGTTGACTGCATAAGTATGCAGTCGACCCGTATACTGGACCAGCCATGCCCCAGGGATCTCTGCTTCGTGCCGCCGTCGTCGGTGCCACCGGGTACATCGGCCAGCAGTGCACGGCGCTCCTTGCCGCGCATCCCGACGTCGAGCTGATCGGTGTGCTCGCCCGCAGCGACGCCGGCAAGCGATACCGCGACGTGGTACCGGGAAGCACCGTCGAGCTGACCATCCAGGAAAGCTTCGAGCCGGGTGCCGCGGATGTCGTCGTCGCCGCCCTGCCGCACACAATCGCGGCAGGATTAGCGCCCGGGTGGCTCTCGCAAGGTGCGACGGTCATCGATTGCTCCGCCGACTTCCGGCTCCATGACCCCGCGGCATACAAGCAGTGGTACGGCGTCCAACATGCGACACCGGATCTGCTCGATGAAGCGGTTTACGCGATGGTCGAGCTGCAGCGTGAGCGGCTCGCCAGCGCGAATGTCATCTCCGTGCCAGGTTGCTATCCCACGGCGGCATTGCTCGCGTGCGCGCCGGCATTACGCGCCGGCGTCGTCGAGCGCGACATCGTCGTCGACGCCAAGAGCGGCGTCAGTGGCGCCGGCCGAGCAGCCAAGCTGGGCAACAGCTTCTCGGAGGTGAACGAGAGCGTGCACGCGTACGGCGTCGAGGGACACCGGCACAAATCAGAGATGCTCGAGCAGCTGCGCGAGGCATCGAGCGCGGATGTACGGCTCACGTTCGTCCCGCATCTCATTCCCATGACGCGCGGCATCCTCGCGACGGCATACCTCCGTCCGCTTCCCGGCGTCACCGCGGCGGATCTTCGCGTGCTCTACGCGGACTTCTGCGCCACCAGCCCGTTTCTCGACCTCGTCGCGACCCCGCCGCCCACCAAGAGCGTCACCGGGACCAACCGCGCGGCGATCCATGTCGGCTGGCAGGACGGTGTCGCAGTCATCACGGTCGCCATCGACAACCTCGGCAAGGGCGGCGCCGGTCAGGCCGTGCACGCATTGAACGTTCGCTTCGGGTTCGATGAGACGGCGGGACTGGAGACCCGCGTGCTGTGGCCATGACGGCGGAGGTCGAGCAGCAGACGCGGTCCGGCGTCTGCGCGCCGCTCGGGTTCCGTGCAGGCGTCGCCGCCGCGGGCATCCGCCTGGACGGCAACGAAACGCGCACCGACATTGCCGTGATCCGCTCGGACATCCCCGCGGTCGCCGCCGGAGTGTTCACGCGCAACACGGTCAAGGCGGCTCCCGTCGTGATCTCGCAGCTCACACTTCGGCGCGGCGCGCGCATCTCCGCCATCGTGGTGAACGCCGGGAACGCCAACGCGTGCACCGGCGCGCAGGGGTTCCGCGACGCGCTGGTCATGTGTGCCACCACGGGCGATGTGCTCGATCTCGACCCATCGGACGTGCTCGTGTGCAGCACCGGCGTCATCGGCCGTCCCGTGCCCATGGATCGCGTGACCCGGGGCATTCGCGCCGCGGTGCTGGCGATGTCGCCCGGCGCGGGCGATGACGTCGCGCGCGCGATCATGACCACCGACACCATACCCAAGGTCGCGGTAGCGACTTTCGCTTCCGACGGCATCACGTACACCATCGGGGGCACCGCGAAAGGGGCGGGCATGATCCACCCGGACATGGCAACGTTGCTCGCGTTTCTCACCACCGATGCGCCTGTGGACGCGACCGTCCTGCAACCCGCGCTCGCGCGGGTCACCGACAGCACGTTCAACTGCGTGACGGTCGACGGCGACACCTCAACCAACGACACGTGCCTCCTGCTGGCCAACGGCGCCGCCGGCGGCCCGACCATCAGCGGCGGTACGAGCGCTGCTACCTCCTTCGAGGATGCGCTGCTCCAGGTGTGCGACTCCCTCGCCGAGCAGCTCGTTGCCGATGCGGAGGGCGCGACGCGCCACTTTCGCGTCGCTGTCGACGGCGCCGCGGACAGTGATCAGGCTCGCATTGCCGCTCGCGTCGTCGCGCAGAGCCCGCTCGTGAAAACGGCGGTGCACGGCGGCGATCCCAACTGGGGCCGCATCGTCGCTGCACTGGGTCGCAGCGGCGCCGTCTTCACGCTCGACCGCTGCCGGGTCGCGATCGGTGGTGTCGTCGTCTTCGACCGCGGCGCGCCGGAGCCGGTCGACCACGACCTCGTGCGTGTCGCACTCTCGAATCCGCGCATCGACATCGCGATCGACCTCGGTGCCGGCGACGGATCAGGTCACGCGTGGGGCTGCAACCTTTCCCCGGAATACGTTCACATCAATGCCGACTACACCACCTGACATCGAGAGAAACGAGCACATGCCCGAACAGACCATCGACGAACGGATCCAGCGCGCCGAGGTGCTCATCGAGGCACTCCCGTACATCAAGCGCTTCGCCGGGCACATCCTCGTCGTCAAGGTTGGTGGTGCCGCGAGTGCGGCCGCCGACCTCGACTCGGTGCTCGAGGACATCGTGCTGCTGCGGTTCGTCGGCATGCGACCCGTGATCGTGCACGGTGGCGGCGCGGAGATCAGCGCGTGGCAGGAGCGCATGGGCATCGAGACGAAATTCGTCAACGGGTTGCGGGTCACCGATGCGCCCACGATGGAGATCGCCAAGATGGTGCTCACCGGCAAGATCGGTCCCGACATCGTCGCCCGCATCCACACGCTCGGTGCAGGTGCCATCGGGCTGTCCGGTGAGGATGGCCCCACCCTGCTCGTCAAGCCACGCGCAGACGCCGGCGGCGCGGATCTGGGCTTTGTCGGCGACATCGCGCAGGTCAACGCCGAGCCGTTGCTGGCGATCCTCGACCAGGGACGCATCCCGGTGATGGCGTCGATCGGCCTCGGCTACGACGGCCAGGCGTACAACGTCAACGCGGACACGGTCGCGGCGGAGCTGGCGATTGCCTTGCACGCAAGCAAGCTCATCCTCATGACCGATGTCGACGGTGTTCGCGATGCAACGGGTGAGCTCATCAGCGAGCTCGACGCGGCGCGGGCGCATGAGCTGCTCAGCGCAGGTGTGATTCGCGACGGGATGATCCCCAAGGTCGCCGCGGCGATTCGTGCCACCGACGGCGGTTGCGCGACGCACATCATCGATGCGCGCGTTCCCCACGCGCTGCTGCTCGAGCTGCTTACCGAGCGTGGTGTTGGGACGATGCTTACGCGGAAGGAGCAGTCGTGACCGCGGGCGGCGCGACCCTCGCCGAGCGCGCCAAGGCCGCGCTCATGGACACGTATCAGCGCCAGCCGGTGGGGCTGCAGCGCGGCAACGGCACCTGGGTCACCACCACCGACGGCCGCGAGATGCTCGACCTGGTCGGCGGCATCGCCGTCAACGTCCTCGGACACAACCACCCGGCGTTGCACGCGGCCATCGCGTCGCAGGCAGCGCAGCTGATCCACACGAGCAACCTCTATTACACCGAGCCGCAACTGGAGCTGGCCGAACTGTTGATCGCGTCGGCGTTCCCGTCGCGTGTGTTCTTCTGCAACAGCGGGGCCGAGGCCAACGAGGGAGCCATCAAGCTGGCGCGCAAGTGGGGCAAGGTGCATCGCGATGGTGCCGACGTCATCATCTGCGCGCAGGGCGCGTTTCACGGACGCACGCTCGGTGCGCTCGCCGCAACCGCGAACCGCCGCTACCAGGAACCCTTCGAACCCCTCCCACGCGGCTTCGTGCACGTGCCGTACAACGACATCAGCGCACTCGAAACGGCGATCGACGGCACGACGTGCGCAGTGATGCTGGAGCCGATCGAGGGCGAGAGCGGCGTCGTTCCCCTCGAACCTGGACGGCTTGCTGCAATCCGGCGTCTCTGCGACGAGCGCGACATCCTGCTCATCCTCGATGAGGTGCAGACCGGTATGGGGCGTACGGGTCGTTGGTGGGCGCATCAGCACGAGGAGGCGGCGCCCGATGTCATGACTGTCGCCAAGGGACTGGGCGGCGGCTTCCCGATCGGGGCGATCCTCGCGGCGCCGCGCGCCGACGTCTTCGAGCCCGGCGACCATGGCTCGACATTCGGCGGCGGTCCGCTTGCGTGCGCAGCCGCGGTCGCGGTCATGCGCACCGTCGAGGGTGAGGATCTCGTCCGCCACGCGGCCGAGATGGGTGACTATCTCGCGGAGTCGCTGAGCGCGCTCGCGGAGCGCGGCGCGCCGATCGCCGGTGTTCGCGGCCGCGGGCTCATGCTCGGCGTCGCGCTGAGCGAGGACCTCGCACCGAAGGTAGCGGCAGCAGCGCTCGACGAGGGCTTGATCATCAACGCAATCGGGCAGCGCACGCTCCGCATCGTCCCGCCGCTGGTGATCACTCGCGACGAGGTCGACCAGGCCGTGCAACGGTTGGGGAGGGCGTTTGCCGCTGTCGACGCGGGTCGACACGGAGATCCGGCATGAGCGCCAGCTCCGCACCGACTCTCAGCATCACCTCGAAGGCAAAGCGCCAACGGGCGATTCTCGACCTGGTGCGCGGCGGCGTCATCGGCACACAGGAGGAGCTCGTTGCAGAGTTGCACCAACGCCACTTCGCGGTCACGCAGGCGACCGTGAGTCGCGATATTCGCGAACTCGGCCTGATCCGCGTGTACCACGGAGAGGCCGGTGCGCGGTACGTTCTGCCCATGGCTGAGCTCGACGCCGAACTCGCTGCCGACCGGCTTCGCAACGCGGTCGATGAGCATGTCCAGTCCATCGAGTTCGTTGACCTGCTCGGGGTAATTCACACGAACCCCGGCTGTGCACCGCTCGTCGCCGGAGCCCTGGACGGATCGCGATTCGACGAGATAGCGGGTACCATCGCCGGCGACGACACCGTCCTAGTGATTGCACGCTCGCGACCGGCGGCGCAGCGCCTCCAGAGGCGACTGACATCGCTTCCGGACGCCAGCCTGTGACCACGCGCGAGCGCTGCGTCCTCGCGTACAGCGGCGGTCTCGACACGTCGGTCGCCGTCCGGTGGCTGCAGGAGGAGTTGGGCTACGACGTCGTGACACTCACCGCGGATCTCGGTGAGTCCAAGGACGTCGATGCCGTCGCGGCGCGGGCATTGCGCAACGGTGCGGTGAGCGCGCATGTCGCGGATGCGCGGCGTGTGTTCATCGACGCCTTCTGTTATCCGACGCTCGCTGCAGGCGCGCTGTACGAGGGCGTGTATCCGCTCGCCACAGCGCTCGCCCGTCCGCTCATCGCCAAGCTGCTCGTCGATGTCGCGCGCGAGGAAGGGGCCGTCGCCGTCGCGCACGGCTGCACCGGCAAGGGCAACGACCAGGTTCGATTCGACGTCGCTGTCGGCGCGCTCGCACCCGAGTTGCGTGTGGTCGCGCCCGTCCGCGATTGGGAGATGGGACGCCCCGACGAGCTCGAGTACGCGGCCCGCCACGGCATCGAGGTCGCCGCGACAAAGGAGTCCCCGTACTCGGTGGACGCCAATCTGTGGGGCCGGAGCATCGAGACCGGCATCCTCGAGGATCCATGGGTCGAGCCACCCGACGAGGTGTACGAGTGGACGGCCCGCGCGAGCGCGCACGCGCCCAGCGTTGTCGTGGAGATCGGTTTCGAGCGCGGCGTGCCGGTCTCGCTCGACGGGCGCAGCCTGCACGGCGACCAGCTCGTCGCCGAATTGAATGTCACCGCCGGGGCGCGCGGCGTCGGCCGTATCGACCACGTCGAGAACCGCCTCGTCGGCATCAAGTCCCGCGAGATCTATGAGGCACCGGCCGCCGTGACGCTCCATGCGGCGCATCACGCCCTGGAGAGCCTCACCATCACCCGCGACGTCGCTCGGTTCCAGCGCATCGTCGCCGACGAGTGGGCACGGCTCGTGTACGACGGTCTCTGGTTCTCCGCGCTGCGCACCGCGCTCGACGCCTTCGTGCAGGAGACGCAGCTGCACGTCACCGGGGCCGTCCGCATCCGCCTCGAAGGCGGCGAAGCCCGCATCGTCGGCCGCCGCGCGCAGCAGTCGTTGTACCGCAGCGATCTCGCAACGTACGACCGCGCCACGGACAGTTTCGACCACGCCGCAGCACGTGGTTTCATCGAGCTGTTCGGGCTACCGCTGCGGACCCAGACGCGAGTCCAGGGAGCGCTCGAGGACACCGCGCCGTTGCACGTCGGGCGGCGCACGCAACGGCGTGCAGATGCCTGACAAGCGCGCCACCAAGGTCTGGGCGGGCCGTCTGAGCGCGCCGACGTCTGCACGCGTTGAGAGCTACACGTCGAGCCTGGCAGTGGATCGCCGACTCGGTGCCGACGACGTCGCGGGCTCGCGAGCGCACGCACGCATGCTCCGCGGCATCGGGGTGCTCAGCAGCGCGCAACACCGCGCGATCGACGCTGGCCTGCGCGCGATCGCCTCGGAGCTGTCGAGCGACATGTTCGAAGTCGCACCGGGCGACGAGGACATCCACACCGCCGTCGAGCGCCGTCTGTTCGAGCTCGCGGGTCCTGTAGCCGGCATGTTGCACACCGGACGCAGCCGCAACGACCAGGTGGCAACGGATCTGCGCATGTGGGCGCGTCGTGCATGCACGGACCTGCTGCTTGCGGTTGCCGGCCTGCAGGAGGCCCTCGTCGCGCGCGCGGACGAGCATCGACGCGCCCCGATGCCGGGGTACACACATCTGCAACGAGCGCAGGTGGTCTCGCTCGCACATCACCTGCTCGCGTACGTCGAGATGTTCGCGCGCGATGCGCTCCGTCTCGGCGCGGCGCGCTCCGGGTGTGACGAGCTCCCGCTCGGGAGTGGCGCGCTTGCCGGGTCCACGCTGCCGCTCGACCGTGACCGCGTCGCGCACGAGCTCGGTTTCGCGCGCGTCGCAGCGAACAGCATGGACGCCGTGGCGGACCGTGATTTCGTCGTGGAGATCACAGCTGCCTGCGCGTTGACGATGGTGCACTGCTCGCGACTCGGGGAGGAGCTCGTGCTCTGGTCGAGCACGGAATTCGGCTTTGCGAGCCTGCCCGACAGCCATGCGACGGGCTCGTCGTTGATGCCGCAGAAGAAGAACGCCGACGTCGCCGAGCTTGCGCGCGGCCGTTGCGGACGCGTCATCGGCGACCTGGTGACGCTGCTGACGGTGCTCAAGGGCCTGCCGCTGACGTACAACCGCGACCTGCAGGAGGACAAGGGGCCACTCTTCGACGCGGTGGACTCCACGGCGGCGACGTTGCGCATGCTCACCGAGGTGATCACGGTCGTGCACTTCGATGTTGCTGCGATGCGCGAGGCCGCGCTTGACCCTGCGCTCCAGGCAACAGATGTCGCCGAACATCTCGTCGCCAACGGCGTGCCCTTTCGCGAGGCGCACACCATCGTGGGGCAGCTCGTGGCGCAAACGCTCGCCGCCGGACGCACCCTCGCCGACCTCGACATCCAGGAGTGGCATGCGGCGTCGGATCACTTCACGCCCACCGTGGTCAGGCTGTTCGACCCCGAGTCGGCGCTGCGCCGGCGGGACGTCCCCGGCGGGCCGGGACCGAAGTCGGTCGGGCGTCAGATCACGCGCGGCCGCACGCTGGTCGCCCGCACGCGCCGCGCAGCGGCAGGAGGTTGATGGCGCCGCCCCGTATCCTGAGACGATGACCCGGCCCACCCTGATCGTCGGCGACGTGCAGGGTGATGTCGACCGTCTCAGGCAGGCGCTCGACGCTTTTCCCGAGGACGACTTCGACACGGTGTTCCTCGGCGACTTCTTCCAGGGCGGCGAGCCCGGAGCCGGCGGAGGCGCGGCTGCCGCGCGGCTGGCGATGCAGCGGCGCAACGCTCGGTCCGTCCTCGGCAATCACGACCTGTTCCTGCTCGTCATGGTCGAGCGCTCGCGAGGCGGCGACGAGTTCGGCGCCTGGCGCACCCGCGACGGGCTGAGCATCGAGGACCTCTGGCTGAGCCGGCGGGGCGACTGGGCGGACCTCGATGCCGTTGCCGCGGACGAGGCGCTCGAGGCGTGGCTCCGCGCGCTCCCGTTCCTCGTCCTGCTCGAGGACGGCACGCTCGCCCAGCACACCGACGATGACCGTTACGCGGAGATCGGCGACTCGGTCGACGTGGTGAACACGGCGGTGCGTACGTGGCTCGCAACCCGCGGCGGCGCGTTCCAGTCGCTGCGCTACACGATCGGCCGTCACGGCTTTGACGATCCCGAACGCCTCCAGCGCTACCTCACGCATTTCGGCGCGAGTCGCGTGGTCCACGGCCACACGCCGCATTGGGACGAGGTGCCCGTGTCATTCCACGGCGGGCTTGCCGTCGGGTACGACGGTCGCTTCTCACGCTTCTGGGGACGCGCCGAGGGCGAGGAGCCGGGGCCGATCGGCGCCACGGTCGCGCTCCTCCCGCCGCTGCCGGATGCCGTCAGGAATGGCGGCTGAGCATCTCCGCGAGGCGGGCGACCGGCGGCGTCTGCCCGGCCGTGACATACGCGGTGACGACAAGCGAGAGCAGGAGCACTTTGAGCGCGTGGAAACGTGCGGCGGTCGGCTGCTGGAGGACGAGACCCGACAGGGCGATCCCGTCGATTGCCGATGCGATCGCGCCGGCGAGGTCGCGGGGCGCGACGAGCGAGTACGCGGGCAGCGGTCCGAGTGCGCGACGCACCTCGACCTCGATCTCCTCGACGAGGTGCGAGCAGAGGCTCGCGCACCGCTGGCGGAGTGCCGGGCTGCTCAGGCTCGCGGTGTAGAGGTCGAGCACGAGGCGCAGAAATTCGGGTTGCTCGACGCAACGCGCCTCCGCATGGTCGAGCCCCGCGACGAGGCGCTCGAGCGGGTCATCGACTCCCGCAACCGATCGCTTCCACTCGGCGATCATCTGGCGCTCCATGACGACGACCACCTCGACGAGCAGGTCCTCCTTCGACTCGAAGTAGTAGTGGAGCAGCCCGGGCGCCACGCCTGCCTCACGCGCGACATCCTTGAGCGAGGTCGCGCCGTAGCCCTTGCGGCCGAGGACAGCGGCGGCGGCGTGGACGATCTGACTGCGCCGCCCGGGGTCGTCCTCGACCTCGACCCGGGCGTTGACGGTTCGTCCCGTGTCGAGCGCGCTGATCACCACGATCTGTATTCCACCGTGGTTCAGAATGCTACCCCGCCCCCGGCGTTTTGGCCGATATCCCGAAAAACTCAGGTCTACGCGGCGCGCCGGCTGACCAGCCAGACGGCAGTCGCGATGAGGAGCACCGAGAGTGCGAGCAGCCAGCCGCCTTCGACGAGCTGGAACGGCCAGAAACGGCCGACCGGCTGGTAGGTGGTCAGCTGCGTGTAGCCGTGCTGGATCAGGTAGTTGACAGGGTCGCCAAGGTTGGCCGGCGTGGCGGGTCCGGGTTGGAACAACTCGGGCGTCACGGCGCGGACGTCGACTCGCGCCAGCGTGTTGTTGATCATGTCGAGGCTCGCGGGTGCGCCGCCGTGGAACCAGCCTTGCGAGAGCACCCATGCCTGAGCCGGATTCGAGGGACTCGTGGTGACCAGGGGCGCGGCGTAGTGCCCGCGCAGGAAGAAACCCGTCACGACGGCCAACGCTGACCAGACAGCGAGCGTCGCGAACACCGCCGGAATGACTCGACGAATGAGGAAACCGGCGAGCACGCCGATCGCGAACGCGACGAGTGTCCACGCTGCCAGTGCAAGCCCAACCATGTCGAAGACCGTGGGATCCAACGGCCCCTTGTCGTCGCCCGCACTGAAGATCGGCTGCAGGTACCAGGCGATGAGCGCGCTGAAGGCGCCGGTGCTGACGGTGACCGCGACCGCGAGCGGCACGAGTTTGGCAACGGCCCAGCGCGCGCGCCCGAAACCCTGGGTCCACGCGTACCGAAAGGTGCCGGTCTCCAGTTCCCGAGCCAGTAGCGGTGCACCTGCAAACGCTCCGATCAACGCCGGGATCACCTGCATCAGCCCGAGGAACCAACCGGCTCCGGGCGCGTAGGCGTCCAGGAACTCGCCCGCAGCCCGCTGGCACAGCGGCGAATTTGCAGGCTGGCACGCTGCCACCGATGAGTACGCGCCACGCATCTGGAGTCCCGTGATCAGCAGGTACAGACCCGCGGCGCCGATGAGCGCAGCGATCCCGGCCAGCGTCAGCCGGTGCTGCCGCCAGGTGACCCACGCCATCCGTCGCCAGGGCAATGGCCGCACACGGTTCTCGTTCGTCCTTTGAGGGACGGCGGTCACCGCGCTCAATGCCTCGCCACCACCGGTTGCGCGACCGCGGCTCGCTGCGGGCCGGGAAGGGCCGCCGCTGCGGGATCGCGCATGTATGCCAGCGTCAGCTCTTCCAGGCTGACCGGGTGCGCCTCCCAGCCGTATGGCACGGGGGCATTCACGCCGTCGGTCCTCACGAGCAGATGCGCCTGTGCCTCGCCGCTGCGCGCACTCACGACGTTCAGCTGTCGCGCGTATACGCCGGCGTTGGCCGAAGGGCCGGTGAGCACTCGGTGACACGCGAGCAGCTCGTCGACCTCGCCCGACACCTGCACGCTCCCGTCCGACAGGAGGACGAGGTAATCGGCGACGCGCTCCAGCTCGGCGAGCACGTGCGAGGAGAGCAGTACGGACACGCCGCTGTCGGCAATCGCGGTCATCACGGTGGCCATGAAGTCATGCCGGGCGAGGGGATCCAGCATCGCCATCGGCTCGTCGAGCACGAGAAGCTCGGGATGGCGCGCGAGTGCCAGCGTCAACGCCAGTTGCGCCTGCTGGCCACCCGACATCGCGCCGGCCTTGCGCTCCAACGGGATGTCCAGCTCGCGCAAACGAGTCCGCGCGTACGTATCGTCGAAACGGCGATTGAGGTTCCGGGACATGTGGAGCATGTCAGCGCCCGAAAGGTTTTTGTACAGCGGTGTGTCCTGAGCGACAAAGGCGATGCCGTCCAACGCTGTGGGGGAGCCGGCAGACTGACCGTCGAGCACCGTCACGATGCCTTCAGTCGCGGCCGCGAGTCCCACCGTCAGGTTCAGCAGCGTGGTCTTGCCGGCGCCGTTCGGACCGACCAGCGCAACGACGTGCCTCCTGGGAATCGCGAGGGTGCATCCGCGGAGCGCCCAGTTGTGGCCGTAGCGTTTGCCGAGGCCGCTCGATTCGATGACGCTCACGCGATCCCCTCTGTCTCTCGCGCCGTGACGCGGGCGTCGTCGCGAAGTCCTCGGAACGTGCGGATCGTGCTCGTGAACAGCGCGTCTATCCCGTCCTCGTCGAGGCCTGCCGCATCCGCGATGGTCAGCCAGTCGAGCAGCAGCCTGCGGAGCCGGGTCAACTCCGGGAACGTCGCCTGGCTGAGCGTCGTCTGGATGAACGTCCCCTGGCCTGGCCGGCCGGCGGCGAGCCCCTTGATCTCGAGCTCGCGGTACGCCTTGAGCACCGTGTTCGGGTTGATGGCCAGCGAGGCGACCACATCGCGCACCTTCGGCAGCTGGTCGCCGAGCTTGAGGTAGCCGAGGCGCATCGCGTGCTCGACCTGGTGGACGAGTTGGAGGTGGGTGGGTACTCCCGAGGTGGGATCGAGCCGGAACTCGATCGCAGACGAGGGTTCGCTGATCCCTTTATCTACTGTCATAAGACAACAGTACAGAAGGCGATCCTCGGTTGCAAGTGCCCGCCGGCACGACAGAGCTAGCCGAGCGGTTTGTAGAAGCCGACCCCGATGGCGCCCGGCCCGCTGTGGCAGCCGATCACCGGACCAACGACGGTGAGGGCCGGTGTTCCGGTTGCCTGCGAGCGCATCCGCTCGACGAGCGTCGCCGCCAGTTTGGGTCGATCCGCATGGGCGACGATCAGCTCCGCCCCGCCCCATGCTGTGGCCGCCCGCGAGAACTCCTCGACGACGCGGTCGATCGCCTTGGGGTACGTGCGAACGCGTGCGACGGGCTCGATGGCACCACCGCGAATCTCGAGCACCGGCTTGATGTCGAGCATCGATCCGAGGAGCGCGCGCGCTCCGCCGATGCGTCCACCGCGACGCAGGAACTCCAGGGTCTCGACGGTGAACAGAACGCGCGCCGTGGTCTGCACTGCCGTGATGGCCGCCACGACGGCATCGGCGTCGCCGCCCGCCTCGATCACGCGCACCGCCTCGCGGACCACTGCGTAGTGGCCGACCGCGACGCTGCGCGTGTCGATCACCCGGACATCCAGCTCGGGGACCGCTGCTCGAGCCTGGGTTGCCGACGCGTACGTGCCGCTCAGGTCTGACGAGATGGTCGTGCAGACGATCGCTCCACCGTCACTGCCCAGCTCCCGGAACACGGCCTCGAACTCGGCCGGGGTCGGCTGCGAGGTCCGCGGGAACGGCCCCGGCCTGGCGAGGCGCGCGTAGAAGGCCTCGGCGGTGATGTCGACCCCGTCGGAGAAGGTCTCCTCGCCGAAGATCACCTTGAGCGGGACGACCCGCACCGTATGGGCGCCGCGAAATGCAGGTTCGAGATCGGCGGTGCTGTCGCACACCAGATGGACGGCGGTCATCGGCGCCGTAGCCTACCGCGCCGTCAGGGGGACCGAGGGATCGCGGAGGACGTCCTCGGCGATCACAAGGGCACCCAGCAGCGATCGTTCCTCACCGAGGCTGCCGCGAACGATCTCGGGCCGCGCCTGCAGCCGCAGGTAGCGCTCGACCGTCTCCACCAACGACGGCGCGAACTTCTGCCAGCTGGCGCAGACGCCGCCACCGAAGATGACGACATCGGGATCGTGCAGCGCGGTCGTGTTGACGACTGCGAGACCGAGCCACCGTCCCACCTCAGCCCACACGTCCGGGTCGGTGATGTGCTCCGGTGCGATGCCGTATCGATTCGCCAGCGCGCGTCCACTCGCGAGCGCTTCCAGGCAGCCGATGCCACCGCAGTGGCATGGGGGGCCGCCAACCCAACCCGGCCAGAGAACCATGTGGCCGCCCTCGGTGTCGTGGCGGCCGATGAGGAGTCTTCCGTCGCTGACCACCCCCAGGCCGATGCCGGTCGAGACGGTCCAGTACGCGACGGTCCCACTCCCGGCGCCGGCGCCGATGCGGGCCTCCGCGACCGCCGCGCAGTTGGCGTCGTTCTCGACCACCACCGGGCAATCGAAGCGCTGCCCGAGGAGGTGCGCGAGCTCGAGGCCGAACCAGGATGCCGGCATCCCGGGCGGATTGAGGAGCGCACCCCGGTCGCGGTCGAACGGCCCCGGCGCCGAGATGGCGATCGCCTCCGGCAGCTTGCCCTCCATGACCGTCTCGATGAGGCTGCGAAGCTGGCCGAGCGGCGCAGCCGGCGACGTGGCCTCGCGACGGACGGCCCCGATCGCCGCGTCCCGGCCGGCGCCGGCCGCGATCTTGGTGCCTCCGATGTCGAGCAGCGCGATCACGAGGCGATGATGCCTACACTCGCCGCCATGCTGCTCGCGATCGACGTCGGGAACACCAACATCGTCGTCGGCGTGTTCGAGGGCGCCGACCTCACCGCGGACTTCCGGATCCACACCGACGACCGCGCCACCGGCGACGAGCTCGGGCTGGAGCTGCTTGCGCTGCTCGAACGCAAAAACCTGAGCGCCGACAAGGTCACGGCGGTGATCGTGAGCAGCGTTGTCCCGACGCTAGCCCGAAGCATTGACGAACTTTCCCATACCTACTTCCATCAGCCACCGATGTTCGTCGGCCCCGGCACGCGCACCGGCATCCGCATCCAGTACGACGACCCGCGCCGAGTGGGCGCGGACCGGATCGCCAACGCGATCGCAGCGCATCACCTCTACCAGGGGCCGGCAGTGCTCGTGGACTTCGGCACCGCGACGACCCTGGACGCAATCGACGCCAACGGCGACTACCTCGGTGGCGCGATCGCACCCGGGATCCAGCTGAGCCACGACGCGCTCGTCAACCACGCCGCGATGCTGATCCGCGTCGAGTTGACCGCCCCCACGGAGGCGATCGGCCACAGCACCACCGCGAGCATGCAGTCCGGGATCGTCTTCGGCTACGTCGGTCTCGTCGAGGGCCTCGTCGCCCGGTTCCGCACGGAGATGGCCGGGTCCCCAAAGGTCATCGCCACCGGCGGTCTGGCAACGTCCCTCGCCAGCCTGATGCCGTCGATCGACATCGTCGACGAGCGCCTGACGCTGCACGGCCTGCGCCTGATCCACGACCAGAATCGCTGAGGCCACGGTGCCGCCCCCGTACCATGGGGCGATGGCCATCGCAGCAAACGCGCTCCGCCCGCTTCGCGTGGGCGAGCTCGAGCTCTCGTCCCCGGTGCTCGTCGCGCCGATGGTGGGAATCACCGACGCCCCCTGCCGCGAACTCTGCCGCGAGTTCGGGGCCGGGCTTGTCTCGACCGAGATGGTCGCGGCGGAGGCGGTGGTCCGGAGCACCGAGGCGGCGCTCCACCTGCTCGACTTCCCGACCCCGGTGTCCCCCGTGGCGGCGCAGCTCGTCGGCTGCGACCCGGTCGTGATGGCCGATGCCGCGCAGGTCTGTGTCGAGCGCGGGGCGGTGCTCGTCGATGTCAACCTCGGCTGCCCGGTGTCCAAGGTGGTGAGCCGCGGCAGCGGGGCGGCCCTCGCGCGCGATGTCAACGCCACGGCCCGGGTGATCGCCGCGATGGTCGACGCGGTGGATGTCCCGGTCACGGTGAAGATGCGCCTCGGCTGGGACCACGCCTCGATCAACGCCCCCGAGCTGGCCCGCGCGCTGGAGGACGCCGGAGCGGCATCGGTCACGGTGCACGGCCGCACGCGCGCGCAGAAGTACGAGGGGCGGGCCGACTGGGCGGAGATCGCACGCGTGAAAGCGGCAGTGGGCGTCCCCGTGTTCGGCAGCGGCGACGTCGAGGATGTCGAGACGCTCGCCGGTCACATCGACTCCGGGATGGTCGATGGCGTGGTCATCGCCCGCGGCATGCTGGGCAACTTCTGGTTCGTCCGGCAGGCCGTCCACCGATTGGCCACCGGTGAGACCCTCCCCGATCTGGACTTTCCCAGCCGGATCGCGCTCGCGCGGCGTCACCTCGACATGCTCTGCCGGTACCACGGCGAAACCCGCGCGCTGCGCATCGGACGCAAGTACGTTGCCTGGACCATTCGCGGTTGCGCGGGGGCTGCTCGGCTCCGCGCGGAGGTGCAGTCGATGGACTCGCGTGAACGGCTTGACGAACTGCTCGACCGCGCACTTGCGGCCGGTCCGCGACCCGAGGGCTGGTTTCAGCCGCTGTTTATCAGCGGCGAGGGATAGCAAACACAAAAAAGAAGGGCGCCTCTGGAGACCAGAGACGCCCCGAGAGGGGGGGCAAAGAATGAGATCCACTTTGGGATTCGCGACGGATCATATGAAGCGAAGCCATTTCCGTCAAGGAATGACTACAACTTGTTACGCCCCGTTGGATGACGCTCCCCTATACTCCGGGCTCCAAAGAGCGAATGTCACTGGGCATTTCGCAGACTTTTGAATTACAGGGAACTGAATGGACAAGCCGGTGCTGCTCACGCAAGACGGTCTCGTCAAGCTGGAGCGCGAGTTGGAAGAGTTGCGCACGGTACGTCGCTCCGAGGTGGCCGAGCGCATCAAGTACGCCAAGGACTTCGGTGACATCTCGGAGAACGCCGAGTACGACGAGGCGAAGAACGAGCAGGGAATGCTCGAAGGTCGCATCCTCGTCGTCGAGAACATGGTGCGCAACCATGTGATCATCGAAGAGGGGAGCGAGAGCGGAGTCATCAGTGTCGGCACCACCGTCGATGTCAAGGACGACTTCGGCAAGCAGACCTTCACCATTGTCGGACCCGCGGAGGTCGATGTGACCACGGGCCGGATCTCGATGGAGTCGCCTGTCGGCAAGGCACTGCTCGGTCACAAGGTCGGCGACACGGTGGACGTGCAGAGCCCCGGCGGCGCGCGTCAGATCAAGATCGTCAAGATCAACTAGCCACTCGCTGGGGCGCGTCACGCGCACGGAGCGCGTCTCGCCGGAGAAGATAGCGCCCATGCCATCCGACGATCTCTTCGCAGAGCGCCGCCGCAAGGTCGATGCACTGCGTGGGCGCGGCATCGACCCCTACGGCGTCGACTTCAAGCCGAGCGCGACCATCGAGGAGGCGCGCCGCCTGCTCACCAGTTACGAGACCGAGCACCCGGATGCCGCAGTCGACGCCGCGGACCGTCCGGTGGTCACCGTTGCCGGCAGGGTGATGCAGCTGCGAGATCTCGGCGGCGCCGCGTTTGCGCACATCGAGGATGAGTCCGGGCGCATGCAGATGTGGTTCCGCGCCGATCGACCGGGGGATGCTCATGCGCTGGTCGCCATGCTCGATCTCGGCGACATCGTCGGGATCACCGGCCCGCTCACGCGCACGCGGCGAGGTGAGCCGAGTGTCCTCGTCGACTCGATCACGCTCCTCGTGAAGTCGCTGCACTCTCCGCCTGAGAAGTTCCACGGGCTCCAGGACCAGGAGACGAAGTACCGCAAGCGCTACCTCGACCTGCTCAGTGATGCTTCGCAGCGACGGCATTTCGCCACGCGCTCGCGGCTCGTTCGCGCGCTGCATGCCACGCTCGATCAGCGAGGCTTCCTCGAGGTCGAGACGCCGATCCTGCAGCCCATTCCCGGCGGCGGCGCAGCGGTCCCGTTTCGCACGCACTGGAACGCGTTGCACACCGACGTGTACCTGCGGATCGCGATCGAATTGCACCTCAAGCGACTCCTCGTCGGCGGCTATGCGCGTGTCTATGAGATCGGTCGTGTCTTTCGCAACGAGGGATTGTCGCCGCGGCACAACCCGGAGTTCACGATGCTCGAGGCGTACCAGGCGTACGCCACGTACGACGACATGCGCGAACTGACCGAGGCGCTGATCACCGCCGCCGCAAACGCCGCCGGACCACAGGTTGCCGAGGAGGAGGAGGGTGGCAGCGCGCCGTGCGAGGACCCGTTGCTGCGCACGGTGTTCGGGCAACCGCTCGACCTTCGTCCGCCGTATCGCGCCGAAACGATGGTGAACCTCGTGCGCGAGCAGACCGGCGTCGACGCGCTCGCGTCCTGGGATGACATGCACGCAGCTGCAGCCGGCATCGGTGTCGACGTCGCGCCCAACCTCGGGCCCGGCGCGGTGTTGCTCGAGATCTACGAGCAACGCGTCGAGAGCACGCTCTGGGACGCGACGTTCGTGCTCGACTACCCGGCGGAGGTCAGCCCGCTCGCTCGCCGGCGGCGCGACGATCCGCGGTTCGTCGAGCGATTCGAGCTGATCATCGCGGGTCGTGAACTGGCGAACGCATTCAGCGAGCTCAATGACCCGATCGATCAGCGCGCACGATTCGAGGAACAGGCGCGACTCCGCAGCGCCGGTGACGCCGAGATACCACCGATCGACGAGGACTTCCTGGAGGCCATCGAGGTGGGAATGCCGCCGGCCGGCGGCCTGGGTATCGGCGTCGATCGCCTCGTGATGCTGCTCACCGGCGCCGCGACGATACGCGACGTGCTGCTGTTTCCCACCATGCGTCCGCAGCGCGGCGCCGACACCGAGACGGAGTCCTGATGCTGCCGCTGCAGTTGATCCGCGATGACCCGGAGTCGGTGCGCGATGGCGCGCGCCGCAAAGGGGAGGCAGCACCGATCGACGAGCTCCTCGCGCTCGACACCGAGGCCCGCGCGTTGCGCACCGCGGTCGAGCAGGCACGCGCGGAGCAGCGCGCGGCGTCCGCGAGCATGCGGGGTGCGCCGAGTGACGAGCAGCGCGCGACACTGAGCGTGCTGAAGCTGCAGGTGCAGGAGGGCGAGGCTCGCCTCACCGAGCTCGACGATCGAGTCCAGACGCTCCTGCTCGAGATGCCCAACGTGCCGCACGAGAGCGTCCCCGACGGCGCCGGGCCCGAGGACAACGTTGTCGCGCGCATCTGGGGCGAGCCGCAGGTGTTCGATTTCGACGCGCTGCCGCACTACGAACTGGGTGAGCGGCTCGGGATCTTCGATTTCGAACGTGCGGCGAAGATCAGCGGCTCGCGGTTCGCGATCCTTCGTGGCGACGGTGCGCGCCTGCAGCGCGCGCTGACATCCTTCATGCTCGACGTCGCGCGCGAGCACGGATACAGCGAGGTGGCACCGCCGTATCTCGTCCGCCGCGAGGCGATGACCGGCACTGCGCAGCTGCCCAAGTTCGAGGACGAGGCGTACCACACCGACGACGGCCTGTTTCTCATTCCCACTGCCGAAGTGCCGGTGACCAATCTCTACGCCGGCGAGATTCTCGAGGCATCGCAGCTGCCGATCGCGCACGTCGCGTTCACGCCCTGCTGGCGCCGTGAAGCGGGCGCCGCCGGCAAGGACACACGCGGGTATATCCGCCTGCATCAGTTCGAGAAGGTCGAGATGGTTCGCTTCACGACGCCCGAGACGTCGCTCGACGAGCTCGAGCTGATCACGTCGCATGCGGAGCACGTGCTGCAGCTGCTCGGCCTGCACTATCGGGTCCTGCTCATGTGCACCGGTGACCTCGGGTTTGCGCAGTGGAAGAAGTACGACGTCGAGGTGTGGGCGCCCGGGTTGCGGCAGTGGCTCGAGGTGTCGTCGTGCTCGGTGTTCGCCGACTTCCAGGCGCGTCGCGCCAACATCCGATATCGCCCGTCGGCGCAGGAGAAGCCGCGGTTCGTGCACACGCTCAACGGCAGCGCGCTTGGCGTGCCGCGAACGTACGACGCGGTGCTCGAGGCCAACCAGCAGCGCGACGGATCGGTGGTCATTCCGGAGCCGCTGCGCCCGTACCTCGGTGGTCTGGAGCGACTTGCCGCGTCGTGACCGATGACGCGATCGACCCGTCGTGGCTCAACGATCGCAGCGCCTTTCAACGAAATTTTGTCCACGGTTTGCGCAACCCGGCAGGCCTGCACCTCCAGTACGAGCTCGACGGCGATCGTGTGTTCACGGAATGGACGCCGGGTCCCGATCACGTCGGCTTTCCCGGCTTCACGCACGGCGGTCTGCTGAGCGCGGTCCTCGACGACGCGATGGGCCGTTGCTCGGCGCTGCACCGGCACTGGGTGGTGACTGCGCGTCTCGAGGTGCGGTTCCGCAGCGCCGCCCCAACCGGCACCGTGCTGCGCGTCGAAGGCTGGATCACGCGGTTGCTTCGCCGTGCGCTGCACACCGAGGGCCGCGTCCTGTTGGCGGACGGGAGCGTCGTCGCCGAGGCCACCGGCACGTACCTCCCGCTGCCGAAAGCGCTCCAGCGACAGATGGTGGATGCGTGGCCCGGGTTCGAGGAGTACCTCTGAACGCCGCCTAACCCAGGAGCCTCGCCCGGTTGTCGCGACCCCGCGCCCGCAGCCGTGCGTCCGCGGTTGCGCGTGCGACTTCCTCGACCACGGTCGCCTCGGCGGAGTGTCCCCAGAAGCCATGTGGCGCAAGGGTGTAGTCGATAATCTGCTGCAGGTGGAGCCCGAACGTCAGCTTCATCTCCGCGAGCCGCCGCCACGACTCGTCGATGTCTCGAATCTCGATCCCGAGCGCGTTGAGACCGTTCCACGCAGCCTCGACGTTCTCCCTGTTGAGGGCCGACGTGTCCGCCGGCATGTCGGCGATGTTCAGCGCAGCGGCAATGTCACCGCACGCGCGACGGCCGCGTCGATACAGGAAGTACGGCTCGCGCACGTCCTCACCCACGATGCACGCGCACGCCAGCACGGCCGCGTCGGTCACGACGCCGAGCGCCGTGATCCACGACTGCCCGGCGTGCTGCGAACGGAAGAGCGCGAGCATTGGATAGGACGTGTGGCTCTCCATCACCTCCGCAGTCCACATCTCCCATTCGGAGCAGAAGCGATGGAAGAGCTCGAGGCTCCCGTCGGTCGAGTGCACCGCGATGACGCGCATCGGCGTGAGGCGTCCTCCCTGCGGATCGTCGAGCGTGAGGAGCCGAGCCTCGCGCCTGCTGTACGCGCCGTACAGCGCGGGGAGGTACGAGATGAGGAGCGCGATCGTCCCGAGCCCGGTGAGTGTCTCGACCAGTGAGAGGAAACGCACTCCTTCGCCGTTGAGGAGGCCGGACGCGGGCGTGAGCAGCGATGTCCCCGAGAAATACGCGAGGCTCACCCAGTCGCCGCCGCCCGCGACAACCTCCGAAAGCCCCCAGTAGATCGAGGCCCATCCGACGCAGAGTCCGACGAGCCAGAGCACGAGCAATCCCAGCAGGGACAGTGCCGGATAGACATTGAGGACGAAGTCCCCGCCGCGTGAGGGAAGGTGTGCAGCCGCGGCCCGTGCGCAGCGCCAGGTGCTCGCATACCAGAGCCGGGTGGGACGCCAGCGTGCGGTGCGAGCTCGGGTGACGATCAGCGTGCCGATCGCATCCGCAAGGATCAGCAGCACGAGCGCAGCACCTGCAACGAGTACGACAAGCCGGACCGCGTCGCTCATCCGCGGAGTGTATGGGTCGCTGCGGTGCTGATTCACCGACGGCTCTGGCGCAAGGGTCCGTTCCCCGTAGAGTGGATGGGGATGACTGAAGAACAGGAGATCAAGATCCCCGTCGCGGCCGACTTCGTTCTGCCCGACCTCGACATGGTGGTTCCGGGGACGCGGGCGGTCGATCGCGGCCTCCTCGAGCTCTCGGCGACATACTGGGACACCGATCAGCTCACGCTGCTCGGTGCGCAGCTCGGGTTGCGCTATCGCAGTGCAGCCGGGGAGCCTGGGCGATGGACCCTCAAGGCCGGAGCGCGCCACGTCGGTCTTGCGATCTCTCGAGAGGAGACCGACTTCGCCGGGCCACCCGACGAGCCGCCGGAGGAGGCACTCGAGGTGGTTCGCGAAGCAGTCGGCGACGTCGTGCTGCGTCCGGTCGCGAGCCTGGTCACCATCCGGCACACCGTCGATCTCATGGCCGGTGACGCCAGGTCCGCCGAGGTCGCCGATGATCTGGTGTCCATCCGCCTCGAGGAGCGGACCATCGAGACGTTTCGCGAGGTCGAGGTCGAGCTCTACGACGCCGATGCGGCGCTCATCGACGCGGTGATGGCCCTACTGCACGGCGCGGGCGCCGGCGAGCCGGACAGCACGCCGAAGTACGTGCGCGCGCTGCGGGCGCTGGGAAACGAGGTCTGAACTCAAATCGGGAGACGTAGCCCGCATCGAGCGGGCTGCGCTCCCGTCCGGCGGGACCGCCCCCCGGGCACCATCCCCCTGGCTGGCAACCCCCCCGATGTGGCCCTGGCCGAGCATCCTGACAACGCTCAATTCAGTCAATAGCCCCAAACTGGGCTGACTTCACCGTTATTTACGGTGCGTGAACATATCTTTGCTTGCCAGGCCGGATCCACGCTTCGGCCGGATATGTCCCACCTTGTAAAGTCGGCGATGTGACCGTCGCAGCCTCGAAGCCCACAACGCGAAGCAGCGGCTTCTTTCAGGACGCCACGATCGACGATCTTCGTCTCGCGGCCGTTTTCCGCCGCGGATTCCGCCAGGCGATGATTCAGATCAATCGATCGCTCGCGGGATACGACTTGAGTCCCCTGCAGTACCACCTGCTGCTCGAGGCCGGCGCCGCCGGCACCGAGGGCTGCGTTCAGGGCGACCTCGCCGATTTCATCCAGGCCCCGGAGGCGCGTGTGTCGCTGATGGTCCACGAGTTGAATGCCCGCGGGCTCGTGCGGACGCTGCGCTCCGCGCCCGACCGGCGGATGGTGCGTGTCGGCCTTACCGAGGCCGGGTGCAGGGTGGTCGAGGCTGCGCTCCATGCGCAGCGGGCAGCCCTCCACGAGATGGCGCAGGAGTTCGACGTCCCGGGTGTTGCGCAGATGCTCCGCGGAGCGGTGCAGCTATACCTCGGCGTGGATATCGCGGAGGAAGGCCGCCTCTAACACCGCCCCGACCCGCAGCGCGTAGCGGGGGGTCTGGATCGCCAGCCAGATCGCCTCGCGCCAGTTTGCGGGGTTACGGACCGCGCGCCCAGGGTTCACCCACGCGGGCGAGAGCTCGTGGCGCGGTGTGTCGAGAATGACGCGGACCGTGCCGAACCGGGGAGCGGTCGCCGCCGCGGCAGCCGACTCCATGTCCACCGCGACATGGCCCCGGCGCGCCCAGTCGTCCCGTCCGGACCCGGTGACCAGCGCGCTGGTCGAGACGAGCGAACCGGTGACGACAGGGAACCCGAGGGATCGCGCGGCGCGCTCCAGCCGTGCGGCGACCTGCGGATCGCACCCGTGCGTTGCCCCTGTCTCGTCCGAGACGGAGGTCGCGATCACCACGGTGCCCGGCGCCTGATCGGCCAGCAGCCCGCCGCAGAGACCGGCGCTGATGACGATGGTTGCGTCGCCCGGCGCGGCAGCGCCACCAATGCCCACCTGCGTCACCCGGAGGCCGCGGGCACGACGCCGGACTCCCCACGTCTCGACGCTCATCGCGCAGACGGCCTGGATCCGTTCCTCAGGCGGCATAGCCGTGCTCGTGGTACCAGCGCACGGAGCGCTCGACGGCTGCCCCCACGCTGGACGGGCGATACCCGAGCTCGTCGATGGCTTTGGCGCTGGTCGAGAACATGTCGAGACGGCCCATGCGCACGCCCTCGAGCGGGACGGCAGGGGTGCCACCGACGAGTCGCACGCGAACGTCGTCGGCCCGCGCCGCCGCCGCCGCGATCACATACGGCAACGGCACGACGCGCGCGGGTTTGCCGGCCGCTCGTGCGATAAGCCGCCAGAGCTCGGCGAGGCTGAGGTTGACGCCACCGGCGATGTACCGCTCGCGGACCATGCCGCGCTCCAGCGCCAGCACATGGGCGGCGGCGACATCCTCGACCGCCACGACATTCATGCCGCCGCGCAGCGTTGCGGGCATCCGGCCGCGGAGCAGGTCGACGATGATCTTGCCGGTCGGAGTCGGCCGGTGGTCACCGGGGCCGATCGGCGCCGTCGGAAGCACCGTGATCACCGGCGTTGTCGCGCTGAGCGCTG
This sequence comes from Candidatus Dormiibacterota bacterium, assembly GCA_036521195.1. Classification (GTDB taxonomy): domain Bacteria; phylum Chloroflexota; class Dormibacteria; order Aeolococcales; family Aeolococcaceae; genus Palsa-851. Next base: position 132,806 of record DATDID010000049.1, read on the forward strand.
CCCGTTCCTGCAGCAGCTTGGACGCGTGATACGTCACCGCGCCCGGATGCGGCTCCGCCCAGCTCCGCTCGGTGACCGGACGTGATCCGGATGCGGGGGCGAGCGCTGACGAGCTGGACGTCACCACGCAGCGCTCGATGCCGGCAATGCGCGCCGCCTCGAGCAGGCCCTGCGTCCCGCGGACGTTCACGCCGGCGATCGTCGCGCCGTCGCGGGGAGAGAACGAGTACAGCGCCGCGGTGTGCACGAGCGAGCGACACCCGCGAAGCGCGGGCACCAGCGTTGCGGGAGTCCGGAGGTCGCCGTGTACCGGCACCACACCGGATGGCAGCGCCTCGTCACGACGAACCAGCGCGCGCACCCGGTAGCCACGCGCGAGCAGCGCGTTCAGCACGTGCGATCCCACGAATCCCGAGGCGCCCGTGAGGAAGACATCACCCTCGCCGGACGCCCCGCCGTCTGACGTCACGTCAGTTCATTTCGGGCTTGGTCCCGCGCGGGCGAAGGCTGTCGCTCGCCGCGCGCAGCGACTCGCGAAGCGATGCTGACGTTGCGACGACTGCGGTCGGCTCGTAGCCGCAGTGGGCCATGCAGTTGCTGCACCGCTCATCGCGCCCCCGTCCGTACTTCTCCCAGGGCGTGGTGTCGATCAGCTCGCGATACGACGTCGCATAGCCATCGGACATCAGGTAGCACGGACGCTGCCAGCCGAGCACTGAATAGCTCGGAATGCCCCACGCCGTGCAGCTGAAGTCCACCTTGCCCTCGAGGAAATCGAGGAAGAGCGGGGAGTGGTTGAGCCGCCACTTCTTGCGCCGACCGCCCGCGAAGGCCTCGCGGAAGAGCGCGTGCGTGCGCTCGACGCCCAGCCAGTGGTCCTGATCGGGTGCCTTCTCGTAGGCGAATCCCGGGGAGATCTGCATGCTGTCGACGCCAACCTCGTCGTTGAGGAAGTCGAGGACACCGCGGATCGAGTTCGCGTCGTCCTGGTCGAAGAACGTCGTGTTCGTGGTCACGCGGAAGCCGGCCTTCTTCGCCGCTGCGATGGCGGCGATCGCCTTGTCGAAGACTCCGGTGCGGCACACCGACTCGTCGTGCCGCTCGCGAAGCCCGTCGATGTGGATGGAGAACGAGAAATACGGCGACGGTGTGAAGAGATGGAGCTTCTTCTCGAGGAGCAGCGCGTTCGTGCAGAGATACACGTAGCGCTTGCGTGCGACCAGCGCGGCGACGATCTGATCGATCTCCTTGTGGACCAGCGGCTCGCCGCCGGCGATGGAGACCATCGGTGCCTCGCACTCCTCGACGGCGTCGATGCACTGCTGCACGCTCAGCCGGCGCTGCAGGATCGGATCCTCGTGCTGGATCTTGCCGCAGCCGGCGCACGCGAGATTGCACTGGTAGAGAGGCTCGAGTTGCAGGACCAGCGCGAACTTGTCGTTGTGGCGCAGCTTCTGGCGCGCGACGTACGTCCCAACCTTCATCGCCTGTCGCAATGGCACTGCCATGACTTGCTCCTTTCTCTTGGACTTGTTGTTATGTCTGGGCGACGAGCACACGCTCGTCGGCGTTCAGCGCTGCCGCGGGTTCCCCGCCCGCCAGCGCAAGGGTCGGAAAGATGTGCCGGTAGAGGTGGTAGTTGATGTAGAAATCGCCCGGGAAACCGGTGCCGGTGTGCTCGGGCTCGTCCCAGGTGCCGTCGCGCTGGCGCTCGACGAGGAAGGCGCGGCCGCGTGCGCACGCGGGGTCGTCGCCGAGACCGGCGAGCTGTAGCGTCAGCATCGCCCACGCGGTCTGCGATGCGGTGCTCGTGCCCACGCCGGCAAAGGACTCGTCCTTGTACGAGTGACAGGTCTCGCCCCATCCGCCGTCGGGGTTCTGCACGCTGCGCATCCAGTCCGCGGCACTGCGGACCAAGTCATCGCCGGTGTGCAGCGCGACGAGCGCGCTCACCACGCACCAGGTGCCATAGATGTGGTTGACGCCCCAGCGCCCGTACCACGAGCCCCATGGACGCTGCTCACGTCGGAGGTACCCGAGCGCAGGTGCGACGTCGCTGTGATTCGGTCGGTCACCCACCGCAGCGAACAGCTCGATGACATGAGCGGTGACGTCCTCCGACGGCGGATCGAGCATCGCACCGAAGTCGGCGAACGGCAGGCGGTACACCAGCGCGCGCGTGTTGTCCTTGTCGAACGCACCCCACGCGCCGTTGCGGGATCGCATCGCCCGGCACCAGCGAACGGCTTCCGCGACCGAGCGCGCGACCACGTCCGAGTCGCCGCACTCGAGCAGCGCCAGCGCGACGACGGCGGTGTCGTCGACGTCGGGGTAGATGTCGTTGTCGAACTCGAATGCCCAGCCGCCGCAACCCTCGTATGGGACCTTGACCTGCCAGTCGCCACCGCCGCTGATCTGCTCGGCGAGCAACCAGCCGACTGCGGATCGCAGCGCCGGGTGATCGCGGGCGACGCCTGCGCGGCGCAACGCGAGCATCGCCCATGCGGTGTCCCAGACCGGCGACATGCAGGCCTGGAGGCGCCAGCCGTTCTCGTCGTTGATCGCGAACCTGCGGAACCCTTCGAGGCCGCGGCGCATGATCGGATGCTCGAGGAGCATGCCCTCGAGGTTGAGCGCGATCAGCGAGTAGACCCAGGGAGGCTGGATGCCGCCCCACCCGCCGTCGGCCTCCTGACGCTCGGCGATCCAGTCGACCAGCTGGCGCCGCGACCCCGCGCGGCCCGGCTGCACCGGGAGCCGGTCGTAGAGCTTCAGGGCGTGGTCGAGCCACATGAACGGACCCGAACCCGGGACGACGTGCATGCGGTGCGCAGTCCCGGGGGCGATGATCTCGTCGACATCGACGCCGAGATCTCTCACGGGGCGGTGCGTGATCACGATCAGCAACGGAGCGATCGTGCCGCGCGCCCAGCATGCGAAGTCGTAGAGGTTGAGCGGCGCCCACGCGGGGAGGCGCACCAGTTCCGGGGGCATGCTCGGGACGCCGTCCCACGGATACACGCCGAACAATGCGAGCCAGATCTTCGTGAACACACGCGCTTCGGCCAGCCCGCCCTGATCGATGACGAACCGCAGCGCGCGCTGCATGTGGGCGGCGTCGGCGCCGACACCCAGCACGCGCAACGCGACATAGGCCTCGATAGTGGTGCTGAGGTCGCCGGGCCCGTCGTGATACAGCGCCCACGTCCCGTCGTCGCGCTGCGTGCCCGCGATGTGCCGGATCGCACCGTCGCGGATGCCGTCATCCGAAGCGCCGAGAAACCGAAGCAGCAGCACGTGCTCCGCGGTCATCGTGACGTTGGTCTCGAGCTCGCCACTCCACCAGCCCGCTGCGTCCTGATGGTCGAGCAGCCAGTCGACGGCGGAGCGCAGCGCATCAGACTGCATGCGCGGTCTCCAACGTCGGCACGTCGCGCCATCCGGCGGCGTTGCGGAAGAGCGTGTTCGCGGCGGTGCGCCCGCTGAGCACCGCGGACTCGATGGTCGCCGGCCAACCCGTATCGGTCCACGCGCCGGCGATGACGAGGTTGGAGAATTTGGTCGTCGGACCTGGGCGCTGCACGCCCGGCGCGGGAACGAACGTCGCGTCGGGATCGCGGGTCGCCGCCCCGCGCAGCAGATGCGCCCGCGCCGCGGAAGGCAGCACTGCCGCGAGCGCAGTGCGCCCGAGCTCGACGAGCTCGCTCTCGGGACGACCCACCTGCGACTCGGCGGCACTGAGGCTGCAGCACACGTACCCGGGCGACTTCTCGAACACCCACTGCACCGGTGAGTCGAGCAGCGCAGCGAAGTCGCAGCCGAGCACCGGGCGGTCGTACCAGAGATGCACGTCGACGATCGGCATGGCCTCGAATGCCTCGAGGCCGTCGACGCCGAACGCGGGTGCGTCGTCGAGGATCGATGCGAGACGCCGCGGGGGGACAGCGATGACGCATGCGTCGCATGCAGCACCCGCGCCGCCGCTCAACTTCACGCCCGTGACACGCCGGCCGTCGTGATGGACGCCAACCACTGCCTGGCGCAGGTGCACGGCGTCCGCGCGCGCGGCGGCAGCCTCGGCGATACGCGCGAGGGGGACCGTCAGGTACGCGATGCGCGCCGCGTCGCGGTCACCGAGGAACGCGGTGCGGATGACGAAGAGCCCCATCGTCGCCGAGACACGGTCCAGAGGCGCGTTGAGTGCGGGGACGAGGAACGGCTCCCAGAACGCGCGCAACGCGCGGACACTCTGTCGCTGCCGGCGGAGCCACGCGGCCATGGTCCCGCTTGGGTCGCTGTCGACGCGAGCAGCGATCAACGCGCGTCCGACGAGGAGCCGGTCGATCGTGGTGAGGTGCGGGTATTTCGCGAACCCGGTCATGAGATGCATCGGCGCCGGAAGTCCCGACGCGTGCAGCTGTGCCGGGCGCCGGTTGCGCGAGAGCACGGTCACTTCGAAGCGCGGCTGGATGTAGAGGGAGTCGCGCATGCCGAGCTCGCCGACCAGGTCGAGTGTCGCCGTGCAGCACGCGAGCACGACGTGCTGTCCGCAGTCGACCTCGTGGCCCTCGACCTCGAAGGATGTGGCCTTTCCGCCGAGCAGACGCGATCGCTCGTAGATGTCGACGTGCCACCCGCGCTTCGCGAGCTCCATTGCGGCGCTGAGGCCCGCGAGTCCCGCACCGACGACTGCAACGCGCGGCTGACGTTTCATACCGCCGCCAGCCATGACCGGGCCATGACGCCGAGCTTGGCGGCCTTCGACAGTCGCGCACGGCTGTGGAGCGGCAGCTCGGGAGTCGCCTCGATGCGATCGAGGATGCCGAGATAGATCCCCGCCATCGTTCGAACGCAGACGGCAGGCTGCGTCGGGATCGACTCCGTGACACGGATGCCGGACGCGTGCAACGCTCGCGCACGAGCGGCCTGCATCGCCATGAAGTGATGCCATCCCGGGGCGACGCGCCGCTCCAGGATGTCGCGATTGCTGATGCCGTAGGCGGCGAGCTCGTCCGCGGGGAGGTAGATGCGTCCGCGCGCCGCATCCTCGTGCACGTCGCGAAGGATGTTGATGAGCTGCAGGGCGACACCGAGCTCATCGGCGCGCTCGAGCGCGATCGGGTCACGGAATCCGAAGATGCGCACGCACATGCGCCCGACGACCGACGCGACGAGGTTCGCATACGAGCGCAACTCGTCCCACGTCGCGTAGCGCGTGGTCGTGAGGTCCATCGCGACGCCGTCGATGAGCATCTCGAGCTCCTCGACCGGGATCGAGTAGCGGCGCATGGCCAGCGCGAGCACGCCCATCACGGGATCGGTGGTATCGCCCGGGCGCGAGTTGTGGAGACGGCGACGATGATGCTCGAGACGCGCATGCCGCGACTCGCGCCCCGCGAGGTCCGCATCGTCGTCCACCTGGCGCGCGAAGTCGTACAGCGCGTAGATGGCGACGCGTTGCTGGCGAGGCAGCGCGATGAACCCCCAGTAGAAGTTGGCGGCCTCGCGCCGCGCCATGTCCTCGCAGAAGCGCTCGGCCGCGCGCATGTCGGGAAGCGGCGGAGCGTCAACCACCTTCGTCCCCTGTTCGCGACGTCACGGTGAGCGGGACGGGGCGTGATGATTCACGGCGCAATCCGGTGGACAGCGCTGCGCCGGCGATGCGCACACGCGCCGCACGGTCGACGACCGGCCGTCGAGTCGCGGTGCGGTAGTCGCGAGCGGCGACGGCATCGAGGATGGCCTCGCCGCCGAGCCTGTAGAGCGCGAGCTGCACCCGCAACCGCGGCGGCGCCAGGCGTTCGAGCTCGCGTCCCGATGCGAGCAACGTGCGCGCCCGGTCGCAGAGGACACGCGTCGCTCCGTCGACACCGTGCTCGCGGATGTCGCGCTGCATGAGGTATGTGCGCCCGAGGCGCGAGTCCACTGAGACGTCCTGGGCGAAATTCGCGAGCTGGAGTCCGATACAGACGTCGTCGCTGAGCGAGACCGCTACCGGCGTGTCGATGTTGAAGAGGCGCAGCACGATGCGCCCGACCGGCGCTGCAGAGCGTGTGCAGTACGCGCGCAACTCGGACCAGTCTTCATAGCGGTCGATGCGCTGGTCCTGCACATTGGCGTCGATGAGGTCGAGGAACGGTTGCTCCTCCAGCGAGTGGCGATCGACCGTGTCGGCAAGCGCGACCAGCACCGGATGCGTGCGCTCGTCGTGCTCGAAGCTCTCGCGCAACTCGTCGCGCCAGCGCCGGAGCCGGCGTGTCGCAACGGCGCGGTCGCCACTTTCGTCGCCGAGGTCGTCGGTGTATCGGCAGAACGCGTAAACGCGAGTGAGATCGCGCCGCAGCGACTTCGGCGACAGTCGCGATGCCACCGTGAAGTTCTCGTAGTGGTGCACGAGCTCGCGGCAGTACGCGTCGGCGGCATGCGACGTACTCGCTCTCGACATCAGACGGCCGTCCCGTTGACGCGCTCGAGGCGCGCATCGGTCCAGAGCTCGCCGACATTCGTCGCACCGACGCAGAACATGACGAGCCGGAGCTCCTCGAGGACCGCGGCGACCGTTTCCTCGAGTGCCGCATCGCCCGCTGCCGCCGCGCGCACGAGCGGACCCGCAATGCCGACAGAATCCGCGCCGAGAGTCAGCGCTTTGGCGACGTCGATGCCGTTGCGCACGCCGCCGCTGGCGATGATGGTCCCGTCCGGCACCGCCCGTCGCGCGCCGATCAGCGCGGTGGTCGTGGGAATGCCCCAGCCACCGAACGCGCCGGCGACACGGGCGCGAACCGGGTCATCGATGCGATGACGTTCGACCTCGCTCCACGATGTCCCGCCCGCGCCCGCAACATCGACGGCGCGGACGCCCGCGTCGAACAGCTGGGCGACGAGGTCGTCCGCGATCCCCCAACCCACCTCCTTGACGATCACCGGTACGTCGAGCTCGGCACAGACCGTGGCAATACGCGCGAGGAGTCCGGCAAAGACCGTGTTGCCGTCGGGCTGGAGGGCTTCCTGGAGCGGGTTGAGGTGCAGGACCAGCGCATCGGCTCGGAGCGTGCGCACAAGGTGCCGGCACTCTGCGACACCGACGCCGAGATTCAGCTGCACGGCGCCGAGATTCGCGAGCAGCGGGATGTCCGGGGCAATCGCGCGAACGTCGAACGTCGGCAACACGTCGGGCTGTTCGAGCAGCACCCGGCAGGACCCGAGCCCCATCGCGAGCCCGCAGCTCTGCGCGACGCGTGCCAGCCGCTCGTTGATGACACCCGCCTGCGCAGTGCCCCCTGTCATGCATGACACGAGCAGCGGCGCGCCGACCGCACGGCCGAGGAACCGGGTGGTCAGATGTACGTCGTCGAGGTCGATCTCCGGGAGCGCGCGGTGTACGAACCGGTAGTCGTCGAAGCCCGCGTCGACCCCCTTGGCCGCGACGTCCTCGTTGATGTTGATCCGCAGGTGATCGTCTTTTCGCGACGCCGTCGGCGACTCGGGGTTCGTGACGGGACTCGGGCTAACGGTTGCGTTCAGCAACATGGATCGCCAGATCCGCGAAATCGGTCAGCGCATCGTCGGGAAGACCGGTGAGGACGGCGACCGCATCGCGTGCCAGCACCATCGGCACGCCTGCGGTGAGTGCCGGGCCGCCCAGCTCGTCGAGCACGGCTCGGAGCCGGAACTCGCCGCCCGGCGCGCGGTCGTTGAAGAGCCGGCGGAGCTCGCGGCGGCGGATCGGCGTGGCGACCTCGTACGCCGCAACCACCGGGTACGTGAGCTTGCGGCGGCGGAGGTCGCCGCTCCGGCCCTTGCCCGTCAGCTCGGGATCACCCCAGGTGCCCAGCCAGTCATCGCGCACCTGGAACGCGAGGCCGAGGAGGCGTCCCGCGGCGTCGAACCGCCGGGTCACGGCTCGCGGCGCACCCGCGAGCACGGCGCCGGCAGCCATCGCCGCGCCGAGGAGCGCGCCGGTCTTCATGGTCGCGAGGCGGAGGTAGATCTTCTGCGAAGCCCCGGGGCGGCCTTCCAGCGACAGGTCCAGGCACTGCCCTTCGACCACCTGGCCGACGCCGGCCGTCAGGATGTGTGCGGCCTTCATCCGCCGCCCGGGCCGGGGTCCCGGCGCGAGCAGCGACGTCATCGCCGCGGCGAACATGCCGTCACCCGCGTTGATGCCCTGCTCGGCTCCCCAGATCGCCCAGACCGCAGGCCGATGGCGGCGAAGCTGGTCTCCGTCCTGGATGTCGTCGTGGATGAGGGTGAAGTTGTGGATCAGCTCGACTGCGACGGCCGCGGGCAGCGCCCACTCCGGATCGCCCCCGAGCGCCTCGCATGCCCAGAGCGTCAGGGCAGGGCGGATTCGCTTGCCGGCCGCGACGTTCGCCGGATGCCCCTGCGCGTCCGTCCACCCCAGGTGATATGCAGACATCTGGCGAAGCAGGCCTCGCATTCGCGGCGCGGTGCCCCGGAGACCTGCATCGAGGAGGTCGATGTGCCGATCCAGGAGTGCTGGGTGCCCCTCGCTCGGGGGCGACGCATCGATGTCGAGAACGCGTTCCGCCATTGGCCTCCCCCTGCAAGGAAGCTTGCTACGTCGTAACCGTTGTCCAATGGTAACGAACGCCTCTTCGCGACGGCAAGCCGGTCAATCGACGCTTGTCGGGTCGACCTCGGCGACTGGGAGCACCACCTGAAACTCGGTCCCACGACGGGGTTCGGACGTCACCGAAACGGTCCCTCCGTGGGCTTCGACGACGTGCCGGACGATCGCGAGACCCAGGCCGGACCCCTCGCCGTCGCGCTGCCGTGAGCTGTCGGCCTTCCAGAAGCGCTCGTAGATCCGCGGCAGGTCGGCCGGCGTGATCCCGACCCCCGTGTCGCTGCAGCGGATGAGCACGTGCCCCGGTCCGCGCGGCGCAGCGCTCACCTCGATGCGCCCGCCGGACGGCGTGAACTTGATGGCGTTGTGGGCGAGGTTGCGTAGCACCTGTCCGAGCTGCGCCGAGTCGCCGATGAGGTCCGGTGTGCCTGGATCCACCCGCGCGACGAGCGAGACGCCCTTGCTCTCGGCGAGCGGTCGCAACCGGTCGAGGCTGAGCATCAGGTTGGCGATCGGCACTCGCTCGCTCGCCATGGGCCGCTGGCCGGACTCGATGGTGCTCAGCTCGAGGAGCTCCTCGACCATCTGCGCCATGTGTGCGGCCTCCTGACCGATCCTGCGCACGAAATCCGCCGCCGCAACCGGGTCGTCGAGACCGCCGTTGGCGAGGGTCTCGGCCATGAGCTGCACCGCGGTGATCGGCGTTCGCAGCTCGTGCGACACGTTACTGACAAAATCGCGCCGAACTCGCTCGAGGTGATGGACGCGCGTCTCGTCGCGCACGAGCAAAACTGTGGACACATCGCCCTGCAGTGCGATCGCCCGTGCAACGAAATCGCGGTCGTGGAGCTTGATCGCGCGTTCCTCGACACCACCGCTTTCACGCGCCGCCTCGATCATCCGGATGAGCCGGTAGTCGACCTCACCTGCCACGAACGCCGAGCCTTCGTCGAGGTCGAGCCCGAGCAGCTGCCGTGCCTGCTCGTTGGCGAGCAGCACACGGCCGTCCTCGTCCAGGGCGACGATGCCCGGATCGAGCAGCAGTCCGACCGCGCGAAGCATCGCGACGCTGTCTGCACCGGAGTGCAGATCGCTCACGCTGATCAACTCCACCAAATCGAGTATAGGGCGGCTCGTCGAACGAGATGCATCGCAGCAATGATCACGGAACCTGATGCGAGCGAAGGGCGGGGCGCGCATGCCCCGCCCTTCTGATCAGGGAAAGAGGGACGCGCTTACGCCGCGGGTTCGCCCGTGACCGGGTTGAGCATCAGTCGGGCGCTGTGCCGGTGCGAGAAGTCGAACATTCCCGCGATGCTGCCTGCAATGGCGTCGAATGACCCGCCGCCGATGCGAGGCACGCCCCAGTTGTCCTCGATGAACCGGGTGATCGAGGTCTGGTCGATCATCGAGCTGTCCACCGAGTTCTCACGCGCCCAGGGCGAGATGACGAGAAATGGAAGTCGCTGGCCATACCCGCAGCGGTCCTCGAACCCACCCAATGGTGTGCCGCTCGGGTTACCGCACTGGCCTGTTGATGTGAACGCATCCTCTGCCGACGTCGAAGGATTGATGATCGGCGGTGTGACGTGGTCGTACCACCCGTCCGAGTCGTCGTACGTGATCACGATCGCGGTGGAGTTCCAGTAGCGGGACCGCTCGATCGAGTTGATCGTCGTGACGAGGAAGTTCTGCTCGTCGAGCGGGTCGGAGTATCCCGCATGCCCGTCCTGATACCGGGATGCCTTGAGGAAGCTGACACTCGGCAGGTTACCGTCGGTCAACGTCTCGTCGAAGAGGCTCAGGTCGTACTGGTGATTCGCCTGACCGTTATGACCGATCTCGGCCTCACTGGCCGGCGGGAGATGAGCAGGATTCGCGGTGCTCGCGTAGTACTGGAACGGCTCGTGGTGCGCGCTGTAGTCGGTGACGACCGCGCCACCGATGTTCGCGTGACTCGATCCGCAGACGGCTGTGCCGTTGACCTGCCCCGTCGGCGCAAAACCACCCTGGAACCATCCCCACGTGATGTGTTTGGCATTGAGCTCGTTTCCGATGTTGGTGCCGCTCATCGAGAGCGTTGTGCCCGCTGAGCATTCGTCATATGCGGGATCGATGTCGCCGTAGTCGGTCCCGTTGTCGCTGACACCTGCGAGCACCGCCGGCGTCGCGCCGTGTGTCTGCCCAGAGATGAGGTCGAGGGCTCCCGGCGTCGAAGGGCCGAACTCGGTGTCGAACATGTTGTCGCTCATCGCGAACCGCTGGGCGTAGTTCCAGAGGGCGGTCACCGTGTTGCCGTCGTAGTAGTCCATGACCAGGCCCGGAGGCGCTTGGTCGGGCGGCGTGCAACGCTCCACTTCGGTGAATTCGGGGAACATGTCCATCGCGCCGTGATCGGCCGCCTGCTGTTCGGGGGTGTACGCGTGATCCTGGTCGCAGGTCAGCGCATCAGCCGGTCCGAGGCGTTGCGGGTTGACCCCGTTCGGGTTGGCCGTCAGCAACGCCGTGCTCAGGCCGTTGACCGTCGGGGTTCCCGCCTTGGCGGTGAACGGCTGGCCGTCGGCGTTGGTCGCGATCGGATACGTCCCGAAGTAGTGATCGAAGGACACGTTCTCCTGAAAGATCACCACGAGGTGCTTGATCGGCGTGCTCGTCCTGGTATTGACGGTGATCGGCGCGACGAGCGCTCCGGAAGCCCCCACGACCGACGCGCTCGCTATCGTCGCGCCGGCCGCCAACGCCAGGGTTATGAAGGGTCGTCTGGTCATGATGCCTCCCAGTGCAGACACGGGCCGATTCCTGTGCGGCTAGGCTGCGCGAGGGGGCGTTATCGACGTGTTCAGACCGGAATAAGTCGCCGTTGTGGCTGGGTTAAGGACTGACGCGTGCTCCTTATGCGGTCAGTGCCAGAACACCGTTGTTCCAGATGTCGCTGACGTACACGGTGGTCCCGTACACCAGCGGTAACGGTCATCAGCGGCAATGCCGCCGCGACGACAATCTTCATCAGGCGCACGAGTAACTCCTTTGCCTCTCTCAGCGCGATAGCGAAGCGCACCGACGGCCGCTCAGCAGACGGTGCGCATACAACCAGACGAAATGTGTCCCGGATATGAGGCAACCGTGTTGTTACAGCGCTCTGTGCCCTGCATCGGGCTTCTTGTAAGCTCGGTTCATGGCGTCGACCGTCGCCAAGCGCATCCTCGTGGTCGAGGACGAGGACGCAATTCGCGAAACGCTGCGGTACAACCTTGCGCGCGAGGGATATGCCGTCATCGAGGCCGCGACCGGACCTGACGCGCTGAGCCTGGCCCGTGCTGAGCGGCCCGATCTGATCGTCCTCGATGTGATGCTGCCGGGGCTGAGCGGCCTCGAGGTATGCCGTGTGCTCCGGCAGGAGTCGGCGACACCGATCCTCATGCTCACCGCCAAGGGCACGGAGGTCGACAAGGTTGTCGGACTGCAACTCGGCGCAGACGACTACGTGACCAAACCCTTCTCGTTCAATGAACTGCTTGCGCGCATCACCGCTCTCCTGCGCCGCTCGGAGATGAGCGGGCGTCCGGCGGGCGCGGTGGAGATCGAGGAGTTCGAGGGTTTCCGCATCGATCGAGCGGCGAGGACGATCCACATAGAGGGAGCTGAGCTTCGCCTGGCGCCCAAGGAGTTCGACCTCCTGTCTTTGTTGCTGCGCAACACCGGCCGGGTCATGTCGCGGCAGGCGATCATCGCGGCGGTCTGGGGCAACCGCTTCTACGGCGACCCCAAGACGGTCGACGTCCACGTCCGCTGGCTCCGTGAGAAGTTCGAGCCCTTCGCGCTGGTGCCGTTTCGCATCACCACCGTCTTCGGCGTCGGGTACCGCCTCGATCGGATCGGCGCAATCGAGCCCTCCCCGTAAACTCGAATCGATATTCGGAGGAGACGCGTGGACGCAGTCATTGTCGGAGGGGGTGTCATCGGCCTCTCCGTGGCCTGGCGGGCTGCTCGCGCGGGCCTGAGCGTCGCCGTCGTCGACCCCGAACCAGGGTCGGGCGCTTCGCACTACGCGGCCGGGATGATCGCCCCGATCAGCGAGGCGGAGTTCGGCGAGGACGCGGTCGTCGACGTGAGCCGTACCTCCGCAGCGCGCTACCCGGCGTTCGTCGCCGACGTGGAGGCCGATTCGGGACAGACGGCCGGATACCGCAAGTGCGGCACGCTCCACGTCGCGGTCGATGCCGACGAGCACGCCGCTCTCGAGCGCGGGTATCGGCATCGGCGGTCGATCGGCCTTCCAGTGCACCGGCTGTCGGCGGCAGAGACTCGTGAGCTCGAGCCCGGGCTTGCGCCATCGATCCGGAGCGGGATGCTCGTCGATTCCGACCACATCGTCGACCCGCGGGCGCTGACCGGGGCTCTCCTTGCGGCATGCGCAAAGTTCGACGTCACGATCCACCGCGGTCGAGGTGCTCTCGTGACCGACGGGGGCAGGGCGACCGGCGTGCTGATCGAGGGTGAGGAGCGGATCAGCGCGTCCCAGGTCGTGCTCGCCGCGGGGTGCTGGTCGGGTGGTGTGGGTGGTGTCCCCGCAGGCGACAGCCCGCCAGTTCGGCCCGTGAAGGGACAGATCCTCCGCCTCCGCGGGGCTCCCGACATGATCTCCCGCACCATTCGCGGTAGCCACGTGTATCTGCTCCCACGCGGCGATGGCCGCGTCGTGATCGGCGGCACCATCGAGGAGCGCGGGTTCGACACCACGGTCTCTGCAGGTGCGGTGCTCGAACTCCTGCGGGACGCGCGGGCGATCGTGCCGGACGTCAGCGAGCTCGAGCTGGTTGAAGCCTCGGCTGGACTCCGTCCCGGGTCGCCAGACAACGCCCCGATCGTCGGCGCATCGAACACACCCGGCCTCATCCTCGCGACCGGCCATTACCGCAACGGTTTCCTCCTCGCTCCGGCCACCGCTGATGCGGTCGTGGACGTCCTGCGCGGCGGCGACTGGCCGGAAGCGACACGACCCTGGTGGCCGTCGCGTCTGCGCCATGGCGCGGCGGTGCCCGCGTGATCATCGTGGTCAACGGGGAGAGCCGCGAGGTGGCCGAAGGTCTCGGCCTCACCGACCTGCTCCGCGAGATGGAGTTGCCGCCGGAGCAGCGCGGGATCGCGGTGGCGAGGAACGGCGACGTCGTACTGCGCGCGAGCTGGCCCGACACGACTCTCCACGCGGGCGACCGTCTCGAGATCCTCCACGCGGTGCAGGGCGGCTGATGGACGACGCGCTGGTCATCGCGGGTGAGCGCTTCACCTCCCGGCTGATCATGGGAACCGGTGGCGCCTCGAGCCTCGAAGCGCTCGGGGAGGCCCTCGACGCGTCCGGCACGCAGATGGTCACGGTGGCGCTGCGCCGGCTCGACCCCGCCAACAGCGCCTCCTTCCTGGATGTGGTCGCCACCTCGGGCCGCCGCATCCTCCCCAACACGGCCGGGTGCTACACGGCGCGCGACGCCGTCACCACCGCGAAGCTTGCCCGCGAGGCGTTCGAGACGAACTGGATCAAGCTCGAGGTCATCGCCGACGAGGAGACCCTGCTCCCTGATGGCGCGGAACTCCTCGTCGCGGCTGCGCAGCTCATCGACGACGGATTCACCGTCCTCCCATACGCCAACGACGACCCTGTGCTTTCACGCCGCCTCGAGGATCTGGGCTGCGCGGCGGTCATGCCGCTCGGCGCGCCAATCGGCAGCGGCTCAGGTATTCGCAATCCCTACAACCTCCGGATCATCCGCGACCGCGCCCACGTGCCGGTCGTCCTCGACGCCGGGGTGGGCACCGCCTCTGATGCGGCAATGGCGATGGAGATGGGATGCGACGCCGTGCTGGTCGCGTCGGCGATCACCCGCGCGGCCGATCCCGTCCTCATGGCGCGGGCCATCCGACACGGTGTGGAGGCAGGACGGCTCGCTTTCCGGGCGGGCAGAATCCCGCAGCGCCTGTACGCCAACGCCTCGACGTCCTGGGAGGGTGTGGCCGACCTCGGCGGCCGGCCGGTCATCGTGCCGACCATCGGTGATGTCGAGGCAGGGTGACGCGAGGCGGGAGCGGCTTTCGCGCGCCCGCCTCTACCTGGTCACCGACGCGCGAAGTGCGCAGGGCGATCTCGACACCTTCCTCGACTCGGTCCTGACCGCCGGAGTCGACATCGTGCAGTTGCGGGAGAAGGAGGCTGAGGCCGGCGATCTGCTGCGCTGGTGCCCGACCTTCAGAGCTGCCGCCGACCGCCACGGGGCGCTCTTCATCGTCAACGACCGTCCGGATGTCGCCGTTGCCGCCGGCGCTGATGGGGTGCATGTCGGGCAGAACGATCTCCCGCCGGCGATGGCGAGGGCTGCGGTGGGGGATGACCTCATCCTCGGGCTCTCAACGCACTCGGCCGCCGAGTACGACGCATCGCCCTCAGAGGCCGACTACCTCTGCGTCGGTCCCGTCCACGCGACGCCCACGAAGCCAGGCCGGCCCGCCACGGGTCTCGGCATCGTCCGGCACGCCTCGGCCTGCGAGCGAGACGGGGCCGAGACCCGGCCCTGGTTCGCGATCGGGGGCATCGATACCGAGACCATTCTCGAAGTCGTGGAGGCGGGCGCCACGCGGGTCGCGGTGGTCCGTGCGATCACGGAATCCCCAATTCCAGCCTCATCCGTCAGCGATCTGATCGAGGCGCTCCAAGGTCGCCCCGTTTCTTAACCATCAGCTAACACCTGCACAAACTTCTCGCCGCTAGGCTGCGAAGTGTGGTGGCTGGAGCGGGGTTTCTGAGCGTTCCGACGGCGGAGACCGTTCATCAGAACGGCGCGTCGACGGCGACCGCGATCGCGGTGAAGGGGCTGACCGTCAGGCTTGGCGAGCGCCGCCTGCTCGACGGTATCTCGGTCGGGTTCTCGGGTAAGAGGATCACCGCCATCGTCGGTCCGACGGGGTGCGGCAAGACGACGCTGCTGCGCTCGGTGAATCGGATGCACGACCACACGAGCGGCATGTCCGTGGACGGCTCGGTCGCGGTGGAGGGCATTGAGATCTACGGCGACGACGTGAACGTCCGCGAGTTGCGCCGTCGTGTGGGGATGCTCTTCCAGCGCGCGAATCCGTTCCCGCAGAGCATCGAGGACAACATCTCGATCGCACCGCGTGCGCATGGGATGGTCTCGCGTGGCGGCGACGCCGCGCTCGTCGAGCAGCGGCTCACGGAAGTCGGCCTCTGGGATGCGGTCAAGGATCGTCTCCATTCCTCGCCCTTCACGCTCTCCGGTGGTCAGCAGCAGTTGCTGTGTCTCGCGCGTGCACTTGCACTCTCGCCTGATGTCCTGCTGCTCGACGAGCCGACGTCCGCACTCGATCCGGGGACCACTGAGCACATCGAAGCCTTGTTGCGAACCCTGCGCGACACGATGACCATCCTCATCGTCACGCACAACCTCGCGCAGGCGCTGCGAATCAGCGATGACGTCGTTTTTCTCATGGCGGGGAAGCTCGTCGAAACCGCGCCGAGCGACAAGTTCTTTCACGGGGCAGAGGACGAACGCAGCCGCGAATACGTAAGCGGCCGCATCGGTTAATTCCACTCGTCGAAACCGGTACTCGCCGGTTGCGAATGAAACACGCACATAAACAGGGGAGGTATCCATGCGCACAGCCTTGCTGGGGGGGATCGCGGTACTGGGAACGATTGCAGTCGTTGCGTGCGGCAGCAACTCGACCAATCAAGCGGCATCACAGTCGGGAACGCCGAAGCCCGTGTCCACCGGTAACCCAACATCGGCGGTCACACTGAGTGAGAGCGGATCCTCGCTGTTGCTCCCGTTCCTGCAGGAACTGGTGGCTCCGCTCACCGCGGCGTATCCGAACATCACGCTCACGCCATCAGGTGGTGGTTCGGGAAAAGGCATCAGTGATGCCATCGCGGGCAACTCCGTGATGGGTGGCACGGACGCCTACCTGAGCCCGGCGCAATTCCAGCAGAACCCGTCGATCGCGAACATTCCGATCGCGGTGTCCGCGCAGGGCATCTGGGTCAACGTTCCCGGAGTCAGCAGCCTCCGGTTGAGTGGCGACGTGATCGCCAAGATCTACCAGGGGTCGATCACCAAGTGGAACGATCCCGCAATCGCCGCACTCAACTCCGGTGTCACGCTGCCGTCGACAACGATCATGCCGCTGGTGCGCCAGGGCAGCTCCGGTGACACGTTCCTGTTCACCTCGTTTCTCAGTGCGACGAGCAGCGCATGGTCGAATGGACCTGGCGCCGGAACGTCTGTGACCTGGCCGAAGGTCGCCACCGAAGGGAGCGCGTCGAGCAATCCGGGCATGGTGGCTGCCTGCAAGGCAGGATGCATCGCCTACATCGGTGTCAGCGCGTCGGCAGCCGCAACGACGGCCGGCCTCCTCGAGGCGCAGATCGAGAACAAGTCGGGCGCCTTCGTTACTCCGACACCCACCACGATCGCAGCCGCGGTCAACGCCGGCGCGTTCGCGATCCCCGCGAACCTCGCGCTTTCGCTCATCTACCAGAGCGGCGCGCAGTCGTACCCGATCGTCAACTTCGAGTACGTCGCCGTGAACACGACACAGCCGTCGGCAGATGCCGCGCTGGCGCTGCGGACGTTCCTGGCTTGGGCAATCGATCCCAACGGCGGCTCGCAGGCGTCGTTCCTCTCGGCGGAGAACTTCATCGGACTGAAGGCATCGGTGCCGCCAACGGTGCTCAATGCGATCGTCGCGAAGATCGATTCCATCTCGAGCTAGTACAGAGGTCTCTGCATGTCGATGATCAGTGCGCCGGCCGGCAAGGTGAGTGCCGGTCGCGCACGTCATCACGTGAGCGACACCGAGCTCACGCGCTCGGACAAGGTCCTTCGGGGGATCGCCGCGCTGGCGGCGATCATCCCGACGGGCCTGCTCGCCTTCATCGCGGTGATCATGATCGTGGCTGCGTTGCCGTCGATCATCTTCAGCGGTTTCTCGTTCTTCACCGGCTCCGTCTTCAATTTCGGCAATCTCTACGCGACGACGACGATCACGCACAACGGCATCACGGCGCCGCCGCACGCCGTGTACGGTGCGTTGCCGCTGATCATCGGCACGCTGACGACGTCCCTCATCGCCTTGGTAATCGCGGTGCCGATCTCTGTCGGCGGCGTGCTCATGCTGAACGAGATCATCCCGCGCAGGATCGCTGATCCGCTCTCTGTCTTCCTGGAGTTGCTCGCCGGGATCCCGAGCGTTGTCTTCGGGCTCTGGGGTGTCGCCGTCTTCGGCCCCTTCATCGCAGCGCACGTGTACCCGGCTGTCAGTGCGCTCGGCCACATCATCCCGTTCTTCAAAGGACCCGTCGGCGTCGGTCAGGGGCTTCTCACCGCAAGCCTCGTCCTTGCCGTGATGATCATTCCGATCGTCGCGTCGACGACGCGCGAACTGTTGCGCCGTGTGCCGATTCTGGCGAAAGAAGGTGCACTGGCGCTCGGGATGACTCGCTACGAGACAGTGCGGGTGGTGACCATTCCGTACATCCGCACCGGTATCGTCGCGGCGTCGCTGCTCGGCTGGGCGCGCGCGCTCGGCGAGACGATCGCGGTACTCCTGATCATCGGTGACATCTACTCGGTGCCGACCAACGTGTTCGGCAACACAAGCACCATCTCAGCGTGGATCGCCTCGACACTCGACGGCGCCCTCAACGACGTCACCGGATCCGGTGTGCATGCGCTTGCGGAGCTGGGATTGCTGTTGCTCGCCATCAGCCTGATCACCAACCTCGCAGGGCGCCTCGTCGTGCGTCGCGTTGCCGGCGGTGTGCTCCCGGTGGGTCGTGGTGTCTAGGCCGCGTCAAAGTCACGTCCGCGCAGGGATCTTCTGGGGTCTCTGCGGTATCGCGCTCTTCCTGATCATCGCGCCGGCGATCGACATCATCGTCAGCATCCTTGCGCACGCACTGCCGGTGCTCAAGCCGAGCCTGCTGACACAGACGACCGCGGGGAACCAGCTTGGTCTCCAGAACGCGATCCTCGGCACGCTCTTCCTGAGCCTCGGCGTCCTTGTCGTTGCGGGCACCATCGGCGTGCTGGCTGGGCTCTACCTGGCGGAGTTCGCGCCGCCGCGTTTTGCGTCGATCGCCAGGTTCTTCTCTGAAGTGCTCGCCGGTGTCCCGTCAATCGTCGTGGGGTATGTCGGCTACGTGGCGCTGGTCAATGCGCTCGGCTGGCATTACTCGTACATCGCAGGTGTACTTGCGCTCAGCACGCTGATCCTCCCGTACATCGTAAAGACCACAGAGCTCGCGTTCAGCAGCGTGCCGCGGACGCTCCGAGAGGGGGCGATTGCGCTCGGCATGTCGCGCGCCAAGACCATCCGGAAGGTCCTGCTGCCACCGGCGTTGCCGGGCATCGTATCCGGGCTCGTGCTAGCGCTCGCGATCTCAACCGGAGAGACGGCCCCGCTCATCTTCACCGCGAACTTCAGTGACGCGAACCCGGCAGGCCTCTTCAAACCGGTGGGATACCTCACCGGTGTGACCTACCAGGACATCCAACTCCCGGGCACCGCAACACAGGCGCTCGCGTACGCCGCTGCGGGCGTGACCGTATTGCTCGTTCTGCTCCTTATCTTCGCCGGTCGGCGCATCACACTGAGATCGCGGCGCATGGTCGCGAGGATGGACGTCTGAAAATTGCCGTGATACGATTGAGCGCAATGGTCGCAACTGCGCGTCGATACTTTGGCCCGCCAGCCGTACGGCTGCCGGGGGTCTTCTAACCCGACCGCGCAGTTTCTTACCAGGGCTGGTTCATCAAAGATGGGTCAGCCCCGGATCCCGTGAGGTGGCCCATCACCACACGGAGGGTCCTTACGGTGACCATAGAGCCGCTGCTCCCGAGCGCGACACATCGTCACGTCACTCGCCGAGTCCGGATCGGCGACGTCGTCGTCGGCGGTGACTCCATCCCCGTCATCGCCGGACCGTGCGCCGTCGAGGCGGGCTATGTCGAGCATGCGGTGGCGGCTCATCGAGCCGGTGCCAGCGTGCTGCGGGGCTGCGTGCTCAAGCCACGCACCCGCCCCGGCTCGTTCCAGGGCATGGGGCTTGCCGGGCTCCCGCTCCTCGATGAAGCGCGAAGGCGGACCGGCTTGCCCGTCATGGCAGAGCCACTCGAGGTCGGCGACATCGAGGTCCTTCGCGATCACGTCGACGCGCTGATGATCGGTGCCCGCTCGATGCACAACACCCCGCTGCTGCGTGCGGCAGGGCAGAGCGGCATGACGGTGATCGTCAAGCGCGGCATGTCCGCGACGTACGACGAATGGCTCGCAGCGGCCGAGTACGTGACCGGTGAGGGCAATCCCCAGGTCATCCTGTGCGAACGCGGCATCAGAACCTTCGAGACTGCGACGAGGAACACGCTGGATGTGAGTGCGATCGCTGTCCTCCGCGAGCTGACCGACCTGCCGATCGCCGTTGATCCAAGTCACGCCGCCGGCAAGGCCAGCTGGGTCCCATCGCTTGCCGTCGCCGCGCTTGCGGCCGGCGCCGATGCGCTGATCATCGAATCCCACCCCGAGCCCGAACGATCGATGTGCGACGCGGCGCAGGCCATCACCCCTGCGGCGCTGGCACACATCGTCGCGGCGTCGCGTGCTCTCTGCGCGATGACCCGGCCAGCGGTCGCGGACACGGTCAGTGGATGTCGCGACGTGATCGACACCATCGACGACGCGGTGTTCCAGATGCTTGAGTACCGCGCGGCCATGGTCGACGCTGTGCAGCAACGCAAGTCCTCTGCATCGAAACCGGTGCGCGATGTCGAGCGCGAGCAGGCGATCGTCGACCGTTTGTCGACCCGCTCACCGCGACTCGGTGGTCAGCGTGTCGACCGGCTGGTGCGCACCATCATCGACGAGTGCCTGGACGCCGCCGGCGACGAGGTCGCGGTCTCAGCCTGATCAGGATGAGGATCGCGGGGCTCGGCGCACGAAGCGCGGCATCCAGCGCCAGACGCTGAACCCGATCGCGGCAACGATCAGCAACGGGGTCGCGGTGACGAGCACGTCGAGCGCCACACCGGTGACCGCGACGGCGTTGTGCCAGCCTCCGCTGACGCCGGACGACAGTGCGCTCGGCGCCGTGGCGACAAGGCGTGGTGCGCCGCGTTCGGAGAGCGCGATCGTTGCGGTTGCCATGTCGACGGATGCGGTGAGTGCGTTGAGTGTTCCCTGGTCGGTGTCGATCTCGACCTGGACGGTCTCGATCTGCTGTTCGAGTGTCGTGATGTCGCTGAGCGATGTTGCGTTCGTCAGGAGTGTGTCCAGCGCGTGCAGATGCGCGTGCGCAGACGCCAGCTCTGCGGTGACATCAACGAACTGAGCCGTGTGGTCGACGCTGGAGAAGTCGATCGACGAGGCGACGAATGTCGAGGGCATGCCGTTCAGGAAGGTCGCGATACTCGTTGCGGGGATGGCGAGGGTCACGGCACCACTGACGATGCGACCGTCGCGGGCCGGCTGCGTGCTGGAACTGGCCACGTACCCGCTCAGCGCGACCGCCCTGGCGATGACGCTGTCGAAGGACGTGAGAAACGCTCCCGACGGGACGGTGTACGCCGCACGAACCGAACGCTGCAGGTCCGCCGTGGGCGGCGTGCCGATGGTGATGACCGTCGACGCCGGTGTCTGCACCGGCGCGCCGGCGATCGCAAGGCCGGCGGAGCCTTCCCCGGCACCATGGACCGACGAAGCGACGTCTCCCGCGGTGCTCGTCCCTGAACCGGCGCATCCTGCGATCGCGGCTGCGGCCGCGAGGATCGTGAAACCGGTGACAACGTGGCGAGTGAGCATCGCGACCCTGAGACGCGGTATGCGGTCGGGAAGTTCCCGGCCTGCGCTCGACTGTGCCATGCAGGGCACAATGCGATCTGGATCAAACGGTGGGAGTGGAACGTGCTGCGACGGACAACCAAGCTGTGGGCACCGGGTCTCCTTGCACTGGTGATTGCCGGGTGCGGAGAGACATCGACCGCTGCCCCTACCCCGAAACCAACGGCTGCCGCGCCGGTGGCGCCGACGGCGGAGATCGTCAAGGCAGCGCTCGTCAGCGATGGGGACGTCCCCAATTCGCAGGTGGGCCAGGCGCCCACTGAAGGCTCGGAGGCGGCGCTCGTCAGCGATGGACTCGTTCCCACCGCATGTATCAAGACGACCGGCATCACGGCCGGCACGCGCGATGCGGTGGGAACCGATGTCAGCCAGTCGCTGGCCGCCGCGGCGAAGGCGGTCACGGAAGCCGTGATCATCGAGGCGAAGCCTGCCGATACGGTGACCGACATCGGTCAGGCAACGGCCGGTGCACGCGCCTGTCCCGCGCACGACCAGAACACGGCGGAGCAGTTCGGCGACTCGTCAGTAACCACCGCAACGCTGACCATCGGTTCGTGGACGGGGACGCGAACGACGGCGCTGGACACCTTCGCAACGGGTGTCACCAAAGTCGCGAGCTACGTGTACTTTCTCGGTCTGACCGGAGGATTGCTCGTGCTCCAGCTGGGCGTCGCGTTCGCGAACGTCGAGCCGGCGGTGCTGTATCAGCAGCAGGCTGATGCCCTCGCCACGAAACTCTCGCAGCGCCTGGCGGCACTTTCCTGATCGAAGTGGTGGCAGGCCCGTTGTGATGCGGTTCCGCAAGCGCGACGCTCGTGCATCGGTGCGCGCATTCAACCCCGTCGACCTTGCGCAGATGGAGAGTGCAGCCTGGATCGGCTATTACCGTCGTGAGTGGGGCCGCGTCCTTGCGGCCTCAGTGGGTCTGGTGCGCTGCGGGTTCCGGTTGCCGTGGCCGCAGACGTTGTGGGGCGCCTGGTTGGTGCTTCGCGCGAATCAGCTCTGGGCGCCATATCCCGACAACGACGCTGACGGTGCGCGCGAGCTCATGACCGGCTTCTACCAACTGGCCGGAGGGGGAGGCGAGGGATTCGACCCGGCGAAAGCTGCGCGCCTCGAGGTGGAGTGGTGGCGGGTGCATCGCGAGCTGCAACACGATGTCGCGCGCGGCGAAGACGAGCTCGGCAAAGCCGTCGCTGCCTTGTACGCGTATACGTACGGCACGCCGATCGCAAACGTGCGCGAGAGCGGACAATTGCGCGCCGACGCGATGCGCCTCTGCGACCGTTGGGTCGCCAACGGATGTGACCTCAACGATCCGCTGGTTGCCGGCATGCGGCGCTGCTTGCTGCGCAGCTATCGCAGCCTCAAGGCCGCCGTCGCGTAGGGGTCAGAGACCCATCACAGCGGTGCGTGCTTCGTCGAGGCTCGCGCCGGTCAACGCCCGATACTGCTGTATCGCCTGAAGCATCTTCCCGGACCGCGCAAGCGCGACGATTTCCGGCGGCACAGGTTGCGCGACAGGCATGTACCCGACACCGACCTTCTCGGAGAGCAGCGCCACCTGTGCTTCAAGGCTTTCGAGGCGCGCGCCGATCTGCGCAAATAGTGGACTCAGCTCAGACCATTCCATGTCGGACATCGAGGACCTCCCGTGTCAGTTCGCGTGCGTGCGGCGCGGAATGATGTTCGCATGCTCGCGGCCGTGTCCGGGAACCGCTGTCACGTCACGGGAACCGATCGGTTCGCCGCACGATGAGCAGACGAAGACGCCCTGCGCGACAGCGCCGCACTCGGTATGCACGACCTCAAGTGGCGGCCCGTTGGGCGCTGCGTAACGGTCGCCCCATTGACGCATCGCCGTGAGCACCGGCCAGAGCTCGCGGCCCTTGTCGGTGAGCCGGTACTCGTTGCGCGGCGGGTGCGATGAATACTGCACTCGATCGAGCACGCCGGAGCCGACCAGCCGGGTCAGGCGCTCCTGCAGGATATTGCGGGAGATCCCGAGGCGTCGTTGGAAGTCGTCGAAACGCGTGACGCCGAGGAATGCATCACGGACGACGAGCATGGTCCACCACTCACCGACGACCTCGAGGCACTGGGCCACGGAGCAGTCGAAGCCGGCAAAGCTCTTGCGTTCCATGGTTCCTATCCTAGTGAGTTGCATAATAGAACGCAACCCCCTAGAGTCATCGGCGTGGCGCAGCTGACGACCCTCGAACCCGCGGTGCAGGCATCGCCGAGTCAACGCCCGCGGATCATCTTCCTGGTCACGGCCCTCGGTGCCTTCATGGCGTCGCTCGATCTCTCGATCGTCAACGTGGCGTTTCCGGCGCTCGAGCGATCGTTCCCGAGCGATCCGAAGTCGGAGCTCGCGTGGGTCATCATCGGGTACGGGATCGTGTTCGGGTCGCTGCTGGTGATCGCAGGGCGCACTGCCGACCGGCTCGGCAGTCGCCGCGTGTTCTTCACCGGTCTCGGCATCTTCTGCCTGGGCTCAGCGCTCTGCGGCTTTGCGCCGTCGGTGTTGTTGCTGGTGCTCGGGCGGCTTATCCAGGGCGTGGGTGCTGCCGCACTGCTCCCCGCGTCATTGGGCTTGTTGCTCGACGCGTTTCCGGCGGAGCGCCGCTCGCAGGTCGTCGCGCTCTGGGGTGGCGTGGGCGCGCTGGCGGTGGCGACAGGACCTTCCTTCGGCGCCGCACTCATCACCGTTGGTGGCTGGCGCTGGGCGTTCTTCGTCAACCTACCGATCGGCGCGCTCGCGTGGCTCGCCGGACGGCGTGTGTTGTCGCGGTCGATCCCGCGCCGGCCGGACGCGAAGCCCGACTATCTCGGTGCGCTGCTCATCGCGGTGACACTCGGGTCGCTGGTGCTCGGCATCTCGCAAGGACCGACGTGGGGTTGGGCGAACTCGCGAATCATCGCGTGCTTCGTCGTCGCGGTCGGCGTCGGCACGGTCTTCCTGTTTCGCTCCGCGCATCATCCCGAGCCGGTCCTGGATCTGACCCTGTTCCGGACGCGCTCGTTCAGTGTCGCCAACCTCGCGACGTTCCTGTACGCCATGGGCTTTTTCGCGATGCTGCTCGGCAACATCCTCTTCCTGACGAGCGTCTGGCATTACTCGATTCTTCTCGCCGGATTGGCCGTGACTCCAGGACCGCTGGTTGTTGCTGTCGTGTCGGGTCCCGCCGGGAAGACCGCCGCACGTGTGGGGTTTCGCAAGGTGCTGCTGACCGGTTTCGCGGTCTTCGTTGTCGGCCTCGTGTGGTACGCGACACGCGTTGGCCTCAGTCACAACTACCTGATCGACTGGCTTCCCGGCACGCTCATCACCGGTCTCGGCATCGGGCTCACCTTCCCGGTCTTGAGCGCAGCCGCGGTCTCGAGCCTGCTCCAGGAGCGCTTTGCGGTCGGCAGCGCGGTGAATCAGACGGCGCGTCAGGTGGGCGGGGCCTTCGGTATCGCGCTGCTCGTTGTCATTCTCGGCACGCCGCACGGCCTTGCTGACGCGCTCGACCACTTCCACGATCTCTGGTGGTACGCAGCTGCGATGGCCGCGTTATCGGGCCTTGCGTGCACGCTGATCCGGCCCGTGGCGCGTCCAGCTTCCGTAGTCACAAAGCCCTGATCCCGCGCTGCGGGTGGGCCTGGATCCCGTTCGCTGCGGGCCAGAATTGGGCCCCCGGGGTAGGATGGACTCCAGTGGAGTTTCGCTGATGCCCAACATGTTCCGGCGGCGCCGCCCGGAACCGGATGCCGCGTCGCCAGTGCCCGTCTCGACGGGAATCACGTGTAGCGTGCCCGGCTGCTCGAACGGCAACGCGCAGCCCTGCGCATATCGCGACCGTCGGGGAAGGATGTGCCAGGTGGCGTCCTGCCTCGATCACGGCGTCACCCTGTACGACGTTCCGTACTGCCGTCGTCACGGGAGCACGGTGCAGGCGATCGGCGAGCTGGCCTCGGACCCCAACGGCCGTCCGGACCTCAACGACCGCACGCCGTCGCTCGTCAACTGGATCTCGCGCGACCTCGATCAGCACATTCGCACGCTCCTTGAGGCAACGGCGCGCGAGGGGGAAAAAGTCCTCGTCGATGATGCCGTCCGGCTCTCGCGCGACAACAACCGGAACCTGCGGTGGGAGCGGAGCTGGAGACTCGTCGAACACACGGGCCTCGTGCTCAAGGTGACCATCCACGTGTCGGAAGAGAACGACGCGCTGGTGCGCATCAACGTCGGCAGCGAGATGGTCGCCGACGGCATCCCGCCGTGGATCGCGCGCCGCCGCATCGGCGAGGACGTTGACGTGGCGATCGACGTCGCGCAGCGCAAGCTCTTCTATCAGTACCTCGAGGAAGCGGTTGCCAACGCGGTCGCGGAGTTTCGCGCCGGCAGCGATCGTCCCCACGCGGGCTGATCGAGCGACACCGTGGGGGAAGGGGTTGCCATCCGCAAGCTGAACGCTGACGACGCTGCCGCCTACCGCGCATTCCGGCTGCAGGCGATTCGCGAAACACCGCTTGCGTTCTCCTCGAGCGTCGACGAGGAGTCAGCAAAGCCGCTGACGGCAACGGTCGAGCGCCTCGTTCCGCCAGGACGTCCCGACGACGCGGTCTTTGGTGCCTTCGACGATGCAGGCGAGCTGATCGGGATTGTCGGACTCACCGTGGCGACACGCCCCCAGGAGTGTCACAACGCAACGCTGTTCGGCATGGGAGTCGCGCCGCGCGCGACTCGCCGAGGCGTTGGCAGAGCACTCGTGCTGCGCTGTCTCGAGCACGCGTCCTCTGTGCCCGGCGTGCTGCAGGTGCAACTGCGCGTCTCCGAAGGCAACGCTGCCGCCGAGCGCCTGTATCGCTCCTGCGGTTTCGAGGAGTGGGGCCGTCACCCACGTGCGGTGATGGTGCAGGGAACCGCCGTCACCAAGATCCACATGGTGCGCATGCTCGACACCTGATCGACCCGTGCCGCCGGGACGGATCGGTAGGATGCCCGGACGCATACCGCAGGTGCCGGCCACTGGGAGACAGGCGAGATGTCGGAGCGACAGATCCCGAAATGGAGCGAGATCCGCCCTCTGCTGCGCGCCAAGCCCTTCTCGCTCAACGCGACAACCCGGCGACTCGAGCGCGCGCTGACCATCGCTGACCTCCGAGCGGTCGCGCGTCGGCGCGCACCTCGCGCCGTCTTCGATTACACCGATGGAGCCGCTGAAGCAGAGATCAGCCTGCAGCGCGCGCGGCGATTGTTCCGTGACCTGGAATTCTCGCCGTCGGGGCTGCAGGACGTGTCACAGGTTGACACGACCACCCCGATACTCGGGCGGGAGTCGGCGCTGCCGTTTGCGTTTGCGCCCACCGGCTTCACGCGCCTGATGCACCACGAAGGCGAGTCCGCCGTTGCGCGAGTCGCCGAGTCGATCGGCATTCCATACGCACTCTCGACCCTCGGCACCACGTCGATCGAGGATGTCGCCGCCGCCGCGCCGTCAGCACGCAAGTGGTTCCAGTTGTACGTCTGGAGAGATCGCGGCGCGGGCGAGGAGCTGATGATCCGTGCTCGCGAAGCCGGTTTTGAGGCACTGATGCTCACGGTCGACGCGCCCGTTTCCGGCATGCGTCTGCGCGATGTCCGCAACGGCTTCTCCGTCCCACCGAAGCTCACGCCGAAGACGGTGGCGGACATTGCGACACACCCGGCGTGGTGGATCAACCTCCTGACGACGCGCCCTCTGACGTTCGCGTCGTTGAGCTCATGGGACCGAACGATCGCCGAGCTCATGGATGAGCTGTTCGATCCGACGATGACGATGGCCGATCTGGAGTGGGTCCGTTCGCTCTGGGATGGACCGCTCATCATCAAGGGCGTGCAGACGGTCGCCGACGCGCTACGAATGGCGGACGCTGGTGTCGACGCAGTCGTCCTCTCCAACCACGGCGGCCGCCAGCTCGACCGCGCGCCCGTGCCACTACGGCTCGTGCCCGCTGCAGTCGAGGCTGTCGGTGACCGCACCGAGGTATGGGTCGACACCGGGATCATGAGCGGCGCCGACATCGTTGCCGCAATCGCACTCGGCGCGAATGTGACGATGATCGGCAGGGCGTATCTGTACGGGCTGATGGCGGGTGGCGAGCGCGGCGTCGCCCGCGCCGTGGAAATTCTCACGGCCGAGATTCGCCGCACGATGAAGCTCCTGGGCGTGCGGAGCGTCAGTGAGCTCGGCACGCAGCACGTTCGCCTCCCCTGAGGTGACGGCGGCCGCGCAGAGACCACTACTCTGTCGGCATGTCCTCGGGAAAGGCAGGGTGGAGCGGCTACGCGGAGAAGACGGAGCTGTCCGAGCATCGCTCGCGGCTGCGCCAGCCGGACGGACGAGGGGGCACCGTCGAGATCGAAATCGAGTTCCCCGAGGACTACACAGCAGACCAGCGCGAGCGGATCCTTCAGGAAATCCTTTCGGGACTGACAATGGCTCTTAGCGGCTGACGCTCCACGGAACCCCCGGTCATCGCCGGCGTATCACCGGATGCATGCGTTTCCGATCGCCTCGCCTCTTCATGTGCCTCGTGTTCATCGGCGGACTCCCGGCGTGCGCTCCCGGATCAACCGTAGGGCGAAGCCTCGTGGTGGACAGCGCGGCACCGCCCGCGGTCGGGATGATCACCAATGGCTTGACGGCAACGCCGCCGGCCGGCGTGTGCGCCGCCACATCCGGCGTCCTGCTCCAGCCCGTCACGATTGCGCCCCACCTCGTCGTCACCTCAGTCGGTGGCCGGCCGGTTCCGGTCCTCCTCGGCCAGCGGGTGCCGGGAGCCGCGGCGGCGTCGGGATTCGAGTGGACAGCGGACGAGAACGCAGCGGTGCTTGATCTCCCAACGAACTTCGGACCCCGCAACGCGAGCACGCTTGTGCCGGCGTTCCCGACGCGGATCGATCAACTCATCGAGACCGTAAACACGTTCGCGACTGTCGCCGACGCGATCCGCTGGTTCGCGGCCTGGCCCGGTGTCTCAGCGCTGCCTCCATCCGCGGTTGATTCCGGAACGACCCGCGACGGCATTCCGAGTCTTGCGCTGCTGACGTCAGCGGACGAGGCGATCGTCACCAACTGGAGCGGCACAGCTCGTGATACGCCGTCCGATTATCAATACCTCATGAGGACGGGCAACACCGTCATAACCATCGAATTCGACGGTGGCGATCAGGTCAGCGAGGCATCGACCGAAACGTACGCACGTGCGGCACTCAAGCTCGTGCTGCGGGAGTGCGCAGGGTCGCTCACCCGCTGAGAGTCCGTCTACTCGCGAACGCGGATCGACCAGCCCACAGGCACGAGTTCCAGTGGGGGCGGCTCGGGTGGCGGTACGACGGTAACCTCCGGCGGGAGAGCGGCGACCTCGTCGGCCCGACGACCGTCAGTCATGATGAGCGGGGTGCCGCAGCGTTTACACGTATAGAGGGTTCCGAGCTCGGACCACTTCCAGCATGTCGGGCAGCAGACGTTTGTAACCACCGCTCATTCTCATCAGTGGAGTCGGCTGCGTTGTGGACGGTACCCAGACGGTGCCACGACCGTGACGTGTTCAGCGCAGAGGTCGGATCATGTCGTACGTATTCGAGCGGCGCAAACTGCTGGTTCATGAAGGGAAAGGGAGTCGCTCTCGCCGTGGCGATGCTGGCGCTCTCCGTGGACGGTTGTTCTTCGCCAAACGCCGGCCCGGCGGTCGAGCACGAGCAATTCTCCTTCTCGTGCTGCGCCGGGCTCGACGCTGCGCCAGTGGCGCATGCAGGCGAAACCCTGACCTTTCGATGGAACGTCGAGACTATCGGGGTCAGTCCCGATAGTCTCGGGAGCGCGGTGACACTGACGGCCGTGCTCACCGGACCCTATGGGTCTGTTGCGCTGGTGAAGACCGGCGGCGATCACAGCGAAACAATCTCGGCGGCAGCCATCCATGCGACCACCGAGGCTCCTGGAGATCCAGTGAGCACCATCGATATTCCGTCCGATCTTCCTCCGGGCTGGTACAACGTTACATTCGCGACGCGTTACCAATCAGGCAGTCGAGTCAGCAGCGGGACCGTTATCGAAGTGACCCGCGCCGTTCCCTAGCCACGACGCGGCTTGTCGAGATCGAGGCAATCGCGGCGGCGTAGAAGTCACCTCGAACATCACCACTTTCCTCGACCTGATGAATGCCACTCCGGTTTGCAGAGCGAATTGGTCATACAACGGGATGATTTTTGCGAATCAGGTTTACCTCGATGGACCAGGTTGCGTATCGTGCCCAGACATGACAATGGTTCGACTGCGCGTCGTCGCCATCCTGACGGTGGGAATCATCTCGGGTTGTGGCGCAAGCGGGACGTCAGTCGGCACGACAACCGGAAACACACGCTCACCGTTCGCTGTGTTCTCTGCGCATGTTGTGCTCAAAGGGGAGATGAAGGTGAGCGGTTCGTTCAGCGACTCGCTCACTGCGCGTCACGAAACCTGCGCCGCCTATGCCGACGGTCAAATCCCGGCGACGACGTTGTTCGTCGTTCCGACACCCTATGACACGACCAACGTCAGCGGCCATACCGTCCAGTACACCGCCGGCGTGCCGATCAACAACTCGAAGACCGGGTACCACGGTCCGGGGACGTATACCGGCGTATCGGCGCTCGTGTCGGTGTTGCTCATCGACAACGCGTCCTATCTGCCGGGCAACAACGCCACCGCAACGATCACCGTCGGCATCGACGGATCCGGTTCACTCTCCTTCTCTGGATTGCAGGATGTCGCGACCAACGCCCCCGAGACTGGTGCTGTCACCTGGACCTGCAGCGACTAGGGAGGAACGACGATGCTGATTGCCAACACGTGTGCCCGTTGGGTCGGACTTGCGACCGCGCTTCTGTGTGCAGGGTGCGCGACGACGCCGAGCATCAAGGGGACGGCGCCACCTCCCTCGGGCGGTGGATCGGGAACCGGAGCGACTGCTCCGCGGCTCATCGGTTCCGCTGCGATCGACGGCGCCTACAAAGCCGCCGGGACGTTCAGCACTCGACCCGAGGTTCTGGTCGGAAGCCTGCCTGCAGCGCCATCGGCGCACGACACATGCACTGACTATGCGAACGGGTTCGCACAACACCCGACGAGCTTCGTCCCGCCCGCGGTCAAGACGAGTGGCACGCCCACCCTCTATCTGACGACCACACTCGCGAGCGGCTATCACGGCCCCGGTACCTACACGAGCGCGACATCGCCGATGTTGCGCGGGCAGGTGGCGGTGGGTGTCGGCGACGTCGGCGATCTCAATGGCGCCGGCTTCATCGACACCTTCCGGTCGGGGTACCCCGGCACAACCACACTCACCGTGCACGATGACGGATCGGGAATGCTCCAGTTCTCGGGCTGGGGCAGCGACGCGACGATCATCAGCGGGACGGTGCAGTGGGTCTGTCATTAGGAGCGGCCTCAGCTCGCCGCGACGGCGTCGATCTCTACTGCTGCACCGAACAGGAGACCAGCCGCCTGGACGGTGACGCGAGCCGGTGGTGGCGCAGGAAAGCGTCCGCGGTACGCGCGGTTCATCGCTTCGAAGTCGTCGAGGTCGCGTAGCCAGACCGTGATGCGCACCACGTCCTCGAGGCTCAAATCGGCGCGAAGGAGCACCTCTTCGAGGTGATCGAGTGCGATCGTGGTCTGCTCCTCGACGTCGCCGATCGGATGGTTCTCCGCATCGGTACCGAACTGCCCCGAGATGAAGCAGAGCCCGCCCGCCATGACAGCCGACGAGTACGGAACGCCCGTGATGTGGTGCTGCGCATTGATCGCTGTCTTCATTGCCATTCCCCGAACTTGTCCTGCGGTGATGCTCGAACCGTACGCGCGGATCACTTCGGTTTCGGCCGAAGTAATCTCGGGCTTGAATGGATGATGTGAGCGTGACTCGCCGCTTCCTCGTGCTCCACGGACTGGAGAACCATCGGCCGCAGTCGCACTGGCAGTGGTGGCTCGTCGACCAGCTTCGCGGTCGTGGCGAGCAGGTTCTCTATCCGCAGATGCCGAACGCGGACACGCCGCACCTCGACGAGTGGATCGCCATGCTCGTTGCCGAGTGGGAGCAGATGGGCGACGGCGAGCGGATCGTGATCGCCCACAGCATGGGATGCGTCCTCTGGTACGAGGCGAGCGCTCGCGATGCCATCTCGCCGCCTGCGGATAGAGCCCTGCTCGTGTCCCCACCGGGGCCATCGTTCATTCGCACGCCCATCGTCGCCAGCTTCTTCAGCGGACCCTGGGCAGCTGCACCGTTGCGGGCGTCATCACGGAGCCGGATCCGGCTCGTCAGCTCCGATGCCGACCCGTACTGCGTCGACGGGCCGGCGTCCACCGTCTACGGCGAGCCCCTCGACCTCGACGCCGAGACCGTCACGTCCGCCGGGCACATCACGGTCGACGACGGATACGGACCATGGCCTGATGTGCTCGGATGGTGCCTGGACCCAACCACGCGCTTCATCGAACCCGACGCCGCACAGCGCTGAAGCACATCCGCGCTACGGCGCAGCGGCCCTCGGTGTTGTCACGTTGAACGTATCGAGGATTCCCTCACGACCGGCCGGTGTCACCGCGACGGCGCGACTCTGCGGTGAGCGCTGCAGCCACGCGAGTGCGATGAATCGGTCGAGCAGTCCTCGCCCCGCGATCCCCGCGAGATGATGGCGTCGCTCACTCCAGTCCAGGCAGTAGCGCACGACCGGTCGACGCGGCAGCACGACGCCGAAGTCATTGAGAAAGCTCACGCCTTCCGGTGTGACGCGGTAGTCGACGTCGTGCCGGTAGCCGGCGCGAGCGCTGTCGATCTCAGCCTGATTCCGTCCGTCATCCGCGTCGCGCAGATGCCCCGCGCGCACCATGCTCGCCATCAAATCGACGCCGAGGCGACCCGCGATGTGGTCGTAGCAGGTGCGGGCCTCGCGCAGCGCATCGGCGCGAAGTCCCTGGCGGAGCGAGCGGATCGGCGTCGCCGGCGCGAGTTGCGAGAGCAGTTCCAGCGTCCGCCCGACGATCGGTCCTGCCATGCGGTAGTTGCGGTTGCGGCCGTGGGCGGTGACCGTGAGCAATCCGGCCGCAACGAGCTTGCTGAGATGTCCGCTCGCCGTGGCGGGTCTGACGCCGGCCTCCATCGCAAGCGCGTGCGCGGGGAGCGACCGGCCGTCGCCAAGCGCGAGGAGCATCCGGCATCGCCCCGGGTCCGCGAGCATGGCGCCGATGGTTGCGATGTCGACATCACCGTGCTGCGGCGACGCCCGTATGTCGAGTCGGGTGAGCTCAACGGCCATCGTCTGCATCCTCGATGCGGCCATCGCGAAGACGAATGACGCGCTGACAGCGCGCAGCGACCGCCGGGTCGTGGGTGGCGATCAACATGGTCAGCCCCCGCTCGTGGTGCAATGCGAACAGCAGGTCGAGCACCTCGCTGCCGACCGCGGAGTCGAGGTTACCCGTCGGCTCATCCGCGAGCAAGAGATGCGGCTCGCCGATGAGCGCGCGCGCAATCGCCACGCGCTGCTGCTGACCGCCCGAAAGATGCGACGGGAGATCGTGTTCCCTGCCCTGCAGTCCTACCGCAGCGAGCAACTCGCGTCCTCGTGCACGCTTGTCGAATGACGTCTTGAACGGCAGCACCGGAGCCGTCACGTTGTCGAGGGCGGTCAATGCTGGAAGCAGGTGGAAACGCTGAAAGACGAACCCGATACTCCGCCGGTACACCGCGCGAGCCGCGCCGCTCAACGCGCCGAGGTCGCGACCGTCAACGCTGACAGTCCCGCTGTCAACGACATCCATCGCCCCCGCGACGTGGAGCAGCGTCGACTTGCCCGAGCCGGAACGACCGGTCACCGCAACGGTCGCGCCGACGGGAATGTCCACCGACACATCAGCGAGTGCGAGCACCGGCAATCCCGCGCCCGACCTGTACGTCTTGTTCACCGATTCGAAGCGAACTGCGGCACTCACGGCAGTCTCGCTACTCATCGGCGGCCAGCACGGCGGCAAGCGGCCGGTCCGAGGTGAAGAGCAGGACAGCCGCTGTGCCGGCAAGCGCCACGACGGTTCCGCCCGCCGCTGCAGCCGCTGCTCCACCGACGACAGGCCACGACAGCCCGAACGCGATCGACGCCGCCACGAGCCCCACGGCGCCGCCGCCGATCGCGCCAACCAATGCCGTGAGCAAACCCTCGAGCGTCAGCAGCATGCCGATCTGGCGCCTGCCCCACCCTGAAGCCTCCAGCGCAGCGAGCTCGCCCGCGCGCTCGCGCAGGTTCAGGTACGTCACGTCAGCCACAGCCGCTGCTCCCAGCCCGACCGCGAGCAGTGCGGAGATCACATCGGTCCCGCGCGTCGTCGCGGTCACGAGTCCGGCAAGCGCACTGTCGCCGATCGACGAGTTGAACGACGCCTGCGCTCCCAGCAGCACGGCGAGCGCGGCAACACCGACGCCCAGCCCCACGGCGGCAAGCGCGCAGCGGCCCGGAACACGCCCGAGCCCGGTGAGCGCCATGCCCGCGATCGACCGCACCGGGAAGCCGGCACGTCGGGGCGCCCGCGCCGCAGGCGCCAGCGCACTCGTCGGCTCCGACCTCGCGGCCAGCCACGCGGGCACAAGCCCGGCCAGCACGGACAGCACGAGGGCGACCGGCAGCACGAGCGCGGCGCGCCATAACGGGAGCGCGAGCTTCAGGCCGGCGATCAACGCTGCCGACAGCACCGTCCCGGCCACACCCGCAAGGAGCCCAAGCACGACCACCTCGCCCAGCACGACCGCGAAGACCTGGCGCCGGCCCCAGCCGAGCGCCCGAAGCACCCCGATCTCGGTTCTTCGGCCGCGCACCCCTGCGAGCGCAGCCTCGGCGAGGAACAGCGCGCAGACCACCAGGATGAGCGCGAACAGGGCCAGGCTCTCGCGGTCGGCCTGCTGCAGGACGACAAGCGCAACCATGACGGCCGTCCACTGCTCGGACACCTGGAGCGCCGGCCGTCCGAAGGTCGTCGCCGGCAGCGCGACGGTGACCGCCTGCGGTGACGCGCCCGCAGTGACGATCACCTGGAGCCCCGTCGCCTGACGGATCTCCTGGCCGACGGCGGCGATCTTCATCAACTGCTGCTGGACCGAGCCGCGCAGCCCAGCGACGCGGACCCGGATCGAGCCGATCGGTGCCGCCGCCTGGCTGTCGGTGCCTGCGAAGCGCAGCGGATTCTCCAACGCCGCCGCTCCGGCCATGCTGGTCAACAGCAGCGGTGGTTGCTGGGCATATCCGGCCATGTTGCCATCGGGCTCGAGCGGTTGATTCCCCAGGTCCGCGCGACTGGCAGCGTTCGCTCCGGTGAGGATCGGAGCGCTGTAGCTGGCGAGCGGTGAGCCCGGTCCGGCATTCGCGAACCCAGCGAGCTTGTAGGGGTCGAACTCACCCACGGTCTGCATGAACACGTCGCCTGCGCCGTTGCCTGTGAGGCCGAGGTGCTCGGTCAGGTCACGGAATCCAATGTCGGCGGCCGCCGGCGGAGCGGCGACGAACGTTGAACCGTTGACATCAATCCCCGCGTCCCACACCCCATTCGCGTTGGACACGGGCTCCGGCGACAGCTGTCCCGTCGGCTGACCGTGATACGCAACGGGTCCCACGGTCCAGAACTGAGTCACGGCCTGCGCCAACGAGGATGTATCCGCGGTGACGGGGCCTGCGAGCTGGGTCAAGAGGGACTGCCAAGCCTGCGCACTGGTGATGGTCGTGTGCAGGACCGGCGTCGACCGCTCGGCTTCGAGCGAACGGAGGATCTGCCCCGAAAGAGCGCCGGAGCGGGCAACGCCGACTGCCACAGCCGGAAGCAGTCCCACCGTCACGTGGTCGACGTCACCATCGAAAGCGGCCGTGCTGCCCAGCAGAGGGACGACGATGTCGTTGCCGTTGCCGATGGACCGAGGCGTCGCACTGGCGTTGAGGTACCGCCCGGACGTCACCGCGCCCTTGAGGCCCGTCAACGCCTCCTCCTGCGTCGGGTCGATGCCCGCGACCAATACCGGGAACGACCATTCCACCGTCCCCTCGATGGGACCGGACGACGTGTCCTGCAGCGAATAGCAGTCCGCGCCGGAGAGCGCGAGTGCGTCACGTTGGAAAGGCGACGTCACGAATGCGTTGTCGCCTCCCTGCACCCCGCACGGGGTCACCTTCTTCCCATTCGGCAGCGTCTCGACGACTCCGAATGTGCCGCCGCTGACCTGGACTCCGCTGAGCGAATTGGGCGTCACGTAGACGTAGCCATCGTCCTGCACGGGATAGTGGGAGAGACCTTGATCGGCTGTGAAGCTGGAGCTCACGCTGAAGACCTCGGCACCCGAATCGCCGACGACGTTGGTGAGCTCCACCGGAAGTGACGCGGTCTCCAGCACGTAGCCGACCACGGCCAGTGGCGCGGCAACGCCAACGCCTGGCAGGTGCTCGATCTTCGTCTCCTGAGCGGTGGTGATGCCGCCTGTCGCGGTGGAGAGGTAGTTCACCTGGACGAGGTGATCAGTCGACTTCGCCTGAATCGAGCCCTTCGGAAGCACGAGCAGGTCGTAGGTTCCCCGCCAGTGCTGACCGACCACGCCATTGATGCGCGCAAGTCCGACATCGACCGACGCCGTCAAGAGGCTGAACGCGACCGCCGCGACCACCATGCCGGCACCAAGCGCGATGGCGCGTCCTCGTGCAAAACGCACCTGCCTGATCAAGAGCCGGATCATTGCGGCGTCACCGGATAAGCCTCACTCTGAAAAGGCCGACTGGACGCGACGATTACCGTTGGTTTCACAATCGATTGTCAATATCCAGTTCGGCAATCGAGGCGTGACCATCGGAGCGAGCACGTAAGTGGTCTGCCGGGCGCTCCGAATTGGTGATTCGGTGAGGAAGGCCGTTGGCGTCACACTCGTCCCCATGGCTCGCGAGGCGCTGCCGCATGACGGCTGAGCACGTGGTTGTCGTCGACAACCTCTGCAAGCGATACGGTGACCACACGGCACTCGCCGGCATCTCGTTCTCCGTCGAAGCGGGGGAGGTGTTCGGGCTGCTCGGTCCAAACGGGGCCGGGAAGACCACCACGCTGGAGATCCTCGAAGGCTTCCGCAGGCCCGATACCGGACGCGCCCAGGTGCTTGGGGTGAATCCGGCGTCACGATCCACCAGCACCGAGCTGCGCGAACGGCTCGGCATCGTGCTGCAGGACGCATCGATCGAACCGTTTCTGAGTGTGCGTCAAGCGCTCAACCGCAATGCCGGCTATTACCGTGCGCCGCGCGATGTGGACGAAGTCCTCGCGCTGGTCGGCCTTGCGGAGAAGGCGGACGATCGGGTGAAATCGCTGTCCGGTGGACAGCTCCGACGCCTCGATCTCGCTGTCGGTGTTGTCGGCGCGCCGGAGCTGCTGTTTCTCGACGAGCCGACGACGGGTTTCGACCCTGTGGCTCGTCGCGATTTCTGGACGCTCGTACGGTCGCTTGCGGAGGCCGGCACCACCGTGCTGCTGACGACGCACTACATGGAGGAGGCCGACGCACTCGCCGACCGTGTCGCCGTGCTTCGCGGCGGTCGCGTGGTTGCAGAGGGCTCGCCGAAATCGCTCGGCGGGCGCGACATCTCCGAAGCGCGTATCCGCTTCCGCCTTGCGCTGACGACGGATCTTTCAACGCTGCCTGTTGCGCCCACCAGTCGCGAGGGGAACGTCGTCGAGATCCTCACCTCCGATGAGATCTCCGTGCTGCGCACGCTCACCAACTGGGCGGCCGGCGCGGACGTGACGATCGATGGTTTGACGGTGGAGCGACGTAGCCTCGAGGATGTGTATGTCACGCTCACGGGCGGCAATCAGGTCGCTGTGACGACGGAGGAGCACCAGTGAGCGCGGATCAGTCGGTGAGCCTGCAGCGCGGCTCGCCGGTGAACGAGCTGACGCGCGACCTACGCCTCATCGGTCGTCACGTCTACTACGAGCAACTGAGCTTCTGGCTGAACCCGATCGGGGCGTTCTTCAGCGTCGGCTTCTCGGTGGTGTTTCTCACGTTGCTGGCAATCGCCGGTGGAACGTCAAAGGTGACGTTTCTCGGCGGTGTGCCGCTGATCGAATACTACGTGGCCGGGTTCAGCGCATACGGCGTCATGTCCGTATGCTTCTCCAACCTCGCGATCACGCTCGTGATTCGCCGCGAGAACCGGCAGCTGATGCGTCTGCGTCTCTCGCCGCTGCCGACGTGGATCCTCGTCCTCGCCACCGCGCTGAACATGGCAATCATCTCTGCGGTCGACATCATCGTGCTGCTGCTCGTCGGTGCACTCGCGTTCCACGTCGCACTTCCGGCGCAACCGTTCGCGCTCATCGTCGTGGGGCTCATCGGTGTCGCGTGTTTCAGCATGATGGGGGTCGCGGCGAGCACCGCCATCCCGAACCAGGAGTCCGCCGGCCCAGTCGTAAGTCTCGTGTTCTTCGTGCTGGTGTTCCTGTCGGGGTTGTATTTCCCGCTCGCGCCCGGATCAGGGCTGCTACAGATCTCCAACTGGTTTCCCGTGCGGCACATGATCACCGCCGTCTTTGCGACGTTCAGCAACCAACCCGGCATCGACGCCTTTCCCTGGCAGGACATTCTCGTGATGGCCGTCTGGGGCGTCATCTGCGCCGTTATCGCGGTGGGCCGGTTCCGCTGGGAGCCGCGCCGCCGCTGAGTTCTGCTCGTCGGGGCTGAGGATCGGCGATAACCAGAACGAGGCAGAGAGGGCAAATGCGTCGGACTCGGCACACCGCGGCGCCCCTATCAGGCAAATTGATAAGGAATCGTTAAGCCTCGGAGCCGGTCCCTTGGATCTCCTCACCATCCTGTTCAAAGGCCTCGTGGGCGGCGCGCTCGTCGTGCTCTTCGCGCTGATCGGCGAGGCGATTCGCCCTCGGAGCCTGGCCGGTCTCACGTCGAGCGCACCATCGGTCGCAACCGCGAGTCTGTTGGTGACGCTGCTGACCAGTGGGGCACTGATGGCATTCGATCTGGCGCTCGGCATGATCGCGGGCGCGGTCGGATTGGTGGTGTGGTGTCTGGTCGGAGCCAGAACGGTCGACCGCCTGGGCAGTGTCAGAGGCGCAACGGTTGCGACCGCACTGTGGTTCGTGACGGTCGCCGTCCTGTGGGCGGCCTTCCTCCGGTGAAGCACTACCT
Organism: Candidatus Dormiibacterota bacterium; assembly: GCA_036521195.1. GTDB lineage: Bacteria > Chloroflexota > Dormibacteria > Aeolococcales > Aeolococcaceae > Palsa-851. The sequence goes on from DATDID010000049.1 coordinate 171,531, forward strand.
GCTGCGATTCGCCTTTGGCTTCGTGATCTCCGTTGCCGCGGCGTTTATCGCGCAGAGAGCCGGCGCGAAAGTCGGGGGATTGTTCCTTGCGTTTCCGGCGATTCTGCCGGCGACGCTGACGTTGATCGAACGGCGTGAGGGACACGCGCAGGCGGTTTCGGACGTTCGGTGGGCAACCCTGGGCGCCATCGGGATGATCGCGTTCGCACTGGTGATGGTCGGCCTGGTCCGGCATGCCCCGATCGTCGCGCTCATGTGCGCGATCGTTGCCTGGATCGTCGTCGGCGTCGGTCTTTATGCAGGCGTGCGAATGTGGATGAGAGGGACGCGTCGTCGTCGCAGGGTTAGCTGATCACCAGCCACTGACTGCCGTCGATCAACTCGCGCACGGCGTCCAGATGACCCGCGTGCACGGCGGTTTCCGTGATCACGTGCAGCATCATCTCCTGCAGGTCGCGGAATCGCCAGTCAGGCCAGCGTGCGGGCCAGTTCGCCGGCGCCTGATCCAACGGGGTTGCGTCGATGACTGCGTTGGCGAGCTCGATTTCGCGCCGATACAACGCCAGGACCGATTCCGCGGACATGTCGGCGGGAGGATGCCATGCATCGTCGACGCCTTCAGCGATGCCGCTCGGGTCCCCGACCATCACGTCGAGGAACCAGAACCGTTCGACGTCCATGGCCAGGTGATAGGCGAGCCCCAGCGGCGTCCAGCCCGACGGCAGGACGGACTTTCGCAGTGAGTCGTCGGGGAGTGCCTCGATAGCCTCGAGGATGTGGTCGCGTTGGTTGGTCAGGGCATTCCGGAGCGATGCTCTGTGAGCGTCATCTGCCATGGGAGCGAATAGTGCTCCGGTTGTACCCGGCGCCAGCGCCTGATGCTTGACGGTTCAGTATAGTCAGAATTACACTATAGTGAATGACGATACATGAAGGCACCGAACTCGAGAAACTCGGTCGCCTCTCTCGGCCTGCTGTGCTCGTCCTCGTCAGCCTCGCAGCAGGACCGAAGCACGGCTACGGGATCATGCAGGACGTCCGATCGCTCGACGGGACGCAGCTGGAGCCGGGAACGCTGTACGCCGTACTCGCTCGGCTCGAGTCGCGAGGTTGGATTGAGGCGCTGCCGGTGGACGGGCGACGCCGTCCGTATGCGTTGACCGTGCTTGGCAACGCGGTTCTCCGAAGGTACCTGACTGGTCTCAAGCACGTTGCCGACACCGGGTTGCGCCGGTTGCAGCCGCTGCAGAGGGCACTGCGGTGATCATCCTTCGGCTCTACCCACGGGCATGGCGCAAACGCTACGAGGCCGAAATGCGCGCGGTCCTGGCAGAGCATCGTGGTGGATTTCGCACGAAGGTAAGCCTGCTCGTGGGAGCACTCGACGCGCAGCTGCACCGTTCGGGCTTCGGCCACCCGGACTCGAATGGACCCAACCATGCACACGCGCTATCGCTGAGCGTTATTCCAAGCGTCTTTCTGATGGTGCAGTTTCTCCTCGGCCTTGACCTTGGCTCGTCGCCCGATTTGGTGAACAGCATGGGGACCTGCGCGATCATCGCGGTCGTCGTCATCTGCGTCTGGTCCGGATACACCGCGCATCACCCGGGGGGCACAAGTCGGTCAAGCGTGATCGCCGGAGGTATTACGGGGGTGTTGTCATTCGGCGTCGCGTGGCTCGTGGGAATCGGGCTGCAGCTGCTCGTGGTATCGGGATTTGCCGGTTGGGTGATGAGCCTGCAGGGAGGGAGCGGCTACTTCGGCTTGACGCTTGCGTCGGTCATGCAGCACATCTTCAACTTCTACAACTTCGCACTCGGTGTTGGCCTAGCGTTCGGGGCGCTCATCTGCGGGGGACTCCTTGGTGCGCTCGGCATGAGCCTGCGAAGCGTTCGTCTGGCCATGCGTGGACTGCCAGTGAGTCGCTGACGGAGTACGAGGGTCGGACCCTTGGCATCAGTCCCGACTTCCTGTGCTATTTACAAGCATTTGGGAAGTCGGCTTCGACCGCATGGTTGGCTGTCACCGCCAGCTGATGCGCAGCGACCACGCCCTCAGGTGCGTTCGCAGGAACACGAATGCTGTACGTTCCGGGGGGAAGCTGCATCGTGTATTCATGGTCGGCGTTCGTCGTGACGCTCGCGACGAGCTTCGAGCCGGAATAGGCTTCGACATCGACCATCCGGCCGGCCGTCGGCGCGGCTCCAGCGCATGCCCATGCGTAGCCCATCACCGATCCAGCCGGAGACGATGTGCACGCGGCAGCAATCGCACCGGTTGCAACGATGGTCGCCAACAACCCTCGGGCCGGTTCACCACGACGGCTTACCACTGCTATGCCGACCGGACGAGGCTCGCCGCGAACTGCGTGAGCGACTCCTTGGAGCTCAGGCCATCGATCTCGATCGCTACGTTGCCGTCCACGCGCATCAGGATCCATTCGCCTCGCCACGGGGCGTGCTGTTGCTGCATCTCAAACCACGTCCCATTGGACAGTCTGAGTGGACGCAGGATCGACTTGAAAGCGTTCATCGGGAAGCTGGGATTCGCGAGGTCGGCTGGCGACATCACTGACTCATCCATGTGGATCGCGCGAGTTCCCGCTGTGCCCGACTCGGCACTGATGAAGATGCCGAATCCAGTGACCGGCGCAGAGCCCCAGGTGATCCGGTTGTACAGATCGCCGGCCGGCAGGGCAAGGGCTGACGGCAGAAACGGCACGAAGGTCAATTCCGATCGCAATGTTCGGAGGTCAGTCATCGCGGCTTCCTGAAGCAGGCGATCGAGTTCAGGAACCTTGACGGTTCGTCGGCTCGCATCCAACGTGCGAGACGGGGCGGTCGTGACCGATCCTCCGGTTGCCAGCGTGAGCACCGCGACTGTCACCATCGCGCTTCGCGCAGGCCACGGCCCGAGCCCCTTCCGGCCCAAGCTCCACGTCATCACCGTATTGTGGACCGCGGGGTTTGCGCTCGCCGGTTCAACCTGCGGCAATGATCGAGAACCACCGGCGTTGCGGATTCCAGCGGTGCGTACGCTGCCGCGCAGACGAACGGCCCATTGCGGCCGCACAGTTGTGAGACACGGGTTTACTGCCTCGGCACCATCTCCCTCCCGATGCCGACAGACACCCGTGCGCCACCTCCCGTTCGGTGGTGGGGAGCAGCGATCCAGGTGGCGCACTCAAATCTGCCGGCTGGTACCGCGCGGATGCTCCCCATCACCTGGCGCGGACATCCGGAACACCCACGAGGTAGCCATGATCGTTCTCGGGATAGTTCTTGTGGTCCTTGGCATCATCGCGACCCTTCCGATCCTGGTGACCATCGGCATCGTTCTGCTGGTCATCGGCGTCGTGCTCGAGTTGCTCGCGATGGCGGGCCATGCCGTCGGTGGACGTCGCCACTACTACTGACCTGCAATAGCTGCGAACACCTCTGAGCGCGGTGGGCCCGGCGTCGGAGATGCGCGGCGGTCGATCTCTCGCGCGCCAAGTCGACCGCTGGCCAGCGTGCCTGCTGCGAGGAGCAAGGCCAGCGCGCGACGAGCAGCAGGCTGTCGTAATGGCGGAGGGAGAGGGATTCGAACCCCCGGTGGCTCTGACACCACTGCGGTTTTCAAGACCGCTCCGATCAACCGCTCCGGCATCCCTCCGCGGGGACTAGTGCCAGTCTAATGTCACGCGGTTGACGTGATAGAGAACGTCCGCACACGTGGAGAGCGTGTGTCAGCTCGAACGTCGGCATGAACGTCTCAATCGCCCCATATGCCCGCGTCTTGGTGCGCTCGTTCGTACAAGCACCTCGACGTTCACTCTACGATCGCTTCGTGCGACTTGAAGTGGAGGCGAGGCAACGATGAACTGGTTCCTGTTCTGGCTCTTCCTGCACATCCTCGCCGCGGTGATTGCCTTCGGGCCGATCTTCGTGTTCCCGATCGTCGGCAGCCTCGCCGCTCAGATGCCGCAGCATATGCACTTCGCTGTCGCGCTCAACCACCGCATTGAACAGCGCCTGGTGTTGCCGCTGGCCCTGTCAATGGCCGTGAGCGGCGTGGGGTTGATCTGGACCGCGAACATCAACATCTTTCAGACTCCCTTTCTCTTCGTCGGCGTCGGTCTCTACCTCGTGGCTCTGGTGATCGCCCTCACGGCTCTCCTACCGATGACGACCCGGCTCGTGCACCTCGTCGAACACGCCCCGCCGCCGGCAGTACCCGGACCGCCGCCCCACGAGATGATGCAGCTGGTCCGCCGCCTCCAGATGTTCGGCGGCATCACCACCGTGCTCTTCCTCGTGATCATTTTCCTCATGGTCATTCAGCCGGGCGGAATCACGCTCAGATAGGGTTCGACGACTCGCACGTTGCGGACGCGCTCTCACTGAATCCTCCACGCAGCCGCTCGCGGTGGATGCAGCATCCGGGCGTACGGGATTCCCGACTCGGCCGTCGCGCTTCCCTGACACGAAGCGTCAGCGCGGCGCGCTCAGCCTATCGAGTTGATCGGCGTGCTGCTCGAGGTGTCCGACCAGGAACTCCTCGGTGATCTCCGAGACGGTCATCGGGCCGCGGGTCGGGTGCAAGCCGACATCGAGCCATTGCTCGTTCGACAGGTCGCCGAGGAAGGTGCGAAGCAATCCGATGTCCTCGTGCGTGGAAGCCCAGAGCGTCGACACCGCCTCGTGGCGATCACGTTCGATGGCCCCGATCCGTTCCGGATCGCTCTTGGTGCGTCCGAACGGCACGGGCTCTTCTGATGCCTGCCCGCGCAGGACCGGCCGCGTCTGGCCGATCCAGTACGGGATGAACTCCGCAAGGTGCGCCCAGACCTGGCCACGATCCCAGCGCTCACCACTGCTCGGATCCGCATCGGTCAGGGCATCGGGTTGCGGCTCATCCGCCGCGAGAGTCGCAAGCCGGGCCTCGGCAGCATCGAGGCGCTGCAGGAAGTCGCCGCCGGTGCTCATCGCAACGGCCGCAACGGTCCACCGGCGACAACGCGGTTCCGCAGTGTCCCGAGTCGCTCGACACTCAACTCCACGACATCTCCCGGCTGCAACCACGGATATCGGTCGTGCCCGTGCACCATCGACAGCTCGAGGATGCAGCCGGTCCCGCACGTCCCCGACCCGATGATGTCGCCGGCTTCGACGCGTGTGCCCCGCGACGCATACACAAGCATCTCGCCGAAGCTCCAGAAGACATCTGCAAGTGACGCGCGAGAATACTCGACTCCGTTGACGCTCGCCGTCATCGCGAGGTCGAAACTGCGGTCGCGACGGACGTCATCGATTTCGTCCGGTGTCACCAGCATCGGGCCGATCGATGTCGCGAAGTCCTTGCCCTTGACCGGTCCCATGCTCAACTTCATCTCACGCCGCTGCACGTCGCGCGCGCTCCAGTCGTTCATCACGCAATACCCCGCGATGTGGCGTTGCGCGTCCTCGGCGTCCAGGTCCGCGCCCGCCATACCCACCACAGCAGCGACCTCCAACTCGTAGTCCATCTCCGCGCATCCGGGCGGGATCGCAACAACCTCGTCGGGACCGCCGATCGCGTACGGATTGCTGAAGTAAAAGACGGGGAGCTCGTACCAGTCGGGGTCCATCTCGAGGCCGCGTCGCTGACGAGCGGTGCGAACGTGCTGTTCGAATGCGTAGAAGTCGCGCACCGTCGTTGGACGCGGAATCGGCGCGCGAAGTCGCACCGCATCGAGATCGACGACGTTGTGCGGGTCGCGTCGCACGGCGTCGGCCGTGGTGGCAAGACGTTCGCCGTCATCACCGAGCAGGCTCAGCAGTGTCGTTCCCGGCGCACAGACGTGAATGCGACCATCGACCACGAGTCCAGTGAACTCGTCCGGATCTTCAGCCTGCTGGAAGGTCACCCATCGCATGGTCCCGCCGTCGCCTCCGCATGAAGATGCCGAGCAGTGCGACCCCAACGATAGCGGCTGCACCCAGGGGCACCACCAACGGCGCGGCGCCACCGCCATTGTCGACGGGCATGGCGCTCACGCTGGTGAGCAGCCCGAGGCTTGCGGCCGCGTAGTCAGCAGCGCTCGCGTGGCTGAAGATGCTCCGGGCGCTGGCATGGTGGATCGGCACCCAAGGCGGGGCGGTGACGGCCACGTGTGTCGCGGGCGGATGCACGACCGTCGCCGTTCGGTGCGGCTTCACCGCGGCAACCGGGGCCGCATGAGCGACGCGCTCGATCACGATCGCCATGTCGCCATAGATGCCGAAAGTCTTGGCGAACTGCACCATCGTCGTGCTGTTGTACCCGCCGGTCAGCGGATCGCTGAACTCGAGCGTGCCGGCCGTCGTGTTGACTCCCATGAGCACGACGACATGCCCTGCCTCAGTCCAGGGCACCACGCGGCCGTCCCAGGCAGTCCAGGTGCGCGCCGTCTCTGAGGTGTAGTTCACCGTCGTCCAGACGAGGACCGGATGCCCAGCCTCAACTGCGGCGTAGAGCGCCTGTGGGTTCCACCCGGTGAGCTGCGCCGCCACTGGGACGCCGAGCGACTCCGCCACAGGCGCGACGGTGGGTGCGTACGCTCCCCATCCCGCGTAGGTCGCCCAGTGAGGGTTGCTCCCCGGCTCCGAACCCATCACGTGCCCGACGAAGTCCTTGTACGGGTCTCCCCACTCGCTCGGCAGCCCGTCGCTCCCAAGGATCGGAGCCCGCGTGTCGGTGGGGAAGTGGTCCTGGACGTACTGCTGGGTGGTGTGGACGCCGACTGACGCCAGCGCGATCGTGAGCGAGGTCGCCTCGCAGTCGAGCGGCATCTGCATCCGCTGGGTGCCGACGGGCAGCCGCACCATCGCGGCGTCGACGCCCACGGTCCCAATCGCCAGGGCCGCAGGGGCAGCAAGCAAGGCGACGATCGCAGCGGCTCCCCTCCGAGCACGAGCCATGCGGCGACTCTAAAAGCGTTTCCGGCTACGGTTGTCGCGCCGAGGACACGACATATACTGGCCCAGGCCTGGGGAGGTGGCTGAGCGGCCGAAAGCGCCCGCCTGCTAAGCGGGTGAGGGATGTTAAGTCCCTCCGGGGGTTCGAATCCCCCCCTTCCCGCCAGGCCGCCTCGCTGCAGTTCAGCGGAGGCTGCAGACGACTTCGAAGGAAGCAAATGCCCCGGTCTTGACCTGGACACTCCTGGTCCCGCAATCGGCGTTACCGTCCCTGGCCGAAATTGCGTAGGTCCCGGGTGAGAGTGAGACCTTCACCACGGTGCTGCTCGGGACCTCTTTGCTCAAGACGGTGCGCCCCCCGGTCGAGATTATTAATTCGACGCCCTGGCCTCGGAGCTGGGAAGCGTCTCCTGGGCCACCCGACAACACGAGTTCACCGACGACTCCAGTGGGTGGCGCGATCCCTCCAATAAGGACGATCGTCGTCAGAGCGGCGGCCGCAGCGAGGGTCGCAACCACGGCAACCACCGGCTGCCATCTGTGCCGTCTCGCTGTACGAGCTTCGAGGCGGCGCAACGGCTTGCCGTGCATCAAGGGCTCTGCGTCAGAAGAACTGGTCACGACGCTCCGGTTGCGTGATCGGCTGTCCGTGCGACGCTACGAGGTCGAGTGCCGTGGTTCGGTACGCAAGGCCCACAGCCCAACTCTTCCACTGCTTGCGCAAATGGTCAACTCCGACTTCAGGAATCGACCGCAAGGATCGGGTTGAACACCGGGCCGAGGTCCGGACTCGTGACCACGTCCTGCGCAACGATCTTGCCGTCCTCGAGGCGACAGTGGGCAAAGCCGTGGGCCTTCGCAACGCTCCCGTCCCGGCGGGTGATGCTGTAATCGAATCGGGCGATCACCACGTCTCCTTCGCCGGTCAGGTCCTGGAAATCGAAGGACTGTCCGCCTTGTTTTCCTCGATCCCCATGCCGATTGCTCCTTTATCGTGAGTCGCATCTCGGGCGCAGCCTAGGTGTAGCGCTTGACGAGCAGGACCGCCGCAACTGCAATCGACACGAACGCGTAGGCAGCGAAGACACCGAGCCCCACCCACGGCGCGAGCGAGTGCGCCTGCGGACCGATGCTCATGATCGCCTGACCGGCGTTGCCGGGCAGGTATGGCGAAATGATGTTCGACAGTCCAGCGGGAAGAATGAACACGATCACCGGCAGGACGAACAGGATGACGGTCAAGCTCGTGACGGCTGCGGCGGTGCTGCGGAAGATGCCGCCGAGTCCGATCCCAAGAAGCCCGGCAACCGTCAGGTAGAGCGCTGCGCCGAACACCGCCCGCGCTACGCCGGCGTGCTCAAACCGATCTGCACGTGATCGCCCGAGAGAATTGCCTGTGTGCTGAAGAACGCGATCAGCATCGCCGGTACCGTCACTGACAACGCGATCGCGGAGTAGACGATCGCCTTGCCCCACAACACCGGCAGGCGCTTCGGAACGGCGGCGAACGTCGAACTGACGAGTCCGGTGGTGAACTCGCTCGTCATCATCAGGACGCCGAGCACGCCGATCACCATCACGCCCAGGCTGGCGCCAACCAGGCTCACGTTGAGCGGTTGGAACGTCGCCTTGTTGGCGGCGGTCATCGTGCCCCACTGCGTGACGACGAGGATGGCCGCGGCCAGCGCCAGCCCCATTGTGAGGCCGACGGTCGCCAGCAGCGTGTACCGCGTTGACCGCAGCGAGCGAAACTTCGTCCACTCCGAGGCGATGACTCGCAACTGCGTCACGCGCCCGCCACTCGGCGTTCGCGGGAGGCTCATGGGTGCGATCGATGCAGTGATCAGGCTGCCACTCCTGCCGCGTCGTTGACGACGTTGGTTGACTGATTGCGGTACTCCACGGCGTCGTGAGTGAGTTCCATGAACGCTTCCTCGAGCGATGCGGTCTGTGGCGTCAACGCGAAGAGCACGATGCCGTGCAGCGCCGCGATACGCCCGATCTGCTCGGCTGACAGACCGTCGACATCGAGCACGCCCGGCTCCTCGCTCGCGATGGTCGCGCGCTGCGCGACCACAAACCCCGGAGCTGTGCCGCCTGCGGCGAGCGCACCCGAACGATGCGCTTCGAGGACTCCTGCACAAAAGCCTCGACGCTGATGTCGCGGATCAGCCGGCCTCTGCCGATGATGATCAGGTGATCAGCGGTCAATGCCATCTCGCTCATCAAATGCGACGACAGGAAGACGGTGCGACCCTCGGCCGCGAGCGTCTTCAACAGACCACGCATCCAGTGAATGCCGTCCGGGTCGAGCCCGTTGATCGGCTCATCGAGCATGAGAGTTCCCGGGTCACCGAGCAGGGCTGAGGCGATGCCGAGACGCCGGCCCATCCCCAGGGAGAACTGCCCAACGCGCTGCTTCGCCACGTCGTGCAAGCCGACAACCTCGATGAGTTCACTCACGCGCGCTCGCGAGATCCCCTGTGTCTGCGCCATGTGCAAGGAGATGGTCGTACGCGGATCGCCCTGGATGCACGGCACGTGCCTCGAGCAGCACTCCCACGTCGCGAAGCGGTGCCCCGTGCGATGCGTAGCGCGTGCCGTTCACCGTTGCGGTGCCACTCGTCGGCGCGTGCAACCCGAGGATGAGGCGCATCGTGGTGGACTTCCCCGAGCCGTTCGGCCCAAGAAATCCGGTGACCATGCCGGGCTGCACGGTAAACGACAGCCCGTCGACGGCTGTCTTCTTGCCGTACCGCTTGGTGAGGTTGTCGACGACGATCATGTGTCGCTCCTTGAGGTGTGCCGCGCCGGCGCGGAGCCCGGCCGAAGCCGAGCTCCGCGTTGTGACGCGTCGACTGACTGAACTACGCGGCGACGGCTGCGTCGATCGGCGCGCCGGCAGCGGCGCGGATTGCGGGCGTCGCGGCACCGCCAGCGCGGATGGCGCTGAATCCCTTGATCGGGAGCCAGAGGGCGAGGAACGCCTCCCAGAGAACCTCAGGGACCGTCATCACGTGCTGCACCGTGGAGCCGTCCGGGATGACGCCGAGCAGCACGGCAACGCCCGAGATCGCGAGCAGTGGACCGCCGATGACACCCAGGAGCGCCACGCGGTTCGACACGAGTCCGGACCGGTACATCAGCCATCCGAGCATCAGTCCGGTGCCGATGCCGTCCATGAAGCCGGGACCGAGCAGGAACGTCCACGTCTTGATGGCGATGAGCGACTTGCCGGCCACGACGAGCGAGGCCGAGTCCCCGGGGGCCGCATGCTGGCGCAACGTCACGACGGCCAGAACGCTGAGGACGCCGACCAGGATGAACGTGCACTCAACGAGTCGAGCGACGACGTACCCGAGGGCAATCGTCTCGTTCTGCTTCTTGAGCAGTGGGAACAGCACAACGGCGCAGCCCATGTTGGTGATGATCAGCAGCAACTCGAGGAACGCGCCGATGAACACGCCGGTGTTGGAGCCCGAGCCGAGCACGTAGTTGGGATCGGTGAGGACCGGTCCGTAGAAGAACACTGCCGCTATCGACGTGACGAACGTGAGGAAGAAGAGCACACCGACAATCAGTGCGATCTTGCGTGTCGGATTCATCTGGACTCCTTTTGGTGTGGTTGTGGTTGTCGCGGTTGTCGAGTGCATCTGTCGCTCCTTGTTGTTCATGAGGCTGGAAACGCCGGTGTGGCGGTGAGAGAGATGACTTCGTAGCCGTGCAAGGCTTCGAGAAATGGCTGCACGCTGCCGCTGACGAGGCAACGCAAGCGATGACCGTCAACCTCCACGTCGCTCACACCCGACGCTCGCGATATCTGGCGGGCCGGTGGGCGACCGACGAAGGTGATCTCTACGCGTCTGCTCGGTAGCTCCTCGTTCATACTGGCCAGCGTGGGAGCACACCAGGGAGCGGGACATCGTCAGGATTGCTGATTCGATGCGTAGTCATCCAGTGAAGAGGGATGGCTAGGCCTCGGCAGCGCTCAGGCAACCTTCCTGCGGAGGCGACGACATTCGTCGGTCGCCGCCGCGAGCTTGGCGAGATCAGAAAGAAGCTGACGACCGCGCGCCTGGTCAGCCTGGTCGGACCTGGTGGGGTCGGCAAGACACGCCTTGCCATTCGGGCGGGAACTGATCTTGAGCGTGGCTTCGCGGATGGCGCCTGGTTGGTTGAGCTCGGCGAGGTCCGCGACCCCACGCTCGTCGCTCACGCGGTGCTTGCGGCGCTCGATCTCAGAGACCAGGCCACCGCGAAGCCGATGGAGATTCTCGTGTCGTACATGCGGGAGCGGCAGTTGCTGCTGCTCATCGACAACTGCGAGCACCTCCTCGATGCGGCTGCCCAGCTCGTGAGCGAAGTCCTGCGTGCCGCGCCCGAGGTCCGGGTGATCGCGACCAGCCGCGAGCCACTGCAGGTGGCGGGTGAGTACGTGGTCCCTGTCCCGCCGCTGGAACTTCCGTCAGGGGACGGCACTGACACACTTGCCCAGCTGCAACAGAACGAAGCCGTGATGCTGTTCGTCGAGCGAACAGCCGCGGCATCTGGCGCCTTCGAGCTGACCCCGGCAAACCAGGCGACCGTCGTGGCGCTCTGCCGGCGGCTCGATGGGCTGCCGCTGGCAATCGAGCTTGCCGCAGTGAGAACGCGCGTCCTCGGCATCGAGCAGATCCTCGATCGGTTGAGCGATCGCTTCGCTCTGCTCACGGGAGGACGCCGCGAGGCGCTCCCGCGCCATCAGACGCTCCGCATGGCGATCGACTGGAGCTTCGATCAGTTGACTGACGCCGAGCAAATCCTGTTGCGACGCCTCTGCGTGTTTGCCGCTCGGTTCACGCTGGAGGATGTCGCGGGTGTCTGCATGACGGACGACGCATCGGAATCCGAGGCTTTGGACCTCCTGGCATCGGTCGTCGAGAAGTCACTCGTCACCAAAGATGACGTGAGAGGCGTCGTTTGCTATCGGCTCCACGAAACGATGCGTGAGTACGCCGGAGTCAAATTGCGCGAGGCCGGGGAGGAGGAGCAACTGCGCGAGCGTTGCCTCGACCACTATCGGTTGACGTGCCTACGATTGGCAGGCGAGGCGCGATACCACCTTGTCGAGTGGCTGGCATGGGCCGATCTGGAAATCGACAACCTGCGTGCGATGCTGCACCAGTGTGTGATTCGAGGGGACCTCGCGCGCGGCCTCGATATCGCTGCGTCGATGCAGTACTACTGGATCACGCACGGGACCACGGAGGCGGTTGACTGGCTCGACCAGCTGTTACCCGCTGCGAAGGCGTCTGCATCCACGATGGTGCGCGCGTACTACCTCCGCGCATGGTTGAGCATGCTGCAGGGCGATCCGGCGGCTTCCGCACCGTGGATCACCCGCGCGGTGGCGATCGCTCGCGAAGCGGGGGAGCAGGCATTGCTGTCCGAATCGCTCGCGATGGGCGCAAGCACCTCGACGGTCGCCATGGATCCTGAAGCGGCGCGGCGCTACCTTGACGAGGCCGAGGCGATCGCGCCGACGTTGGATGACTATCCGGCGACGATCGAATTGGTGCTGTCGCAGGGGATTCATGCGATATACACAGGAGATGTCGACGCGGTCACGGCGCGTGCTCGTGAGGGCATCACGTTGAGTCGAGATGCCGATGACCTCTATCAACTCGAGAACATGTTCCGCAACCTCGGCGTCGCCGGAATGATGTCCGGCGACCTGCAGGCGTCGAACACGTGGTTCATGGAAGCGTTGCAGGTCGCGCGGCGCGTCGACAATCGGCTCGGCCAGTACTACGGTCTGTCCGCTGCCGCCTGGCATGCGGCCAACGTCGGCCGCATGCGTGCGGCTGCACAGCTCCTCGGGGCGGCGGACGCAATGCGAACGCAGACCGGTGGGGCGCTTGGCGAACCGACCATTCCGTTTGTGGTGCAAGCGCAACAATCGGCGCTGGACGCGTTGGGCGCAGTGGCGTTCGACGCTGCATTCGAGGCGGGTCAGCGCATGAATCGCGAAGCAGCGCTACGGCTCGCGCTCGGCGAAGCGGCCGGCGACGACGCCTCCGAGACCAAGCACACCGTGCCAACGCTGCTCGCAAAGCGGGAACTCGAGGTGGCTGGGCTCGTCGCAGAAGGGCTCAGCAACAAGCAGATCGGCGTGCGGCTCTTCATCTCCGAGGCGACGGTTGCGAGTCACATACGGCACATCATGGACAAGCTCGGCGTCAACGCACGATCGCAGATCGCCGCTTGGGTGTCGTCACTCGCCTAAAGAACCGACTTCGTTGGGGTCGAAATACGGAGGCGGCGTCGGAAGTCCAGACTGACGTGTGGCCGGACTGACATACGCTGCCGGAGCCGACGATGCGCAGCAGGCCAAAGCAGCTGCAGCACCGAGGGTGGGGAGGGGATTCATCGCCCTCTACATGCTCGCGTTCATGAGCACCAACCTGGTGTTTCTCGCCCCGATCCTTGTGACCCTGCCGCTCAAGGTGAGTGCACTTGTCGGTATCAAGGATGCCCCAGGGAGCCTTGCGCTGGTTTCCGGGATCGGCGCCTTCGTCTCCATCTTCGGCAATCCGTTCTTCGGGAGGATGAGCGACCGCACGTGGTCGCGGCTGGGGATGCGACGGCCATGGATGGTCATCGGTCTGATCGGGGGGACCGTCGGCGTCGCAGTCGTCGCGGTGGCGCCGAACATCCCGGTGGTGCTGCTGGGATGGTGCATCGCGCAACTGTTCTTCAACGCGTTGCTCGCCTCGCTGGTGGCCGTGCTTCCGGATCAGGTCCCCGGTGTACAGCGCGGGATGGTCTCCGGCGTGCTGGGGGTCTGCGTGCCCATCGCAGCGGTGAGCGGCACCTTCATCGTGAAGCTCTTCAGCGGACACAACGCGGCGACCTTCCTGGTCCCGTGCGCGGCAGGCGGATTCTTCATCGTGCTGTTCGCACTGGTGTTGAAGGATCGGCGGCTTGCAAGAGCGGACGTACCGGCCTGGTCGCTGCGAGAGTTCGCGAGCACCTTCTATGTGAAGCCTCGGACGAGCCCGGATTTTGCCTGGGCGTTCGCGAGCCGGTTCCTGTTCCTCATGGCGTACGCACTGCTGACAACGTACGAGGCGTATTACCTGCTGCAGAAGATCGGCAGCAGCATTGCCGATGTGCCGCAGCAGATCTTTGCCGGCACGGTCGTCCAGTCGGTCGTCATCGTCGCCGTCTCCCTGATCAGCGGTCACCTCTCCGACCGGACCGGGCGGCGAAAGGTGTTCGTTTTCACCGCCGCTATCGCGTACGGGTTGGGGCTGTTCGCGATCGCTATTGCAAGCAACTTCAACGGGTTCCTGGTCGGCATGGCGATCAGCGGGCTCGGCTTCGGCGTCTATGCGGCGGTCGACCTTGCGCTCGTCGCCGACGTCCTGCCCAATCCGGGCCAGAACGCCAAGGATCTCGGCGTGTTCAACATCGCGGGCGCCCTGCCGTTTTCCCTTGCGCCCGCGTGCGCACCCGCCATCCTGGCGATCGGCGGCGGCAGCTACGGCGTGCTGTACGCAGTCGCGGGCGTCTGTGCCATCGTCGGCGCCGGCGCGATCCTCCGAGTGAAAGGGATCCGCTGAAGGCCGGCAAACGTCGCCCCGGTACGCTTACCTGATAATACCGCTATCAAGTGAGCTGCTGGAGGCAGGATGACCAGCGAAGCGACTTCAGCGCCATTGCTGTGGCGTCTCTACGGAGGCATCACGGCGTACCTGGGGCTCCCGATCATCGCGGCGTGGATTGTTGCGGCGATTGCCGCGGTCATGTTCCTTCCGGCATTCGGTGCGACAGCGGGGTTCGGGTTGGTGGATCTCGTTCCCGGCAACACTCCGGCGATTCAAGCGCAGGCGTTGGAGAACCGCCTCTTCGGCTCGTCGCTCTCCGACGCGCAATCCGTCGTCGTCGAGCGCGATCCCAGCGGCATCGCGCCGGCGACGCTGCTCAAGATCGCCGAACAGGCTCGGGCCATCGACTCATCACGGTCGCGATCGGCGCCCGCGAGCCAGCCGGACTTCGCCCTGCCACTCGTGAACATCCCGGGGCTGATGCCGCAGTCGGCCCGGGCATCGACCACCACAGTGACGTACCTGTTCTTCACGCAGGCTGCGGAGGCCGGCGACGTCAGTGACGGCACGGAGCGATTTGCGACGGCCGCACCGCATCCGGCGGGCACCTCGGTTGGGGTCACCGGTTCGGTCCCGGCACAGATCAGTGAGGGCAATCTCATCGAGAACTCGCTGTTGCTGCTCGAGATCGTCACGGTGGCGGTGATCGCCGTCCTGGTCGGTCTCGTGTTCCGCTCTCCGATCGCGCCGGTGATACCGCTTGCCGGCGCGGGTGTTGCATATGTCACCGCGAGTCACGTGATCGGGTGGGGAGCACGCGAACTGGCTATCCAGATCCCCTCGCAACTCGCCCCCATCATGGTCGTGCTCATCCTCGGTGTCGTCACCGACTATTCGGTGTTCACGCTCACGGAGATGCGGGGGAGGTTTTCGACTGGGACACCTCGTGCGCGCGCGCTTCGCCTTGCGTCATCGCACGTCGTGCCTTTGGTGATCGCGGCAGCGCTCACCGTGGCGGCGGGGACGGTGGCACTGATCGGGGCGAATCTCGACTTCTTTCATGCCGTCGGCCCAGGCATGGCGGCGGCCGTGATCATCTCCGGACTGGTCTCGATCTCCTTTGTCCCAGCGCTCGCCGGCGTGCTCGGCCGCGCGGCGTTCTGGCCGAGTCTCAAGGAGACGAAGACGCCGCCACGAGCGTCCGAGACCACGATCGGAGCAGGACGAGGGCGGCAGGTCGTGGCTGCGTTGCTAAGCAAACGCTCGGTCGCGATGATCGCTGCGGTTGTGTCAGTGGCAGCGCTGGTGGCTATGGGCAGCGGCGTGGCACGTGCACGGCTGGGAACCAACGTGATCAGCGGCCTGCCGAGCACGGGCGGACCCAGTCAGGCGGCGGCAGCTGCTGCAGCCGGCTTCGGCCCAGGCATCCTCGCTCCGACCACACTGACGCTGCAAGCGCAGGGTGTCGCATCCAAGTCGGCGGCACTTGCGCGCCTTGATGCGGTGATCGATCACAGCCCCGGAGTCGCCGAATCGGTCAGTGCTGCGGATCTCCCGTCGAGCCTGGACTCTTCCACGCTATTTCGGACTGCGAACGGCAATGCTGTCCGGTTCGTCGTCGTGTTCCGCGACGATCCCTACGATGCTCCCGCGATCGCGGCGTACACGACGCTCAACGCACGCGTGCGCGACGCGTTGCCGGAGGTTGGACTCGGCGACGCATCGGCGGCGTGGTCGGGAGCGACGCCGACCGCAGCCGAATCAGTTGCGAGTACGGAGGCGGCGTTGTGGAAAGTTGCGCTGCTCTCCGGGTTTCTCATGTGCCTCGTCCTTGCGCTGTACTTCCGCGCAGTCCTTGCGCCGTTGCTTCTCATCGCTTCAAGCGCACTCGCTGTCGCAGCAACGATCGGTCTGCTCGTCGACGTGTTTCAAGGGATCCTCGGGTACCCGGACATCACCTTCTTCGTGCCGATCGCTGCCGGCGTTCTCCTCGTCTCGCTCGGCGCCGATTACAGCGTGTTCGTGATGGGCCGGATATGGGAGGAAGCGCGCGGGCGCGCCATGACTGACGCGGTCATTGCCGCGCTCCCGCAGGCTTCGCGAGCGGTCTCGATAGCAGCGGCCACGCTTGCTGCGAGTTTCGCGGTGCTGGCGCTCGTCCCCGTGGAGCCGTTCCGTGAGTTCGCCTTCATCATGGGCGTGGGCGTGGTGATCGACGCCTTCCTGGTGCGCTCGTTCCTCCTGCCCGCGTTGCTCGTTCTCACCGGCCGTGCCGCGTTCTGGCCGCACGGCATCGCGGCGCGCAGCCAGGCGTAGCGCTGCGTCGTCAGCCGTCGTGGACCAGGCCGGCGCGGCATCTCCCGCCTACCGGACAAAGACGGCAAACATCCGCGAGCAGAACGCGTAGTCAGACGCCTCGGATGCGTCGGGGGCGGAACCAGAGCGCCTGACCGACGAGGAGCAGTCCTACCACAAGGACTGCCAGCCCACCGGAGACGAGCAGTCCCGCACCCGCACCGGTGGTCGGTACTGTGATCGCCAGGGCTTGCACGGAGAAACGCACGACGGCCGGTGCGGACGTGGCTCCCGATGCGTCGGTGACGACGTAGCTGACGCTGACGTTGCCTGAGAAGCTCGCGGTCGGCGTGAAGAAGAGCACACCCGTCGACGCGTCAATGCTGAAAATACCATCACCGGACGGGACGGATGCGCCGACAAGGGAATACGTGAAGGGTCCAACGCCAGTCGGGGTTGGGGGATTCGCGGTGATCGTCGTGCCGGCGATCCCGGCTGCGGCATCAGGCATCGCGATCGGGGTGACGGTGATGTTCACGTTCTGCTGCGCCTGCTGGTTGTACCGATCGGTCACTGCGTAGAGGAACGTGGGGACGATGCCGCTGAAGTCCGTCGCGGGCGTGAAGGTCACCGCCCCGGTTGCGGCATCGATCGTCGCGACACCATCGGCAACATTCGGTGTGGTCACGAGGCTGTAGGTGAACGGCCCGACACCTGTCGGAGCGGTCGGTGCCAGCGTGAGCGCGACGTTGGCGGGCGTTGTTCCGGTCAGCGCATCAGTCGTCGGGAGTTGCGGAACGACATCGACGGTGGTCGTCCCATCCGTGGTCGCGTGCAGCGAGTCACCGCTGTACGTGGCGTCGAGGGTCTGGGTTCCGGTCGCGCCGGGGTCGGCGCTCAATGACAGGCTGCACTGGCCCGAACCATCGAGAGTGCACGTCCCGGAGGCGCCCAGCGCGTCCGGTCCCGGTGTTGCATTCCACGAGACGGTCCCGGTTGGTGTCGTCGTCTGCCCGGGGTCCGTATCGGTCACCGTCACGGTGCAAGTGTCGGACGGTCCAATCGCGAGCGGGGAGGTTGCACAACCTGCGGTGACGGTCACCGAACGGAGCGCGGACCAGACCTGAATGACGCGGAGGGATATCGCGTGGTCCACGTCGCCGAGATATACCGCCGTCATCGTTCGTGGTCCGGCGACACTCGGCGTGTAGAGCACGGAGCAGGCGCCGGTGTTGCCGAGCGCGCACGAGCTCGTGGCAAACGTTCCGCTCCCGGCGCCGACGGAGAAGTCGACACTGCCGGTGGGCGTAGTTGGGTTACCGGCGTCATTGTCGGTGACGGTCGCTGTGCATGTCGCCTGCACACCGGTTTCGAGCGCGCCGCATGTGATGGCGGTGGTATCGGTCCGCGGCCCGGCGGCGAGGTCAACCGTCGTGCTCGCACCCGGGAAATCGACGTCGCCCGAGTACGTGACGTCGAGCACGATGCTGCCCTCAGCACCGGACGTCGCCATGAACACCACCGAGCAGGAGCCGACATCACCGGAGGCACCAAACGTGCACGCGCTGCCGATCTGTCCAGACCCGGTGCCGATGCTCCATGAGGCGGTGCCTGTGGGGGCTGATGTCGTGCCGGATGCCGTGTCGGTGACCGAGACAGTGCACGTCACGGGCAGATAGACGGTGATATTCGAACTCCCGCAGTCGGCACTGATCGAGTCAGTCCGCCGGCCGACGCCGATTGATGTGGACCCGCTCGACGTCAGGTGATCGGTGTCGCCTCCGTAGGCGGCGTTGACCGTCTCAGGGCCGACATGTCCTGCAGAGGGCGTGAATGCCGTCGAGCACGCGCCGGCTGACAGGCCGCAGGTCGTCGGCGAGAAGGTGCCGGCAGCCGAAGTCCAGGTCATCGTTCCACCCGGCGTGATCGCTGTGCCGGCACTCGTGTCGCTCACCGTCGCTGTGCAACTCGTTGCGACGCCGACGATGGTTGACGCCGGCGCGCACGCCACGCCGGTGGTGTCGCTGCGCTTTGCAGCAGTCACCGTGGTCGTCGTGCTGCTGGCGGAGTGCGCGGAGTCTCCGCCGTACGAGGCGGTCAGGTGGTGGACTCCCTCGCTGCCCGCGGCAGGAGTGAAGGAGACCGAGCAGGTGGCGCCGCTCAACGTGCATGAGGTCGGCGATGCCGAACCGTTCTGCGCGTCGCTCCAGCTGACCGTCCCGGTCGCTGCGACAGCGTCACCGCTGTCGACGTTGCTCACCGTCGCGGTGCATGTCGTGCTCGCGTTGACGCTCTCGGGGTTGGTCGTGCAGCTCGCGGCAACCGTGGTCGGGTTGAACGTGACGATGACCTCCGCACCAACGCTCGCCACCGCGAATGTCGGATTGAGCGCGCCGGCTTCAACGAAGCTCGATCCAGCCCCGCCGCCACCACCGCCGCCGACTGCGTACGTTGTGAAGCCGACGCCGCTGGCGCCGCCGCCACCACCGAAGTAGCCACCACCACCGCCGCCACCGGAAGCCTCGGCGTTGCTCCCGTCGCCACCCTGCCCACTCGTGCCGGCAGAGCCGGGATCGCCGGTGCAGCCGCCTTCCGTGTAGCCGCAGCTCGGGTCCGGCGCAGGAGAGGTCGCGCCTGCACCACCGGTTCCGGTGGTGGCGCCGCCGCCGCCGTTGCCGCCCTGGACGAACCCGTATCCACCGTAATGGTAGTCAGCCGTTCCATCGATATTGGGGCCGGCCTGGCCTGACGCCCCGGTCGAGGTCCCCGCCTGCGCGCTGCCGCCGTTGCCTGGAGGGCAGCCGTACCGGTAGCAGAAGCTGTTGACATCCGCGCCGCCGGAACCCGCTCCGCCTCCGCCTGCAGCGACGACGAGTCGCGATGCGAGTGACGATGCTCCCGCGCTGCTCGGCACCGTGCGGAGATCAGACGCGCCGCCCCCGCCACCTGAACCGGGGCCGCCGTCGCCGCCGCCGTTGAACCCACCCTGGCCGGTCGCGTTTCCGCCAACGACCTGCTGGCCTCCGACTTCGACGTAGAGGTTGCTCCCGACCGTGGGTGCCGGAATATCGGCGGTGACCGCAGCACCGTGACCGCCGCTGGCGGCGTTATCCCCGGGCGTGCCTTCGGGATACGTACTCCCCCCCGCGGCTCCGACGACGGTCACCTGCATGAGCGTCGCCCCTGCCGGGACGACGAAGCTCTGCTCACTGTTCGTGAATCCGAAGATGAGGGTGCTGCCCGCAGTGAGTGGGCTCGCGAGGGCACGAAGCGGCGTCAATCCCGCCAGCGCGCCGACGGCGATGACAGGCACCGCCGCGAAGATCGGGAGGATGCGATGTCGGCGATTGCGTGGCGCTGGCGTGCGGCGTTGGGAAGTGAGCATCGAGCAACACAAATAGCCGTACCGGGGCCGCCGTAGTTCAAATGACAGACGAGCCGTGACGGCTCGTTGTCAGATTCGTGAGTTGCGTGACCGGCGCGGTGTGAGCTGGCGACGCGCGACTCCTACGGCTGCGGCGATGACCCCGGTGGCGGTGGCAGCCCGAGGTCGACGCGGAGCCGGGCAAAGTCAGGCCGCGATGCGTCGTACACAGCTTCGGCGTCATTCATATAGAGACCAACTGCGCCGTTCTTGATCTGTGATGCGTTATGTGCGTCGCCCAGATCTTCCATGTATTCCTGGTTGTCAAGAACGACGGTGTCGATGTCAGCGGCTGCGGCAGGCACCTCGTGTTTGATCATCTGGAGCACCACCTGCATCGCCTCTGTGTCGCGGTTGATCAACGGGATGACGGCAAGCGTGTCGGCTCGTATCTCGAATTCTCCAGGCGAGCATGTGCACGGCAAGGCCGCGTCCGCTTCGAGGGCGGCGTCGAGCTGAGCTCCGTCGGCATTGACGGGAGCGACGGCGGCGAGATACTGCCGTCCGGCTTCGGCGACGGCGGCGGACACGGGTGCGACCGATGGGATCGCCGTGGTCGGAGCGATGGCCGACGTCGGGGCCGTGGCCGAGATCGTCGGGCTCGTCGTCTGCTTGGCGACCGGGATCGCAGCCGAGCCGGGCGGATGCCATCCGACAAGGGCGACGATCACCACGCCTGCGACCGCGAGCAGCGTCCCGGCGCCGACAATCCAGCGCAACGCATGCGTCTGGCTCGAAGCATCCGGTGTCGTGGCAGGCGGCCAGGCGGGCGGCGGCGGCGGTGTGCCGAAGCCCTGCGGCGGCAACGAGGGCGGCCACCCGTCGAGCGGGGGCGGCTGTGGATCCATCCTGCGATCGACGCTACACCGACCTCCAGCGGGCCCGGATCCCCGATGGCGGATCGTTGCAGCTCGGGCATCCTTACTCGCCGCGTGCGCATGCCACTCGCGGGGCGCGAATCCGCTCGGCTAGGAACTCGTCCCAGGTCCTCGTTCCGACGGTGTGCGGCGCTGCAGGAAGGAGCGCTCCTTTGCGCACAGCTTTGGTGCCGGGGAGGCGCACGGGAACCACCCATCGGCGGCGATGCGTGGCGGTCAGGTAGCTGCGAAACAGGTCCACCCAACTCGACACGTGCGGTCCGGCCATGTCAGGGGCACGTCCGGCTGGCTCGCCGAGGGCCAATGCGACCAACTGCGCCGCCGCCTCGCCGGGATCGACCGGCTGAACGCAAAAACCCGCCGGCACCGGTGCTACCAGTGGGATCTTCGCGAGCTTCCGGGAATTGTCGAAG
The DNA here is from genome assembly GCA_036521195.1 of Candidatus Dormiibacterota bacterium. Taxonomy (GTDB): domain Bacteria; phylum Chloroflexota; class Dormibacteria; order Aeolococcales; family Aeolococcaceae; genus Palsa-851. Next base: position 193,047 of record DATDID010000049.1, read on the forward strand.
CAGTAGTCGTAGAACTGCGTGATCCGAAGGATCGTCCATGGCAGGCCACTGTTCTCCACGATCCGCTCGACCTCGAGCTTCGCCTTGACGTACCCCCATGACGCCATGAGGTCGATGCCGACGATCGAGGGCTGCACTAGATGTGGGCTGCCGTTCCGGGTAGCGGCTTTCACCAGATTCCTGGCCGCATCCGCGTCACCCTTCGTGCTCGTGGCGCAATGAATGATCACCCCGACACCGTCCACGGCCGGGTCGACGCCTTCGTCGCTCATGAGATCGCCGGTGAAGAACGTCACGTGTGGCGGCGTGTCGCGCTGGTGGCGGGCGAGCACGCGCACCTCGCGATCGGCATCGACCAGCCGTGCCACCACCTGCCGTCCCAGGCGGCCGGTACCGCCGGTGACAAGGATCGGAGGTGTCATCGATCGAACGAGGCGGCTTCGATCGCAGGCTTCATCCCAGGCTCCTTGTCACACTTGGTCTGTTTCGTTCGTCACACCTTTGACGGACGGCGAAGAAAAAATGTGACGACGATCGAAACCGACTCGCTGACGCAGCGGTTCGAGGCCAGCCGGCCCCGGCTGCAAGCGCTTGCCCTCCGCATGCTTGGCTCGCACGCCGACGCGGACGATGCCGTCCAGGAGACATGGCTGCGGCTCAGTCGTGCCGATGCTGGCGCGGTGGAGAATCTCGGCGGATGGCTCACTGCGGTCCTGGCGAGAATCTGCCTGGATCAGCTGCGAGCGCGACGCTTCCGGCGTGAAGACTTCGCAGGCGACCAGCTTGCGGACGAGATCGTGGGCATCGAAGACGAGTTCGACCCTGAGCAGCAAACGCTCCTTGCAGAGTCGGTCGGGTCTGCGCTGCTCGTGGTGCTCGACATGCTTGCGCCGACCGAGCGTGTTGTGTTCGTGCTGCACGACATCTTCGCGATGCCGTTCGACGACATCGGCCCGATCGTTGGACGGTCACCGAGCGCAGCACGGCAGATCGCCAGTCGGGCACGGCGCCGCCTGCACGGCGCAGACGACACCGCCGACTCGGACCTCACCCGCGGTCGCGAGGTTGCCGCAGCGTTCCTTGCCGCATCGCGCGCGGGCAACTTCGACGCGCTGATGAGCTTGCTCGATCCCGATGTTGTGGTGCGGTCGGATGACGCCGCCATCCGGGGAGCCAGGCAATCGGCCGACGGCGCCGTGGCCGTGGCGACGTGGTTCTCGAAAGGGGCGAGGGGACTGCAGGGCGCGACCATCGACAACGCGGCCGGGATCGTCTGGGCTCCCGGAGGCGTGCCACGCGGTGTGCTCGCTATGACAATCACGGACGGTACCATCGTCGAGATCAATCTGATCAGCGACCCTGAGCGCATCCGGAATTTCGACATTGTCCTTACCGAGGGATAGGTGCGTCAGACACTGATCACGACCTTTCCTCGGGCGTGTCCAGTCCCCACGTAGTCCAGCGCGGCGGCGGTTTCGCTCAGCGCGTAGGTTCGATCGATGACCGGAGTGACTCGGCCCGTCTCGATCAGACCTGTCAGTGCGACGAGGTCGTCATGCTTCTGCGCAACGATAAATCGCCCCAGCCGCTGACTCACGAATCGAAAGGTAACCATCGCCTTGATAAGGCGACCAGCGCCCGCGGACCAACGGTTCTGGAACTGTCCGCCATTGGCCACGAGCATCCCGGTTGCGGTGAGTGCGCCTCTGAGGTCGGACAGCGATCGATTTGAGATGTTGTCAAGGATGACGTCGTAGCGCTCGCCGCTGCTCGTGAAATCGTCGATCGTGTAATCGACGACGTGGTCCGCGCCAATCGATCGGACCATTTCGGCATTTGACGTGCCGCAGGCGCCCGTTACCTCGGCACCGAAGGACTTGGCGATCTGCACCGCGAAGGTTCCGATGCCACCCGCGGCACCGTTGATCAGGACCCTTTGCCCAGATTGAACGTGGCCGTGATCACGAAGCGCCTGGATGGCGACGGAGCCGGCCATCGGCACGGCGGCGGCCTGTTCAAATGTGAGGTTGGACGGCTTGCGTGCGAGCCCATCCTCGGCCGCAGCCGCGTACTCGGCGAAAGCGCCGCGGCACCAGCCGAACACCTCGTCCCCCGGGCTGAAACGTGTCACCGCGGAGCCGACGGCTTCGACATGACCTGCGACATCGGTGCCCCGAACGCCGTTCTTTGGCGCGCGCAACCCGTACATCGGTGCCGGGCGGGCGATGTACGGAAGACCTCCCATGATCGCCCAGTCCGCAGGGTTCACACCGGCGGCGCGAACGCGAACCAATACGTCGTGCTCGCCAATCACCGGCATCGCGGTGTCCCTGAGCTGCAGGACCTCGGCTGGTCCGTACGTGTCCTGGACGACAGCTCTCATCGTCGTCCCGCCAACGGTGTCCTGTGTCCGCTCGATCGGCGTGTCGATGGTTGCTGTCTCCATGGGGTCTCTCCTTGGATCGCCGGCTCAATGCCTGGCATCGTCTCCGGCTGCGGTCGTCGTGGTCATCAGGGCCACCACTGAGGCACCACGTAGGGCGCAGGCATTCGCGTCAGCCGATGCCGCGCTACGTGGTCGATGGGTGGTCTCACCGACGACTTCCGCAGGCGCAACGGGCAATCTGAGGCTATGAGAACGAGAGCAGCATCGCTGCCGCCGAATAACGTCACTCCACGGTGCTACCTGGTGGAGGTAAAGGTGAGACTGGCAGAGCGTGAACTCTCGTGGATCAGCGCGAGCCTTGATGCGGCATGCCTGCGCGCTCGAGGCGATGGCCCTCTGCCAAGGGTGCTGAGCGCCGCCTACATCCCCGGCGATAACCGGCTCTCATGCCTCGTCGAGGCTGGCGGTGCCGACGACATTCACCGTGTGTTCGGCGTTGCGTCGCTCCCATCGGTCCGAGTGGTCGATGCAATCGTCGTCGCATTGCGAACGTCGACCACGGAGCTACTCTAGTCCGAACCCAACTCGCGCTCAACCCAGCGCGCAACCTCGACCCTCGAGTTGATGCCGAGCTTGTTGAGGATGTTCGACACGTGGGTCTCGACGGTGCGTTCGGAGAGAAAGCACCGAACGCCGATCTCCTTGTTGCTCATCCCCTCTGCAACGAGTCGGGCGATCTCGAGTTCCCGCTTGCTGAGCGGCGTGACCTTCTCCGCCGCACCCGGTACGTCGCGCCGTGCAGATTTCCTCTCATCAAGCGCATAGGCAACTGCTTCGTGCAGCGACATTCGCTTGCCCGCCTCGACCTCCAGCTCCAGCCCCGGCATTCCGAGAGACGCGACGACTGTCTCTCTCGCGTGTGCCAGGATCGGTTCCAGATGCGGCATCAGGCGGATACCGGTCTGCATCTGCAGGGTCTCCGCTGCACCCAGCAACCGACCGGATCGCTGGAGCCTGCCCACCATCGCCGCGTGACTCGCCAGTCCGTCGAGGTCGTACAGGATCATGTCGCTGTTCTCGAGACGTAGTTCGATGCCGATTGACTCCTGCAAAAGTGGTCCGGCCCTGTCGGGTTGATCTGTCTGCAGGAGTGAGAAACCATATGAAGACAGCAGGTAACTCAGGGTCTGCAGATCGCCGCGGTTGCGGGCACGCGGTGCCCACTCGGCGTAGACACGGCCAACGGTCTCCGCGTCAGCGCCGCCGAGCGCGATGAATCCCTCAGTGAGCGCCAGCATCGCATCGACGCCAGGATCGTCAAACCCTTGTGCCAGCGCCTTTGCCTCGCGCAGCCGGCTGCGAGCGCCGTTGAGATCACCACTCATCACGCTGATACCCGCCGAGACAGAGAGGATCCGGGCAAGGAGCTGCGAATCGACCGTGGAGCGTGCGATTGTCTCTGCCTCCTGGAGCACGGGCCCCGCTGTCGTCGCGTCTCCCAGCACCATCGACACAAAGCCGCGCGCTAACAGCGCCCGCGCCGTGGCTGCATCCGTGTCGCCGACGTCGCGGCTTTCGAGGTAGAGATCAAGCCAGTACGCGCCTTCACTGGTCGCCCGCGCTGTCCAGTACCACAACAGTGATCCAACCATGGAGAGACCCAATCCGTGGTCGGGACCGCGCAGGCAGTGCGCAAGTGCCGCGCGCACATTGTCGGCCTCGACATCCATGCGCTTGAGCCACTCGATGAGCTGCGGCGACTGCGCCTCCTTCTCTGCAACCTTACACAAATCGGCGTAGAAGATTACGAATGCTTTGACTGCTGCAGGCTCCTCTTGTGCGTCGCGCAGTTTGATGAGCGCGTACTCACGCATCGTCTCGTGGAGTTTGTAGCGTGTGGTGCCGGCTGAACCCAGTCGACCCACAAAGGACTTCTCGATGAGGCTGGACAGCATCTCGAGCACCGACCTTCGTTCGATGCCTGTTTCTGTCGCGACGGTCTCGACAGCATCGAGTCCCATGTCGGAAGGGAAGACCGCGAGGCGGCGCAGCAGTGCGGCCTCGGGATCGCTCAGCAGGTCGTGACTCCAGTCGATGGTGGCGCGGAGCGTCTGCTGCCTCGGCAGCGCTGCGCGGCTGCCACCGGTGAGGAGCGCAAACCGATCAGTCAGTCGCTCGAGCAGCTCATCGAGACCGATCGTTCTCAGTCTGACAGCCGCCAGCTCGAGTGCCAACGGCATGCCATCGAGGCGACGGCAGAGATCAAGCAACAGTTGACGGGTTGCGGGCGTATCCTCGATCTCGACGCCGGCATCTGTTGCTCGGGCCATCAGGAGCGCAACCGCCTCCGAATGTGCGCCGCCATGACTGCTCACGGCGCCCGGTTCGCCTTCCAGCGTGAGTGGCGGTACTTGAACAACGCGCTCGCCGGAGATTCCCAACGCTTGGCGGCTGGTCGCAAGCAGACGAACGCCGGCGGCTTCCTTCAAGACGACATCCGCCAACACAGCGACGGCGTCGAGGAGGTGTTCGCAGTTGTCGAAAATCAGCAGCGCCTCGCGTGACGCGAGGTGCGAAATCAGCAGAGAGGTCGGCCATTGTCCTGACTGGTCCGCCACCCCGAGGCTGCTGATCACGGCCTTCGCGACCAGATGTGGATCGTCAAGACCCGCGAGGTCAATGAACCAGACGCCGTCGCGCATGGTTCGCTGCAGATCAGCACCCGCCCGAAGTGCGAGACGTGTCTTGCCGACCCCTCCCGGTCCCACAAGCGTCAGAAGGCGAGCACTGGCGAATGCCGCTTTGACTTCCGCCAGCAAGCGTCGCCGCCCCACGAAGCTCGTTGACTCAGCGGGCAGCCTGCCCGCGACCGATCGTTTGGATCCGGGCACCTCGCCAGTGTAGGCGGCCAGGACCCGGCGCCCCGCCCAGCCGGGACTGTCCCGACCGGGCAGGGGAAGCGAAGTTACGCCACTGGGGTCGGGTTCGCACTGCGCGACGCACGTCCCAGGTAGGCCTCGGACTGAAAACCCTTCGTGAAGAGCCAGAAGGGAAGGACCAGTTCGAAGAACATGCCAGGGATGGTGAGCAGGAGGCCAACATGGATACCGATCACTTCAGCAATGGCACCGACCATGAGAATGGGATAGCCGATCAGGCCCGAGATCGCCAGGAATCGCGGGATCAGGCGGGTCCGGAAGAGCAGCGCGCACAGGGCCACGCATCCTGCAGCCAGAGTCATCTCTCCGAACTGATAGAACATCGCGTTCGTGTGGACGAGCGCTGAGCCGCGCGCTGCAGCAGCCGCCGCGTCAAGTCCGTGCTGGCCACTCAGCGGAACGATCATCAACAGAGCGATCGCTCCGACGTCCAGCAACGTGACCTCGACGACCATTGTTGCGAGGTAGCCCAGAGCAGTTCTCCTGCTGTGGCGCCCCAGAATCGGGAAGAACAAGACGCCCTTCCCGAGGTCCACCACGGTATTCAGCAACATCAGGCTCGCTCCGATGATGAGCACCACCGGATGTGCGACGATCGAAGCGAGGAAGTGCGGTGCGCCGGTCGCGGATGTCGCGAGTGCGGAGCCGACTCCGTAGACGAGGAAGCCCGACAGGAAGAGCGCCCCGATGATCCTCGAGTACGTCATGCGAGAGCTCGCGACGCCCAGGCTGCGACGTCCGTCGCCTGCCTCGGCGAGGTTGGACTTGGTGGACGAGATGGCTTGCTGCATCGAATCTCCTTTCGTGTGACGAGTGGCGTGCGGCTTACTCGCAAGCTAGACAACGCCTGGAACGGGCGAATCCGTGTGAGTACGGAGCCGGCACGTAGCGCAGGGCCTGCAGGCTCCGCGACCGCGTCGTCTCGCGTCACCGTCGATTGTTGACCGTGAGACGAGTACGTGCGGGTTCCTCAGCGGTCGTAGGCTCATCGGATGGATGACGCCGACGTACGGGCAGCAAAGAGGCGCGTTGCGTGGCTGATGCTCCCGGTGGCCCTGGTCGCCCTCGCCACTGCAGCCATCGTCTTCGGCATCATCTGGGGGTTCACGCACCCGGGGAGCTTCGGACCTTAGCGCCGAGGCGCAGCGACACGCCGAGAGATTGAGCGCGTATAGGGGCTGCGACGTGGCAGCGGGGTATCTAGAGTGTGAGAAGCGGCTCTGCAGCGGTCTCCGTCGTAGCGTGGAGGCACTCGATGGCAGTCAAAGCGGGCTCGGCGAAGTCGGGTGCAGGGATGGATTCGCTGGAAGCGATCTATCTGGCAGAGATCACTCGTCTCGCTTCGCTTGGAACCATCCTCACCGGTGACGCCGCGGCGGGCGAGGACCTCGCGCAGGACACGTTTGTTCAACTCGCCAGGCGCTTGAACGC
>DATDID010000050.1:0-121824 GCA_036521195.1 Candidatus Dormiibacterota bacterium
GTGATCCCGCACGCCAGGTCGATCAGCACCAGCGACTCCGCCTGGAAGCTCGCCACCAGCGCCACCCGCCGAAACCGCTTGTACGTCCACCTCAGGATCTCCTCCGCGGTCCCGTCCGGCGCCCTGACGCCCGTCATGCGCTCACCTCCTCAACGGCGTGCCGGCCGGCGAGATGCGTGATGCCCTGCCGCGCGCATCAGTCGCCGAAACCCTCTCCGGCCCGCAGCGTCCGCGCGTACTCGAACATCGGTCCGCGGAGCACACCCGGAATGTCTTCCAACCTGACGTTGCGCGCATACAGCTCGTTGAGACGAGTGCCCTCGGTGTCCCCGCCGAGGAAAACATCGTATTTGCCGAGCGTTGTTCCGACGAAACCGACGTCTCCGAGATATGGCCGCGAGCACCCGTTGGGGCAGCCGGTCATCCGGTAGCTGACGTGCGAGTCCTGCACGCCGGCATCATGCTGGAGCACGGTGATCTCGCGGATCAACGCCGGCAACACGCGTTCGGACTCAGCGACTGCGAGCCCGCACGTGGGATACGCGGGGCACGCCATCGAGTCCCTGATGGCGTTGGGCACCGACTCGGACGGTGTGACGTTCCACCGAGCAAGGACCTCGCGCAGGACCGCGCGATCCGCATCCGCGACGTTGGCGATCAGCAGATTCTGCTGCGGTGTCAATCGGAGCTGCGGGCGGAGCGTCTCGACGATCTCGCGCAACGCTGAACGAAGCCCGGCGTCCTCGGTGTCCGAGATACGGCCGTTCTCGACGAACAACCCATAGCAGTGCAGACCGTCGCCCTGCTCGTGCCAGCCGAGATGGTCCTCGACCGACTCCCAGCGCAATTGCCGGGGCGGTGCCATCGCAAACGAGAGTCGCGTGCCGACCTCCGTCCGGAACCACGCGATGCCGCGGTCGGCAAGCAGGTGCTTGAGTCTCGCGTGACGGCGGTCGGCGCGGTTGCCGAAATCACGCTGCACGCTGACCACGGCGCGCGCGACCTCCACCGCGTGGTGCGCTGCGATGTATCCGAGCGGCTGCGCCACCGCGGGCCAGGTGTTCGGCTTGTTCGCGGTACGGCCGAGGCCACCGCCGGCAAGGACATCGAAGCCGTCGAGCGTGCCGTCATCCCTCGCGTGGGCGACGAGACCGAGATCGTTGGCGTAGATGTCGACGCAGTTGTCGCCCTCGATAGCGAGCGCTGTCTTGAACTTGCGCGGGAGATAGCGTTCGCCATACAGCGGGTCGGGTGTCGATGCTGTCGACAAGGCGAGCTCACCATCGAGCCAGATCTCGCTGTACGCGCGCGAGACCGGCGCCAGGCCGTCGACAAGATCCGCCAGATGGGCGTGGATCTCGTCGTGCAGGCGATCACGCCACGGCGCGGGACAGCACATGATGTTGCGCTCGACGTCACCGCATCCTCCGAGCGTGGTGAGCAGGCCGTCATTGATGGCGCGGATCGCGGACTTCAGATCGCCCTTGAGGACACCATGCAGCTGGAGATCCTGGCGGGTGGTGATTCGCAGCGTTCCGTTGCCCCACTCACCGGCGATGCGATCGTGCGCGAGATACGCCTCGGGACTGACGATCCCGCCGGGGATTCGCGTGCGGATCATCATCATGTGGTGCTTGTCGAGCCCGAGCCGGCGGGCCTCCTTGCGGCGGTCGCGGTCATCCTGCTGATAGACGCCGTGAAACTTCACGAGCACACCGGCGTCGTCGCTGAAGACGGACGTTGCCTCGAGCAACTCCTCCCCGATGCTGCCGCGAAGGCCGTTGCCCTGCGCCTTGACACGTTCGGCTGCTGACATCTGGGCGATGTCGCCATTGCAGCCGCACGAATCACACACGGTCAGACTCCGGAAGGGACATGAATGCTGTTCTCGACTTTCGTGATGACTCACGCGCGATCGCGCGAGCCGGCTTGTCCTGCTCTGTGCCGCGACCCGATGCGGCACTGACAGCGAGGCACCAACGTGCCTCAGCGCAGCGGACTAGCTACCGTTCGGAACACCCGCGCGAATACGTCCCCAATCCAGCCAGAAGCGCCGGGTCAGCATGTGGACGGACGCGCAGTTCATGTTCTGCGGCATCCTACCGAAACCCTACTTACCAAGTCAACTTTCGTATTCAACTGCTGATGCATCTACGTCCATAGCGCGTCGAGGACCACGCCCACCCGCTCCATCGCCTCGCCCGCGTCCTCAGCCGCGGGATCAGATCGATTCGCGGGATCCGACACCTCCTCACAGTGGCTGCGCACGCTATCGGTAAGGAATCGCGATGGTTGCGCCCAGCCGTGGCGGTCGTCGTGGCCACGTGGATGATGGTGGTATCGCTCGGGGACGTAGAGATGCAGCGCCGTGCGAGCACGCGTGAGCGCCACGTAGAAGACACGCCGCTCCTCCTCGAGACCGGCATCCGATCCCAGCGCCATGTCCGACGGAATGTTGCCGTCGGTCACGTGCAACACGTGCACGACATCCCACTCGAGACCCTTCGCCGAATGCACCGTCGAAACGACGAGCCAGTCCTCATCAACGCTCGGCGGTCCAGCGAGCGCCGACGTCGATCGCGGCGGCTCGAGAACGTTGTCGGCTGCCACGTCGGAGAGCCGTGCCGCTTTCGTACCCGCGGCCACAAGCGTGTCCAGATCAGCCAGCCGCGCGCCGGGTTCCGGATATGCCGCTTCGATGAGTGGTGCGACGGCGACGCGCAGGCGCTCAGCGTGTGTCGCAACCGACTCCTCCGCACGTGCAACGAGTGCCTCCACAACCAACGCGGCGGCCGGCTGCGCCACGACCGGCAGCTCGAGCGCCGCGAGCGGCCAGCGACGCATGACATCGCCGTCCGTGACCTGGTCGCGTTCGGCGCCGATGAGTCCGAGCGTCGTGGCAACGCGTCGAGCGGTCGCGGGACCAACGCCCGGCAACAGTTGCAGCAATCGAAACCACGCGATGACGTCGTTGGGGTTGTCAGCAAGGCGGAACGCGGCGAGCAGATCCTTGACGTGCGCAGCTTCGACGAACCGCAGTCCGCCGTATTTGACGTAAGGAATGCGTCGGGCACCGAGCTCGAGCTCGAGCAGCGCGGAGTGGTGCGCCGCGCGCACGAGGACAGCCTGTTCGTGCAAGGCGATCCCCGCCTCACGATGGGCGAGGATTCGCTCACAGATCGCCTCGGTCTGCGCGTCCTCGTCCGCACAGCGCACCACCTGCGGTGATGCTCCGGGGGCGAGGCGCGCTGCCTGCAGCACGGCCGAGAAACCGACACTGGCTTCAGCGCCGACAGCGTTCGCCACGTCGAGAATCTGCTGACTCGAGCGGTAGTTGGTCTCGAGCACGACGGTCCTGGCGCCGGGGAACACCTTGTCGAACTCGAGGATATGCCGCGGCTCGGCAGCGCGAAACGAATACAGCGCCTGCGCGTCATCGCCGACCACCGTGATGCGTGCATCGCCGATGCGCAATCCGCGGAGCACATCGACCTGGAGCTCGTTCACGTCCTGATACTCGTCGACGAGGATGTGGTCGAACGCCTTCGCGAGCCGTGGGCCGAGACGCTCGTCCTGCACGGCTGCCCGCCAGAGCAGCAGCAGATCGTCGAGATCCACCAGCCCCGCCGCGCGCTTGCGGCGGACGTAACCGCGGCAGATCTCCGCAATGGGATCGATGAAGTCATCGGCCCAGGGAGCGATCTCGGGGACGACCAGCGAGAGCGGCCGGCCGGTGTTCACCGCCGTGGAATAGAGGTCGACAAGCAGCCCTTTGCGCGGAAAGCGCCGGCGCGTCGCTTCGGCGTGGCCCTGCTCGTCGCGGACCAGGTCGATGACGTCGGCCGCGTCGGCGGCATCGAGGATCGAGAAACCCTCGGAAATCCCGAGCGTCGATGCGAACCTGCGCAGCGTTCGGTGCGCAATCGCGTGGAAGGTGCCACCAACGACCCGTCCGGCGGGATAGCCGGCTGAGCGGTCCATGCCGATCGCGGTCAGGAGCGCCGATGTGCGCGTGACCATCTGGCGGGCTGCCCGCCTCGTGAAGGTCAGCAGGAGGATCCGCTCGGGTGGCGTTCCGGTAGCGAGGAGCCACGCAACGCGGGCCGACAGGGTCGTCGTCTTCCCGGTCCCGGCGCCGGCGAGCACCCGGAGGGGACCTCCGTCATGGGTGACCACCTCCCGCTGAGCCTCTGTCAGATCCTCGAGCCATGCGAACATGCGTTCGATGGTACCGCCCAGCCGGGCCTCGTGCGTGTCGCGATGCCGCCGTTAGGCCGGGAAGGCATCGAAACGAAAGATGGTGGCCGCGAACGCGGCGTCGGCGCGGCCATCGGTCAGCGCAAGGCGGAGATCCTCTGGACCGCCCGCTCCCCCACTGGCGATCACCGGCACCGGGACCGCCACTGCCATCGCCCGCAGCGAGCTCCAGGCTATCGGGGCGAACGACGCAATCGGGCGATTTGCGGGCTCAGCCCAAGATCAAAGTGATAGCGCAGTTGTCATTAGATGCGATAGCTGATATGGTGCTCTAGATTCGTCAAACGACCTCACAAAGGAGCGGCACATGATCGTTCTGGGCGTCATCCTGGCCATCATCGGTCTCCTCGTCGGGATTCCGGTGCTGTGGACCATCGGTGTAATCCTGTTGATCATCGGGCTGGTGCTCGCGGTTATGGGCATGGCCGGCCACGCGGTCGGCGGACGCGCCCACTACTACTGAAACCGGCTCCGAAACGTCGTTACTCGTACCGCGCGCTGCACTGAACGCAGCGCGCGGTATGTCTTAACAGGACAAGAGGGATCTGAACTATGGCTTTGGAGACACTGACCGGCGAGACCGTGGTGGATCCGGACGCGGACGGCGATGACGACGACGACACGGACTCTGATGAGGGCGATGCCGGTACCCCGGCAGAGCATCAGGACGAGGACCTCCAGAGTCCTCCGATCGACCCTGACGAGCTGCCGGCTCACTGACGCGACCCCGACAGGCCGGGACCGACCCCTGACGCGATGAGCGGTCCCGGCCTGCTCGCGCTCGTCGGCGGGGACGAATTCCATCCGGGGAACGAGCCACAGGACGAAATCCTTGCTGCGGCAGCTCGCGGAAGAGGTCCGGCATACGTCGTGGCGACGGCCGCCGCGAGGTCACATCCAGAGGCCGCCGTGCGGCAGGCGACTGCGTGGTTCAAACAGTTTCACCTCGACGTCGTGGAGCTTCGCGCCTACACCAGGGTTCAGGCACGGTCGAGCACGACCGCCGCAACGGCGAGCGAGGCCGCATTCGTGTACATCACGGGAGGCGACCCGGGACTCGTCGCATCCGTACTGCGCGCGACGCCGGTCGGCGACGCACTCATCGCGGCGTGGCACAGTGGTGGGGTGCTTGCCGGATCGTCTGCAGGCGCGATGGCGCTTTGTGAGCACGTGCTCGTCCGGCAGACCCTCCCCGGGAGTGCGCATCGGCGCCCGGTTCCGGGGCTCGCCGTGGTCCCGAACGCGGCGGTGCTTCCGCACCACAACACCTTCGGGTCACGCTGGTTCCCGTCAGCGCGCGCGGCCCTCCCGGAAGCGGTGCTCATCGGTATCGACGAGCGGACGTGCGCGCTGTGGGAATCGGGCGTGTGGCGATGCGTCGGTTCGGGCGGCATCACCGTGTCTCCCGGTGGCGAGACTCGCCATCGGTTCACTCCGGGAACAGTGGTCGATGGCATGCCGGAGCCAGTTCGTGCAGAATCGTGGCCGTGACCGACCACAGCGTTCAGTCCGACGCCTGGCAGACGTACGTCGACGGCATCCCGCCGGAGTACCGTCCCATGTTCGACCGTATCGACAGGCTCGCCCGGACACTGCACCCCGATGCCACCGTGGGGATGGCCTATTCCATGCCGACGTATCGAGTCGGCAAGGGCCGCCTCAACGTCGGCGTCTGGAAGCACGGCGTGTCGATCTACGGTTGGATGAAGAACCGCCCGTCCGCGGTGCTGTCGCAGCACCCCAAGCTCCTCACGAGCACCGGTACCATCCGCCTCACTCCTGAGGATGCGGCGGCGCTTTCGGATGAGGAGATCGGCGAGATCATCGCGGGCGCGCTCGGGGACTGACCCTCGTCAGGCGTCGCCAGTCGGAACGATGCCGGCCCCTTCCACCATCAGGATGACGGTGCGCTCGGCCGCGCGCGGGCGGTGCCTGACTCCTTTGGGGATGCAAAAACCCTGACGTTGCGCCAGCTCAACGGTCCGATCCTCGAGATCCATCGACAGTGCCCCCTCGACAACGAAGAAGAACTCGTCCTCGTCGTCGTGCTTGTGCCAGATGTACTCACCCTGCACCACGCCGAGCCGCATGACGCAATCGTTGACGCGACACAGTGTCTGGTTGTACCAGGGATGCGTGGTCGCGTCCACGAGCGCCTGCACGTCGATGAGCTCGAGCGGCGCAAAGCGGATGTCCAGATGCGTGTCGAATTGATCCTCGGGATTCATGACGCCACCTCGCTGCTGGTTGCTGATGCCACGGTATCGATGACGAACGCCAGCACCAGCGCTTCGTCGCGCCACGAGTCATATCGTCCCGACGCCCCACCGTGCCCGGCACCAAGCTCGGTTTTCAGGAGGATCGGCGCGGTGCCCTCTGCCCCATCGCGAAGTCGGGCAACCCATTTCGCCGGCTCCCAGAATCCGACCCTCGGGTCGTTGAGCCCTCCCGTGACGAGCAACGCCGGGTGTTTCCCGGGCTGCACGTTGTCGTACGGTGAGTACGAGCGCATGTAGGCGTACGCCGTCGCGTCCTCAGGGTTGCCCCACTCCTCGTACTCACCGATGGTCAGCGGCAGGTCGGGGTCGAACATGGTCGTCAGGCAGTCGACGAACGGCACTTCGGCGACCACAGCAGCCGCCACATCCGGACGCAGGTTGACGACGGCACCCATGAGCAACCCACCGGCGCTGCCGCCCCGGATGGCGAGGCGGGCGTGGCTGGTGAAACGCTGTTCGACGAGATAGTCGGCACACGCGCAGAAGTCTGTGAACGTGTTCCGTTTGTGGAGGAGCTTGCCGTCCTCGTACCACCGGCGACCGAGCTCGCCGCCACCACGGATGTGCGCGATCGCGTAGACGAAGCCTCGGTCGATGAGACTGAGCCGGTCAGCGTTGAACCTGGGATCGATGCAGATCTCGTACGAACCGTAGCCGTACAGCAGCGCGGGCGCCGTGCCGTCGAGCGGCGTGTCGCGACGGTGCACATACGAGATCGGGACCCTCGTGCCATCGCTCGCGGTCGCCCAGAGCCTCCCCGTGACGTAGTCGGCCGGGTCATATCCGCCGAGAACGGGCTCCTGTTTGACGAGCACGCGCTCGCGAGACTCCATCCCGTAGTCGACCGCCGAGCGCGGCGTGACGAGCGACGTGTATTCGAAGCGGAGGGTATCCGTCTCCCATTCCGGGTTCGCTCCCGGTGATGCGGCATACACGACCTCGGGCTGATCGATGACATGGCATTCCCCATCGCTCAGCCGCATCACGTTGATCCTGCGCAGCCCGTCGGCGCGCTCGAAGAGTACGGCGTGACGGGCAAACAGGTCGGCGCCTTCGAGCTTGATATCCGCCCGATGCGGCATCACTTCGGTCCAGTGGTCGCGCCCCGGGGTCGCAACGGGAGCAGTCACCAGCCGGAAGTTGAGCGCTTCGTCGTTGGTGACGATGAACAGCCGCTCGTCGTGATGATCCACCGCGTACTCGATACCGTGTCGGCGCGGTTCGACGATGGAGACTGCATCCGTCGGATGGTCCGCGCGGAGCAGATGCACCTCGCTGGTCATCTGACTGTTCACCGAGACGAGGATGTACGCACCGCTTCGCGTGCGTGAGACCGATGCGTAGAAACGCTGATCGTCCTCCTGGTACGCGAGCACATCGCTGTCGTTCGCAGCGCCGACCCGGTGCCGCCATATCTGCCACGGCCGCATCGCCGCATCAGGGCGGGTGTAGAACACGTGCGTCGAGTCGCTCGACCACGCAAGCGAGTACGAGACCCCCACCAGCACGTCCGGGAGATCGACGCCCGTGTCGATGGTGCGAAAGCGCAGCGTGTAACGCTCGGCGCCGGTGAAGTCGACCGTGTACGCGAGAATCGCGTGGTCGGGGCTCACTTCCGCATCACCGAGATGGAAGTAGCCGCTCTTGCCCGCAACGACATTCTCGTCGAGCAGGACCTGTTCGTCGCCGCTGTCACGCAATCGCCGGCAGTGCACCGGGTACTGGCTGCCGTCGACGGTGCGCCGATAGTAGACGTACGGTCCATGGCGAACTGGAGGACCGACGTCGGTCTGCTGAACGCGCCCCACCATCTCCGCGTACAGACGCTCGCGGAGAGGAGCGACATGCGACAGCGCGGCCTCGGTCCATGCGTTCTCCGCCTCGAGGTGCGCGATGACCGCAGGATCGTCACGGTTGCGCAACCAGGCGTAATCGTCGATGCGCTCGTCTCCATGTGCGGAGCGCGCGACCGGATGCCGGGCAGGGACCGGTGGGCGCCGACCTTCCTGACCGTTCGCGTTCGTCATGCAGCTGCTCTCGATGGACGGCGGCGGTGTGCCTGGTCGGTCGGGACCAAGGCGTCGATGGCGCACCCGCAGCCGTCGGGGCCTCACTGGACTTGAGTGCCGCTGGCGCGCGGATCTGATTCTACCGGAGATCAGATCGAACGGAACCGGGCAGCCGGCGTCCGTACGGTGATTTGCTAGTTCGCAACCACCTCCTGCCAGAGTCCGAGGATGTTGCCCGCCGGATCTCTGAACGTCGCGACCAGAAGGTTGCCCTCGGCATACGGAGCCCGCACGACCTCGCCCCCGTGGGCGGCGATCCGTGCCACGACATCGTCGATGGCGTCGACGTAGATGAAGAGCATCAGGCCGGGCTCGCGCACAACTGCCTGATCGGTCATCCACGCGCCGCTGACGTGTCCGCTGCCGTCGTCGAAGGTCGGCCGGTCGTCGTCGTGGTCGCGGACCGTCCACCCGAGCGCGGCTTCGTAGAAGCGTGCAGCCTCGTGCACATCCACGGCGGGGATGTGCAGATACGAAATCGCGCCGGCGCGCTTGAGCAGCTGCTCGACGCCGGGCTCAGCGGCTTCGGCCGTCTCGTCTCCGCCTATTTCGGTTGCGGGGTGATCCGCAGGTAGGGCTTGGGAGCCTTGTACCCGGGGAAGATGTCCTTGGCTTCGTCGTCGGAGACGGAGCCCGCGATGATCACATCGTCGCCCTGCTTCCAGTTCGCCGGGGTCGAGACGCGGTGCTTCGCGGTGAGCTGCAGCGAGTCGATCACGCGAAGGACCTCGTCGAAGTTGCGTCCGGTCGTCATCGGGTAGACGAGGATCAGCTTGACCTTCTTGTCCGGGCCGATCACGAACACGTTGCGAACCGTCTGGTTGTCCGCGGGCGTCCGCTGCCCGGGGTCACCGGAGACGCTCGCGGGGAGCATCTCGTAGAGCTTCGCCACGTTGAAATCGCCGTCGGCGATGATCGGGTAGGTCGGACGAGCGCCCTGCGTCTCCTCGATGTCGTCGGCCCAACGCTCGTGCTTGTCGAGGGGGTCGACCGACAGGCCGATGACCTTGACGCCGCGGCGGTCGAACTCTGGCTGGATGTTCGCCATGGCCCCGAGCTCGGTGGTGCAGACCGGTGTGAAGTCCTTGGGATGCGAGAAGAGCACCGTCCAGGAGTCGCCCATCCAGTCGTGGAAGTTGATCTTGCCCTGGGTGGTCTCGGCGTCGAAGTTCGGCGCGGTGCTGCCGAGCGAGATGGTCATCGGGGTCCTCCTGGTTGCGCGTGTGGCGCCGCGTCCGGCGCGACCGGTTTCGAAAAGGTGAGTGGGATGGTCAAGTATGCCAAGCCGCCTCCATCGGACGCCACTCGGGTCTGATCCGGGTCAGTCCGCCTCTGCGGCGACCAGGGGAATCGGGATCTGCGCGACGGGTCTGTCATCGGCCGCGGGAAGGACCGAACGGCGGATCTCGCCGATGCCCAGCCTGCGCCACGCGAACAGCCCGATCCCTGCCGCGACGAGGCACGAGACCGCGCCGACGGCGATGCCGGTGCGTGCGCCGGCGACCTCGACGACCCAGCCGATCAGCGGGCCGCCGATGGGGGTCGACCCCATGAAGCCCACCGCCCACAGTGCCATGACACGTCCCCGCATCGACGGCTTGGCCTCGAGCTGGAGCGTCGAGTTGCCGGTCGCCATGAACGTGATGGCCGCGAACCCGGTGACGCCCATGGCGATGAACCCGATGGCAAGCGACGGCGCGAGCGCGACGCACAACATCGCCACCCCGAACCCGGTGCCGGCGGAGGTCATCGTCTTGATACCGGGCCGGCCACGAGCGGCGGTCATGAGACCCCCGAAGACGGCGCCGAAGCCCATCGCGGCCGTGAGGAAACCGTACGTCGCCGCGTTGCCCCCGAAGGTTTGCTTGGCGAGGACCGGCAAGGTCACCTGGAACTCGTACGCGAACAGGCCGACGATGCCGGCCATCAGCAGCGGCACCCAGAGACGGGGCGCCCGTGCCACGTAGCGGAGTCCCTCGCGGAGCTGCCCTCTCGCGCGTTGTGCCGGGGGACTCGGCTTCAACGCCTTGGGATTCATGGCAGTCAGCGAGTAGACGACCGCGATAAAGCTGGCGGCATTCACCAGGAAGCACACGCCGACGCCCAGCGTGGCGATCAGCAAACCGGCGATCGCCGGCCCGACGGCGCGCGCGGCATTAACTATGGTCGAGTTGAGGCTCACGGCGTTGCGAACCTGCTCGGGCCCGACCATCTCGAGCATGAATGCCTGCCGTGCCGGCGTCTCGAAACAGTTGTTGAGTCCCAGGATCATCGCGAGCACGCAGATCTCCCAGAAGACGACGACGTGCGTCACGGCGAGGAGACCGAGAACGAGCGCCTGGACACCCATGAGGGACTGCAGAACGATGAGGAGACGGCGCTTGTTGACGCGGTCGGCGATGACCCCGCCGTATGGCGCCAGGAGGAGCACTGGCAGCGTCTGCAACGCAAGGACAAATCCAATCGCCGTGGCCGAATGCGTGACCGTGAAGACCAGCCACGACTGCGCGACCGACTGCATCCACGTCCCGACGAGCGATGTGCTCTGGCCGAAGAAGAAGAGCCTGAAGTTCGGAATGGCAAGCGCAGAGAAGGTTCGCTTGCTGATGGCGACGACGCGACTCAACTCATCTGCTCCTGCTCATCGTGAGCGGGACCGGCTCGCGCAACCGCTCCGCGAGCTCCTCCAGGACGGGCAGCGCGACGGCGAGAGCGTCACGCTCGCTGGCGTCCAGGTCACGGAGACGCCGCGACAGCGCGTCGTTCCGCTCCGAACGGATCCGCTCGAGCAGGCGACTGCCTCTGTCGGTCGCGATGACCCGACACACGCGCCGATCCACCTCGTCGTCCATCCGGCGAATGAGCCCAGCTTCCTCCAGCCGCGGGATGAGGCGGGAAAGCATGGTTGGATTCAGACCAGCAAAGCCGGCCAGATCGGACAGGCGGACCGGACCCTGCTTTTCCGCGGCGACAAGCACATCGACTTCCGTCGTGGTGAGCGAACCGGCCGCAGCCGTCGGCCGAAGCCGCCGGGACATGCGGGTGACGGCGCTCCGCAGGCGGGCGGCGTTGAGTTCGCCGCTCGTCTCGGGCTGCGGTTTGGTGTTCGTGCTCAGCGCTGACTCCAGAATACTTGCTTGCTGGCAAGTATCATATGGCAGGCCAGCCCGAATGGCAAGTCATGCGGGTCATCAGCGTTGCATCGCCTGGACGGCGCGCGCGATCTGCTTGACGTGCGGGCGCTCATGGCGTGCGAGCCGCTGCGCGTAATCCATGACGGTCAGCTCGAGCGGGCTTCCCCCACCCAGGACGATCGAAGTACGTGACCAGTCACGTGGCGCCAGCGTCTGCAGCACCGCCAGAAGCGCCGTCCGCTGCTTCGCAAAGGCGCGCAACGACGGGTGAAATTTCCTTTCGTTGTAGTCGGTGCTCTTGATCCAGGTGCGAGGGTTGACGGCCCTGATCGTCGGTTTGTCTTCAGCGACGATTCTGGCGATGTTGTCACCCCACACATCGGCGCAGGCGCGGAGGTGGGCGAGAACGTCGTTCGCCGACCACTCGCCCGCTGGTGCGGCGTGGAGGACCGCCTCGGGGAGACCCACGGTGACGCCCGCGATGCGACGCGGTGTCTCAGTGATGACCGTCAGCAGTTCGTCAACCGGGAATGTGAGGCGTGGCACGGTCTCCTCCTCTGCGAACGCGGAGGGTATCGGACGGTTCGAGAGGCTAGTTGCTCGCAGTGGTCATGCGGCGAGACCGTCGAGCGTCACCTCGAACAGCGGACTGTCGGCCACCATGACGTCGACATCGTCGCGCTTCCACGCACGCGCGATGTGCGGCATGACCTCGCGACGCTCGGCCTCGTCCGTGATGATCCGTGCCGTCGCCGGCAGGTCGGCCGTGACGCCATCCTTGAGATGGAACGTGAAGTGGGGATTGGCGGACAGGTTCGCGATGTAGCTGCGCTTGAAGCCCGGCATCCCGCTGATGTACAGACGGCCGCCGACGTTGTGGAAAACGATCTCGATGCGGCGTGCCTGTCCGGTCGTGCGGCCGGTCGTTGTGATGTCGATTCGTCCGCCTCTGGCGAGTGCCTCACGGGCGGATGCATCGAGCGCTGGGCTGGTCATTGGTGCTTCCCTGGTGAAACCGTTCTGTCTGACGGCTTTGCTGTTGCGGACGTTGCAGGGCGTCGACGCGTGCGCCGAGGCCCTGCAACCAACCGCGTAATCAGGCGAGATCGAACCGATCGAGGTTCATGACCTTGTCCCACGCAGCGACGAAGTCACGCACGAACGCCGCGTCTGCGTCGTTACTCGCGTATACCTCGGCGATGGCGCGGAGCTGCGAATTCGACCCGAAGACGAGGTCGACTGCGGTGCCGGTCCACCTGACCGTGCCCGTGGTCCGATCGCGACCCTCGTAGGCGTCGGAGGAGTCGGATGCCGACCAGACCGTGTTCATGTCGAGGAGGTTGACGAAGAAGTCGGTTGTCAGCTTCCCCGGCCGGGTGGTGAACACGCCGTGCGTGGATCCTCCGAAGTTGGTGCCGAGACCGCGGAGGCCGCCGATGAGCACCGTCATCTCCGGCGCGGTCAACGTCAAGAGATTCGCGCGCTCCACCAGAAGGTGTTCTGCCGGCAACGTGTGCCCTTCCTTGATGTAGTTGCGGAATCCGTCGAACGTGGGCTCGAGGACGGCAAACGATTCCACGTCGGTCTGTTCCTGCAATGCGTCGGTGCGTCCGGGAGTGAACGGCACTGTCACGTCGTGTCCGGCGTCCTTCGCTGCCTGCTCAACGCCGGCGCATCCCCCGAGAACGATCAGGTCCGCGAGCGAAATCTGCTTGCCGCCCGTCTGGGCTCCGTTGAAGGCCAGCCGAATGCCGTCGAGCGTGTCGAGGACGGTCGCCAACCCAGCCGGGTTGTTGACGTCCCAATCCTTTTGCGGTGCCAGGCGAATGCGCGCACCGTTCGCACCGCCCCGCTTGTCGGTGCCACGGAACGTTGCGGCCGACGCCCACGCGGTTGTCACCAGTTGGGGAATGGACAGTCCTGAAGCGAGGATCGTGCTCTTGAGGACGGCGATGTCGGCGTCGTCGATCAACGCGTGGTCCACCGCGGGAACCGGGTCCTGCCAGATCTCGTGCTCCGACGGCACGAGCCGGCCGAGGTAGCGCGTGACCGGTCCCATGTCGCGGTGCGTCAGCTTGTACCAGGCCTTCGCAAACGCAAGCGCGAATTCGTCCGGGTGCTCATGGAAGCGCTTCGAAATCGGTGCATAGATCGGGTCGACCTTGAGCGCGAGGTCCGTCGTCAGCATTACGGGCGCGTGCCGCTTCGACGTGTCATGCGCGTCGGGCACATTGCCCTGCGCCGACGAGTCCGTGGGAATCCACTGCTGCGCACCGGCAGGGCTCGTCGTCAGCTCCCACTCGTATGCGAACAGGTTGTCGAAGAAGCCGTTGTCCCAGTGCACAGGGTTGTTCGCCCAAGCGCCCTCCAGCCCGCTGGTGTGCGCGTCGTCACCGACGCCGGTCCCGAAGGAGTTGCGCCAGCCGAGTCCCTGCTGGTCGAGGCCCGCGCCCTCGGGTTCTGCTCCGATGTACTCGCCCTTGACCGCACCGTGCGTTTTGCCGAAGGTATGACCGCCGGCGATGAGCGCAACCGTCTCCTCGTCGTTCATCGCCATTCTCCCGAACGTCTCGCGAATGTCGCGTGCCGCCGTAAGCGGGTCCGGGATGCCATTCGGGCCCTCGGGGTTCACGTAGATCAGGCCCATCTGCACTGCGCCGAACGGAGCGTGGAGCTGCCGGTCGCCCGAGTAGCGCTCATCGCCGAGCCACGTCGCTTCGCCGCCCCAGTTGATGTCGTCGTCAGGCTCCCAGATGTCCTCGCGGCCGCCGCCGAAGCCGAACGTTGTGAAGCCCATTGACTCCAGCGCGCAGTTACCGGCGAAGATCATCAGGTCGGCCCACGAGACGCTTCGGCCGTACTTCTGCTTGACCGGCCACAGCAACCTGCGCGCCTTGTCGAGGTTCGCGTTGTCGGGCCAGCTGTTGAGCGGAGCGAAACGCTGCGCACCGGAGCCGCCACCGCCGCGGCCATCAGCGATCCGGTACGTCCCCGCGCTGTGCCACGCCATGCGGATGAAGAGCGGGCCGTAGTGACCGTAGTCGGCCGGCCACCAGGCCTGCGACGTCGTCATCACCGCCATGACGTCCTGCTTCAAGGCGTCAAGGTCGACCCTGTTGAACTCGGCCGCGTAGTTGAAATCCTCGCCCATCGGGTTCGCACGCGACGAAGGCTGGTCGAGCGGCCTGAGATTCAAGGCATTCGGCCACCAGTCGCGGTTCGAACGAATGCGCTCGATCTGTGGCCCCGGGGTATTTGCAGTTTTGGTGTCAGACACGTCGATCCTCCGTCTGTCTCGGTGTTGCTTCCCACTTGTCGGTTGTCATCGGGCACTCCCGTCCGTCGTGATGCATTCTGGACACCGGCCCCAGTAGACAACCTCGGCTTCATCGATCACATAGCCCGCGTCGTCGGCGGCCGTCAGGCACGGGGCGTGGCCGACCGCGCATTCGACGTCGGTCACGCGGCCGCAGTCCCGGCAGATGAGATGGTGATGGTTGTCGCCGACGCGATTCTCGAAGCGTGCCGGCGAACCGGCCGGCTGGATGCGCCGGATGAGGCCCTTCTCGGCGAGCGTACCGACGGCGTTGTAGACCGACTGCGGCGAGATCGCGCCGATTGCGGCTCGCACCACTTTGTCGATCTCGTCCGCCGTGCTGTGCGGCCGGTCCGAGACTGCCTGCAGGACCGCCAGGCGTTGCGCCGTGACCTGCATGTCGTGACTGCGCAGGAGCGCAGCGTTGTCACCGGATGTCCCGCCAGGCATGCCCTCTAGTTTAGATCCAATACTGGAATCGATCCAGCGATCGGCTGTGCGTATTTGTGACCACCTAAAGTTCGGCACACGATCGTCACGGGCTGTGCGAATGAGCGCGAGAACGCGACTGCGAGGCTGATCACTCCGATGTCGTAGTCCGTTCTTAGAGAAGTCGAGGGAGCCCGGGGATGCAGCTGCGACGACGCCAACACCCAGTTCGCACCGAAACCGAGGACCGTTGGGAGCGACGGCCTGCGCTGAGTCGTGCCCTACGCCTGGGGATTTTCTTCGGTCCCATTCTGGCGTCGTTCGCCATCGCCGTCGTCATCAGCGCCGTCCTCCCCCGCGCGAGCGGCCCATGGAGCGCCGCGCTCTGGATTGTCATCGTCGCTGCCGGATCGTTCGTGACGCTCGTCCTCTTCGAGCGCGCCGCGCGCCGCCTGCTGCCGCTGGCGGCCCTCCTCAACGTGTCGCTGCTCTTTCCGGACAAAGCACCCGCGCGTTTTGCCGTCGCGCGCAGGACTGGGTCGCCCCGCCACCTCCAGGAGCAGTTGCTTGCGGCACGCGCATCCGGACACAGCGATGACGCGCAGGGGATGCAATCGGTGATCGAGCTCGTGCTTGCGCTCAGCGTGCACGACAAAGCGACGCGCGGCCATTCAGAACGGGTTCGTGTGTTCGCCGACCTCATCGCTGATGAGTTGAAGGTCGATGAAAGCGGACAGGCCCGCTTGCGGTGGGCGGCGCTGCTGCACGACGTGGGCAAGCTCGAGGTGCCGGTCGCCCTCCTGAACAAGCCGGGACAGCCGGACGACGAGGAGTGGAAGATCCTCCATCGCCATCCTGCGGAAGGAGCACGTCTCGTGGCACCGCTCCTGCCCTGGCTTGGCGAGTGGGGCCGTGCGGTTGTCGAGCATCACGAACGCTACGACGGCACCGGGTATCCGAACCGGCTGAAAGGGACGGAGATCTCGCTCGCAGCGCGCATCGTCGCGGTCGCGGACGTCTATGAGGTCATGACGGCACCGCGACCGTACAAACGCGCGATGAGCATCGCCGCCGCGCGTCAAGAGTTGACACGGGTGGCGGGCACGCAGCTTGACCCCGCGGTCGTGCGCGCATTTCTGAACATCTCCGTTGGCCGTCTCTGGCGAACGATCGGTTTCAGCGCATGGTTCGGACAGATCCCGGCTCTCGTCCGGCTCTGGTCCGAGCTCGGCCGCCTCAGCTCGTGGATCGGTTCTGGTGCGATCAGCGCGGCCACGGCCACGGTGGTCACCGTCGGCGCCCTCGCGGGCCCAACTGCGCTCCCGAACGCAACCAGCCTGCTCCGGGCACGCGACATCACTGCGGCTGGAACTCCGGCGCCGACATTCTCTGATCGCCGGCCGATTGCGTCGCCATCACCATCCGTTGTCGCCACGCCGCGTCCGACGACCGCACCAAAGCCTCGTCCCACGGCGAAACCTCGCAGCCACCCGACGCCGAAGCCCACCGCCAGGCCGACGCCCCAGCCCACTCCTCCAGCCGTGAATCCATGGAGCTGCGCGACCTGCATCAACAGGTCGCCGTTCTGCAGGGACTACTGCACCAACAACAACCTCTACTGGTGCACCACGTACTGCCAGGGAAACAACAACCGCGCGTGCACGTCCCACTGCTTCGGCAACAACAACCAGTCATGTCTCGAATACTGCCTCGGTCACAACAACGTGCGCTGCCAAAGCAACTGCCGTCGTGACGGGCCGGCCATCACCGCGAACAACCTCGCCTTCGGGATGAGAGCAACTCCACCGGATGTGCCTGCTGGTGTGCCGATCCAGATCCTGAATGCCGCCCGCCGGTATCGAGGGCCACCGCAGGTGCCGGCAGCAGTGCTGGAGAGGTCCACATCGTGATCGCGGTCTTCCGGCGCAAAGACAACAGGTCGAAACCTGCACCGCGGCCAGCAACCGGCATCGCTTGCTCAGCGCGAGGCTGTACCGACGAGGATGCGGAGCCGTGTGCATATCGCGACCGCCGCGATCGAACCTGCCGCACCGCCTCCTGCCGGTCGCACGGAGTCGTCGTTCATGGCGTCCGCTACTGTCGCCGCCATGCCGGGACTCTGCAGGCGCTCGACATCAGCTCCGGTCGCCCGGTGACTGTGCCTGACGTGAGTGACCGCGCCGCCTCGTTGGTGAACTGGATCGCGCGAGACCTGGATGCATCGATTCGCGCGTCGCTCGCCGGCGCCGCGCGGACCGGGGAGACGGTCCTCGCGGATGAGTACGTCCATCTCGTCCGCGATCACACTCGCGAAGCCCGATGGGAGCGCGGCTGGCGACTTGTGGATCACACCGGTCTGGTTTTGAAGGTGACCCTGTACGTGAACGACTCGGACGACTCCGTGGTGTACATCCGCCTTGGTGAAATCATCGTCGCGAGCGGCACGCCTCCATGGATCGCCAACCGATCGCAGGGACGCTCACCTGAAGCAAGTGTCGACGTGGCACAGCGTCAGATGTTCTACCAGTCGATCGAGACAACGATTGCCGCAGCGCTTCGCGATGCGTCGTTCTATC
Source organism: Candidatus Dormiibacterota bacterium (assembly GCA_036521195.1). Taxonomy (GTDB): domain Bacteria; phylum Chloroflexota; class Dormibacteria; order Aeolococcales; family Aeolococcaceae; genus Palsa-851. The sequence goes on from DATDID010000050.1 coordinate 18,061, forward strand.
GGAGAGACTGACCGACAGCCGTCAGGTGGATTCCCTGCCGCGGATCTCGATCTGTCCCTTGCGACGGCGCACTTGCAGTTGCAGCTGCGGAAACGTTGCAGGACCGCCCAGCACGGCGCCGTCGCTGAGCCGGAATCGCGAACCGTGCCACGGACACGTGACCACACCGTCAGCAACCGTTCCCTCGCAGAGCGGTCCACCAGCATGACTGCACGCATTCTCGATGGCACTGACGGTGCCGTCGATGCGCGCGAGCAGCACCTTGCGTCCATCAACATCGACCGCCTGGATCTTTCCGTCAAGCAGCTCCTCATCGGCCAGTACCTGAGTCCACTTGGACGGGCCGGCCGTGAAGGCACCGTGATCGACCATGAGTCCGCGTCCGAATACCAGCTCACCTCCGACGTACGCAGCGGCCGCACTCGAGCCGAGGCCCGCCGCCCCGAGGAGTTGTCCGAGTCGGCGGTGACCGCGAACGCGAGCCACCAGAGCGCCTATCTGGATCCCCAGGACGGCGCTGTTCGCAAGCCCGTGCACAAGGGCGAGACGCCGGTCGCGTCCGGCGGTCACCGACCAATCCGCGGTACCTGTGGCTGCAGTCGCAACTGCTGATGCGCAGCCGGCAGCTGTCATCACCGTGGCTCCCTGTTCGTCGCCACAGAGATCCAGCAACGACGCGCCACTCCAGAGTCCAATCGGAAGATCACTGAGCGCGGGGTGTATGGCGTGTCCGATCCATCGTCCATGGAGCACATCCATCAGCGCGCGCTGCTTGGTCACCGGTGTGAGCGCGCGCGCAATTCCGTCGCTGAGCGATTCGAGGCCCGGCAAGGCTTCGAGCTTGCCGAACAGACGGGCAAAACCACTCATTCGGTGTCTGTTCCTCCAGGGCTTGCGGTCGAAGGGAGGAGCTCTTCCAGCTTGTCGCGTGCGGCGGTCACGACGTCGCGGAGACCACGCTGGTCACCCTTGACGACGCTCCGTCCGAAGTTGAGCGCCTGATCCATCGTGATGTGGGGCGGGAACGGTGGCTCCTCGGGATCCGTCAGGGCGTTGATGATCACAGGTCGATCGGCCGCAAATGCCTGCCGCCAGGCGTCGTCCACCTGGTCGGCACGATCAACCCGGATCCCGACCAGACCGATCATCTCGGCCCACCGCTCGTATGCGACGTCTGGAACGTCCTGCGATGCCACGAACTTCGGATCACCGGCAAGTACTCGTTGCTCCCAGGTGACCATGTTGAGATCGGCGTTGTTGAGGACCAGCACGATGAGTCGAGGGTCCGACCATGACGAGTAGTACTTCGCGGCGGTGAGCATCTCGCTCATGCCACCCATCTGCATTGCACCGTCACCCACGAGCGCGATCGCAACACGATCGGGGAAGGCGAACTTCGCGGCGATCGCGTACGGCACACCGGGAAGCATCGTGGCGAGCCCACCCGAAAGCGTCGCCTTCATACCGCGGCGGAGGCGCACATGCTGCGCATACCAGGTCGCGACGCTCCCCGAGTCGGCACTCAGCATCGCGTTGTCAGGGAGCTGGCGGGACAGCGCAGCGAACAACCCCTGGGGGCGAATGCGGTCGCCGCGCTGCTCGGGCGCCGCGCGCTTCTCCATGAGAGTCCACCAGTCCTTGATGTCCTTGACGATGCCGTCACGCCACGAGCGGTCGGTGTGCCGTTGCAGGCGTGGAAGCAAGGCAGAAAGTGTTGCCTTGCTGTCTCCACAGAGGAGCACGTCCATGGGATAGCGCACGCTCATGGCGCGCGGTGAATGGTCGATCTGGATCGCGCGCGCCTGACCAACCGGCGGCAGGAAGCTTGAGTAGGGAAAGCCGCTCCCTACGACGAGCAGCGTGTCGCAGCGCTGCATCATCGCCCAGCTCGGCTTTGTCCCCAGCAAACCGATCGAACCCGTGCAGAACGGGACGTCGTCGGGCACGGCGGCCTTGCCGAGCAGTGCTTTCGCGATGCCGGCACCGAGCACATCGGCGACCGCCATCACCTCGTCCGTTGCGTCAAGGGCTCCTGCGCCGACGAGAATGGCCACCTTCTTCCCCGCGTTGAGGAGGTCGGCGGCACGGTCGATGGCGGCTGCGGACGGCACGAGCCGCGAGCCCACGTAGCCGACGCCCGAATGTATCGCCTTGACACCTTTCGGCTGCACGGGGACCGCCTTCATCTCCTGAACGTCGGCAGGGACGATCACCGCCGTGACGGTGTGCTCCGCGTCCGCGATACGCAGCGCCCGGTCCACGCAGTGATGGAGCGCCCCGGGAGTGTTCACCTGTTGCACGTATGCGGATGCGACGTCCTTGAACAGCGCGAGGAGATCGACCTCCTGCTGCTGATCGCCTCCGAGTGCCGCGACGTTCGTCTGCCCGACAATGGCGACGACCGGCTGGTGGTCGAGCTTCGCGTCGTACAGACCGTTGAGCAGGTGGATCGCGCCCGGACCCGAGGTTGCGGTGCACACACCGACCTTGCCCGAGTATTTGGCCCAGGCACACGCCATGAACGCGGCCATCTCCTCGTGCCGGGTCTGGATGAACCGGATACGTTCGCCGGCCCGTCCTAGAGCTCCAAGGAAGCCGTTGATGCCGTCACCCGGGTATCCGAAGACGGTGTCGACACCCCACTCCACCAGTCGAGCGACCAGGTCGTCGCCAACTGTCTCGCTCACGAGTGCCTTGCTGAGATAGCGGCATGATGGCCATAAGCGCAGTCAGTTTTCATGATATGTAGACTATCATGTCATGACGCCCTCCTCGAGCAGCGACGCCCGCCATCACATCGGGACGAGTGGCTGGCAATACGCCGACTGGCGCGGCGTGCTGTATCCGAAAGGACTGCCACAGCACCGTTGGTTGGAACGGTATGCCGGGGCCTTTGGGACCGTCGAGGTGAACAACACCTTTTACGGACTACCCGCTGCGGCGACTCCCGCGAAATGGGCCGCCGCCGTGCCACGACACTTCATGTTCGCACTGAAGATGAGCAGGTACGTGACCCATCGCAATGACCTTCGCCACGCGGTCGCGCCGGTGCGGCACTTCATGGATCGACTCGCCCGGATTGGACCCCACCGTGGGCCGATCGTCGTCCAATTTCCACCATCACGAACGGTTGACGAGGCGGGGTTGACCACGATCCTGGCCGCGTTTCCGGGGGACACGCGCGTCGCTGTCGAGTTCCGCCACACCAGTTGGTTTGCGGAGAACAACATCCGCGCGGTCCTCGAACGCCATGGCGCGGCGCTCGTCTGGGCCGATCGATGTGGGCGCCTGCAGAACCCCGCTTGGGTCACCACGGACTGGTTGTATCTCCGTCTCCATGGGGGTCGGGGCCGAGCAGGCAACTACGGGTCGACCGTGATCGATCGATACGCTTCGACCCTCGCGACGACACAACAGGAGGCGTACGTCTATTTCAACAACGACGCGACGGGTAACGCCATCCGCAACGCTCGTGCACTCGCGGCGCGCCTGCGTCGCGGCTAGCGCCCGTCACCGGTTGCACCGCGCGGTACATCGCGCTAATTTTGGAGTGTCCGCAGCAAGGACCACATGGAGGAACAGCGATGGTTCTCCGAATGGACCCCACGCTGACGCCGTATCGAGGTGACCGCTAGGTCCCCGCGATGCGGGGAAGACCCCGGAGAACCTCCGGGGTCTTTTTTTGTTGGGCGCCGGCCCGACGTCGTTTGAGGAAGGGGGGCGGCGCGGTACCAAATCTACGTGGAATCCCGCGAGCTCTGGCAACCGTCTCTACTCTGGCAACCGTCTCTATTTGCGCAGGGTGAGCCGCAACCCGATCCCGGTTTCTCCGGGCTGGTCCGGCACCAGTTGGACTCGACCGCCTGGGTCGACCATGTTCCCGGCTGGCTGCAGGGTGCCGATGCTCTTTTCGAGGACCTGCGGGAATCCGCGGCCTGGGAGTCGACCACCCAAGAGCTCTACGGCAAGATCATGGTCACGCCACGGTTGGTGGCACGCTGGTCGTCACCGGACGATATCCGCGCGCTGCCGCCGGTCATTGAGCGCATGCGGGAGTTGCTCGTCGATCGCTACAAACGCCCCTTCGATTCGGTGAGCGCCAACCTCTACCGCGATGGCCGCGACTCCGTCGCATGGCACGGCGACCACATCCCGATCCGCATCGTCGATCCTGTGGTCGCGACGGTGTCGCTCGGATACCCGCGTCGCTTCCTGCTGCGTCGGCGCGAAGGGAAGACCGCCCTATCGCTCGCTCTCGGCATGGGCGACCTCGTCGTCATGGGGGGCAGCAGTCAGCGCACCTGGCTGCATGCCGTGCCCAAGGTTGCCTCCGCAGGGCCGCGCATCAGCGTCGCGTACCGGCACTCCACTGGCTGACGTGACGCGTCACGACGGCACAGTCCACGCACTCAGCCGGTTGTTGTTCTCCTCGACGATGTAGAGCGGGCCGTTCGGTGCGAACGCCAAACCCTGCGGCGTACGCATCTGACCGACCTTCGATTTGCAACCGGTGGGAGGTGGCGCGGTGGCGCCCACGCTGAGCGCGCCGGTGCCACCGACGGCAAACACAGCGCCAACGCACATCGCGATCACTCGCTTTCCCATATCTGCTGACCCTCTCGTCGCAGCGCTCGCCGCTCTTGAAGACTGCCGGTTCGGCCGACATTATTCCGCCGCGTCCTGACGGATCAGCGATTCGCACTCGCGCCGCTGACGTCTGCAAGCGCGGATTGCGGATCCACCTCGATCGCAAGATCACCGAGCGAGACGATGCCCACCAGGCGGCCTTTCTCGATCACCGGCAGGCGTCGCACGGACTTGGCTCGCATGATCGCGACGACCTCTTGCACAGGCGTGTCCGGAGATGTCGTCGCAAGGTCCTCGCCGCTCAAGATCTCAGCGACGAGCGTTGTCCATGGATCACGGCGCGCCGCTATGCCGCGGACCACGATGTCGCGATCGGTCAGGATCCCGACCACGCGTGTATCGCCTTTGGTGATCACCAACGCGCCGACGTTGTGTTCCGCCATCACTGCCGCTGCATCGCTCACCTTCGAGGACGCAGGGAGCGTCGTCGGTTCGGAGGTCATCACGTCACGAACGGTCTTTTCCATCCCGACACTCCTCTACGGTCAATGGTCCGAAATCCTTCCCTGTCTGTAGCGTAGTGCGCGTGTACCCATCGCCGGCCACAGCGATGAGCATCGGAGCCCTGGGCGCGCCATCTCCTATGAGACGACGCTGATGAGCGGTGTGCTTGCCGCCGCGCTGATGCCCGCGTCGGTTCCAAGGAGCTGATCGACTCGTACCAGCCACGGACGCGCTTCCAGCTGTTCGAACAGCACACGTGCCTCGAGTGCGAATCCGTGTGCCTCTTCGACACGGTTTCGTCCAACAAGCCACTCGGCGAGCTCGATCAGCGTGACACCGAGCTCGAAGATGGCTCCGATACCGCGAAATCCCTCTGCTGCTGCAGCGAATCCCGCTTCGACCGAGGCGTGATCGCCGCGCACGGCTTCGAGTCGGGCCTCGAATCGCGCGACTTGCGCGCGCAGTGATGGCGTGACCATCCCGGGCGTTGCCTGACGCACCATGTCGAGCATCCGGTCCGCCGCTTCGAGATCACCAAGCTCGAGAGCGGCCTCCACTCCCTGAGCAATCGCGCGCTTGACCTTCTGGTTCGTCAATCCGAGAGAAGGGGTCAGTGCGATGATCGTCGTCGCCACGGCCAGCGCCTCGGCAGGCTTGCCGTCAATCCGGTGCAACTCCGCCTGCACGCCGCCGACGATAGCTCGTACCTCATCGCCGAGGCCCTCGGCATCGGCCCCACGCAACGCCAGAAGCTGACGAGCGGTCTCGACATCGCCGCGATGCAGGTAAATCGGTACGAGTTCGACGAGTCCTGCCGACACAAAATGCATCGCGTTCAGCTCATCGGCGGCCTCTGCCTCCGCCGCCGTGGAGATGGCCTCATCCCACCGTCCCAGCGCGGAGAGCGAACTCAGGACGCCAACGAGCGCAGCAAGCTCGCGTGAGCGGTCGCCCTTTTGGCGCGCCATCGTGATCATGGGCGCCATCGACTCAACGACCTCGACGAATCGGTCCTGCGATTCGAGCACGACGCCGAGGTTGCTCCAGGCGCGGAATGCCGCCGTGGTGAACTCGCCCTCCATCGCCACCTCGAGCGCGCGGCGCAGCAACGTCGCGGCTTCGTCGAGACGGCCCATGCGCAGGATCCAGATCGCCCGGCTGCTCAGCGCCTGCGAATACACCTCGTGCGTCTGCAGCTGCGCTGCGAGCAGCAGTGCATCCTCGAGTACCGGGGCGGCTTCCGGATACCCGGCGAGCGCCAGAAAGCGACCGAACTGTCCGGTCACGAAAGCAAAGGCGGCGTCCGGCTCATCGCCGGCGAGCACGTGATGCGCGTGTCGAACGCGCGCGATCGCCTGGTCGAGATGGCCCTGCTGATACGCGATCTCGCCCATCCGCGCCTCTATCCGAGCGGCCGGATGCGACTGACCCGCATTCTCGAAGAGCAGCGTCGCCGATTCGTAGATATCCGCTGCCTCGTCGATCCGCCCCATGCGCGTGAGCATGTCGCCCGCGCGTTCGAGCAATTCCGCCTGACGCGTTGCGGCACCGACGAGTTGCGCGGCCTTCTGAAAGTACCGCGCAGCCTCTGCGTTGGCGGCGAGCGACGCGGCGCGCTCCCCTGCCTGGGCGAGCACCTCGGCCGCTCGGTTCTTCACCCGTTCGGCGTCCGGATCCTGCGGCGCGAGGTTGTAGGCCTCGAGGTAATTGGCCGCAACCACCTCGACCACGTCCGACTCCTCACCACCCCAGGAGCTCTCGAACCAGGCCGCAACCGCGAGATGCTTCTCACGGCGGTCGCGCTTCGAGAGCGTCTCGTAGGCGACGCGCTTCACGAGGTCCTGCAGGAATCCGTACTGGCCACGTTCCGGCGAGCGCGGATCGGACTGCAGCGACAGCACCTCCTTGCGCACGAGCTCGGCGAGCAGCGGCTCCAACTGCTCGACGGGGATTGTGGCGATCGCTGCCAGCGAATCCTGCGTGAAGGTCTTGCCGAGCACCGCGGCATCCTGGAGGACGCGCCTCGCCTCGGGGCGGAGACCGTCGAGTCGCGCGGCAATGAGTCCATGCAGGCTCTGCGGTACCTCGAGGTCCTCGACAGGACCGGTGAGCCGATAGACGCTTCCCGCACGTTCCAGGAGCGTGCGGTCAAGGAGCATGCGCACGGTCTCCACTGCGTACAACGGCACGCCCTCGGCGCGTGCGAGGATTTGATCGCGAAGCTCGTCGGGGAGGCCTGGTACGAGCCCGTCAAGGAGCCGCTCCATGGCGGCCGACGCAAGCGGCTCAAGGAAAATCGACGTGAAATTGCGCTTGCCCGCTCCCCACGTGGGGTGGCGATCCACCAACTCCGGGCGCGCCAGGGTCACGACGTATAACGCGTGGTTCCGTGACCACTCGAGGAGATACTCGACGAACTCCAACAGCGACGTGTCCGCCCATTGCATGTCCTCGAAGAGCAGCACGGTCGGATGCTGATCCGCGAGACGCTCAAAGAAGACGCGCCACGCACTGAACAGATCCTGGCGCTCTTGTATGGCGTGTCCCTCGAGCGCAAGAAGCTGCGCGAGCCGCGGCTCGACCCACCGACGCTCCTCGGCGTTGGGGAGATACTCCTCGAGACAAGCACGAAGCTTTTCGCGCGCGGAGGCAGGGTCTTCCTGTTCGGTGATGCCGGCTCGCATTCGCACCATCTCGGCAAGCGCCCAATACGTCACGCCCTCGCCGTACGCAAGGCAGCGGCCGCGATGCGTGTAGACGAGGCCCGCAATCCCATCGATGTACTTGAAGAACTCCCAGCCGAGGCGTGATTTGCCGATCCCGGCGATGCCGACAACCGAGACGAGGTGCGCCTTCTGCTCCTCCGCGCTCGCGTGGAATTGATCCTTGATCAAGCGCAACTCGCGATCGCGGCCCACGAACGGTGCCTCAAGCCCTTCCGACTTCAACGCGCCGCCGACGAAGGCGACCACGCGCAACGCCTGCCAGAGATGCACCGGCTCGGCTTTGCCTTTCAGCGATCGCTCGCCCAGATCCTGGTAGACCACGGCTGCCTCGGTCGCGCGTCGTGTCGCATCGCCGACGAGTACCGCTCCCGGGGCAGCTTCCGACTGGAGGCGCGACGCCGTGTTGACCAGATCGCCGGCGACCATGCCCTGCCCGACGGCACTCAGCGTGACCGCGGCAGCGCCGGTCAGCACGCCGGCTCGCGCCTGCATATGCGGCGCCCCGACCTCCAGGCCCATCGCGGCAACCGCGTCCACGAGGTCGAGCGCGGCACGAACTGCGCGCTCGGCGTCGTCCTCATGCGCAACCGGAGCGCCCCACACCGCCATCACCGCATCGCCGATGAACTTCTCGACGACACCGCCGTAGCGGCTGATCAGCGCTTTGCAGGTCTCGAAATAGGTCGTGAGGAGTTCACGGACCTCCTCGGCGTCATGTGATTCTGAGAGGCTCGTGAAGCCGACCAGATCCACGAAGAGCACAGACACCAACCGCAGCTCCGCCGTGGCGCCCGCATCTGCGATGTCCTGCGCCGGCACCACTCCAGGACCCGAGCCTTTCGCTCCGGTTTGCAGCGACACCCCGCAGGCGAGGCAGAAGAGGTAATCGGGCTCGACCGATGCGCCGCATGCAGGGCAGGAGCGGCTCAGACGGAGGCCGCAGAGGGGACAGAACCTCGCAGCGGGCGGAATGCTCCCACTACAGCTGGGGCAGTTCGGCGGAGCCTGGTCCATGGTCGCGGTCCTAACTCTACCGCGCTACCTTGGGCCGCCTTTGCGACGGCCCCATGTGGGACCAGCCTATCGACGCCAACGGCATAGCAGGACGGCGACAGAACGTCGAACTCTGGGCCGCCCGTGATCGAACGCCCGCGGCAGACTTGACTTACCCCTTGCGATGACCGCCCTTGAGTCCGCGTGACATGTCAGTTTGGGCGTTGCTTTTCGCCTCGAGCATCATTGCCGCCACGAGGGAGGCTGCAGTCCACCGCATGACTCGAGCTTCCTCCGCTGGGTCCAGGCCGCAAATGTCGCGGAGCACGATCATGGATTCCCAGCCGAGAACCACCGCGAGGCCTGACACCAGGCGTTGGAACTGCTCGGCACTGAGCTGAGGGCGCAGATGGTCGATGGCGCGCTCGATCCAACTGATGCGGCGGTAACCGCGACGAACGGCTCCCGTCGACACCGACGGTTCCTCGACGGTCAGACGCAGCAACCGCCGCCCCAATGGGAGCGACTCAGATGCGATCTCGATGAGAGCGCTCGCGAGGGCATCTATCCGGTCGAATGGGTCGTCACCAACGGTGTGAGGATCCAACGCGGGTTCCACGGTGCTATCGCTCAGCAATCCGGACGTCGCATCGATGAGCAGGTGGTCGAGGCTGGTGAAGTACATGTAGATGGTTCGCCGGGAGACGCCGGCCGCCGCTGCCACCTCGTTCACTGACGGAGTCTTGCCGTCGGCGACGAACTGCTTCGCTGCCGCCACGATCGCATCTCGTGTGCGCCGTTGCTGCGGCGACGCGCCCCCGCCCATACCCGCCGCGTGCGATTTGCCAACTTGACGTGCGCTCACGCCAAGGAGTATACCTACGTGCATTATTTGCACACCTATGCAAGCAGGAGGATGCCATGTCGGTACGTTTCATCAATCTGTTCGAGTGCCCGGGCGGACGAGACGAGCAATTCGTGGATCTGTGGCAGCAGGTCAACGCGCATATGGCCGCCAAGCCCGGCTACCGGAGCCATCGCCTCCACCGCGCCCTGTCCGACAACGCCCGCTACCGTTACATCAACTACGCCGTGTGGGAATCAACCGAGGACTGGCAGAACGCACACGACGAAACGTTCCGCGCCTTGGTCTCCGATCCTGCGTGGGCCGAATTTCCCTCGACACCAACCCTCTGCGAAGTTGTCCATGAAGGGCACAACACGATGACCGGCGAGGAATCGGCGGACCGGAGCTAGACCTTGGGGTCGGTGGCCCGAGAGGACCTCGTCCGCGATGTCCTCGACGATCGCCGAGCCGGTGCTTTCCGCACGGCGATCCCTGCAAGCGCGCCGAGCATTGCCATCAGGACATCGTTGTACCCTCGATAGATAAGGGAGGCGGCTGCACCGACTGCGGCAGGAACGCCATTGGCGATCATGAGCACGGTCAGGAGACCCTCGAACACGCCGAGGCCGCCGGGAAGAAAGCTCAGCGCGGCGAGGATGTAACTCAGCGCAAGCACAAACGCAGCTGTCACAAAGCCGACCTGCGTGGCACCGAGGGCTGCGACAGCGAGATAGAACAGCAGGTAGGTCAGCAGGACCGAGGCTACGTTCAGAACGAGTATGGGAACGAGGGTCGCGGAACGAAAGAGCTCGACGAAGGTGGGTTGGAGTTGACGAAGCTGCGTATCGAAGCGCCGTAGGAAGTGGATGCGCTCCACGGTGTGGAGCGCCCACTGATACGCCCGTTTCCACAGCAGGATGGTGAATATCCCGACGTGCGCGATCGTCATGATCGCGACGAGAATCACCACGCCGGGTCGGATGAACAGGCGGGGCAGCACGCCCAATCCGACGAGGGTGAGAAAGATGAGCTCCTGGAAAGCGATCGTGCCGGCCACGGTGCCGGCCCCGGGACCCGATTTGTCTGCTCGGCGCGCCATCGCGACCCTGGCGAGATCGCCCATCGGCAGAAAGATCATCACCTGGCCCGCAAACTCGACGCCGAGACAACGGATCAACGTGATGCGTTCTCCGATCTTCCGTAGGCCGAGCCACCACGCTGTCCCGCGCAAGATGTACGTCGCAACCGTGACGGGGACCATCAAGAGCGCTACACGCCAGTCGATCTTGTGAAGGACGGTCGCGAGTTTTGATGGGTTGACGCCGATGACCAACCCTGCAATGCAACCAAGGGCAACTGCAGCAAGCCAATGTTTCTTCAGAAACCTCCAGATCGAGCGGATCAATCGGCCCTTGCCCATGTGCACGGCATGCGGAGCAGTCCGAGGGCCGAGCGCGAGCGCCTCGTCAACTGTTCATGACCGTCGGCGAGCGCCCGATGACGATCCGGCTGTCTCGAGCCCGCGCCTGTCACGGGAAGCGCGGCCGAGCTCCAGCAGGAGGTCTCCCCGGGTGCAGCCAGCGAAGTGAACCTACGACGAGACCGCCACCCCAGGTTGCCCTGAGGGTCGGCGCGCCTGACGCGAACTCAGCCGTTTCGATGCTCTCTGACAACGCTTGTTGCAGCACGACTATCATTTTAGGATATAGCAGCGTTATCGCATAGCTGAGGAATCACGACAGTGGCCCCGACCTCCGATGGCTGATCGCTCAGCGGTCCCGCGCAGCGTGTGGGAGGGGCGACCGGCCAAGGCCCTGATCTGGCTGTTGATCGCGGTGGCGGTCGTCGTCCTGTTTGAGGACGCGAACTATGTGTTCGTGCACATATTCAATGTGCTGCTGCTCTTCATCTTCGCGGCGGTGATCGCGCTCATTCTCACGCCGGTCGTCGATCGGATGCAGCGCTTCGGACCCTTTCGCAGACACAGGGGGATGGCGGCACTCACGTTGTACCTGGCGGGACTCGCACTCGTCGCGGGTGGGTTCGCACTCGTGACTCCGTCCCTCGTTGCGCAGGCGAAGCAACTTCCAGCATTGGTTGAGGAGTTTCAGAAGCTCCTTCAGCAGCACGGCATCACCTTCACGCTCGACTCACTCGTGAAGGCCATTGGCGGCGCGCAGATAGGCGTGGCGATCGGCGTCGCCGGAACGCTCCTCTCGACCGTCGTCAGCATCGTGCTGACGGCGGTCATCTCGATCTACCTCGTTGTGGAAGGCAGAGTCCTCGTGGCAACGGCACGCAACGTGTTTCCCGGCCAGCAACGCCGCTTTGACTTCGTGACCCTTGCGGTGGGCTCAACGCTCATGGCGTACGTTCGCGGCCAGATCATCATGTCGTTCATCATCGGCAGCTACACCGGCGTTGCCCTCACGTTGCTCGGCGTGCACTACGGAGCGCTCATCGGCCTGGCAGCATTTTTCCTTGAGCTCATCCCAATTGTCGGTGCGATCCTTGCGACGGTGATCGCTGTCATCGTCGCGCTTCTCCAGAATCCCGGGCTCGCAATCGCGACGCTTGCCGTGGGGTTGTTCGGACATGCGCTGGACGCCTACCTGTTGGGCCCACGCATCAACGGGCGCGCTACGCAGTTGCATGCGTTGGTCGCAATGGCGGCGCTGCTGGTGGGTGCGGAGCTCGGGGGAGTGCTTGGCGCGCTCTTCGCTGTGCCGATCGCAGCAGTGGCGAACATATTCCTCGGGGCAGCTTATCGTGCCCGCCGCGGCGAGAAGAAACCGATGACCACGAGTGCGGACGGCTCGGTTTCGGTCGATGCGCTTCCGCGTCTCGGAGAGGAGGTTGTCGCAGTCGAAGATGAAGGCATGATCAAAACGCCGGTTCCGCGCGGAACTGCCAATGCCGCCACCAATACCCGCGCAGCCGGACGACGGACGGCGGCACGCAGGCCGGAGTCGAGACGTAAGACGGCATCTGATGCCTCGAACTAACAAGCACGGCGTTAGCCAGCGGCCACCTTGCGTCCTACAGCCTTAGTCGCTCCCGCACTCAATCATCGCTGTCGGCGTATACACGCTCCGGGAGTCGCTCATTGGACTGGCTGAGGACGGCAGCCTCCCGACGAAGCCGTTCGGCCGCATCGAATTGTCCCTGTGTCTCGTAAGCATCGGCCGCCGAGAGCCGATCCTGTATCTCAGCGTGTAGGACGGCTCGCACATCGGTCGCTGACAGAATGCGGCGTGCCGACTCCGTGGCGCTGGCGCCGATCTCCGCGCCGGCAAAGTACTCGCTCGAGCCACCTCGCGAGTGGTCCGAGGCCAACACGGCCTGGGCGTTGTCGAGCGCACCCATCGCGGATCTGAGCGCCGCAGCAGCATCAGCATCATGTGCTTTCAAAGCATCAACAAGATCCTTGCTGAGGCTTGCGCGCATTCGCGCCGCGTCGTCGCCGCGATGGCCGCCGGTGTCCGCGCTCACCGTCGGCGGTCCAGCGCGACGGACCTTACTCCCACCTGAAGAAGCGTCTGGCGAGAAATCCGAACACCAGGGCGTACGCAAGCAGCACGAGCAGTTGCTGAGCGGGTGGGAACTCTCCAACCCACGAGTCACTGATCGCCTTCACGGCCGCGCCAAGCGGCGTGTAGTCGCTGATGTCCTGGATGAACGCCGGCATGAGCTGGACTGGGTAGTACAACCCGGAGAAGAACAACATCGGGTAGAGCGTCGCCGCCATAAGGCCCCGTGCGGCGCCCGATGTCCGGGCCAGCGCGGCGATCGTCAGACCGATCGCGAACAGAGCAGCCACGCAGAGCGCGATCGACAGCACCAAGCCAGCCGGGCTCCTTGGAGCGGGGATCCCGAAGAAAACGATGCTCACGGCGACGACGAGTGCCAGCGTGACCACCATCGCGCACGCCTGAACGATCATCTGCGCGGCAAGCACCCAATACGCCGGCACCGGGGTGGTCGACAGTCGGCGCAGGATGCCGAGCTCGCGGTAGGAGACCAGCGGTCCCGGGAGGTAGGTGAAGGCGATGATCGCGATCGAGAAGGCCATCAGGATCGGGATGTAGATCTCGAACGGCGAGTAGCCGCCGAGACCAGACGACGGCTGCCTGAACGCCGGGATCTCGCCAAAGATGACCAAAAGCAGCAAGGCGATCCCCGTTCCGGCGACCATTCCGGCCGGCTGCCGCCAGGCCAGTCGGGCTTCGTTGAGGACCATGTTGCCGAAGGCGCCGCGCCGAGACCGCGGCGGGCTGAGCGGGAGAGCGCTCACGACTCCGCCCCGTCTTCTGCTTCGTGCATGTGTCGTCCCGTGAGTCGCACGAATGCGTCCTCCAATGTCGATGCGTCGATCCGCACGTCCTGCGTCCCGACGCCCGCCGCATGCAGCGCGACGATCACCGCGGTGGCAAGCTCACCGGTCCCGCTGACCACGATGTGGCGGCCGTCGTGCTCGACCGCGGTCACCTCCGGCAGCCGGGTCAGCAGGCTCTCGTCGAACGGGGCCGACGGGATGAACCGAACGGACTTCGAGCCCGTGGCTCGCGCGGCCAGACCGGCTGGGGTATCCAGCGCGACGATGCGGCCTGAGTCGATCAGAGCGACTCGGTCGCACAGTCGCTCGGCCTCTTCCATGAAATGCGTGACGAGCAGGATCGTCGTCCCGCGGCTGCGAACATGCTCGATGAGTTCCCAGGCATCCCGGCGCGCCTGCGGGTCGAGCCCCGTTGTCATCTCGTCGAGGACTGCGATCCTGGGCGCGCCGATGAGCGCGAGCACCACGGACAGGCGTTGCTGCTGGCCCCCGGAAAGGGACCGGTAGTACGACTTGCGTTTGTCGGCCAGCCCGAGCGCACCGGCCAGTTCGCTCACATCAGCTGGATGCGGATAGAACGATCGGTACATATCCATGATCTCGCCGACCCGGAGCTTGGCGGGGAATGCGCCCGATTGCAGCTGTACGCCGGTGAATTCATGCACGCGAGCTTTGTCGGCGTGCGGATCGAGCCCCATCAGCCGGATCGTCCCTGAATCGGGCGATCGGAGCCCGATGGCACACTCGACGGTGGTTGTCTTGCCGGCTCCATTCGGTCCGAGGATGCCGAATATCTCGCCTTCGCTTACCGAGAACGAGACGTCGTCGACCGCGACAAGCGAACCGTAGGTTTTACGCAGATGCTCGATAGCAACGGCCGGTTGGCTCGTCGGCTTCGCCTCGGAGCCCGGAGCCATCGAAGCTCCCGGGTCGCTTTCCGGAGTCACGGCGGTTTGCATCACGTCCTCCTGCATGCGAGCCATCTTGCGCGCCCCGCCAGCATTGCCGGTCTCAACCAAAACCACGGAATCATAGGATGCTTCCGAGGCCGACGAACGTCCTCTCAGGGCCGAATCGGAATGCAACGAGCCGCCGCCGATGGCGCCAACCTGGGAAGTGCGGCTGCACCTCGTCGACACTGCGACGACGAGGCCGTCGAAGACTTCACAAATGGCTATGTGTAGAACCCATTACCGGTAATGCCACTCATAGCCATTGGCTGTCGTCCTGAGCGGGGAACGAGACGGGTATCGCGAGTGCCTAAACGCCGACCGGCTCGCGAACGAGCACGACGGTGGTTCGATCCGCCTGCCACTCGCGCTCCACGAGGAGCACCCGCGCCAGAATGGTATGCGCGCCCATCGCTGCGAAAACGCGTGCGTCTTCGTAGGGGAAGACGTGCTCAAGGATCCGCGAGTACGCGGTAGCGACGTCTGGCACAACCTTCTGACTGCCGATGACATAAATCACTCGTCCGGCGCCAGACGCGAGCGGGCCGATCTGACTCGCGCTCGCCGAAGCGACCACGATCACACCGTCCGCAGTGATCGCCTGCGCGCTGTTCACCATGTAGTCCGGAGCGGAGATGAGCTTCCGAATCTCCCGTCCCTGCGTAGTCCGATCCATCGCGAACATCCGGGTCCGCAGAAAGTCGTAGCGGCCCGAGTCCTGCAACTCGCTGAAAAGGCCGGCGTCCTCGAGCGTCTTCGACTTGCCCGAGTGGACTTCGGCCCCGTCCGGGATCATCTCCAGAACGACACGGCGGGCATCCGCCGGCGTGTCGACGACAAGCGGTGTCATGTTGCGTTCGCTGAGCGCGTGGGCAACGCTTTGGAGCGTCTGCTCGGAGGCCGCGGCCGTGAATCGCTCCGGCGTCTGGCTCATGAAGATCCCCCACTGAGCCCACCCCCCTTGGCGGTAGGCTCGTACTTCTGTTGGAACTATGACTTTACCAGCGCCCGTGGGCTCCCGACGCCCGGCGCAGATGCATCATCCTTGCGGAGTCCAGATGACCTCCTCGACCAGCAATGGCACGGCGGCCGGCGACGTGCGGGGTGCGCGCGAACTCATGCGGCGCTCCCGCGAAGACCACTTCGCCGTCGGTGCGTTCAACGTCGACAACCAGGAAACACTGATCGCCATCGCCCGTGCAGCGCAGACCAAGCGAGCACCGGTCCTGGTCGAGGTGAGCCACGGGGAAGTCGCCGTCATCGGGCTGCGCAACCTCCGTTCCCTCGTCGACAACTATCGCGCAGAGCTCGGGGTGGAGATGTACATCAACCTCGACCACTCTCCAAGCGTCGAGGCTGCCAAAGCGGGAATTGACGCCGGCTTCGAGTTTGTCCATATCGACTACAGCCAGGCGAAAAAGGACGCCTCGGAGGCGGAGATCATCGAGGCGACGCGCACAGTCGTGAACTACGCGGCGCACACCTCCGGAGCCCTGGTGGAGAGCGAGCCCCACTACTTCAGCGGCAGCTCAAACGTGCACAACGAGGCCATCGACTACGAGGAGATCAAGAGCACCTTCTCGACTCCCGAAGGCGCCCGGCACTTCGTCGAAGCAACCGGCATTGATACGTTTGCGGCGGCCGTGGGCAACCTGCACGGCCGCTACTCAGTCCCGAAGCAACTCGATCTCGAGCTGTTGCAACGGATCCGGGACGCCATCGACGTCAACATCAGCCTGCACGGTGGCAGCGGCACGCCCGGCCATTACTTTGAGAGCGCCGCCAGGGTCGGCGTCAGCAAAGTCAACATCAACTCCGACCTGCGCTACGCCTACCGCACGACGCTTGAAGAGCAGCTGCGCGCTCACCCCGACGAGTACGCGATCGTTCGGCTTGTCGAGCCGGTCATCCGCGCCGTGCAGGATGTCGTCGAAGATCGCATCGAGTTGTTCGGAGCTGCAGGCAAGGCGCAGCCGTGAGCCCTCGGTCGCGTCGGTCGTCGCGGACCCGCTTAGACTCGTCGTCCGCTCGTTGACGTTACCTGCACCCGATTTGCCCATCGCAGTTTCGCGGAGTACGCCGATGCCAGACACCACCTGCCACATGTCGATCTCGCTCGACGGCTTCGTCGCCGGGCCTGACCAGAGCCTGGAGAATCCGCTGGGGAAGCGCGGCGGGGAGCTCCACACCTGGCACCTCGGCGACGAGCGAGCCAACGAGGCCGACGCGACGGCAACGGGCTGGCTCATGCGACCACGTGGCGCCTACGTCATGGGCCGCAACATGTTCGGACCGATCCGCGGCGAGTGGGATGGACATTGGGACGGATGGTGGGGCCCCGAGCCGCCCTATCACGCCCCGGTCTTCGTACTCACGCACCACGCGCACGAACCGATCGAGATGGAGGGTGGGACGACCTTTCGCTTCGTCACGCAAGGCTTCGATGTGGCGTACGCGGAGGCGCGAGAGACGGCAGGCGAGGGCGGCGTGGACATCGCGGGGGGCGCCTCGACCGTTCGCCAGGCGCTTGCTGCCCGAGTGGTCGACGAGCTCACGCTCGATGTGGTGCCTGTCCTGCTCGGGTCCGGCGAGCGGCTTTTCGACGGCGTCGAGTCGCTCGGGTTCGAGCCGGTCGAGGTGCTGCACTCTCCGCTCGCCACCCACATCCGATACAAGCGGACGCGTCAGGGCTCCTGAATCTGACGCGTCGACTAGAGAATCTCACCGGTATCCCCCTATAATTCACCAGATGGTGAATTCTATTGAGATCGAGCAGCTCAATGTCATCAGAGGCGATCGGCCGGTTCTGACCGGGATCTCATTGGGGGTGGCTGACGGCACAGTGACCGGCCTGCTCGGGCCAAGCGGATCGGGGAAGTCCACGCTCATCCGCTCGATCGTCGGCGTCCAAAGGATCGGCTCCGGTTCGGTGCGGGTGCTCGGCCTGCCGGCGGGAACGGCGTCGCTGCGTGCGAACGTCGGATACGTCACGCAGGACCTCTCCGTCTACCGCGACCTCACCGTTCGCGGCAACCTGCGCTACTTCGCGACGGTCCTCGGCGTGGACCACGCGCGGGTCGATCGGGTCCTGGAGCACGTGTCGCTCTCGGAGAGAGCGGATGCTCGCGTTGGCAACTTGTCGGGAGGGCAGCAAGCGCGTGTGTCACTCGCAACTGCGATGCTGGGCAATCCCCGCGTCCTCATCCTGGACGAGCCCACAGCGGGGCTCGATCCCATGCTCCGCGAGGATCTCTGGGCGCTGTTCCACCGGCTTGGTGCTTCGGGCGTCACGCTTCTCATCTCAAGCCACGTGATGGAAGAGGCGATGCGGTGTGAGCGCTTGCTGATCCTCCGCGACGGGCGATTGCTGACTGACGACACACCGGAAGCGCTGCTCCGGCGGACTGGCGAGTCGGACATGGACACCGCGTTTCTCCACCTCATCCGCCAGAGCGAGGCGACGCCGTGAGTGCTCGGCGGACCCTCGCGACGGCGCGACGAGTGCTTGCTCAGCTGGCGGGAGACCCACGCACGGTGGCGATGCTGCTCGTTGTGCCGGTGGTGCTGATGATCTTGCTGAAGTACGTATTCGACAAGAACGTCGTTGTCTTCTCTCACGTCGCACCGATACTCATCGCCATCTTTCCATTCGTTCTCATGTTCCTGATCACCTCGGTGTCGATGCTTCGGGAGCGAACGAGTGGCACGCTTGAACGCCTGCTCTCCATGCCAATTGCGAAATTGGATCTTCTCTTCGGCTACGCGATTGCGTTCGGTGGAGTGGCGATCATCCAGGTGGCGGTAGTCCTTGTTGTCGCGCTCGGCCCGCTGAGCGTGAGCGTTCCCGGATCAGTCGTCGTGCTCTCGCTCTTCGGCGTGCTTGACGCCCTGCTGGGTATGGCGTTGGGCCTGTTCCTCAGTGCGCTGGCGCACACCGAGTTTCAGGCTGTGCAATTGCTTCCCGCCTTCGTCTTTCCGCAACTACTCGTGTGTGGCCTCTTTGCAGCGCGAGACCAGATGGCTGGAGCGTTGCAGGGCCTCGCCGATGCGTTTCCGCTGACCTATGCGGTCGATGGGGTCACGCGGGCGGCCGCGTCGGCCGTGTGGAGTGGATCGCTCGTGACGGACCTCGTTATCGTCGCCGCTTGCATCCCGCTGGCTCTCGGGCTCGGAGCGGCGACGCTGCAACGCCGCACCGGATGACCGCGCAGCGCGGCCGGCGCATTGCAGGTGGTGACACCCGCGCCGAGATCCTCGTGGCAGCGCGGGCAATGTTCGGAGAAAGCGGCTACACCGCCACCACGCTGCGCGCTGTTGCGCAGCGAGCGGGGGTCGACCCTGCCCTCATCATCCACCACTTCGGTTCCAAGGAGATGCTTTTCCGCAGTGCGATGCACGTCACGTTCGACCCCGCCGCGATCGCGGCGATCATGGGCAACCGCGATGGCGGTTCTCTGGGCGAACGGCTCTGCGCCTATTTCCTGGGGCTCTGGGAGCACGACGCGACCCGGGAACCATTGCTTGCCATCCTGCGGTCGGGGCTCACGCACGAGGCCGCCGCTCAGTCACTACGCGAGTTTCTCAACGAAGCGCTCGTCGGTCGTGTCGCGATGATGCTCGACACCCCCGACGCCGCGCTGCGCGCCACGCTGGTGGGCAGCCAGCTCGTTGGGCTCGCGATGGCGCGTTATGTCCTTCGGATCGAGCCACTGGCGTCCGCAGATGTCGCGACCGTCACTGCGTGGATCGCACCGACGTTGGAACGCTATCTGACTACTGGTTGAGAGGAGATCCATGCAGCCCATGGGTGCTCGCGGTAGCTATCACCCTCGCGACGTCCCGCAGACAGCGCGAGCACACGTGCAAGTGGATAACGAGCTTCGGCGTCAGCTCATTGCGATGGGGGCATTGATACTCGCCGGCGTGGTGACCCTCTGCGCCACGTTGCTCGATCACGCAGGGGTGAGTGTCGTCGTCGTCCCCGTCGCTCTCATCGCGGCCATCGCTCTCGCCCGCCCGACGTGGGCCATGGTCGGGCTGGTCGCCGTATCGCTGGCGGTGGAGATGGCGGTGCCTTTGCAGACCGGTGGTGGCCGAATCGGCGATTGGGATCTCCATTACCAACTGGCACGCGCGTACGCGGGGCTTTCCTCGACTGTGAGCCTGGCGGATCTTCGTCAGCGCACACCACTCTTCGACGCGCTCGGTGGCGGTGTGCTGGTCTGGGGACACGCATACTGGGCTTTCCAGATCGTCAGCGTGTTCCTGAACTCCTTGTGGTTGTGGCCCGCGCAGCTGCTGCTGCGCAGCCTCGGTGCGAATCCGCGGGGTCTGGTCGTCGTCGGACTCACGCCGATGGTCATCTTCTATTCCGTCTACACATGGCCTTGGGGTTTCGTCTCATTCTTCGTGCTCACGGCCATATGGGCGGCACTCCAGCGGGGTCGTCTTGCGGCGATCACCGTCGGGGTCGCACTTGCCGGCGCACTGGTGACGCACATCGGATCGGTCGGCCTCGTTGCGGGGGTTGCGTTGTGGGTTGTGTTTCGAGGCACTCATTGGAAGCACGCGTTTGCGACCGGCTTCGTGGGCGTCGTCGCTCCCATGGCCTGCTGGGCGGCGTTCACACACACGGTCTCGCCGAGCGTGCTGTGGGCGGTCTCTGTTCCAGCCCGTTACGCCGGATCATTGACTCAGTGGCTACTGAGCCGGCCGGTGGTGCTCGCTTCCACGTTTTGGGGTATTCCTCCACTGGGTCTCGGCACCCACTTACTTGATGCCCTGATTTCGTTGTTCTTCTTTTCCACCTCCGCGGCCTTGCTCCCGGTGCTGCTCATAGGCCGTCGCTGGCCGCGGCCCCCGCAACCAGCAACGTGGGCGATCATCGGGGGCGTCGTAGCGGGCCTGCTTCTCTTGCCCACGAACACTTCGCGTTCAGGCCTCGCCGAAACCGTCTTCACCGCCGACACGATGCTGATCATCGTGGCCGTATCGCGGCTCTCCGACAAGCAATCGAGAACCCTCGCCCGTATCACCGCGGCCATCGCAGCTGTCGCCGTTGCCGCGCTCGTGTGGCGCAGCGAAATCCTGGTTCCCGGCGATCCCAATCTCGCCTACAAATCGACGCAGGATCTGGAGTTCTTCGTCACGCGATTCGGGATCGTGCCGAGCGTGCTCCTAGGCGCCATCGGGATCATCGTTCTCCTGCGGTCGTGGCGACAAGGCGTCCCTCGAAACAGAATCTGGGGCGGTGCTGGACGTGATCCGAGTCCTGGAATCTGAGAGCACCGATGCAGTTGCGGCTGCCGGCTCGCTCACCACGCGACCCCTGGTAAATGGAAGTGTCGGAAGCTCCAGCCGGGTCTGACGCCAGAGAATCGCTGCGCTACCCCACAACGCGACGGTTCCCGGCAGGAACAACCACGTCGGAAGTTCAGCCGGGTTGCCGTTGACATGGAGAACGACCGTCAGTGTTGCCGGGGTGAGAACCAGCGCGAGTATCGCTGCCATGCGCAAGCGGCCGGCGAACAGCAGCAGACCGAATGGCCAGACCAAGTACTGATCGGAAATCGACGCCGACAACCCCAGCACGAGCACGATCGCCAGTGCGACTGCGTCGGCAAGCGGTATGTCGTCCCGCTTGCTGCATCGAACGGCGATCCAGCACACCAACGCAAGCAGCACGACATTGGTGAACGGAACGATCGCGCTGCCCCACGACTCAGGAAAAAATCGTGAAGTGCCAAAGCCCTGACGGTGGGGAACGTACAGGAGCACCGCAAGGATCCCGTGCACGATGTGATCGGGGTGAAAGACGGCATACACGGCGAACACCACAATGGGGACAGCCGCAACGCGGAGGACGAATGGCCAGCGACCGTGTTTCAACCAACCGAGGAACACCGGCAAAAAGTATCCCGGCCAGGTCTTCAAGGCCACTCCCACACCGAGTGCGTACGCTGCGACCCGCGGTCGCGTTCCCAGCCACGCCACCGCCAACAACAACGCGAGCGCGGGCATGACGTCGAACTGTCCGTGCAGCGTGCAAACGGCGATGGTGATCGGGTTCAGGGCATACAGCCAAGCGGCACGAACCCGCCACGGCCCTTTTATCAACGCCAAGAGAACCGGCGCCACCGCCGCGTCACATATCCAATAGGGCAGGCGCACGATGAATGCGAAGAGGTGCGGGTTTCCAGTAGGAACCATCGCCGCCGCCGACGCCCATTGCCAGTAGATGAGGGGCGGATAGTTGGAGAGTCCATTGCTCGCTCCGGTGAAGATGTCACCGCCAAGCCGAAGCTGATTACCGACGACTCGGTAGGCGTAGAAGATGTCGTACGTGCCACCGTCCTGGACAAGTGACATGCCGAAACGAAGCGCAAGCGCGACCAGCGTGATCCCGACCCCTTTGAGCAGGAGATTGTGGACCGACATCTCCTGTCGCCCCACGATCGCGATACCCAGTCCCAGGATCGCGCAGACGCCGATCGCCGCACTCGCCACAAGGATCCGGGCTGGGTCCCCGAGCACTGCGAGCGGAACCATGGTGCCCCAATTCTCCGGTACGCATCATCGCGGCCGCTCCGGGGGTTGTCGACCTCAGCTCGACAAGCAACCGCTTCGGACGCCATCGACCGCTGTCATCGGAAGAGGCCCTCCACCGGTCGTCGGACCGAAATTCGATGGTGACTCCTGCAGGTGCATGATGTGATAGTCTGACTATCAGCTTCAGGATTCCCGTGGTGGATCCTCAGAGAGTCAGAAGGAGATGCGAATGTCGACAACTGCCTACATCGTCATCGCTGTGGTCCTCGTCCTCGCGGTGATTGTCATCGCCGTGGTGGCCAATCAGAGAAAGTCCAGCCGGTTGCAAAACACGTTCGGATCCGAGTACGGACGGACGATCGAGCAGACGGGTGACCGCCGCCAGGCCGAGCGCGAGCTGGCCGGTCGCGTCGAGCGCCGCAAGCAGTTCAACCTCGTGGAGCTGCCGGAGCAGACACGCCAGAATTATTTCGCCCAATGGCAGCGCGTCCAGGCCGCGTTTGTCGATGCGCCGTCCGAAAGCGTCCGTCAGGCCGATGCGCTCGTCTCGCAGGTCATGACCGATCGGGGCTACCCGGTGGCCGAGTTCGAGCAGCGCGCTGCTGACGTCTCCGTGGACCACCCGAGCGTCGTCGAGAACTATCGCAGCGCGCACGCGATCGCCCTGGCGAGTGGCCAAGGCCAAGCGGATACGGAGGCACTGCGCCGAGCGATGACTCAATACCGGGCGCTCTTTGATGACCTCCTCGGCGTCCCCGGACGGCAGGCGGCCGATGCTGCTACTCCGATAGCACAGCCTCCGGCAGCGCCACCGGCAGCGCCACCGGCAGCGCCGGCGACGCCATCGAGTGGGTCGTACCGATGAATGAATCCACCACCCCAGCCCAGCGCTCACCACGGAGCAACTTGCCGGTCGAGATGAGGTCGCCACACGCGGCGCCGATCAGGGTGGAGGCGGACGGATGACCGCGCCAGCCGACGTCGACGCGTCGACCGACGCCACGCTTCGGGGCGAGCCGTCCCGTGGGATGAGCCCGCCGGAACCGCTCCTGGCGAACACTGCGGAGTTCACGAGTCGCTGGACCGAGATTCAGACCATGTTCGTCGATGAGCCCCGCACCGCCGTCGAGCGGGCGGACACGCTTGTCGCGGAGGTGATCCGGGATCTTGCTCGCGTCTTTGCCGATGAGCGCGGACGGCTCGAAAGCGCCTGGTCGCAAGGAACTGACGTCTCGACCGAGGACCTGCGTCAGGTGCTCCAGCGATATCGCGACTTCTTTCACACGCTGCTTCGGAGCTGACAGTGCGTTTCGCCCAACGGTCGCGTCAGGAAGCGGCCGTTCGGCCCTCTCACACAGCCGCGAAACGACGCAGAATGCCAGGCGCTGCGTCAGCGCGGACAAAGGGGGTGCCACAGCAATCATGAAGATCACTGTGCTGAATCACATGAGCCTCGACGGCATCATCCAGAGCCCCGCGCGGCCCGATGAGGACACGCGTGGCGGCTTCAGCCACGGCGGCTGGGCCGTCGCGGGAGCCGACGAGGAGGTCGGGAAGTGGGTCGGACCGCCCAGTGCAGGCGGAGCCGGCGCCATGCTCATGGGGCACCGCAGCTACGACGACATGCTGGGCCACTGGAACCGAGTGGGTGGCCCATTCAAGGACGCGTTGAATGCCGCGAGGAAATATGTCGCCTCGCGCAATGCATCGACACAGCTCGCCTGGCCGAACTCGAGCCTCCTGACCGGTGACGTTCCAGAGGCGGTTGCGAAGCTCAAGCGGGAGCATGACGGCGACCTGCTGATCATGGGAAGCGGCGCTCTCATTCACTCACTGGTGCCGCACAACCTCATTGACGAGTTCAGGCTGGTGATCCATCCGCTGCTGCTCGGTGACGGGGTGCACCTCTTCCCTGACGACGGTGAGCTGCACCAGCTGGAGTTGGTGGACGGCACGCACACGACAAAGGGTGTAATTCTCGCCACCTACCGCGCGGCCGACCATCCGAGTACACAGCCGTAGGACCCGATCTGGTACCGGGCTTCGCCAGGAGGAACCCACCACATGCAGACGCGCACCCTTGAAATCGCCGACGCCGAGATCGTCTACGACGTCGAAGGCCCGCTCCCCACTGCCGATGGCCGGCCGCCGCTCTTCATGATCGGGCAGCCCATGGACGCCGGCGGTTTCCGCACGTTGGCGTCGTACTTCCCCGACCGTACGGTCATTACATACGACCCGCGCGGTATCGGTCGCAGCGCCCGCCACGACAACCGCATCGACAGCGTGCCGTCCGTCCAGGCCGACGATGTGCATGCGGTCATCACGGCACTCGGTGTCGGGCCCGTGGCGATGTTCGCCAGCAGCGGCGGCGCCGTCACGGCGCTCGCGCTCGTTGCGGCGCACCCCAACGACATCACCGTCCTGGTCGCGCACGAGCCACCCATGTTGTCCGTGCTTCCCGATGCGAAGGCTGCCGAGAAGGCGATGGATCAATTCCGCGCCGCATATAGGACAAACGGGCGGAACGCCGGGATGGCCGCCTTCATCGGCATGACGTCGTGGCACGGAGAGTTCACTGACGAATATTTCGCTCGACCGATACCGGATCCCGCACAGTTCGGGATGCCCACCGATGACGACGGGTCACGTGACGACGCCCTGCTGTCGGATCGTTCCTCGGCGGTCTCCGGGTATCAGCCAGACTTCGCGGCGCTGGCAGCTGCGCCGACGCGCATCGTGATTGCTCTCGGCGAAGAGTCTGCCGGGACATTCACCGGCAGAACATCGGTCGCCACGGCCGAACGGCTTGGTCATGAGGCCGCGGTCTTCCCGAGCCACCACGGTGGGTTCGTCGGCGGCGAGTACGGATACCCAGGAAAGCCCGAGGAGTTCGCCCACAAGCTACGCGAGGTATTCGCGGCGAACGAGGCATAACGACGGCGATCCCGTCGCGGACCTCCCCCTGGTCGTCCGATGGAGGCGTCGGATCACGAGTCGAGTCCTTGGCACCGTGAGCGCCGACAAGGGTTGGGACTCCGTTGGGTCTGCGAACCGGGTTGCCGGCGCTCACCTGAGCGCCGGCAAGGCTTTCCCACATCGGCTCCGCGATCGCCAGGTTCAGTCACCCTGGGACTGTCGCCGTGGCGGCTCACTACGCGGATCGGTCTAGTCCGCGCGAAGTACCGACCTCGACATCATTACGCTGGGCTGTGCAGCGATGAATCTTCATAATTAGGCCCATTCCGCGAAGGCCGTTTAGGATGGCTAGATGACGAGGGCCCAACGTACCGAGACGGATCCATCGGATTATGCACGGCGCATTTTTGAACTCCAACTTCAACTCGCGAGGTTAGGGGAACCTCCCTTCTCGCCAGGACTGGACGTGTGCCGGTGCGCTAGCGTGTCCGCGAAATCCCACAGCGAATCCTCGGGATCTGGCCGGGAGAGGTCCTAGACACCGCGGCGAGCTGCTCTCGTTGCCCGAGGGAGCGCCGTGGTCTTGGTTCGTGCGGAAACATCGGATCAACGGCACCGACCCGGGCACCATTCCAGAAAGGGGTCTAAGCAATGAGCTTTATGAAGACTGCGATGCCCGCTGCGACGATGATGCCGCGCAGTACCCGCGGCGGTATGCGCCGGCCAAAAGAGGCGCCGAACTGGGCTCCGATTACACTGGATAGTGCAAGCACCGCAGCGGGCTGCCACGCAACTGGCGCAAACCCCAAGAAGACGACCGCCGCGACGCCGTTAACGACCGCAGCAATCACGTTTTTTAGTCCATTGAGACGTTGCAACGAATCGGCAATGAAAGTCCCGAGCACCGCCACCAGAATCACACCCTGTGCTGCACCAAAATATCCACCATACATAGCGGTAGCGAAGATGAGGATATGCAGGGTCCAGCGGTGGCGCCCGCTCGGCTTGTCGCTGGCTAGACGCCTCGCCAGCCACGGCTGAAGGATCACAAGCACAACCGCCAGCAGCACTAGCGCTGGAACGATACGGTTGAAAACATCGCCCGGTAACCGGAGAAGAAGGATCCCGCCGATCGCGCCTCCCAAGGCCGCTGTGACACCAAGCCGCAGAATACGGTCGCTTTGATCAATCAGCTCCCTTCTGTATCCGTACACTCCACTGACCGAACCGAAGACGAGCCCTACGGTGTTGCTCACATTCGCAACGATTGGAGAGAAACCGAGGGCGAGCAGCACCGGGAAGGTGAGCAGCGAGCCCGAACCAACGATCGTGTTGATCGCACCTGCAAAGATCCCTGCACATGCGACAAGGACGATGGCACCCGGGCTCACGGGATGCTCTTCTCGATGCATTCCATCATATGCAGTCGCCCATCGCCGGAGCTCACGTCATCGGTGTTTTCGTCCCATTCGCTCGTAGACGCGGCGCGTTTGCCGCCGGTGCCGCGAGCGCGAGGGCCACGAGCGCGAGGATGGCGAGCACGACAAAGGGCGCCGCGAATCCACCAGAGATGCTCCGAATCACACTCACCGCAAAAGGGCCCGTCGCCCCGAGCAGATATCCATAGAAGAGCATCGATGCCGTCAGACGGCGAGCCTCGTCCACGCTGGACGTCGTCGCCAGGGGCACCGTCAGCGTCAATGGGAATATCCCGCCTGCGCCCAATCCCAGGAGGCTGATCCACAGCCAGGGCAAGGCAAGGGGACTGAGGGCGACGAGAACGAGGCTCAGTGCTGACAGTGTTGCGGTCAGGCGCAGGCCATCAACGAGCCGGCCACTGCGTTGGACGAGCAGTGAAGCACTGAGCGCACCCACCACCTGCATCGCCGTGAAGAATGAAAGGAGGAGCCCGGCTTGTATCTTCGACCACCCGCGCTCCTCATACAGCGGCGCCAGCCAGGCAAGGATCCCGTAGTACACCATCGACTGAACACCGAACAGGCACGCCGCTATCCAGGCTTGACGCGTTCTGCGCGGCATTGCCACGCTGACGGCTATTGCGTGTCGCGGCGCTCGGATCGCCACGAGCAGCCAGAGTGCCAGCGCGACCACGGCCATCGTCGCCCAGATGGCGAGCGCACCGCGCCAACCGGACGAGAGACTCTGGGCAAGACGTGGGGTCCCGAAGGCCGCGAGTCCCGCCCCGATGTTGATGCCCACGGCGTAGATACCAGTCAGCAGAGCACCGTGCGCCGGGAAGTACCGGCGTACCACGGCGGGAAGCATCGTGTTGCCCGCGGCGATGCCGCAGCCGAGGAGCATTGCGGCCACGAGGAGCGTGATCGGCGAAGTCGCCCAGTATCGCGCCGCAGTCGCGATCCCCACGATGGCGATCGCTCCGATCACCGTGCGCTCCAGGCCGAACTTGGCGCCGAGCCGGGCACTGAGCGGCGACGCGACCCCCATCATCACCACTGGCAAGGTTGTCAGCAGCGATGCATACACGAGCGTGACATCGAGGTCGTGCACCACCTGCGGGAGCACCGGACCTACTGACGAGATGCCCATGCGCAGGTTGAGGGCGAGGACGAAAATCGCAGGCCCGAGCACGGCAGCGGGGAGACGCGGACGAGCCAGGGCCTCGCCCGGCTGATCGAGCGGCACCGAGATCGAGTCTTCTGTGGACGTCACCTTTCGCGTTGGGCGAATCCATTTCGCTGCCGGCGCAGCACCGCTCCCGTCACCGCTCCCGTGTCGGCGCCTTCGCGGATCACCGCTGTTCCGTCAACGAAGACGTGGTGGACGCCTGCACAGAACTGATGCGGCTGTTCGTAGGTTGCGCGATCCATCACCGTGGACGGGTCGAAGACCACCAGGTCTCCCCGGGCGCCTGGACGTAGCGAGCCACGATCGGTCATCGCCAGGCGCTGTGCCGGGAGCGACGTCATCTTGCGTACCGCCTCTTCGAGCGGGATCACACCTTGGTCGCGGGAATAGTGACCGAGGACACGAGCGAAGGTGCCATAACTCCGAGGATGCGGGGTGCCGCCGGCGTCAGGGCTCAGCGTCCAACCGTCGCTGGCAACCGCCACGGTCGGATTGCGCATCACCCTGCGAATGTCGTCGTCACCAATTGCCGCGATCACCACCTCGACGCCACCTCCTTCATCCCGAAGCAAGTCGAGGAAGTAATCGACGGGTTCGCGATCTGCTACCCGCGCCAGGTCGGCGATAGTGTGACCCTCGACGTTGTTGCGGCGGCCACTGTGGACGGAAGCGATTGTGACCGTGTCCGGCTCGAAATCGCGCTTGGGCCGACCGTCCGTTGGTCCGGAGAGCATCTCTTCACGTGCCGCCGCCCGCGTCTGCTCATCGCGCAACCGTGCCTGCATCGATGCGACGCCCCCCTCGAGCATCCATGTGGGCAGGAGCGCCGTGAGGGTTGTCGATGTTGCGTTGTAGGGATATTGATCGAGCAAGACATCCATGCCGTCGGCTTGCGCCTCGGCGATGCGGGCCAACGATCGCTCGGTGAGTCCCCAGTTGCTGCGCCCCAGCACCTTGTGATGGCTGAGCTGCAGGGCCGCTCCTGACGAGGATGCGACGGCGAGAGCTTCCTCCACAGCCGCAAGCAACGCCGGGCCCTCGTTGCGCATGTGCGTCGCGTAATAGCCACCGTATTCGGCTGCAACGGACGCGAGCGCCACCAGCTCCGGACGCTCCGCATAGCTCCCTGGTGAATAGATGAGGCCGGACGACAGGCCGGCGCACCCGTGGTCCATGGCGCCGGCGACGAGTCCACACATGACTCCGAGCTCTCGCTCGGTCGGTGGTCGGCGCGCGAACCCCATCGCCGCGATGCGAATCGATGTATGTCCCACGAGCATCACCACGTTGAGCGCCAGCGGAAGACGGTCGAGCATGTCCGCATAGCCGGCGGCATCGCGCCAGTCCCAATGAAGCGAGGTGCCGAGGTGTGCCGTGGAGTCGCGGAGGAGGCCCGCCCGTTCTGGGGCGATCGGGTACGGAGTGCTGCCGCAATTTCCCGTCACGATTGTGGTGACGCCTTGACGCACCATCGACGCCGCGCGCGGATAGAGCGGCAGTGTGAAGTCGCAATGCGTGTGCAGGTCGATGAAGCCAGGCGCGACGACTAGGTCCGTTACGTCGAGTGTGACCGCGCCGGAGGGTCGATCGACTGCCGGTCCCACTTCGGTGACCATGCCGTCACGCACCACGACATCAGCGATCCGTGACGGGGCTCCACTCCCGTCGATGACCCGGCCGCCACGAAGGACGAGCGAGCCGCCGCGATCCAGGGCCACTGGCGGCCTGGTCAGCCGGTGGCGTCGGTTACCGACGTTGCTGCCTCGCGAGAGGCGGTCATCCGCATGCCCCATTCGATGTGGCGCTGAAACTGCACGATCATGATCGGGTGGAGCCCTCGCCGTTGTAGGCCCGCGTAATCATGCGACGCGATCAGCTTCTTCGCCTCTTCGTCAACCTCGGGGTAGCGGCTCAGCACTCTATCGGAGTCGCCGAGAAACTCGACAAACAGGTCCTCGTCCTCTTGCATGTCGTGAAGCAGCCTGTGCACGTAAAAGTCGCCGGCCTGCGGCCGTGGATACATCAGATGTTCGTCTGGCATCGTCTGTCCTCTCGTTAGAATTCGATGACGGCGTAACCGCAGTGGCCGGAATCCCAATAGGAGTGTCGCTCCGCCTGTGCGCGGTCACCTCTGGCGCCGAGGGAAACCGCCCATGTGCGCAGTTCCACCATGCCGATCGCGTCAAGATCCGCCGCGGACATCGACACGAGCTTCTCCGTATCGCCGGTCTCCAGCCAGCCAAGGACGCGGTGGTCGGCTTCCACATCCGGCGCGCCGAATCGGTCGGTCCCGGGGAAATGCGACATGCCGCCGGTAGAGACGATGCCGACGCGCTTGCCCGACGCTTCGGCCCACGACGCGACCGCCTTGCCGAGGTCATGGCATCGCCGGATGGAGGGCTGCGGTGGCACGTAGGCGTTGATGATGAGCGGGATTACCGGTGCCTCCAGGCCTTCTTCCACCATGTAATTGAGTGGAACGAGGAATGAGTGATCGAGCACCTCGTTCTGGCTGAATGCAGGGTCGAATCCTCTCTCGAGCAGACCGTCCATGAGGCTGTTCGCCAGCTCGGGGCTGCCGTTCAACTCGATCCTGCGCTGGTTGAACTGCGCCACAACCGGGTTGCCCGTGAAGAGCGTGAACTGCGGGACCAGGTTCAGGAAGTGGTTATGCAGATGGTCGAGCGCCACGATGATCAGCGCATCGACGTTGTGCTCCTTGACGCTCCGGGCGACGGCGCGATATCCGTCATGCATGCGAGCGATTTCGGCCGGATCCTCCTCCTTTGGCTGCGTGAAGATCTGCGGTGCGTGCGATACGCAGTATCCGAACGCGACACCGGCATCGTGGCTGGTATCGGCCGAGCGGATGCCGTCGGTCGTGACAGTGGTCATGGGAGTTCTCCTGATGAGGTTGGTCCATCGGTCGCTGCATTTCGAGTGGCAATAGCCTTGGCGATAAAGGCATATTGAGCATCGCCGGCGGTCAGCGGCGCGCGTCCGCCCGCCAACCCTCTCGGCCAATGCACGTGCACGCCGGCCTTCCGCGCCGCCTCGTGATCGAGGCCGCCCGGCGGTGACGCGATATCGACGACCATACGATCGCGGAGCAGTGCAAACGCCTCCGGCGGGATCGCGTCCGTCGACGGAACGGTGTTGATGATGATGTCCGCCGTGCCCATCGCTTCGACGCGGTCGTCATAGGGTATCGGGATAGCCCCGCACTGACGGGCACGCTCGAGCCAGCGCGGACGACGTACCGCGACCTGCGGGGTGCAGCGAGCGGCGAGCAGATAGTCGACGATCGCGGCACCAGTGACGCCATATCCGACGACGAGGAAGCGGTGCTCCCGCAGAATGCGGCGCGTCAGTTCAATGAGCAGCCGCATCACCCCCTCGGCAACACCGGTGGAGAGTCGGGTGGCCAATCCCGGGTCATCCTTGAGTTGATAGATCTGGATGTTCATCCGGCCGGCAATCTCGTCGAGCTTCGGAGTGGAGCGCCCCATGACGACACCACCTTCGCGTGCCGCGGACTGCTCGAGGAGCGCGGCATCGACCACGATGGGTTCGGGAGCATCCGGTGCATAGATCATCTCCCCGTTGAGGCCTGGAGACGGGAGCACGAGCCACTCGGTGCCGCGGACGGCATCGGCCGCTGAGGCCGCAACGCGGACGCCGTCAAACGCACTCCCGGCCTGCCCGTAGCACACCGCATCGTGACCGTCTTTCGAGAGTCGCTGAGCGACATGGACCTCGCGGCCGTCGCCGCCGAGCACGGCGACGCGGTAATGCCTCATGAATAGACCTCCGTAGGGGATGTGGACATGCCGATAGCGGCGTCGCATTCGCTCAATGCCTTGCCCAGAGCGTCGATGAGGTCGACGGAGCACTCCGCATACGGAGCGC
Source organism: Candidatus Dormiibacterota bacterium (assembly GCA_036521195.1). Lineage (GTDB taxonomy): Bacteria > Chloroflexota > Dormibacteria > Aeolococcales > Aeolococcaceae > Palsa-851. The sequence continues at coordinate 49,987 of DATDID010000050.1, forward strand.
GGACGGCGACCGATCCCTCGAATCCTCGAATCCGCATCGCCGTCTTGACCCCGGCGGGCTGGCCGGCTCGCGCCAGCACGCGTCGGTATGGCGCAAGGGCCCGGTGGAGGCGCTGCATCTCGGCGAGGTCGCTGCGGTTCGCGGCATCAACCAGTCCGAGCATCGCCTCCGGGAACACCCACGCATTGGTGGAGGTCAAACCATCGACAGGCGTCGCGAGCGTGAGTGCTGCGCTGAGGTCCGACGCGATGTAGATCTGCACCGTTCGTCCCGTGGCGCGTATGGCTTCGACGCTCCCAAGCAGCCGAACAGTGTCGCGCGATCCCTGCTTCACCCCCACGTACCCGTCCATCGCCATGACCTCAGCCATGACACGCGGCTCGAGGTCGTGGCCGAATACCGGGTTGTTGTAGATCACGAGCTGTCGCCCCACCGCTTTCGCGAGATACTCGAAGTGCCGCAACACATCGCTGTCCGTGGTCTCACACGCGAGCGGCGGTGCCACCATGGCGGAGTCGGCTCCCTCCTCGAGCATGGTCAGCGCTAGCCGCGCGGTCGCCTCCGCCGACAGCGATGCCGCGCACGCCATGATCGACGCGCAAGCTCCGGTCGCTCGACAGTGCCGGAGGATCGAGATTCGCTCGGTATCAGTCAGCGAGTGAAACTCGCCATAGGCTCCGGTCAGCAGCACGTTCCGGATGCCCATTGCCGCCAGCCGCTCGACGTTCGCCGCCATCGCCGCCGCGTCGACCGCGCGTCCGTCGGGCGTGAACTGCGTCGGAGCGATCGCGTAAAGGGTCATGGGCTCGCGCTCGGACGTTGTCATGTGCTAGGTCCGCACATGCTCGGCATGTGGCAGTCTGCGATGCGCTGCGGCCGACGCGCCGAGATACAGCCGGCCCACCTCGGGGTTATCGAGAAGGCCGGCAGCGCGATCCTCGATGCGCACGGTGCCGAGCTCGAGCACCGCGGCATGGTCGGACACGCGGAGCGCGGAGCGCGCGTTCTGCTCGACAAGCAGGACCGTGATGCCGTCGCTGCTCATGGCAGTGAGCGTCTCGAAAACCAGCGTTCGACTCTTCGGGTCGAGCCCCAACGACGGCTCATCTGCAAGCACCACCTTGGGCTCGAGCATCAGTGCGCGGGCGAATTCGATGATGCGCTGCTGACCGCCGGACAGCGACCCGGCGTGCGCGTGGTGGAATTGTCTGATCGTCGGGAACCGCTCCTCGAGCGCCAGGGCGCGGCGACGAACCTCGTTGTTGTCTCGCAGGATGAAGCCCCCCATCAGGAGGTTCTCCCAGACGCTGAGGGTTGGGAAGAGACTCCGATCCTGCGGCACGTGGACAACACCCGCCTCGAGTATCTGCCGTGGCGTCAACCCCTGCAGCGCCGTCCCGTCAAGGAGTATCTCGCCGGACTGCACTGCGATGAGCCCACTGATGGCGCGCAGCAACGTCGACTTGCCGGCGCCGTTCGGGCCGATGAGGCAGGTCATCTCGTGGCGGGGAACGTTCAGCGTTGCGCCACGCAGGACCGTGCCGTACCCATAACCGGCGACGACCTGGCGGATTTCGAGGCAGGTGTCCACTAGTCTCCCAAGTACGCATCGAGAACGAGCTGGTTCTGCTGCACATCGTTCGGTGCACCGATAAAGAGTTGCTTACCGTGGTCCAGCACCACGATCGGATCGCACAGGCCCATCACGAACTCCATGTTGTGTTCAACGATGAGGAACGTCAGACCCTTTGCGTGGAATTCTCGAATCCGTTCGGTCATGAGGTCGACCATCACGTGGTTGACACCAGCGGTGGGTTCGTCGAGGAGCACGAGACGAGGCTTGCCCATCAGGACCGCCGCGAACTCCAACAACTTCTGCTGGCCGTATGACAGTTCACCGGCCTTCGCCTCGGCGAGCCGTGTGAGCTTGAATTCATCAAGCAGCGTCATCGCGTAATCCACCGTGGCCCGGTTGGCCTTCGACATCCCCCATACCGCGAGACCCCGTTTCGGAGCGGCCACCAGCAGGTTGTCGAGAACGTCAATCTCCGGCAAGACCCGGGCGCGCTGGAACGTTCTGCTCATGCCGCCGCGATACATTTTCGTTGGATCGGGACGGGCGACCCGCTTCCCGTCGAATCGGATCGAGCCGCTGTCGCTGGCGAGGTAGCCGCTGAGCATGTTGAGGACGGTCGTCTTGCCTGAGCCGTTGGGGCCGATGAGGCCCGTGATACTCCCGCTCGCCACGCTGAACGAGCAACCGTCTACAGCGATGATGCCGCCGAAGCGCTTGCTCAACGCGTCGATCTCGAGGAGCGGTCCTTCCGCACTCATCGCGCCGCCACCGACGCCGGGGCATCGCGCGGCGACTCCGACTCCGCCGTCGCCAGCTCTTCAACCGTTTGCTTTCTCCGCCGACTGCGTCGGAGCGCGCGGTCGGCGATCGTCGTCACGACTCCACGGGGCAGGAACAGCATGACGACGATGAAGACGGCGGCATAGGCGATGAGATACAGCTGACTGCCGCCGAGCGAGTACGCAAAGTACTGCTGAGCGGGAGTGAGGATGAGGGCTCCGACGAAAGGACCCCAAAGGGTGCCAATGCCGCCGAGGTACGCGACCAAGATGATTCCCATTGCAAGAAATTCGCCGTCGAACGCAAACTGTGGGTACACGGTCGACAGGTAATACGCCCACACCGCGCCAGCCATCGCCGAGAATGCCGCGCAACCCGCGAAAGCGGCGTACTTCGGCACGGATGTCGCCACCCCAAGTCCACGCGCCTTGTCCTCGTCCTCACGGACGGCGAACATCATCAATCCCAGCCGACTCCGTCGCACGTATGCGCATGCCAGCAGCGTCAAGGCGAAGACAACCAGCATTGCCCAGTAGAAGTACTCCTCGTAGGTCCCTGGAGGGAACGGTGCTTGCGGCACCTGCAGTCCGGGCGCCCCACCTGTGACGTCTGTGAGATTCAGCGCCATGTACTGCAGAATGATTACCAGCGAGATGGTGACGATGATGAAGGGCAGGCCCCGAGTTCTGAAAGCGATCCAGCCGATCGGCAGGCTGACTATCGCCACTGCTATTCCGATAATCGGGACCAGCGCAAACGGCAGGAACCCGCTCCCGATGCCGATGTGCTGGAAGGTCAGGGCCAGCCCGTAGGCGCCAAGTCCGAAAAAGGCAACACTGCCGAGCGACACATACCCTGTGTATCCGCCGATGAGATTCCATGCAGAGCCGAGGACCGCGTACATCAGTGTGAAGATCCCGATGTTGACGATCCAGCTCTCGGCGCCGCTGAATGGGAATATCGCGAGTACGGCGATCACGCTCAGCCCGATCAAAAGTCCACGGTGAGCACGAACCTGGTGCTTCAAATGGCGCCCCGGGTGCGCACACCGAAGAGCCCTTGGGGCCGGGCGATGAGCACGATGATCAGCAGCACATAGAAGGGCACCGACGACCAGGCCGGCGAGAACTCCGCCTGGACGAGTGACTCGGAGAGCGCCAGGATCACCGCGCCGGAGATCGCTCCGGCATTGCTACCGAGGCCACCGATCACGCAGATCGCAAGGAGCCGCCCGATCAAGTCGTAATGGCTGGCCGGATCAAAACTGCTGACGAGACCGAACATCGCGCCGGCCGCGCCGGCCGTGGCGGCCCCAAGACCGAATGCGAGCGCGGCGGTTCTATCGGTGTTGACGCCAAGGAGCTTCGCCGCCGACTCGCGCTGCGAGACTGCACGGACCGAACGGCCGAACTTGGTCCGTGTCAGGAGCAGAAACATGCCAACGAGGATGGCCACCGATAGCACGAAGGCAAGTGCGCGCACCACGGGGATCTCGTATCCCGCGACCGTCCACGAGCTGTTCTGATAGCTGGTGAGGATGCCGCGAAAGTCGGTTCCGAAGATGAAGCTGAGAATACCCTCGACGCCGATCGCCATCGCCCAGGTCATCAGCAGCGACAATCGATGCGCATCGTGGCGAATCGGCTTTAGCAGGAATGTCTGGAGGATGAACCCTAGGACGAAGAGGAGCGGTGTCGACACGATAATCGAAAGGAATGGGTCGATATGCAGGTAGTTGAACAGGGTGTATGCGATGTAGGCGCCGCACACCACGAACACCCCCTGCGCCATGTTGATGATGCGCATGGTTCCGAATGTGAGGGTCAGCCCGCTGGTCATCAGTGCGTACAGGCCGCCCGTCAGCACGCCGAGGATGATCGCCTGGATGAGGAGATGCACTGGATGTCTTCGCCCCCTGCTCGACTATGGCCAGGCTGGCTTGGGGATGATCGGCGCCTGTTCGGCGATGCTCGGTGGATAGACGATCGTGAGCTTGCCGCCGATCCATTCCTCGAGGAACTGACTCCCCTTCGGCGCGCCGTACTGGTCAACGCTGACAATCCCGACGACCGTCTGATAGCTCCCCTGGTGCAATGTGGCGATGATCGTCTGGTTATCGATCTTGCCAGTCTTGGCGGCTACCGCCTCGATCAACTGACCCACCGCATAGGTCTCGGCTGATGTCGAATCGATTTGGCTCGGGTCTCCGCCGAACTTTGCGATGTACGCCTGCACGAACGCCTGGTTCCCGGGGATCGGAGCGCTGTACGTCCACACGTCCGAGGTGAAAATGCCTTGGGTGTTCTGCGCGCCGACATTCTTGGGAAAGTCAACCGGGTTCTCGGGACCGTTGGTCATGAACAGGAACTTCGGGTTGAACTTCTGCTGAATCATGGCCTGTACCTGAGCCCAGCCGTCCGCGTCCTGCGAACCGCTCACCACCATGTCGGGATTTGCGGCGGCAACCTTCGCGATGACGCCGCCGAGACTGGTGGTCTCGGCCGGATAGGTTTGCGAGTAGACGGTCTTGATCCCAGCAGCTTCGAAGCGGCTTTGTAGCGCGGCGGCAGCGGGCTGCGAGAACGGATCGTCGAGGGACGGATACGCCGCCGTCTTGGGACGCTGACCCGCGGGCAGCGACAGGATGTAGTCGCCCCAGACCTGCGCACCGTTGATGGCGGTCGCCGGTCCGGCGTCGATCAGATTAGGTAGATGTGCAGCAAAGACGGACGGCCCGTTGCCTGCACCTTCGACGAATGCATAGCCGTAGCGGTTGGCGACCTTCGCAGCCGCAAGAGTGAGAAGACTTGAGTACGGCCCGAAGACAAGGTCCACCTTGTCGCGGCTGATGAAGTTCTCATAGTTGGTGACGACTTGGGTCGGGCTGCTGGCGTCGTCCGCAAAGGTGAGTTGCACCTGTCGGCCGAGGATCCCGCCCTTCGCATTGACCTGGCTGGCCCATAGCTCATATCCGAGCTGTGCAGCCTTGCCTGTGTTCGAGAAATCGCCCGTCAGCGAAACAGAGATGCCAATCGTGAGTGGCCCCTTGGTTGTATTGCCGCTTGAGGTCGGTGCTGGTGTGCCGCACGCGGCGACCCCAGCACAGAGCCCGATGGCCAATGTCCACGAGCGGATCCGCGTCCCTGTACTGAGCATTGTTTCCCCTTTTGCCGTACGTCGTGTGCGCCGGCCAAACAACCGGACGCGTGCGTTCAGCGATTCGTCAGACAGCGGCTTGCACTTCATCCTTGAGCGCGTCGAGCACCATGTTCATCACCTTGTCGATGTGAGCCAGCATCTCGATCGACGCCCGCTCTGCCTCGTGTTCACGAATCGCGCCGGCGATGCTTACGTGTTGGCGAGCGCAATCGATCGAGTCCCCAGTGACCGGGACATCGCGTCGGCGCAAGGCCCACGTGAGCGAGAAGCTGTTTTCGACAAGCTGTAGCAGCAATGGATTGGACGCTGCCCGAGCGACGCCGCGATGGAACCGGGCATCGAGTTCGCGAAATCCCAGTGCATCGCCCGCCTCCGCGCTCATAACGGACTCCGCAGCGACACGCTGCAGCTCCGCAACCTGGCGACGCCCTGCTCGTGCGGACGCGAGCCTGGCAGCAGTGAACTCATGGCCGCCGCGGACCTCGTACGCATGACGGATCCGGTCTCGAGACGGCGTCACCACGCGGGTGGCATTAGCCGCACTTTCCACCAGCCCAACCGCGCCGAGCCGCAGCAGTGCCTCCCGCACCGGCGTCTTGCTCACGCCGAACTTCTCAGCGAGAGCCGCCTCGGAGAGGCGGATACCCGGGGGCAGGGCCTTGGAGACGATCGCGTCCCGAATGGCGTCGTACACCTGCTCCGTGAGGCTGTGGCGCCGAAGGTCGACCGCCTCGAGCACTGAGGGAGCATCCTGGATGACCGTAATCTGTGGCACGGGCTGCAAGATACGATATACGGCGTCTCAGATGCAATATCTCGTACATCGTCATCATGGCGCCGGGAACGTCCGGCTTGGAGCTAGCATCTCGGCCAGCGCTCATGCCTGATCTCCCCACCCTGCCGAACTACCCTGTCGTTCAAGGCGTCCACCCACCTCTGCTGTACCCCGACTATGGGTCGACGCGCCTCCGTGCTCCTCTCAATGGACTGCGCCTCCTGCCCCAGCGACTGACCGAGGTCACAGGGCCATTACTCGGAGAAGGCCGGGTCGCGCCGGGGGATCACGATCTCACTCGTCAGCACGCGGGTGAGGCCGTGGGTCAACGGATCATCGTCGCTGGACGTGTCTGTGACGAGCATGGGCGGCCGATCCCCAACACGCTGGTTGAGGTGTGGCAGCCGAATGCCGCCGGCCGCTACGCGCACGCGTGGGACCAGCACCCCGCTCCGCTGGACCCGAACTTCACCGGCGTCGGACGCTGCCTCACCGACTCCGAGGGACGATATCGGTTCATCACCATCCGGCCAGGCGCGTATCCGTGGAGGAATCAACCAAACGCATGGCGGCCGGCACATATCCACTTCTCGCTGTTCGGACGCGCCTTCACACAACGCCTTGTGACGCAGATGTACTTCCCGGGCGACCCCCTCTTTGTGCAGGATCCGATCTTCAATTCGATCCCCGATCCCGCTGTTCGTGAGCGCCTGGTGTGCCGCTGGTCGCCCGAGCTCACCGAGCCGGAGTGGGCGCTGGGTTACGAATGGGACATCGTCCTCCGTGGGAGCACTGCGACCCCTTGGGAGCAACAGGGCGCCTGATGACGCTTGGGTTGACGCCCTCGCAGACCGTAGGCCCGTTTCTCGCTATCGGCCTGACCTGGGCGGACGGCCCGTCCGTCGTTGCGGCCGGAAGCCCGGGAGCGATTCGCATCACTGGCCAGGTATTCGACGGTGCCGGGAATCCCATCCCAGACGCGATCATCGAAACGTGGCAGGCAGATGCCCAGGGCCGGTTTGCACACCCCGATGATCCGAGGGGGGCGTCGACATCGAGCTTTCGCGGTTTTAGCCGATGCGCCACCGACGATGAGGGAGTCTACGCGATCGTGACGGTCAAGCCCGGTCCGCTTCCCACAGGTGACGGACGTATGGAGGCGCCGCACATCGATGTCTCGGTCTTCGCGCGCGGTCTGCTCGACCGTCTGGTGACACGCATCTACTTCCCGGATGAGGATGAAGCGAATGCAGGGGATCCGCTGCTCATAACGCTCCCCGACTCGGCGCGCGCCACGCTGGTAGCTTCCGTCGACGGCGAGAGCCTGCGGTTCGACATCAGGTTGCAGGGACCCGGCGAGACAGCATTCTTCGAACTGTGAGGCGTGCGATGAAAACGCGTGTTCTAGGACAGGGACTGGTCGTCTCCGCTCTGGGACTCGGCTGCATGGGAATGTCGGACGCGTATGGGCCGGCCGACGAGACCGAGGCGACCGCCACCATCCATCGAGCCCTTGACCTTGGGTTGACCCTCATCGACACGGCCGACATGTACGGGCCATGGACGAATGAACGCCTTGTTGGCGCTGCCATAGCCGAGCGGCGGAATGACGTAGTGCTCGCGACGAAGTTTGGCAACGTGCGCAATGAGCGCGGCGACTTCCTCGGCGTCCGCGGTGACCCGGAATACGTTCGCGCTTGCTGCGACGCCTCACTCCAGCGCCTCGGCGTTGAGGCTATTGACCTTTACTACCAGCATCGCGTCGACCGCACCCTGCCCATCGAGGAGACCGTCGGAGCAATGGCCGAACTGGTGGCTGCCGGCAAGGTTCGCCACCTTGGGCTTTCCGAAGCAGCACCCGGTACCATCCGGCGCGCGCACGCCGTTCACCCGATCACGGCACTGCAAACGGAGTACTCACTGTGGAGTCGCGAACCCGAGGGTGAAATCTTGGCCACTACGCGAGAACTCGGGATCGGCTTCATTGCGTACAGCCCACTCGGTCGAGGTTTCCTCACCGGGCGTTTCCGCTCGTGGCAGCCGACGCCCGGCGACAATCGCGGGCGTTACCCGCGATTCCAACCCGAAAACCTCGAGCGCAATCTCGTGATTGTAGACGCGTTGGAGGCGATCGCCAAACGCCTCGGGGCGACCGCAGCACAGGTGGCGCTCGCCTGGTTGACGGGACGTGGTGACGACATTGTGCCAATCCCCGGGACGAAGCGCGTGCGATACCTCGAGGAGAACGTTGCGTCCCTCGATCTTCTGCTGGATCCCGAGGATGTGACTGCACTCGAGGCGGCTGCGCCGGCGGGGGCCACGGCTGGCGAGCGCTACGCAAGCATGGCGTCGATAGATACCTAGAGGAGTCTTACGGCGGGCCGGGCGACGCCCCGTTGGCGTTCATCGACTGATCGACGTGAACTACAGCTAGCCAGTGACGTCCCCCGCGATTCCAACCGCTCGGCACACTCAGCGGCCAAGCCGAAATCGGGCACTATGTCCCGAGAAAGGTGGGCACCATCACATGCGACATCACAATGGCGGAGCGAGAGGGATTCGAACCCTCGAGGCAGCTTGCACCACCTACCGCATTTCCAATGCGGCGCCCTCGGCCAACTAGGCGATCGCTCCTCCGCGATTGTATCCGCGCCCGGACGCCAGCCCCTCGCGAGGCACCGGAGGGTTTCGACGGCGCGACCGGCCGGGTATCTACTCTTCCAGCTAGTAATCGCCTCAGGGAGTGTCCCACGCCATGTGCGTCCTGCTCGCCTTTCTCCTGTTCACGGCCCTTCTTTTCGGCTTCGGCTTCGCATTGCACGTTCTCTGGTGGATCGCGCTGGTCTTCCTGGTCTTCTGGCTGATCGGCCTTGCCTTCCGGCCGCGAGGCGGTCGCTGGTACTACTGGTAGACGCCGAGTAGGTCGGGCGGCCGCCAGGCTCGCCCGTATACTCGACCCTCCCGGAGAGGTGTCCGAGTGGTTGAAGGTGCCGCTCTCGAAAAGCGGTGTGGTTAATAGCCACCGTGGGTTCGAATCCCACCCTCTCCGCCAAATCGGGCGCCGCCAGCTGAGTGCCGTCGCTTGACGCTGAGCCGAGCTTGGGTAGAGTTCCGCACTTGGACTTCTTCGTGTACAGCCGAGATGCGGCCGATGCGGCAGGTCTTCGTGACGACGAGGAACTGCTGGAGAAACACTGGTCGTACATGGACGGGTTCGCGGCGTCGATGATCGCCCGCGGGCCGACTCTCAGCATCGACCGCGAGACCGCGACCGGCAGCCTTCACGTTCTTGCTCTGCCGAGCGTCGACGCAGCGCGCGATTTCGTTGCGAACGAACCGAACAATTGCGCAGGGGTCTACGCAGAGCATTCGATCTGGCGCTTCGAGAACCTGCTCGGACGCTCCATGTGGGAGTTCTCGCGTCAACCGGAAGAGCCGCTGTTTCTGATCGTGGGCCGTTCGCATGCTGGCCAGCCCGCCGCCACCGAGACGCTGCCGACCGAACTGATTGAGCGGCTCGTTCTTTACGGAGCACTGACGACAGTCGACGGTGCCGAGCCGGTCGGACTCGCACTCGCCCTTCAGGCGCCGGATCGAGAAGCGGTCGACGCGCTTATTGACGACGAGCGGATAGGGCTCGGCCCGTTCGACGAGGTCGAAGTCCACAACTGGGAGTTCGGCGGCCGACGCTGAACGACACGTCTACCCCACCCGGATGCTGGCCATGCCGCCGTCGACCGCGAGGATCGTCCCAGTCGTGGATCCCGACAGCGGACTCGCCAGGTAGGCGATCGCGAAGGCGATCTCGTCGGCGGTGACAAGCCGGCCCATCGGCTGGCGAGCCCGCAGCGCCGCTGCTGCGACCGCAGGGTCCGGTGCCTGGTCGAGCAGCCGTCCCACCCACGGTGTGTCCGCGGTTCCCGGGGTCACCGCGTTGACTCGGATGCCCTGCTTGACGTGGTCCGCCGCCATCGCAAGCGTCAGCGCGTGCACCGCGCCCTTGCTCGCGGAGTAGAGCGCCCGTTGCGGTACGCCGACGCTCGCGACCGCGGAGCACGTGTTGACGATTGCCGCGTGACTGGACTGCAGTAGGAGCGGCAACGCTGCACGCGTCATCCGCGCGATCCCGACCACGTTGACATCGAGCACGCGATGCCACTCTGCATCGTCGTTCTCCGTCGCATCGCCGATCGCACCGATGCCGGCGTTGTTGATGAGCACGTCGACCGCACCGAGTCTCTCCGCGACTGCCGCAACGGCAGCACTGACACTTGCCGAATCGGTGACGTCACAGGGAACTTCGAGCATGTCCGCGCCGGCGACAGCTGTGTATGAACGGTCCAGTGCTGCAACCCGCGCGCCGCGATCACGCAGCTGCGCGGCCGTGGCGGCGCCGATGCCGCTTGCACCACCCGTGACCACTGCCACCAATCCGTCGAAGTCATTCATCGCGATGCACCTTTCGTTGTATCCACTCACATGCGCGGGTCGATGTGAACCTTCGGACCGCCGAGCGCATCCTCGGGCCGCCACCCGGACAGCACGTCGCCGACGCGATCGAGCCCTACCGTCGCCGCGATCAACGATCGCGGGTCGACCGAGCCGGACGCGTACTGCTCAATCGTGCCGGCGAGTGCCTGCGATGCGCCGAGGATGCCCACGGCGGTGATGTCCCGCAGCGCCATCGTTCGCGTATCGATGAGGCTCGGGGTTCCGGACAGCCCGATGTAGACGACGCGCTTGCCAGGCTCAACAAGGTCGAGCGCGAGCGCCGGGAGCTCCGCGGCGGTCGATGCATCGATGACGGCGTCCCACGGCAGATGCGGCAGCTCACTCCGGAGCCACGTACCTGCGTAGCCGCGTCCGCGCGTGAACTCGAGCGTCTCCGCAGAACGCCCCATCACATGCACCTCGACGCCCGCTGCGCGCGCGAACTCTGCTGCGAGCAAACCCATCGTTCCGCTGCCGAGCACCAGCACGCGATCCCCGGCCGACAGCGCGGCTCCCCACACCGACCTGAGCGCGTTGCCCCCGGGTTCGACCATCGCCCCGGCGGCATCATCGACGGTGTCAGGCACCGCAACCAGAGCGGTCACCGGTACCGCGAGACGGTCGGCGAGCGCGCCGGGAAACCTGCCACGAACCCCCAGCTCGCTGTGGTCCTCGCAGACGTGATGGCGCCCGGAACGGCAGCGATAGCAGTGCCCGCACCCGATCATCGTGTCGCCGATCACGCGTCGCCCCAGCCACGCCGTGTCGACCCCAGCGCCAAGGTCGGAGACCACACCACACCACTCGTGCCCGAGACGCATCGGGTAGTGCGATATCCCCTGATGCAGGTACGCCATCTCGCCCGTCCAGAACTCGACGTCGGTACCGCACAGGCCGACCCTATGCACGTCGACGACGACCTGGCCCTCGCTCGGAACAGCATCGGGAACCTCGTGGATCCCGCCTTCGTGCGGGCCCGTCATCACGTAGGCCTTCATTGGTCGTCCACGCGTCGCTCGGCCCCCGCCCAGGGGGCGACCGGCAGGCCGCTGACCTCAACGTTCGCGACGAACAGCCGGCCGGAGTCCGGATACGAACCCAGTTGCGCGGTCGTGAGTTGCTCAGACGCGGTGGTGATCAACAACGTATCGAGGTGTGGCCCGACAAAGGCGACGCTCGTGGTGTTCGGCGCGCTCACCTCGACAGTCGCAAGCTGCTCACCGGCCGGAGAGTAGCAGCGCACCTCCCCCGCTCCGAAGATCGCGATCCAGAGGTTGCCGAGGCTGTCGAGGCACATCCCGTCGGGACTGCCTTCGACCACACGGAGCGCCTCGCGGCGCGGCCCCACCGTTCCACGTTCGACGTCGTAGTCGCGGACCCAGACCATCCTCGGCGTCGTGTCGATGCTGTACAGGTGCGCGCCGTCGGGGGTGAACGCGAGCCCATTCGACAGCGTGAGGTCATCGTCGAGCGCCGTGACGCGTCCGTCCGCCTCGACACGGACGAGGACCTCCTCGCCCTCACGGTCGTCGAGCGCGAGACTCCCGACGAGGCAGCGCCCGGCGGGATCGGTGCCGGCGTCGTTCAGGCGGCTCGCTTTCTCATCGGGAATGATCCGAGGACCCTCGCTGACGGTGCCGTCGGCGTCGACGCGATACAGCCGGCGGGCCCCGGCGACGAGGAGGTCACCCGCCACCGAACACAGCACCGCGCCAACCGTCTCGGGCATCCGCAGCACCGTTTCCTCACGCAGCCGCTCACCGCCGAGCGTCCCGGCGTGCACCGTCCCGGCGTTGATGTCCACCCAGAGGACCCGCTCCCGAGCGGCGTCCCAGACCGGCCCCTCGCCCAGTCCGTAGCGTTGCCCGGAGGCGGGAGCAGCCCGAAACCGACGCAATGCCATGTGCGCTCGACAATATAGGGCCTCCTCAGAGACGTCGTTCCGGCAAGCGCGAAGGGGTCACCAGTGACGGAGCAGCGAAGCCAGCAGTGGTATGGCGGCACCGACCGCAACGCGTACATCCATCGCGCGTGGATGCGCCGAGGCCTTCCGGCGAACGCCTTTGACGGCCGCCCGCACATCGCCATCGCCAACACCGCGTCGGACCTCACCCCATGCAACTCGCACCTGAACGAGGTTGCCGAGAGCGTCAAGGCAGGCGTCTACGAGGCCGGAGGTATCGCGCTGAATCTGCCGGTGGTCTCGCTCGGCGAAACGCAGGTGCGCCCCACCGCGATGCTCTGGCGAAACATGGCGGCGATGGCGATCGAGGAGATGCTCCGCGCCAATCCGATCGACGGCGTCGTCCTGCTCGGTGGATGCGACAAGACCATCCCGGCGTTGCTCATGGCGGCCGCCTCAGTCAACCTGCCCGCGATCGTCGTCCCTGGCGGACCCATGCTCTCCGGAACATTCCGTGGGGAGTTGCTCGGTTGCGGGACCGGTGTCTGGCGTCTGTCGGAGGAGGTGCGCGCTGGAAGGCTGTCGCAGGAACAGTTCAACGCGTCGGAGGCCTCGATGATTCGCAGCCGGGGCCACTGCAACACGATGGGCACGGCGTCGACCATGGGGCTGCTCACCGAAGCGCTCGGCATGGTGCTCCCCGGTCTCGCGGGAACGCCGGCTCCAGACAGCCGCCTCCTCGAGAGCGCGCATGCGTCGGGAAAGCTCGCTGTTGAGATGGTCGCCGCGCACCGCACACCGTCGAGCCTGATGACGCGCGGCTCATTCCTCAACGCCATCGTCGCGCTTGCGGCGCTCGGCGGTTCGACGAATGCGGTCGTGCATCTCCTCGCTATCGCTGGACGCCTCGGTGTCACGTTGACGCAGGACGATTTCGACGCGACCGGTGCCCAGGTCCCGCTGCTCGTCGACCTGCAACCTGCGGGCAGATTCCTCATGGAGGATTTCTTCCGTGCCGGTGGCCTGCGCGCGGTGCTGCACGAGGTCCAGGACCTGCTCGATCCCACGGCACTCACCGTCACCGGGAAACCGCTCGTCGACCACCTCGAAGGCGCCGATATCTTCGATCACGAGGTCATTCGCAGCCGCGCGCAACCGTTGCAGGAGCACGCGGGTATCGCCGTGCTGTACGGCAACCTCGCTCCTGACGGCGCTGTCATCAAACCCGCCGCGGCGTCAGCGCATCTGACCAGGCACCGCGGCCGTGCGGTCGTCTTCGACTCGATCGAGGACATGCACGCGCGCATCGACGATCCCGACCTCGACGTCGATGCTGACTCGGTGCTCATCCTTCGCGGCTGCGGCCCGAAGGGGTATCCCGGCATGCCCGAGGTGGCCAACCTTCCCTTGCCGACGAAGCTCCTGAAGGCCGGCATCCGCGACATGGTCCGCATCTGCGACGGTCGGATGAGCGGCACCGCGTACGGCACCGTCGTGCTGCATGTCACGCCGGAAGCCGCAGCGGGTGGACCCCTGGCACGGGTGCGGACCGGCGACTACGTGATTCTCGACGTGGATGCACGGCGTCTCGACGTCGACATTCCTGCCGATGAGCTCGCGGCGCGGCCGCCCGACGCCGCCACGGTCACGGCATACGCAAAACCGCTCCGTGGCTGGGAGTTGCTGTACGTCCAGACCGTGCAGCAGGCCAACACCGGCGCCGACCTAGACTTCCTGCTCGGATCATCCGGCGACCAGGTCTCACGCGAATCCCACTGACAGAAGGAACACAGCACATGCCCGCACCAATCACCGACGGCCGTCCGATCCGCTGGGGCATCCTCACCGCGGGCGGTATCGCCGAGAAGGCCAGCACCGACATCAACCTCACCGCAGGCAACCGTGTCACCGCGGTGGCGGCGCGCGACGCCGATCGCGCCGCGCGGTTCGCCGCCGGACACGGTGCCGCACGGAGCTACGGCGACTACCAGTCGCTGGTCGAGGATGACGAGGTCGACGTCGTCTACGTCGCGAGCACGCATCCACATCACCGCGCGCAGGCCCTCGCGGCGATCGCGGCCGGCAAGTCCGTGCTCGTCGAGAAGCCCGTGTGCCTCAACGCCGCGCACGCACGCGAGGTGTTCGCCGCCGCTGGTGCCGCGAACGTGTTCTCGATGGAAGCGATGTGGACGCGCCTCAATCCCTTGATCCTCCAGGCGCAGCAGTTGATCGCCGACGGCGCGATCGGTGAGGTGGTCGGCTTGCGCAACGAGTTCGGGCTCGGACGCCCCTTTGACCCGAAGGACCGTCTGTACGAGCTGGCCAACGGAGGTGGTGCGCTGCTCGATCTCGGTGTGTATCCGGTCACCTTCGCGTACCTCTTTCTCGGTCCACCCGACGCAGTGCAGACGGTGGGCACCCTCTCGCCGACGGGATCAGACGAGACGGTGGCGATGCAGTGGCTCTACCGAGGCGTGCCGCGGGCACAGCTGTTCACGTCGGCGTCCGTGTCGGCGCCCAACACTGCCGCGATCTACGGCACGAAAGGCTGGATCGTTGTGCTCCCGGACGCATACCGCCCGTCGGGACTGATCGTCCACAACGACGACGGCGAGTACCGCATCGACGACCCGCTTGCCGGCAACGGCTACGGCTACCAGCCCGAGATCGAGGAGGTGGAGCGCTGTCTGCGCGCCGGGCTCACGGAAAGTCCGTATGTCCTGCACGCCGATACGGTGGCCATTCTCGAAATGCTTGACGCCGCGAGAGCGGTGGTCGGCGTCGTCTATCCGGACGAGCGGTGAGCGACACCGGCAGCGCGCCCGTTCGCTTCGGCGTCGTCGGCTATGGATTCGGCGCGCGCTACTTCCATACGCCACTCATCAGGTCGTCCCCCGAATGCGAGCTCGTCGGCGTCGTCACCACGTCGGCGGAGCGCAAGGCCCTCGTCGAGCGCGACAGACCCGGCACACCGACCTTCGAATCGCTGCAGGCGCTCGTCGATGCGGGCGTCGAAGCAGTCGCCATCTCCACACCAACCCCGACCCACACCGAGGTGACCGAGGCTGCGCTGCGTCTCGGCTTCGCGGTCGTCTGCGACAAGGCGTTCGCGCTCACCGCCGGCGCCGCGCTGCACACCGTCGACCTCGCTGACGCGCACGGGCTGGTGCTCAGCCCGTATCAGAACCGGCGATGGGACTCCGACTTCCGGACCGTCCAGAAGCTGGTCGCCGACGGCGCGCTGGGGACGGTGACGCGCATGGAGTCGCGCTTCGAGCGCTTCGCGCCGCAGGCGGGACCGGGCAAGTCAGGCGCCGGTTCGTTGCTGGACTTCGGCAGCCATCTCGTCGACCAGGCCCTCGTGCTGCTCGGCCCCGCAACCGCCGTGTACGCGGAGTTCCGACTCCGTGAGAACGGACTCGACGATGACGTCTTCGTCGCACTGACACATGCAAGCGGCCAGCGCT
Organism: Candidatus Dormiibacterota bacterium; assembly: GCA_036521195.1. Classification (GTDB taxonomy): domain Bacteria; phylum Chloroflexota; class Dormibacteria; order Aeolococcales; family Aeolococcaceae; genus Palsa-851. The sequence continues at coordinate 66,138 of DATDID010000050.1, forward strand.
CGCAGCTGTGGGGCAGCTGGAGCCAGTCTGCCCCGGGTCCCCGCTTCAGAGTCACCGGCACCGACGCGACGTACGTGCTGCAGCCGAGCGACACCCAGGAGGACGCGCTCCTCGCCGGCGAAACGCCCGCGACTCTCGGCGACAAGTGGGGCGTCGAACCAGCGGACAGCCACGGCACGTTGTATCGCGGGCTCAGTGCTGCCCCGTATCCGACGGAGCGCGGCCGCTGGGACACGTTCTACCCGGCATTCGCGCGCGCGGTGCGGGGCCACAACCCGCCGCCGGTCGACATGCGAGATGCGGTCGCAACCGCGACCGTGCTCGACGCCGCGCGGCTCAGCGCAACCACGGGCGTTGTCGTCCCGGTGCCGCCTCGATGACGGAGACCGAAGCGCAGGAGCTCGCGGCACTGCTCGCCGGCGAGGAGCGTCTCGTCTTCACGCACTTCAACGACGACACCGCGTGGGAACTCGGTTCGGCGATGCGTGCCGAAGCATCCACGGCACGACTCCCGATCGCGATCTCGATCCGTCGCAACGGCCAGTGTCTCTTCCACACCGCGCTCCCCGGCTCGTCGGCCGACAACGACGGGTGGCTGCTGCGCAAGGCAGCAGTCGTCGAACGTTACGGCCACTCGTCCTACTACGTGGGCTGCAAGTTCCGCGCAGAGGGCCGCAACTTCGACACCGATTCCCGCCTGGACGTGGGCACGTACGCCGCGCACGGCGGCGCGTTTCCACTCAACCTCGGGACGAGCGGGTGTATCGGCACCGTCGCAGTCTCAGGGCTGCCGCAACTCGAGGATCACCGTTTCGTGGTGACCCAGCTCGAACGATTCCTCAGTCGCTAGATCTTCCCTGCTGCCGTCTGCGCTGCGGCCAGCACCTGCGAGTCCATCGCCGAGCCGGTGTTGGTGTTCGAGGTGACGTTGATCACGACCAGGTAGTTGTCCTTCGCGAACGCGTACGTCGCGGAGTTGGTGTCGATCTCCTTGATCGCGGCCGAACCGAGCCCGGAGACAGCCGTGGTGGTGCCGCCGTTCGAATCGGTGCCGCCGGCGCTCAACGCGCCGTCCAGCGCGGCCTGGAGCGCAGCCTGGCCCAACCCGCCCGGGAAGGGTTCCACGACGATCACGCCGCCGCCGCCACCCGTGCTGGCCGTATCCGCGTAGACGCAGGTCGTCGCGCTGCAGGTCCCGCTGACCTCCGCGACGTTCGGATCACCGCTGATCGTCGCCACATCCGAGGCACTCAGCAGGGTGTTCGCCGCAGCGGACCCGCTGCCGCCACTCCCGCCTGTCGTGCCCGGGAGGGTTGGAAGACCCGGGATGACGGGAAGAGTCAGTCCCGACGATGACGGCGTCGGCGTGGCTGTGGCTGAACCGCCGCAGCCCGTAAGGCCGGCAACCGCGGCAATGGAGATGGCTCCCAGAATGACCAGCTTGGCAGACATGAACTCCCTCGATGTTGTGCGCCAGCGCTCCCTCCGCGCTGAATCGCCGCAGATGATAGCGGGCGCAAGACCCAGTCCAATTGCATTACCAAATCGGGAAATTGACTTGACCTTGGTACAGTCGAATTTGATGACCCCCACCGCCTTCGCGCGCCCCGGTGTACGCCCGTGATGCACGGCGGCGGCTTCATGGGTGGCCGCAAAAGGGACAAACCGTCGGGCCGCGTTCCGAACAGCCAGCTCGTGCGCCAGACGGCGGGCCTTTTCAAAGCGCACCGCGCCGGCGTGGCCGCAATTGCGTTCCTCGTGATCATCACCGCCGGGGCGGGCGTGGTGAACCCGGTGCTCATCGCGGTCGTCTTCGACACCGCCCTCTTCCCGACCCATATCGTCAACGGGCACACCGTGCTGCTGCCGGTCAACTTGACGCTGCTCGAGGTGCTGGTCGGCATCATGATCGCGATCACGATCGTGACCGGTGCGATCGGCGTGCTCCAGACGTACGTCACCAACCGTGTCGGTCAGCGGGTCATGGAGGAACTGCGCAACCGCCTCTACGAGCACCTCCAGGGCATGTCGCTGCGATTCTTCACGGGCACGCGAACCGGCGAGATCCAGTCCCGGCTCAGCAACGATGTCGGCGGGATTCAGTCCGTGGTGACCGACACCGCGACGTCGTTGCTCTCCAACATCGTCACGCTGCTCAGCACGCTCGTCGCAATGCTCGTGCTCTCCTGGCAGCTGACCGTGCTCTCGCTGGCGATCACGCCGCTCTTCGTCTTCTACACGTACCGCGCAGGCAAGGTCCGGCGTCAGATCACCATGCAGGCGCAGGAGTCCAAGGCGGAGATGAGCGCGATCACCGAGGAGACCCTGTCGGTCTCGGGCATGCTCCTCGCCAAGGTCTTCGGCCGCGGCAACGACGAGGTCGTGCGCTTCCGCAAAGAGAACCACCGGCTCGCCAACCTCGCCATCCGCCAGGAGATGATCGGCCGGGCCCTCTTCGCGGTCATCGGCGCGTTCTTCAGCAGCGCGCCCGCTCTTGTGTACCTCATCGCCGGGTTTGTCCTTGCGGGGAGCCATGGCAACCACGCCCCGATCCAGTACGGAACGATCGTCGCGTTCACGACTCTCCAGAGCCGTCTCTTCTTCCCGATCGGCAGCATGCTCTCGGTCTCGATCGAGATCCAGGCGAGCCTCGCGCTGTTCGAGCGCATCTTCGACTACCTGAAGATGCCGCACGACATCGTCGACAAGCCCGACGCGCGAGTCGTGGCCCCGGCAGACATCAAAGGCGATGTCCAGCTCGACCACGTCTCGTTCCGCTACGACCGCGGCACGTTCGGACCGATGCTCGACTCACCGCCCCAAGCCACGCCGCCGGGACCGAATGGGCACGCGCGGGACGACGGCGCCGATGCCACCGATGCGCTCGATCCCGTCCCGAACGAGGTGCGGCGCCCCTGGGCGATCGAGGACGTGAGCTTCAAGGTACGCCCGGGTCAACTCGCCGCGATCGTCGGCCCGAGCGGCGCGGGCAAGACCACCATCTCGTATCTGATCCCCCGCCTCTACGACGTCACCGAGGGCGCCGTGCTCCTCGATGGCATGGACGTGCGCGACCTGACGCTCAACTCACTTGCGGGCGCGATCGCGATGGTGACGCAGGAGACCTACCTGTTCCACGCCTCGGTGCGGCGCAACCTGATGTACGCGAAGCCTGACGCCACCCAGGAGGAGCTGGAGACCGCCGCCAAGGCGGCGTTCATCCACGACCGGATCATGGCGCTCGACGACGGCTACGACACGCTGGTCGGCGAGCGAGGCTACCGCATGTCCGGCGGCGAGAAGCAGCGCCTGGCGATCGCTCGCGTCGTCCTCAAGGCGCCGCGCGTGCTCATCCTCGACGAGGCGACCTCCGCACTCGACACCACGAGCGAGCGCCTCGTGCAGGCGGCGCTCGAGCCGCTGCTGTCGGGACGAACGACCATCGCCATCGCCCACCGGCTCTCGACGATCCTGGCCGCCGACGTCATCTTCGTCATCGACCGCGGGCAGCTGATCGAGCAGGGCACGCACGCCGAGCTCCTGCAGCGCGGCGGGGCGTATGCCAAGGTCTACGAGCAGCAGTTCCAGGGCGGGCGAGTCGAGGCTGTCTGCGAGGACGGGATGGTGCTCGCCAGCGGCGAGGTGGTTGCCGGCAGCAAGGCCTGACGTGGCAGCCCCGCTGGACGCCGTCGTCATCGGGAGCGGCCCGAATGGACTGTCGGCTGCAGTGGAGCTTGCCCGCAACGGGGCGTCGGTGCTGGTGCTCGAGGCGTCCGAGACGATCGGCGGAGGCACGCGCACCGCAGACCTCACGCTCCCGGGCTTCCACCACGACGTCTGCTCATCGGCGCACCCACTCGGGATCCTGTCCCCGTTCTTCGAGACACTGCCGCTCGCCGAGCATGGCCTGACCTGGGTGCAGAGCGCCGCATCCGTCGCCCATCCGATGGACGGCGAACCGCCCGTGATGCTCGGCCCGTCGCTGCGCCTGACGGCTGACGGGCTCGGGCAGGACGCGACCGCGTATCGGCGTCTCCTGGGGCCGCTGCTCGAGCATCCGCGGGACCTGCTCGCGGAGGTGCTTGCGCCGGCGCACGTCCCCCGGCACCCGTTCGTCCTGGCGCGTTTCGGTGTGCCCGCGATGCTTCCGGCGACCGCCCTGGGACATGCGTTCTTTCGCGGCAAACGGGCCCGGGCCCTTCTCGCCGGGTGCGCGGCGCATGCGGCCCTCCCCTTCTCGCGCCCGGTCAGCGCGGCGGCCGGGATCCTCTTCCTGGTGTCTGCACATGTCGAAACCTGGCCCGTTGCGCAGGGCGGTTCCGCCGCGATCACGACCGCACTGGCCCGCTACCTCCAGTCGCTCGGCGGACGCATCGAGACCGGCCGGCGAGTGCGATCGGTGAGCGACGTGCCCCTTGCGCGCGTCCATCTCTACGACACGAGCCCAGCGCAGGTCGCGGAAATCGCATCATCGATGCTCCCCGGCCGGTACGTGCAACAGCTCCGCAGGTTTCGGTATGGCCCCGGCGTGTTCAAGGTCGACTGGGCGCTGGACGGACCCATCCCGTGGCGGGATGCCGCATGCCTCGACGCATCGACCGTGCACATCGGTGGGACGCTCGATGAGATCGCCGCTTCCGAAGCCGCGGTCTGGCGCGGCGAACACCCCGACCGCCCCTACGCGATCGTCGTCCAGCCAACGCTGGTCGATCCGTCGCGCGCGCCGGCAGGCAAACACACGGCGTGGGCGTACTGCCACGTCCCATCCGGCTCGGACGTCGACCGCACCGACGCGATCGAGCGTCAGATGGAGCGGTTCGCGCCAGGCTTCCGCGACCGGGTACTCGGCAGGCACGTCACCGGCACTGCGGATCTCGAGCGATACAACCCGAACAACGTCGGAGGAGCAATCACCGGTGGAGTCACCGACTTCGGACAGCTGTACACCCGTCCCGTCGTGCGGGTGAACCCGTATGCCACGCCCAACCCGCGCGTCTTCATCTGCTCGGCGTCGACGCCGCCGGGCGGCGGCGTGCACGGCATGTGCGGGTACCACGCCGCCCGCACCGCGCTGCGCCGCCTCCCGGCCATTGCCGGGTGAGTTGCGCTGTGTGAAGATGACCGCATGATCGTGGTGCTTTTCCGCTCCCGCAACCGCCCCGGCGCCGACCTTGACGAGTACGCGAAACGCGGTAAGCGAATGCGCGAGTTGGTGGAACAACACCCGGGGTTCATCTCGATCGAGAATTTCGAAAGCGCCGACGGCGAGGAACTCTCAGTCGAAATCTTCGAGAACGACGAGTCGGTCAAGGCGTGGCGCGCCAACCCCGAGCATCGTGAGACGCAACGATGGGCACGCGAAGAGCTGTACTCCTGGTACTCAGTGACGGTGAGCGAGGTCATCCGAAAGCACGAAACGGATTTGATGGCCCCGAAAGCCGCAACCGCCTAAGCGCCGCGCCGCGCGCGAAAGAAATCCTGCAGCAGCGCAGCCGATTCGTCGGCGCAGATCCCGGCCGTGACCTCGATCCGATGGTTGTTCCTGGCGTGACGCAACACGTCGTACGCGCTGCCGTCGGCGCCTTTCTTCGGATCGCGAGCGGCGTACACGCAGCGCTCGATGCGCGCTTGGACCATCGCGCCGGCGCACATCGGACACGGTTCGAGCGTTGCATACACGGTGACGCCGTCGAGACGCCACCCGCCGAACAGGTGCGCGGCGCGACGCAGCACGAGCATCTCGGCGTGCGCCGTCGCGTCCCCACGACGCTCGATTGCGTTGCCGGCGGACGCGATCACCCCACCGTTCTGCACCGCGACTGCGCCGACCGGCACCTCACCGCGCCGTCCGGCAGCCCGCGCCGCGCGAAGCGCATGACGCATGCAGTGCTCGTCGGCGTCGATCGGAAGCCCTAGCCGGCTGCGACGAGCGGCAGATCGACCTTCAGATCCGGTCGCTCGACGACTCGCATCGTGTCGTCGACAAAGCGCACCCGCTCGAATGTGATGCAGTTCACTGGACAGTGGTCCTCGCAGATCCTGCAGTTGGTGCAGCGGTCGTAGTTGATGAAGATCTCGCCTTCGTAGCCACCCGCTTCGGGATCGCCGCCGGACGTCACGCAGACGCGCGTCTCCCCGCCCGAGGAACGTTCGCGATCCTCGCCGAACACGACGACGTCGATTGCCTTCTCGGGACAGACGTCGTCGCAGGCCCCGCAGAGCACGCACACGGTCTGGTCGTAGTGGTGCACCGAGTCGCACTGGAAGCAGCGGATCGCCTGCACGATCGCCGTCTGGTCGCTCCACGACTGCTCGACCTCGCTCATGTCGTAGCGCTTGGCGGCAGCGAGGATGCCCGGCTCGACGCGCGCGAAGACCTCGGACTGGCGATGGTCATCGGTCCGCTCCACCACGGTCTGGTAGATGCGGTCGCCGGCCGCCTGCATGTCCTCGCCGAGGAACTCGCGAATCGAGCGGGCGACGCGGTGGCCCCACCCGGCAGCATCGACGATGAACGAAGGACCCTGCACGCAGTCACCACCGCAGAAGAGCTTCGGCACTCCCGTGTGGCCGCCGCGATCGGCTGAGAGCAGCCCGCGCTGCGTGACCGGGACAAGCTCGTCGGGACGCTCCATGATCTGGCCCGAGGCGAAGATGCAGTAGTCCGCGGCGACCGTCCAGAACGGCGCGCCCTCGACCTCCTTCACCGACGAGAAGATGAGCTTCCCGCTGAGTGGATCGAAGTCGAGATCCTTGAGCGGTGCGAACGAGACCGCCTTCACGTTGCCGTGCTCGTCGGCCTCGACCTGCTTCACGATCACACCGCACTGGATGTGCAGGCCGATCTCCTTGGCCTCGTGCAACTCGTTGCCGAACGCCGGCAGGCGGTCCTCGGGCTCGATGGCGACCATCCACACGTCCTTGGCGCCGAGCTTGATCGACGATTGGCACGCATCGGTCGCGACCGCACCACCACCGACGACGACGACGCTGCCGCCGATCGGGAAGTTGTCCGGGATCTTGTCGTACGAGACGGTGCGCAGGAAGGTCATGGCGTCGGTGACCTGCGGCAGATCACTTCCTGGAATGGGGAGGATCCGGCCTTTCATCATCCCGATCGAGAAGAACACGGCGTCGTACTCGTCGAGCAGATCCTTCGTCTTGATGTCGTCGGGTCCGGGACCGATATTGCTGTTGAGGCGTACGTCGATCCCTGTCGACAGGATCATGTCGAGCTCCCACTGGAGCTGGCGGTGGTCGAAGCGGAACGGCGGAATCGACGTGCTGAGCAGACCACCCACCTTGGCTTCGCGCTCGTACAGCACCACGTCGTATCCCTGGACCCGAAGGTCGAGCGCGCAGGTGAGGCCTGCGGGGCCGGCGCCGATCACGGCGACTCGCTTGCCTTTCGCGGCTGCGATCTTGTAGTCGATCCACAGCCCCTGCTGAAACGCGAAGTCCGTCGAGAAACGCTTGATCGACTTGATCGTCACCGGATCCTCGCCGGGATCCCAGCCGCGTTTGCAATCCGTCTCGCACGGGTGGTTGCAGAGCCGGCCGAGCATGCTCGGGAAGGGATTCGTCTCGTGGATGACCGACCACGAGTCGACATAGCGGCCCTGGCTCACGTAGTCGATGTACGTGGCGATGTCCTGCCGGATCGGGCAGTTGCGCTGACACGGCGTGATCGGGACGTTGAATCCCAGGTCGCGGTGCCCGCTCATGATCTTCATCGGCGCCTTGTCGACGACGTTCTTTGCGATGGCACCGAGCACATGCGCAGCGCTGATCATGCCGACCGGCTCACTCCGCTTCGAGAAGATGCCGCCCTCAACCGCAGTGACGATCGCTGCTTCAGCGGATGACTCGCGCATCGCCTCGGCACCCGCCTCGATGCGCTCGCCGAGGTCGATGCGAGGTGCCGGGCGCATCACATCGCGGACGCTCGTCTCGTCGAGCATGTCGAACGACGAGACGATCGACTCGAGCCCGACGGTGCCGAGCACCTCGTCGCCGCGAACGACGAGCAGCGGCACGGGATCCTGCAGGCGGAGCACCGACAGGATGTCGCCGAGCGTGTCGTCAGGATCGCACTCCGCACCGAGCGGAGACGCAATCGTCGCCAGCTCAGGCATGGACCACCTGGCGGCGCGCGAGCCTGAAGTCGGCGAGCTCGCGCGGCGTGATCATGCCGACGACGGTCTCGTCCTCGTGCGTGATGACCGCGAGCCGGCGCTCGTGTTGTGCCATGAGCGCAACAACCTCGCTGAGTCGCTGGTGCTCGTCGACGAGCAACGGTGACTGACGCAGCATGTCGCGCGCCTGCACCGCGGTGGACGGCGGCCGAACCGCAAAGTCGCTGCCGGCGACCACGATGTCGCCTTCCACGAGATGGTTGATGACGTCCTCCTTGGCGACGTAGCCCACCGGGCGGCGATCGACGAGGACGACGAGCTCACTGAGAATGTTGTCGTTGAGCAGCTTGGCGATGGCGTCGGCCGGGGTGCTCGGGAGACAGAAGACAACTTCGTCGCGCATGACGGTCCCAACCTCCGGGTCATCCGCCTCCGGAGCGAGCCGGTCGGGATCCAGGGAGGCCGAGACCGGCGTCGAGGTCACGCGCCGGCCTCTTGGGCCATCTGCTCCTGCAATCGACGCAGGACGTCCTGCCACGTCTCAGTGGTCTCCATCGGCCGGGACTGCGCACGCGGGGCTGCGCGCTGGATCTTCGTACGTGTCTTCGTGATCTCGCGATCACGCTTGCGGTCCTGAGACGTGCGGGCCGACTCCACGGCCTGGCGAATCTCGGTCTCAACGTCCGCGATCTCCTCGGCCGTGGCTGCTGAACGCAACGCCCTGCCGAGGCGCGACGTGGCGTCAGGCGCGAGTTGCGGTCCGGCATCGCGGAGGAGGTCGCTGCCCTTGCGACGGAGCAGATCGAGTGCGTGCGCGGCGCGAGCACGCTCAGCGCTGGTCGCGCGCTGCTGTGTGTACAACTCCATGCCGCTGGCGATCAACTGCGGATACTGGAATGCCTGACTGAACTTTCCGGTGTTGATGCGCTCGGTGATGTCATCGATCGCGCGTTGGAATTCCTCGCGCGGCGCGCCCTCGAGCGAACCCAGCAGGTCGGCCAGAATCGGGCGTGCCTGGGCATAGGCTCGTTTCACCCACGCCGGGAGGTGATGGTGCGAGGGCTCGGGCACCGGCGCCGGATTGGTCGCGCGCGGCGCGCCCACTGGGCGAACGATGGCCGGGAATGCGGTCGTGAGGGGCGCCTGGTGCTGGCTGCGGGCCCTCGTCTGGATCACTGCGATACCAACATCGTACCCGGCCGCACGGGTGTCGCGACTTCCCCGTGTGTCAATTGACTCATCGTTCCGACCCTGGCCATCCCCCATGAGTCTAGCGACCGGCCTTGGTTGGGCGTCGTTTGCCCGCCGGTGTCGCTTTCAGACCGATGTTTGCGGAAGGACAGATGTTTGCGAGGACACACTCATGGCATCGTGGTTTGCGGGCCACACAGATGCGCCGTCCGTGCAGGATCAGGCGCAGGCCGAGGCTCGTCCACTCGGACGGCGGCACGATGCTGCAGACGTCCTCCTCGATCTTCACCGGATCGGTGGCGCTCGTGAGGCGGAGCAGGCCGGTGAGACGTGCGACATGGGTATCGACTGCCAGCCCCGGCACCCCGAACGCCACACCGAGGACGACGTTCGCCGTCTTGCGCCCGACGCCCCGAAGCGTGACGAGATCCTCCATCCGGGACGGGACCTCGCCACCGTGACGCAGGATCAGGTCCTGACTCATCTCGATGATCGCGCGCGCCTTCGAGTGGAAGAACCCGGTCCGGTGGATGATCTCCTCGACCTCCGTCTGCGGAGCCGATGCCAACGCCTCCGGCGTGGCGAACTGCGCGAACAGGACCGGCGTCACCGCGTTGACGGTCACGTCTGTCGTCTGTGCACTGAGGATCACTGAAACAAGCAACTGCCACGGCGTCGCAAACGTGAGCTCGGTGTGCGCCTCGGGATACTCGAGGCGCAACAGCTCAACTACCTGTGGCGCCCGCTCGCGCGCACCTGCCGGCAACCGCCGCTTCCGCACTTTCATCGCACCGCGGATCGTACGCACCCGCCGGCGCAGGACGCCGACCCTCGCGCCCTTCGAGGGTCGGATAGGCGGCCCCCCGCAAGGCGGCGATCCACGCGGCAATCGAGCATCGGCTGCACCTGCCAGCGCGAAGGCCCCCACGTTCGGGCAAGGGCGTGACGGGCGCAACGTGTGCCGAACACGCCACCGCACCGCCGGCACCGCATGTGCGTCCCGCCGACGTAGTCCGGATCGCCTGCGCCCGACGGCGTGACGCCCGGCTGAGCGCGAGCGGGTGGCACCGCGGGGGGCAGCGCCGATCTGCAGCTGGGCGCCGGGACGGACCGTCCCGAGAACGGACGACGATCCAGCGGCCAGACCCGGCTGCGGAGCGGCGAGGGGTCCCCGCGGTGACAGGCCCCGCGACACAGTCACGGCAGTCCCGCCGGCGCAACCGGTGCGTAGAATCCGGCGAAATGAGAACGAAAGTCACCGTCGTCGGCGCGGGGAATGTGGGAGCGACGCTGGCGCAGCGCGTCGCGGAGCGCGATTACGCGGATGTCGTGCTCGTGGACATCGTGGAGGGTCTCCCCCAGGGCAAGGCACTCGACATGCTCGAGTCGGGACCGATCGTCGGGTACGACTCGCTCGTCACGGGCACGAACGGGTACGAGGAGACTGCGGGGTCGGAGATCGTCGTCATCACCAGTGGCATCCCGCGCAAACCGGGGATGTCGCGCGATGACCTGGTCATGACCAATGCGAAGATCGTGTCGGGCGTCGTCCGTCAAGTGGTCGCCCAGTCGCCGGATTGCATCCTCATCGTGGTGGCCAATCCGGTCGACGGGATGACGCAGCTGTCCATGGCGGTGTCGCGCTTCCCGCGCGCGCGTGTCATCGGTATGGCAGGCGTGCTCGACACCGCCCGCTATCGCACGTTCGTCGCCCAGGAGGTCGGGGCATCGGTGCATGACGTGCAGGCGTACGTTCTCGGCGGACACGGCGACACGATGGTGCCGCTCGCCAGGCTCACCACCGTTGCCGGCATTCCCGCCGCGGACCTCATCCCTGCCGATCGTCTCGAGGCGATCGTGCAGCGCGCCCGTGATGGCGGCGCCGAGATCGTCAACCTGCTCAAGACGGGCAGCGCGTTTTACGCGCCGAGCGCGGCTGTCGCCCAGATGATCGACGCCATCGTCCTCGACACCCGCCAGGTGTTGCCGTGCACCGTCCATCTCGAGGGTGAATACGGGATCAACGGCCTTTTCACCGGCGTTCCGTGCCGGCTCGGGGCGGGTGGCCTCCTGGAAGTCATCGACGTCGCGCTCACCGACGACGAACGGGCGTCCCTCCATCGCAGCGCCGAAGCGGTGCACCAGGTGGTTCAGGTGATGGACGCGCGCCGCGATGAGATCGACCCGAGCCTCGCCTCACTCACGGATGGGATCAGCATCGGCTGAGAGCAGCATTGCGGGGGTGATCTCGATGAGGGAGTCGATCACCACATGCGCATGCGTGATGTCACCGCTGAGGTCGCCGTGCGAGACCACGCCGATGCATCGCATGCCGGCCGCGACTGCTGCCGTGACGCCGACGGGCGAATCCTCGACCGCGACGCACAGTGAGGGCATGACATCGAGCGCCTGCGCGGCGCTCAGGTAGACACCGGGATCGGGCTTGCCGCGTTCCTCATCGTCCGCGGTGCAGACCGCATCGATGTAGGAGCCGATGCCGAGGCGTTCGACAACCGCATCGATGAGCTCGCGGCTCGACGACGATGCGATGGCGATACGAAAGCCGATCGAGCGTGCTGTGTCGATCGCCTGGAGTGCACCTTCCATGGGCACGCCGTGCTGGCGCACGTACTCGACCATCTCACGGACGATCTCTCGCTGCACCGCGTGCGGCCGGATCCCGTTCCACGGACGCACCTGATACCAGTGATCGACAACTTCTTCGATGCGCATGCCCCAGGTGTCGCGGAGTTGCGCGTCGGTCAGCTTCACGCCCACGCGTTCGAAGACCTCGAGCTCCACCCGACGCCAGACGGGCTCGGTATCGATGAGCACGCCGTCCATGTCGAAAACACAGGCCTTGAACGTCCTCCCCATCGGAGTGATGCTACTCGCTCTCGCTCGGCGGCATGATGACGGCAGGTTTGTCGTCCTCGTCATCCTGTGCGGGCGCGGAGATGCTGGTGGGCTCCGGCGGCTCTTTCTTGTAGTGCATCCCGAAGATCGGCCCGACGACGATCATCATGTTCAACATCGTCTTGCGCGTATCGGACTGTCCCCACGCCGGCGTCCGTGAGTACATGTAGAACCAGAGGAAGACACCGAGCATCACCACCACGACGGCGCTGAGGACGATGACGCCGATCAATCTTTCCGCTGGCCGAAGAGCATGCGGCCGACAAAGCGCACCGGATCCCAGTGCACGTCGGCCACCCGCTCCTTGAGGGGGATGATCGCGTTGTCGGTGATGTGGATGTGCTCGGGGCACACCTCGGTGCAACACTTCGTGATGTTGCAGTAGCCGAGACCGCCCTCATCGCGCGTCTGATCGCGACGATCGAGGATGTCCTTGGGATGCATCTCGAGTGAGGCTACGCGCACGAAGAAGCGCGGACCGTAGAACTGCTCCGCGTAGTCGTGGGTCCGGATGATGTGGCACACGTCCTGACACAGAAAGCACTCGATGCATTTGCGGAATTCGTAGATGCGATCGATATCCTGCTGCTGGATGCGCCACGGCGTGCCGTCATCGGGCGCGGCGGTGAAGGGCGGGATCGCCTTGTTCACCTCGTAGTTGTGCGAGACGTCGGTGACGAGGTCCTTGATGAGCGGGAACGACTTCATGGGATGGACCTTCACCGGACCGGGCGGCAGGTCGTCGACGCGCGTCTTGCAGAGGAGCACCGGCTTGCCGTTCACCTCGGCACTGCAGGAACCGCACTTTGCGGCCTTGCAATTCCACCGGCACGCGAGGTCGGTGTCGAGGTTGTGCTGCACGTAGTGCACCGCGTCGAGCATCACCATGCCCGTCACCACAGGAACCTCGTACGTGACCTCGGTCTGCTCGCCCCCGGGCACGCCCTTGAACACCTGCATCGTGAGCGTCTCGCCGGTCAGACCACTGGCGGTGAGCGCTGCCTCGGGCGTGGTGGACACCGCGGCGCCGGTGTGATCGACGACTGTCATGACGTCGCCTTGCGTGGCTTCCGTGCTGCAGCCGGTTGCGTCACTGCCGCGGCCGCCGGAGCGGCATCGGTGAGATATCCCTTGGGCAGCTTCGCGGGATCGTAGAAGCGGCTTCGCTCCAGCAGCGGCCGCAGGCGTTCGGGTAGCGGGTCGAGCGGGACGCTGACGACCTGCATCCCATCGTCGCCGCGACGCGTCACGAAATTCAGCTTGCCGTAGTCGACCTCCTGGTCGAGGTGATCGAAGCGCCACTGCGATCCACGGCTCTCACGCCGTTCGATGGCACCACGCACGATCGCCTCGGAGAGGATGAGCATGTTGGTGACGTCGCGGCACGTGTGCCAGCCCGGGTTGAGCGCGCGTCCCCCGCTGACGCGCATACGTGTGCTGCGCTCGCGCAACTCGAGCACGTTGGCAAGCGCGCGCTGCAGCGACTCCTCGCTGCGGCCGATGCCGGCGTCGTCCTGCATCGCGAGCTGCAGATCCTCGTGGAGCTTGTACGGGTTCTCACCCGCCGCGGAGCCGTTCGCGTCGTCTGCGAGCGGACGGAGCAGATCGGCCTGCTCGGTGGCAACCTGAGCGTCGTCGATCGTGCGAGATGCGCCTGCCCCTTTCGAGAAGACGGCCGCCGCCTCGCCGGCGCGGCGACCGAAGACGAGGATGTCGCCGAGCGAGTTGCCACCGAGGCGATTGGCTCCGTGCAGGCCACCCGCGACCTCACCGGCCGCGTACAGGCCCGCAACCGTTGTCGCCGCGGTCTCGGGATCGACTCGCACGCCGCCCATCGTGTAGTGAATGGTCGGGCCGACCTCCATGGGCTGGCTCGTGATGTCGATCGATGCGAGCGCATGGAACTGCTCGTACATCGATGGCAACTTGCGCTTGACGTAATCCGCGCCGAGGTGGCGCACGTCGAGATACGCGCCGCCGTGTGGGGTGCCCCGGCCCGCCTGCACCTCTTTGTAGATGGATCGCGCCACGACATCACGCGACGACAGCTCCTTCTTCACGGGGTCGTAATCGAGCATGAAGCGCGAGCCCTCGACGTTGAAGAGCAGACCGCCCTCCCCACGCACGGCTTCTGTGACCAGGATGCCGCGTGCACCAGGCGGCCAGATCATGCCCGTGGGGTGGAACTGCACGAACTCCATGTCGAGGAGATCCGCGCCCGCCTGATATGCCATCGCGGCACCATCGCCGGAGCATTCCCACGAGTTCGACGTGAACCGGAACATCCGGCCCCATCCCCCACTCGCCAGCACGACCGCGCCCGCCTTGAAGACAACGAACCGCCCGGTGTTGCGGTTGTAGCCGAAGGCACCGCACACGCGATCGCCGGACTTCAGGAGCGCCGACAGCGTGTACTCCATGCAGACGTCGACGCCCGCCGTGTGCACCATCTTGTCCTGGCACGTGCGAATGAGCTCGAGCCCGGTGCGATCGCCGACGTGCGCGAGACGTTTCCAGGAATGGGCGCCGAACGCGCGCTGCATGATCAGCCCATCCTCGGTGCGATCGAAGATGCCGCCCCATCGCTCCAGCTCGAGGACGCGGTCGATGACCTCGTGGGCGTAGAGCTCGACCATCCGCCAGTTGTTGATGAGCTGACCGCCGAGCATCGTGTCGGCGAAGTGCACCTCCCAGCTGTCCTGGGCGTCGACGTTGCCCATCCCGGCGGCAATGCCACCTTCGGCCATCACCGTGTGCGCCTTGCCGAGTAGTGACTTCGTCACGACGGTGACCGTGCATCCCGCGTCCGCTGCGGCGATCGCGGCGCGCATTCCTGCACCGCCTGCGCCGACGACGAGCACGTCGCATTCGATGGTGTCGTAAGGCTCGGGAGTCACTGTCATGTCAGAAGACGATGTGCGGATCGATGATGATCCCGGCGCGTAGCAGGTGGATGTACACGTCGGTGATGACGACGCTGAACATGCTGCACCATGCCCAGAGGGGGTGGCGCTGGTTGAGCACGGTCACCCATTTCCACGCGCGGTAGCGAGCCTGACCGAGCTTTGCCTTCGAGTAGCAGTCGAGGCCTCCGCCGACGAGGTGGCGCCAGGAGTGGCAGCCGAACGTGTACCCGCTGAGGAGGATGACGTTCACGAGCATGATCCCGGTACCGAGACCGAGCTGGACGTGTCCGTTGGGTGCCCAGAAGGCGAGGTAGACGTCGTACCAGAGGAATCCCGTAACGATGAGCACCAGGTAGAAGAGGAATCGGTGCAGGTTGTTGAGGAAGAGCGGGAATGCCGTCTCACCGCGGTACTTGCGATGACGAAGCTCACCGACCGCACACGATGGCGGATCCCAGAAGAACGAGCGGTAGTACGCCTTGCGGTAGTAGTAGCAGGTGGCGCGGAAGAGCAAGGGTGAGCCGAGTACCCAGAGCGCCGGGCTGACAGGCCCGGTCTTCCAGATGGTCGGCGAGTAGAACGGGGAGAGATACGAGCCGCTCTGGTTGATGCCACCCGAGAGGAACGCCGTCCATATCGAGTAGAGCCCGAACAGCCCCAGAACGGTCACGACGGTGGCCGGAAGCGCCCACCACGGCAGCCCATCGAGGATGCGTTGCAGCGGCCCTGGGCCGCCGTGCGGGGCGGATGCGAGCGATGCGGGTGAGACCTGCGTTACCTGGGTGGACAAGCGCTGCCCATCCTAGCGTTGCGGCTTGCGGAGACGGCCCGGCGGCTCGCGCGCGAGAGTGCGATAGGGTTGTCCGGCATCGGCGAGTTTTTGAACCCACCGCTCCCGCAGCCGGACTTGACGGACCCGGCGCTGGAGCACGACGCCTGCGGGGTGGCATTCGTCGCCCGCATCTCCGGCGGTCCCACGCATGCCGTGGTCGAATCGGGCGTCGAGGCGCTGGTGAACGTCGGCCATCGCGGAGCGTCGGGCGCCGAGCCTGACAGTGGCGACGGCGCCGGCATCCTCATCCAGGTGCCGGACGACTTCCTGCGTGACGTCGCCGGGGTGGCGCTTCCGGTGCCCGGGGCGTACGGCGTGGGGATGGTGATGCTCCCTCAGGACCTGCCTGAGCGCGAGCGCTGCGAGGCGATCGCCGTGGAGTCCTGCCGCGCCGAAGGGCTGCGGGTCCTGGGCTGGCGGGACGTGCCTCTCGTCGCCGATGCGCTTGGACAGAGCGCCCGCGCCGGGCTGCCGGTCATCCGCCAGCTGTTCGTGGCCGCGATCGGCCTCGACGGCGCGGCGCTCGAAACGCGGTTGCTCGTCCTCCGCCGCGTCATCGAGCGCGCTGCGCTGGCAGCGGGAATCGGCCGCGACCGGTTCCATTTCGCGAGCCTCTCGAGCCGCACCCTCATCTACAAGGGGATGCTCACGGCTGCGCAGCTCGCAGGGTTCTATCCCGACCTCAACGATTCGCGTGTCACGTCTGCGCTCGCGCTGGTGCACGCGCGCTTCTCCACCAACGTGCTGCCGCGCTGGGACCTCGCACAGCCATTCCGCATGTCGGCGCACAACGGAGAGATCAACACGCTGCGCGGCAACGTCAACTGGATGCGCGCGCGGCAGAGCAAGTTCCGCAGCCCGCACTTTGGAGACGACATCGCGAAGCTGGTGCCTGTGCTCGATGAGAGCGGGTCCGACTCATCGCAGTTCGACAACGCGCTCGAGCTGCTTGCCATGACGGGGCGCTCGATCGAGCATGCCGTGATGATGATGATCCCCGAGGCGTGGCATCAGAACTCCCTGATGGATGAGGAGCGCCGTGCGTTCTACGAGTTTCACAGCGCACTGCTCGAACCCTGGGACGGGCCCGCGGCAATCGCGTTCACCGACGGCCGGGTCATCGGCGCAACCTTGGATCGCAACGGCCTCCGCCCCGCGCGGTACCTGATCACCGACGACGGTCTTGTCGTCATGGCGTCGGAGGCCGGCGTGCTCGACATCCCCGAAGAGCGAATCGTCCGCAAGTGGCGCCTCGAGCCCGGGCGACTCCTGCTCGTCGATACCGCGGGTGGCCGGGTGCTCGACGACTCCGACGTTAAGACGCAGCTTGCGGCCATGCACCCATACCGCGAGTGGATCCACGCGGGAACGGTGTACCTCGATGAGCTGGATCCGCCGGAACACGTGCCCGCGCCTGATCCCGGAACGCTGCTGGTCCGGCAGCAGGCGTTCGGATACAGCGTCGAGGACATCGCGCTGCTGCTCGGGTCCATGGGCCAGTCCGGGGAAGAGGCTATCGGCTCGATGGGCAACGACACGCCACTGGCGGTGTTGAGCGAGCGCCCGCTCCCCCTCTTCAACTACTTCAAGCAGCTGTTTGCGCAGGTCACCAACCCCCCGATCGATCCGATTCGTGAGCAAGCAGTCATGTCGCTCGTGACGTCGCTCGGCGCCGGCGGGAATCTGCTCGAGCAGGGTCCCGCGCAGGCGATGCGCCTCGAGATGGCCCACCCGGTGCTCACCAACCACGATCTGGAGAAGCTGCGGCACATCACCCAGCGCCAGTTCCCTGCGGAAACGATCTCGATGGTCTTCCACCGCGATGCCGGCGCGGCGGGGCTGATCGAGGGCATCGAACGCCTCTGCCGGCTGGCGTCAGAGCAGATCAGCGCCGGGGCGACCGTCCTCATCCTCAGCGACCGGCACATCGACGCATCGCACGTGCCGATCCCCTCGCTGCTCGCCACCGCGGCCGTGCATCACCACCTCGTCCGCGACCAGACGCGGACGGGAGTGGGTCTCGTCATCGAGACCGGGGAAGTGCGCGAGGTCATGCACCTCGCGCTGCTGATCGGCTACGGCGCCGAGGCCGTCAACCCGTATCTCGCGTTCGAAACGATCGCCGACATGGCACGCCGTGGACTCATGCCAGCTCAGGTCGAACCCGAGCGCGCGGAGGAGCTGTACATCCAGGCGCTCACGAAAGGACTGCGCAAGACGATCGCCCGCATGGGCATCTCCACGATCCAGTCGTACTGCGGGGCGCAGATCTTCGAATGCCTCGGCATCGACCGCAGCGTGATCGATCGCTACTTCCCGAACACGGCGTCGCGCATCGGCGGTATCGGCATCGACGTCATTGCCGCCGAGGCGCTCGCTCGCCACGAGCGCGCATTCCCCGACGTGCGAATCACGTCGCCGACCCTCGAGGAGCGGGGCGAGTATCGGTGGCGGCGCGAGGGCGAGCTGCACCAGTGGCACCCCGAGGTCATCGGTGCGCTGCAACACGCCGTCAAGTCCGGTGACGAGTCCGCGTTCCGCGAGTACGTCGCGCTCGCCGACGACGAGTCGTGCAGGCTGAAGAACCTCCGCGGCTTGTTCGAGCTCCGCTCGGAGGCCGAGCCGGTGCCGCTTGACGAGGTCGAACCCGCGGCAGACATCGTCCGCCGCTTCTCCACCGGCGGCATGTCGTACGGCTCGCTCAGCAGAGAAGTGCACGAGCTGCTCGCGATCGCGATGAACCGCATCGGCGGGCGCTCGAACACCGGTGAAGGTGGTGAGGATGCAGCTCGATACATCCCGGATGGCAACGGCGACTCGCGGCGCAGCGCCATCAAACAGGTTGCGTCAGCGCGCTTCGGCGTCACCGCCCACTACCTCGTCAACGCCGACGAGTTGCAGATCAAGATCGCACAAGGTGCGAAGCCTGGCGAGGGCGGTCAGATCCCCGGCTTCAAGGTTGACGAGACGATCGCGCGGCTGCGCCACTCGACGCCGGGCGTCGGTCTCATCTCACCGCCCCCCCACCACGACATCTACTCGATCGAGGATCTGGCGCAGCTCATCTGGGACCTACGCAGCGTGAACCCCGGCGCGCGAATCAGCGTGAAGCTCGTTGCCGAAGCCGGCGTCGGCACGGTGGCGGCGGGCGTCGCGAAGGCTCGCGCGGACCACATCGTCATCGCCGGCTACGAAGGGGGAACCGGCGCCTCACCGCTCACGGCCATCAAGCACGCGGGCGTGCCGTGGGAGCTCGGGCTCGCGGAGACGCAGCAGGTACTCATCCGCCAACGCTTGCGCAGCCGCGTGACGCTGCAGACGGACGGTCAGATGAAGACCGGGCGCGATGTCGTCGTGGGTGCGCTGCTCGGCGCCGACGAGTTCGCCTTTGCGACCGCGCCGCTCATCGCTGCGGGCTGCGTGATGATGCGCGTCTGCCACCTCAACACATGCCCGGTCGGCATCGCGACCCAGGACCCCGTGTTGCGGAGCAGGTTCACCGGCCGTGCCGAGCACGTCGTCGCATTCATGCACTTCCTTGCCGAGGATGTACGCCGCTGGATGGCGCGCCTCGGCTTCCGGCGCTTCGAGGACATGATCGGACGCGTCGACCTCATCGAGGCGCGACGCGCCGCTGAGCACTGGAAGGCACGCGGTCTCGACCTTCGCCAACTGCTTGCGACACCGGATGTCGCTGCGGCCGAGGATCGCCGGCAGAGCCGCGCGCAGATTGCGGATCTCGGCGAGATGCTCGACGTCACGCTCATGGACGAGTGCGAACCGGCGCTCGCGGGCACGCGGCCCGTACGCATCCGGAGTCCGATACGCAATGTGCACCGGAGCGTCGGCGCGATGCTCAGCGGCGAGGTCGCGCGCCGGCACGGTCCGGACGGTCTTCCAGATGGCAGCATCGAAATCGAGCTGGACGGAGCGGCCGGGCAGTCGTTCGGCGCCTGGCTCGCAAGCGGGATCACGCTGACGTTGCGCGGAGAGGCCAATGACTACGTGGGCAAAGGCCTGTCGGGCGGCAGGTTGATCATCCGGCCGCCGCGTGCGGCGCGGCGGCGTGCCGAGGACAACATCATCGTCGGCAATGTCGCGTTGTACGGCGCCACGAGTGGTGAGGCGTTCATCCGTGGCGTCGCCGGAGAGCGCTTCGCCGTTCGCAACTCCGGTGCGGTCGCCGTGGTGGAAGGTGCCGGCGATCACGCGTGCGAGTACATGACCGGCGGCACGGTGCTGGTGATCGGCGCGACCGGACGGAACTTCGCGGCGGGGATGAGCGGTGGCATCGCGTTCGTGCTCGACGAGGACACGGCGTTCCCGCAGCGGTGCAATCTCGCGTCTGTCGCGCTCGAGGTGCCGCAGCTCGACGACCTCGTCGTCGTTCGCACCCTGCTCGAACGCCATGCACTGCTCACCGGGAGCGAGGTCGCGAAGCGACTGCTCCGGAACTGGCGTCAGGCGCGCGAACGCTTCGTGAAAGTGCTTCCCGAGGAATACCGCCGCGCACTCCGCGCCCAGTTCGAGCTCGTCGGCTGATGGTTGCGCGCACCGGCTTCCTCGAACACGCGCGCCACACCGCACAGAAACGGCCGGTCGCGGAACGTGTCGGCGACTACCGCGAGGTGTATCTCCCGCTGCCGACCCAAGTGCTCCGTGAGCAGGGATCGCGCTGCATGGACTGCGGAGTCGCGTTCTGTCACCAGGGCTGTCCGCTTGGCAACTTGATCCCCGAGTGGAACGACCTCGCGTCGCGCGACGACTGGCGGGGCGCAATCGATCGGTTGCACGCGACGAACAACTTCCCGGAGTTCACCGGCAGGTTGTGCCCGGCACCGTGCGAGCCGTCGTGCGTGCTTGCCATCAACGACGACCCGGTCGCCATCAAGCAGATCGAGCAGTCGATCATCGATCGCGCGTTCCACGAAGGCTGGATCCACGCCGATCCGCCGGCGCATCGCACCGGCAAACGTGTTGCGGTGGTCGGATCAGGACCGGCAGGCCTTGCAGCCGCCCAACAGCTGAACCGCGCCGGCCACCACGTCACCGTGTTCGAGCGCTCGGACCGTATCGGTGGCCTGCTTCGATACGGCATCCCCGACTTCAAGATGGAGAAGTGGGTGCTGGATCGTCGCGTCGGCGTCCTCGAGGCGGAAGGGATCACGTTCGAGACGGGGTACGACATCGGCATCGACATCACCGCAGACCAGCTTCGGGAGCGGTTCGATGCCGTTGTGCTGTGCGTCGGGGCGGACCGACCCCGTGACATCGACGTCCCCGGCCGTGGGCTCGGCGGGATCCACGTGGCGATGGACTACCTCGTGCAGCAGAACCGGCGCGTCGCCGGTGAGCGGGCACTCCGGCTCCCCGAGATCACCGCGCACGACCGGAGCGTGGTCATCATCGGCGGTGGCGACACGGGGGCCGATTGTCTCGGCAACGTCATTCGCGAGGGGTGCTCCGACGTGCAGCAGGTCTATCTCTATCCGCAGCCACCCGACACGCGACCGGACGGCAATCCGTGGCCGCAGTGGCCGCTCATCCTGCGGACGTATCCGGCGCATGACGAGGGCGGGTCGCGCGAGTTCGGTCTGATGGTCACGCGCTTTGAGGGAGACGGCGGCACCGTCCGTCGTGTGCGAGCGATGCGCGTCGAAGCTCGGCGGGAGAACGGCATGCGCACCTTCGCGCCGCTCGCCGATGGAGAGGTCACGCTCGACGCGGACCTCGTCCTCATCGCGATCGGTTATGACGGCCCGGAGCAGTCGGCGCTGCTCGATGGACTGTCCGTCGATCTCGACAGCGCCGGGACTCTCGCCGTCGACGACTCCTTCGCCTGCGCGACGCCGGGGGTGTTTGCGGCGGGCGATGCCGTGCGCGGAGCCTCGCTCATCGTCTGGGCGATCGCGGATGGGAGAGCGGCTGCGCGAAGCTGTGATGCGTACCTCATGGGGACTGTCCGGCTACCCTGACCCGACCCATGGTCCAGCGATCATTCCTCGGGACGACGACGCTCGCCTTTGCGCATCGGGGCGGCGGTGGTGACGCGCCGGAAAACACGTGGCCGGCGTTCGAGGCTGCCGTCGCGCTCGGGTACCGCTATCTCGAGACCGATGTCCAGGTGACACGCGACGGGGTGCTCCTCACGTTCCATGACAGCCGCCTGGATCGCCTCACGGATCGCACGGGCGCGATCGGCGAGCTCACCCACGCCGAGGTCAAGGAGGCCGACGCCGGTTACTCGTTCAGCCCCGATGGCGGCATGACCTTCCCCTACCGCGGCACGGGCGTCGGGATTCCGACACTCGAGGAGTTGCTGACGCGCTGGGACCATGTCTTGCTGAACATCGACGCCAAGACCGATGAGACCGTGGCGCCGCTCGTCGACCTCATCACCCGGCTGAACGCGTTTGGGCGGGTCTGTATCGGCTCCTTCTCGGATCGCCGCGTCGCCCGCATCCGCGCCATGGCCTGCGGGCGGATCTGCTCGTCGATGGGACAGGTCGCCACGGGCACGGCGTTCCTCGTCTCTCGCTCGGGGCGAATGCCGTCGTTTCACGCGGACTGCCTGCAGGTGCCGCAGCGCTGGGGCATCCTTCGCATCGACCGCCGTTTCGTCCACGCGGCGCATCGAGCCGGGCTCCGAGTGCACGTCTGGACGATCGACGACGAGGCGGACATGGATCATCTGCTCGACCTCGGCGTCGACGGCCTCATGACGGATCGCCCCCGGCTCCTCAAGGAGGTCTTCGAGCGCCGCGGCCTGTGGTCGGGCTAACCCACCACCAACGCAAAGGCGAGCCCGTCCCATCCCTTGACGCCGACCGTCTGAATGACCGCGGGAGTGATGCGGCGTTCGGCTGCCATCTGCTCGATCAGCTGGCGCATGCCGGCGGAGTCCGGGTCGTCGAACTCGAGGTCGATGAGCTTGCCCTGGCGCACCACGTTGTCGACGATGATCAGGCTCCCGATGTGCGCGAGGTCGACCGCGGCAGCGAAGTAGCCCGGCGTGTTGCGCTTGTCGGCGTCGATGAAGACGAGGTCGAATGGTTCCTCGTGATCTGCCTTGAGCTGCGCGAGCGTGTCGAGCGCAGGAGCGACGCGCACCTCGACCTTGCCGTCGAGTCCGGCGCGCGCGATGTTGCCGCGAGCAATCGTCGCGTGCTCCTCGCTGATCTCGAGACTGATCAGGCGCCCATCGTCGGGGAGCGCACGCCCGAGCCAGATGGCGCTGTACCCGCCGAGCGTGCCGATCTCGAGGATGCGGCGCGCGTTGACGGCGCGCGCGATGAGGTGCAGGAACTGCCCCTGCGCGGAAGCGACAGCGATGTTCGGCAACACTGCGCTGTCCCGAATCGCGGCTTCGAGAACCGGATCCGACGGCTGCAGCCGTCCGGTGGTATACGCGTCGACGGAATCCCAGCGTTCGTCATGCATCGCCGGCGAGTCTAGTCCGGCGTGCCACCCAGACCTCCTCGGACGGCCAGCGCCGAGCCCAGTCGAGCGTGACCCACGGATATCGGGTGGTTGCGTCGAGCGGAGGTTGCAGCTCGATGAGGTCCTCGATCTCGAATCCGGTGCGCCGGAGCAGCCGGACCCAGTCGCCGTGGGTGAGGTGGAACTCGACGCCCTCTTCGTCAGGCCACTCGAAGCGGTGCATGCCGAAGTAATCGCGACGCAGCGTCGCGCCTGCGGGTCCCTCGGCGTCGGTCTCCGGCGCGGTCAGCACGAGGAGTGGAGCGTTGCCGAGGAAGATCAGGCGCCCGCCAGGGCGGAGCAATCGTGCGGCCTCGGGGATCCATCGATACGGGTCGCACCAGATGGCGGCACCGTACTCGCTGATCGCGAGATCGAAGCTGGCGTCGGCGAGCGGCACCGCCTCGGCGTTGCCCTGGATGAGCGGAAAGTGCAGATCGTGCTCGTCCTGGAGCGCTCGAGCGGTGGCGAGCTGGTTCTCCGACATGTCGATGCCGACCGGGCGAGCTCCGCGGCGGGCGAGCCAGGCGGACACGTACCCCGTCCCGCAGCCGAGCTCGATGACATCCAGGCCGTCGACATCGGGGAGGAGGTGCGCCTCGGCTTCAGGGATGCCCCAGATGCCCCACGACGGCTCCGACGCCCAGTTCCGCCGTCCCGGCTCCGCGTACTCGGCAGCGGAGACGTTCCAGGCGGCCCGATTGCGGGCGACGTGATCGTCAGGCGGGGGTGCGGCAGCCATCGCGGGCGACTGTACCCGCCCGGCGGGATTGGGGTGGCCAGCGGGGGTCGAACCCGCGACCTCCAGGGCCACAACCTGGCACTCTAACCAACTGAGCTATGGCCACCATGAGACGCCGAAAGGGAGGCCTGGCGATTATATGGCCCGCCGCGTGGCGGCCCGGACGAATTCACGCAGGTAGACTCGCGACGCGCGCCCCCGTAGCTCAGCGGATAGAGCGGCGAGCTTCTAACTCGATGGTCGTGGGTTCGACTCCTACCGGGGGCGCCATTCGGTTGTAGCGATTCGGGTGATGTGTCCCTGAAGGGGATCCGACCGCGGGGTCAGCCGGTCATCACCGCTCGCGTGGCGAACAGGAACGTAGCGACAGCGCCGCCGGCGAGCCAGATCCGCCGCTCGCGGTCTTTCAACGGGCCGCCCATCCACATGGAAAACGGCAGCGCCAGCAACGTCGCGATGCCATAGAAGAGGTGGATCACCTGGTGAGGGCGATTCCCGGCCGCGAAGACCACAATGCCGATCAGCACTTGAAGCGCGACTGCGGCGAGCGTCAGCCGGATATACCTGCGGAGGAACGGGAGCGCCTGGGGGCGAAACACGCAGAGGACCGCGACAACCGCGCCTCCGGCTGCCACGACCAGCAGGATCAGGCCGAACCAGTCATGGATGACCATCGTTCGTATCGTAGATGCTGCGCGTCGACCATCCTGCGGTCGCTACGCGGGCTGCCGAAAGCACGCCTGGAGGCAAGGCCCCCGCTCAAACCTCCTCGGAGCCATGCACCCGAAAGGCGACGGGGCACCGACCCGGCCGCATGTCCGTCACCAGGAACGTCGCGCCGTCCTCTGCGCCTGGTTCTCTCGTGACGAGCCGGAGACCGGCGCAAACGTAAGGCGGGCGGTCGCTCAGCGGGCACCTACCATCCGCGTCGGGCCCCGCACACTCCGCCAGAACCTCGTCGGTCGCTGGGTCGATCATCACGAACGAGCGGTCACGTTTCATGCCATTCATGCTGCGCGCGTCCTCGAAAGACCAACAGTGCCGAAAGTCGTGCGTTGCCGGGACCTCGGGCCTGGATGTCGCGAGCGACCCGGCAGGTGCGCAATCCCGCGGCTCAGGATCCGTCGAGGTGCTGCTCGGTGGGTGGCTTCACGTGACGGTCGTCGAAATCGAACGTCAGCGACGACTCCACTGCGATGACGCCATCCACGCCGAGCGTGAGGCGACTGAGGATCTCGACCACGCTGCGCCGATCCACCTTGCCGTGCATCCGCACAACTCCATCGTCGACCTCGACCGCGATGAGCGCCGGATCAAGCCACATGCTGTTCTTGATCACACCGTCGACGACGTCGGCAAGGATGTCGGCATCCGGACGCAGGTAGGTCTTGAGCACGTCAGCGCGGCTGACGATGCCGACGAGGCGGTCCCCATCCACCACCGGGAGCCGCTTCACATTCCCTTTCCGCATCAGGCGGGCGGCTGCGGCGAGCGGACTGTCACGGTCGACCGTGAGCGCCGGTGACGACATCAACCCGCCTGCCGTCTGCGCGTGCGCTTTGGAGTCCCGCTGTCGTGATCCCGGACTCCAACCGCCGCTCTCGCCCCCTTCGGCCTCGGTCTTCAACAGCAGGTCCGCCTCCGAAACCACCCCGATCGTGACGCCTTCGGCATCGACTACTGGAACTGCACTGATCCGATGCTCGGCCATGAGCTGTTCGAGTTGTTTGAAGGGTGTCTCCGGTGTCACAGTGACCACATCGCGGGTCATGACGTCCTCGACCGTAAGGCGTGTCATCGCTGGGGAACCTCCTGGCTGACCATCGTAACGATTCTCACAGCGTGCATCGAAGCGTCAGCGACGCATGTCGAGGATGAACTCGATGACGCTGTTGTCCTGGATCCCGAACGGTTGAACCCCGCGTTCGGCCCAAGGCGCATCCCGCAAGCCAGAGGGTGATGATGTGCAGATGGCATCTCGAGACACGACATACCCCCCCGGAGACGTCATCACGGACGCAGAGATCGACGGACTGGTCAGGTACTGGAGCGCGGCCAACTACCTGACCGTCGCGCAGATCTATCTCATGTCCAACGCGCTGCTTCGGGAGCCGCTCACCCCCGAACACATCAAGCCCCGGCTGCTCGGGCACTGGGGGACGTCCCCCGGTTTGAGCCTCGTGTACGCGCACCTGAACAGATTGATTCGCCTCCACGACGTCAACGCCATCTACGTGACAGGTCCCGGCCACGGCGGACCTGCGCTCGTCGCCAATGTCTACCTGGAGGGCACGTACAGCGAGGTCTACCCACAGATATCGCGCGACGAATCGGGGCTGACTCGGCTCGTCCGCCAGTTCTCGACTCCCGGCGGTATCCCGAGTCACGTGAGCGTCCCCACGCCCGGCTCCATTCACGAGGGCGGTGAGCTCGGATATGCGCTGATTCATGCCTTTGGTGCTGCGTTCGACAACCCGGATCTGCTCGTTGCCTGCGTCGTGGGCGACGGCGAGGCCGAGACAGGACCGCTCGAGGGCTCGTGGAAGGGAGTTCGGTTTCTCAACCCCGCGCGCGACGGCGCAGTGCTGCCGATCCTCCACCTCAACGAGAACAAGATCTCAGGACCGACCGTTCTCGGGCGCGCACCGGACGGCGATGTGCGCGAGTTGCTCCATGCGCACGGCTACGACGTGCGTGAAGTTTCCGGGAGCGACCCGATGACAGTGCACCGCGACTTCGCGGTGGCGCTTGACGAGTCGTACGCGACCATCCGTCGCATCCAGCATGCCGCACGCGTCGACAACGACCGTCTCCGTCCGCGCTGGCCGGCGATCATCTTGAGGACCCCAAAAGGATGGACCGGTCCGAAGGAGGTCGACGGGCTGCGTGTCGAAGGCACCTGGCGCGCGCATCAGGTGCCGCTGGTTGACCCGAAATCCAACCCCGAGCATCTGCATCAGCTCGAGGAGTGGCTGCGGTCCTACCGTCCTGAAAGCCTCTTCGATGACCGGGGGCGCCTCATCCAGGAGTTGCAGGCATTGGCGCCGGACGGAGAGCGACGGATGGGCGCCAATCCACATGCGAACGGCGGTCTGCTGCTGCGCGATCTCATTCTCCGGGACTACGCGACGTACGCGCTGCCGGTGCCCCACCACGCCACCACGAGCGCCGAGTCAACCCGGCAATTCGGGATCATGCTTCGTGACGTTTTCACCGACAACCGTGAGGCGGCGAACTTCCGACTCTTCTGCCCCGACGAGACCAACTCGAACAGGCTCGGTGCGGTTTTCGAGGTGGAGAATCGCTGCCTCATGGATCCCACCAAGGAGGACGACATCAATGTCCGTCCCGACGGCCGGGTCATGGAAGTCCTCTCCGAACATCTCTGTCAGGGATGGTGCGAGGGCTACATCCTCACAGGGCGTCACGGCGTGTTCGCCACGTACGAGGCCTTCGCGATGGTGTCGGCGTCCATGGGGATACAGCACGCGAAATGGCTGGAGGCGGCGCACGATCTGGAATGGCGCGCGCGCATCGCGTCGCTCAACATCCTGTTGACGTCCACCTGCTGGCGCAACGACCACAACGGTTTCAGCCACCAGGGCCCAGGCCTCATCGACACGATGGTGTCGATGAGCGGCAACGTTGTTCGGCTGTATCTCCCGCCGGACGCCAACTGCCTCCTCTCCGTCGCCGACCATTGCCTGCGCAGCCGCGGGTACGTGAACCTGATCGTCATTGACAAGCAGCCGGAATTGCAATACCTCGACCTCGAGGAGGCACGTGCACACTGCGCCGACGGAGTCGGAGTCTGGGAATGGGCGAGCACGTCCGTCGATTACGAGCCGGACATCGTGATGGCGTGTGCCGGCGACATCCCGACGCTCGAGACCCTGGCCGCGACAGCGCTGTTGCGCGAGTGGCTCCCCGATCTGCGGGTACGTTTCGTCAATGTCGTCGACCTCATGACTCTGGTGCCATCCCGGTATCACCCCCACGGCTTGAGCGCGGATCGCTTTCGCGAGATGTTCACGGATACGGCGGAGGTCATCTTCGCCTTCCACGGCTACGCACGGGCCCTCCACCAGCTCATCCACGGACGGCCGGACGACCAACGGTTCCACGTGCACGGGTTCATCGAACAAGGCACCACGACGACCCCGTTCGACATGGTCGTCCTCAACGAGATGAGCCGATATCATCTCGCGCTCCATGCGATCGAGCGGCTGCGCACCCCACCGCCGAAGGCCGCTGAACTCGCAGCCCATTGCGAGTCGATGCTCGAGCTCCACCATGCGTATGTGCGT
The DNA here is from genome assembly GCA_036521195.1 of Candidatus Dormiibacterota bacterium. GTDB lineage: Bacteria > Chloroflexota > Dormibacteria > Aeolococcales > Aeolococcaceae > Palsa-851. Next base: position 94,646 of record DATDID010000050.1, read on the forward strand.
GAGCACCTCCAGGACATGCCGCAGATTCGCGATTGGGTCTGGCCCTTCTGAGCGATGGCAGGCATGCACGTGCTCGTCGTCAACGCTGGATCGAGCAGCCTGAAACTGAGCGTCATCGATGAGAACGATCAGACGCTCGCCGAGACGGAACTCCCCGGCGCGCCTGACCGGGGCGCACACGACGAAGCACTCCTCGGGTTCATCGCCGCGCAGCGAGATCTGAGAGCGGTGGGTCACCGCATCGTGCACGGAGGCGCTGCGCTACGCGCACCGGTCGTCGTGGATGAGGCGATCCGCGCTCAACTCGAGATCACGGCACAACTCGCGCCGCTGCATGATCCGCCGGCGCTCGCGGTCCTCGACGCGGTTCGGGAGCACACACGCCTGCCGCAGGTCGCATGCTTCGACACGGCCTTTCATGCCACGCTGCCGTCGGCAGCCACGACGTATGCAATCCCCACCGCGTGGCGCGAGGACTTCGGCATTCGCCGCTTTGGATTCCACGGACTCTCGTGCGCGTGGTCCTTGCGCCGCGCGTCGTCGCTGCTCGAGCGAGAGCCTGAGTCACTCCAGTTCGTCGTGGCGCACTTGGGCGCCGGCGCCTCGGTCACCGCCATCCGCGAAGGGCGCAGCGCCGACACGTCGATGGGCTTTACCCCACTCGAGGGGCTGGTCATGGCAACTCGCAGCGGCACCGTCGATCCGGGGGCGCTGCTGTACGTCCAAACGCGCGGTGGACTCACCCCGGCGGCGATGAACGACGCGCTCGAACGAGAGTCTGGAACACTCGGTCTCGGCGGCAGCGCCGACATGCGTGAGATTCTCGATCTCGCGAACGCGGGCAGCGCACAGGCTGTACTGGCACGCGATGTGTATGTACACCGTGCACGAGCACTGCTGTGCGCGGTCGCGGCATCGCTCGACCGTCTCGACGCGGTCGTCTTCACCGGTGGGGTCGGCGAGAATGCGACCGAGATCCGGCACCGGATTTGCGCAGGGCTCAGCGTCCTCGGTGTGGTGGCGCCGGATGCGAGGCCCGCGCATGGCGGTGATGCGGTGATCAGTGCCCCGACGTCACCGGTTGCGATCCTCGTCGTGCGCGCGCGCGAAGATCTGGAGATCAGTCGTGAGGTTCGCGAACTGCTCGATTCGTAGTGTGACCCCGCGCAGGGAGCACTGACTCGCGCTCGGCGGCCGCGAGCACGCACCAGCGCCGCGAGTGGTGATCGTTGATCGCGGTACGACGCATGAATCGGCAGTCCTCGGCGCCAGGGCGTGCGCTGTGCGCGGAGACAGGCCCGTATCGGGCGCATCCCTGTACGGAATCGGAGCCATAGGGACACAGACGACCGACGCTCGCGACGCCCGAGGTCGGACTCCCGTCTTGGTCTCCCACGCCTCGAGCATGGCTGCCCCGACGAATGGCCTACCAGGGGCAAAGGTCACCTGGGCAGGGGTCAAACGACAGGTCGCGCTGACGACGCGCGGCACTAGGCGCAGCGAGAAGGCGGGTGGCACGCTCCTCGGCGTTGCTGCCGAAGTCAGAGCAGCCGAACGGAGACCGAACCACCAATGAGTGTCACGCGTCGGCGCCACCGATCTGTACGCAAACGGGCAGACATGACGCGGGAAAACGATCACGGTCACCTTTCGGGAGGGGTTTTCGGAGGTGGAACATGGGCGCGAGATCGCCTGCAGACATTGCAGCCACAGTGCTCATTCCTGGAGCAGGCGAATGAATGAGCCCGCCCCCTACTTCCACTGGGGTTTCATCCTCATCTCGGTGCCGAATCTCGTGCTTATCGGGGTGATGGTCCTCCTGTTCGTCGCGGCACTTCTCGCCCCCTTCCCTGGGCACAGGACCAACGAGGACGGTCGCGATGACCAGTGAGGGGGTGAACCCTCCAACCGACGCGAACGTCCAGACGCCGGCGCCTGCTGCTGAACCGGGGTGGACGGCGGCCATTCGCAACCGCGTCTCGAAGACGATCCCGATCACCGAGCTCCTGCCGACCCGTCAGCCGGCCTACGTGGGCTCGTGGGTATACGCATTCGGGGTCGTGACCATCGCGGCACTGTTCTGGGTCGTCCTCAGCGGCGTGCTCCTTGCGTTCTTCGGCTCTGCCTGGTGGCACATCTCCCCCGTCGGAAAGCTCTTCAACAGCATTCACTTCTGGTCGGTGCAGATGTTCTTCATCTTCATGGTGCTGCATCTCTGGGGCCAATACTGGGGAGCAGGGTGGCGTGACGGCCGCGCGGCCACATGGATGGTCGGCGTCGTGATCTTCCTCGTGAGCGTCGTCACGGCATTCACCGGCTACCTCATCCAGCAGAACTTCGACTCGCAATGGATCGCGCTGAATGCCAAGGACGGGATCAACTCCACCGGATTCGGCGGCCTGTTCAACGTGCTGAACTTCGGACAGCAATACGGGTTGCACGTGATGCTGTTCCCGATCGGCGTGACGTTGCTCGTGGCTCTCCACGTCATCCAGGTTCGCAGCCGGGGCGTCGTGCGGCCGATCGGCGACCCGGTTCTGGTCGATGATGCTGGAGCCGGGGCATGAGGCGCCCGGCCGGTCGTCCGAAGATGGACAAGGCGACGTACTACGGCGGTGTCAGGATGATGCCGTACGACCTGATCAAAGAGCTCGCGATCGCGATGGTCGGCGTCCTCGTCCTTGTTCTCGTTCTTGCTGTGACACTGTCATCGCCGGACGTCCCATCGGTCACGATCCAAAGCTGGGCCAAGGCGGATCCGGTCGACTTCGTCACAACGGCAACGTCGGAACTCGCCGGCACGTCAGGTGTCGCGACCTACGGACCGCCGTACAACACCCAGAACGGCGCCGTGCAGACACTCTGGTTCCTTGACCCGCAGGAGTGGGTCGGCGTGCACGTCCCAACCGATGCCGCCAACGATTTCGTGCTCAATCCGCTCAAGCAGACCACATTGGGTGACAGCGAGCTCTCCAGTGCGCTGACGACCTACGACGCAGCAGGAGGCGGACAGCAGAACACCTGGCTGACCAATTACACCAACGCGCTCGCGAAGGCGTCGGTCGACAGCAACGGCGTGGTGGTGACGCCGAGCGGTGACTACGGTCCGGTGGCCGTGATGATGACGCGCATGCTGACGCTGGCGCGGTCGGGCGGCCTTGACGCGCTGCTGCTGTCGAGCGACCACTTTTACCAGACGGATTTCAGCAAAGCCCTCCTGTTCCTCGGTGACAGTGGATACCTCGGGAACCTGGCGACCGCGCAGAACCTTGATGGCAGCCAGTGGGGAATGATGAACGAGACCGGGCGTTATCCCGGCCAGGCATGGCTCTGGCTCTACACCATGTGGTACCAGATCCCGCCGTTCAATTCCGACACGGGCTTCCTCGGCGTCAGCGACGCGAACGCCGACCTCGCTGTCGTCGGCCTCATGCTCGTACTCAGCGTGCTGCTTGTTTTCGTTCCGTTCATCCCCGGGCTCCGCGACGTTCCACGCTGGATCCCGATCCACAAGCTCATCTGGCGCCGTCATTACGCGTCGATGCGCCCAACGCCGACGCCAACGCCAGACTCGCCGCACCCGTAGCGGTCACGCGACGATGCGCATCCCCCGCCGCATGGCGAGGTACGCGACAAAGGTTCCACCGGCTCCCAACACGACGAGGTAGATGAGACTGCCCGTGCGTGGCACGGAGAGGTACGGCGTGCCGAAGGCGTCGAAGACCGAGGCGCGGCTTGCCCATCCCGGCCATGACAGCAGGCCGGCGACGGTCGTCAACAGGAAGCAGGCGATGAGCAGCCCGCCCGTCACTCCCGTCGCGGCGGCGCTCCTGAGGACGGTGACGGCGAGGAGACCGACACCGCCGATCGCAAAGCTCAACAGCACGACATCGAGGAAGGTGCGCAAGAGGCCGGCGCCGTCCACCGTATAGCCACCGATCCGCGACCCGACGAACGTCCCTGCGACGACCGCGAGCCCGATCAGCGCAGCGAGCACGAGCACAGTGGCGGTGCGCTCCAACAACAGCCGGCCCATGGAGACCGACTGCGCGAGCACCACATCGTTGCGATGCTGCGTGGCGTCGCTCGCCCACCTCGCCACCTGTGCCACCACGAACCCGGCGACGAGAAAGGCGGTGAACGTCAGGAAGAACGACAGGTACTGGCCCGCGGACAACAGTCCGCCGTGACGCTCCAGGAATTTCTCGAACGTTCCACCGCTGTCGTTGACGATGCGTATCGCTGCCGGGACCACGGCGGCCTCCGTCGCCGTGAACGCGGCAATGGCGAACACCCAGGCCGCGATGCCGATGGGTTGCTCGGCGATCCAGTTCAGCCAGAGTGTTCTGTGCCAGATCGCGCTCGGCCGGAACGTGAAGTCCGCGGGCCGGCTGTGGTGAACGCGGGCGAGGCTCACGCCGCCGATATCCCTTCTGAGATACAGCCACCACGCGACGGCACCCGCGACCAGCGAGGCGATGACAAGCGTCACCATCGATGCCACGTCGAAGCTCGTCCCGGCGAGCGTACGCGCTGACAGGTAGTAGTAGAACGGTGAGAGATAGCGAAGGAAGGTCAGCGCGCCGAGGTGGTCGAACATGTTGGCGACGAAAAACGATGCGACGAGATAGCCGGCCGTCACACCGGACGCGGTACGAGCCGCCTGCACGAACTGGGACACGAGCAGGCCCAACGAGAAGGACACGAGTCCGACGAACCCGACCGCGACGCACTGTCCCAGTGCCTGGAGCGGAAACTGCACGCCCGACAGTGCACCACCGATCACGGTGAAGACAAAGAGAAGCGCGACGATGCCGGTTAGCGCGATCACGAACCCTGCAACACGGTCGCGGAGGATCGCGTTGCGTGAGCGCCCGGCCGCGAACCAGAGGTCGTAGATCCCTTTGCCCTCTGACCCTCTGAGGACTTGCGCGCCCTGAATCGCGGCGTAGATCGCGATCAGCAATGCGATGTCGGGGAAGATTTTGTAGCTCAGATATCCGCCGACTGTGTCCAGACGGTCGACCGGCCCCGTGAGAAACTGAAAGCTCCGAGCGAATGGCAGCGCCGCAGTCGCGAGCGCCTGCAGGCCTCCGCTGATCGCTTTCGCGGCCGCGACATATGCCGGAGCGAGACCTGCCACCGACGCGCCAAACCCGAGTCCGATGACGAGCATGCCGATCCGGTGGCTGCGAAACGCCCACGGGAAAAGGCTGCGGTTAGACGGTCTGACCATACTGCGACAGGAAGACCTCTTCCAGACTCATTTCGGTCGAGTCCAACGACACCACCACCGCCGGCACGAGCGCATCAAGGAGCGGCTCCATAGCTCCGGTCACGGTGCACTGCAGCCGATGATCCGACACGACGACGTCGGCAACGCCCGGGATCTTCGCGAAGCGATCTCTGTCAATTGCCTGCTCCACGGTCGCGTCGATGCGGCGGATATGACTGATGCGCAGTTCAGCCATCGTGCCGACCTGCCGCAACATCCCGTCGTGCACGACACCGATCCGATCGCAGATCTCCTGAACCTCCGGCAGCACGTGTGACGAGAGGAAGATCGTTGCGCCGCCTTCGCGCGCTTCCTTGACGAGGTCGCGGAAGACCTGCTGCATCAGCGGATCGAGCCCCGTGGTCGGCTCATCGAGAAAGAGCAGTCGCGGATTGTGCATGAACGCCTGGATCAGCCACACCTTCTGCTTGTTCCCGTGCGAGTACGTGCGGTACTTGCGATGCAGATCGAGCTCGAAGCGTGTTGCGAGATCCGTGACGCGCTTGGGGTCGACGCCGCCGCGGAGGTGCGCGAGGAGATCGAGAATCCGCTCGCCGGTCTGATTCGGGTACTCCGGCGCTTCCCCAGGAAGATACCCGGTGAGCGCCCGGATCTTGACCCCATCACGCTGGGTGTCCATACCGAAGATCGTCGCGCGCCCGCTGTCGGGCCGGAGGAGATCCATCAGCAACCTGAGCGTCGTGGTCTTGCCGGCGCCATTCGGACCGATGTATCCGAACGCCTCCCCTTGCACCACCTCGAGATTGAGACCGAACACACCCCGGTGTTGACCGTAGTCCTTGGTCAGGGCGTCGGTTTCGATGGCATTGGTCACGCAGTGTTCCCTTCCGCTTGCATCGTCACTGATACCAGTCGCGAATGAGCTCGCTGTCTATCCGCAGTGACCCCTCCTCGACTCCGAGGACGCGCTCATACGCCTCGGCGTATGCACCGAGCAGGCGCGCGACCTCCTCGAGGGTGACCAGCATCGCCCGCCGGGCAATGAAGAGCTCGGTGGCCAGCAGGTTGGCGGCGTACATGAGTGAGACGAGCACACGCGCCGCGTCGTCAGGCGATGTCACCGTGAAGGCGCCCTCATCCCTGCCCTGCGCGATGATCGATGCGAGCATCGGCGCAAGGTCCAGGGTCAGGCGCTGGCGGAGCTTCTCGCGGACAAGCGCGTTGTCGTCTGACATCCATATCTCGGCAATCCCGAGCACCAGATCTCTGCGCTCGGCTTTCCACCCTGCGATGCCGGTGAACACGTGCTGCAGCTTCGCCAGCGCTGAAACGGACGGATCGCGAACAACGGGCTGGAGGGTGGTCATTGCGGCGTCGCCCATGCGCGTCACCACGGCCTGCAGGAGCTGTTGCTTCGAATCGAAGTAGTGGTAGAAGGCTCCACGCGACGACCCGACTCCGTCCAGGATGTCCTGGATGCTCATCTGCTCGTACGCCTTGGTCTGGATCAGCCGCTGCGCCACATCGATGAACGCGTCGCGCCGCAGCGTCTGCTCAGCCACGTTGACCGATCGCGACATGGGCACCTCCATAGACCGACTGCCGGTCTAAGAATACACGGCGTCGTCCTCTCGTGGCATCCGATCAGCGGACGGCTACGACCAGTCGCTCTTTTCGTGGTTCCGAATGTTGCGACGAGCCATGAACGCGGCGGCCTCTGCGCGGCGTGAAAGACCCAGCTTCAGGAGGATGTTCGACACGTAGTTCTTCACGGTCTTCTCGGCAAGGAAGACCTTCTCCGCAATCTGGCGGTTGGTCATGCCCTCGGCGACGAGATCGAGAATCTTCCGCTCCCGCGCAGTCAGGTCGCTCATACCATCGTTGGCTTCGGATCCCTCCCCGCGGAGCCTGGCCAGCACGCGGGCCGTGACCATCGGATCCAGGAGCGAGTCGCCGCGAGCCACCTGCTGGATCGCGCCGACGAGATCGCCGCCGCGTACCTGCTTGAGGACGAAGCCCGCCGCGCCGGCCATGATCGAGCTGAAGAGCGCTTCGTCATCCGAGTGCGCCGTCAGCATGAGCACCTTGGTGTCGGGAAAGGCGGAGCGGATGTCGCGACACGCCTCGATCCCCGAGCGCCCGGGAAGGCGGACATCCATGATCACGACGTCAGGGGGTTCGGCGCTGACCGCCTTGAGCGCAGCGTCCGCGTCCGCCACCTCGGCAATGACGCGTATCCCACCCACACCATCAAGGATGCTGATGAGGCCCCGGCGAACCAATTCGTGGTCGTCGCACAGGACCACCCGGATCTCCTTGTCGTCGGGCACGAACTGCACTCTAGCAGTGGAAGCCGGACTCGACCGGACCAACGGCGATGATTGTCGTGACGTTGTGCCCTTTCGGCGTGGGCGTGCCGAGGGCATCATGGAGGTCAGGACTCCTATGAACACCATGCTTATCCACGATTTCGCCTACGTGCCGGTCTCTGCGGACAAGGTGCGGGATCGCATTCTTGCCGACCACGGTGGATGGCTCGCGCCCTTGGCGTCCGCTGCTGCCGGCACGGGCGAGGCGCTTCGGCTCCGAGTCGGCCCGTCGGAGGCGCTCCCGATGCTGGGCAAGACCGTGAGCGTTCGGGTCGGGCGTCCGATCTCGCGAGGTGAAATCACGGTCGTGCCACTCACCTGGCAGGCAACGACCGCTCCGGGACTGTTCCCGGTCCTGAGCGCCGACCTCGAGGTCGCGCGGCTTGGGGACGACCTTACGCAGCTGACATTGCAGGGAAGATACGACCCTCCGCTCGGTGCCCTCGGCCAGCGTATCGACCGGCTGCTCATGCACCGCGTCGCAGAAGCGAGCGTTCGGAGCTTCCTGAGCCGTCTGGTCGAGAGTCTGGCAGCGCTCGAGGGTGTCACATCGCCGTTGCCCGTCTAGGACCCCAGCCGGTCTCACGAACGGCGGGCAAATCGGCCCGGGCATATGATCGCCTCGATGGAAGTGAGCGCGAGCCGCGCGGAACGCCTGCTGGAGACCGGGCTCGCGCTGGCCGCGGAGCTCTCGCTGCCGGCGCTGCTCCAGCGGATCATTGACCTCGCGGCTGAGGTCACCGGCGCTCGGTACGGAGCGCTCGGCGTCCTGTCGACGGACGGCACCGATCTCTCCGACTTCATCACCACCGGGATGAGTCCAGCGCAGCGAGCAGCGATCGGAGCACTCCCGCGCGGTGAGGGAATCCTCGGCGTGCTGATTCGGGAGCCCGAGCTCCTCAGGCTTCGTTCGATCGCCGCGCACCCGCGGTCGTTCGGCTTTCCCCCCGATCACCCACCGATGCAATCGTTCCTGGGCGCGCCCATTCGTGCGCACGGGCGCGTGTTCGGGAACATCTATCTCACCGACAAGAACGGCGCGGACGAATTCACTGAAGACGATGCATCCGCCGTCCTGGTGCTGGCGACGCAAGCGGGTGTCGCGATTGCCAACGCGCAGCTGTATGCAGAGCTTCGTCTTCGCGAGCGATGGTTGGACTCGGTACGCGAGGTCGCGACAACGCTCCTTGCGGGAGATACGCCCAAGGCAACCCTCCAGCTCGTCGCGCGCCACGCACGAGAGCTCGGCGACGCCGACATGTCAACGATCAGCATCCCCGATGCGGGCGGTCTCCGCATTATCGTCGCCGACGGCGTGGGCGAAGCGGAGCTGCTGAATGTCGAGGTACCGCTCGTGGGCTCGCTCTCCGCGGAGGTCATCCGCACCGAGCGAACGATGTTGGTTGCCGACGCAGGCAAATCGACGCTGACGCAGCCGATGGTGAGCATCGCCGGCGTCGGGCCGATGATCCTCGTTCCGCTCGCGCTGCGAACGAGTTCTGCTGGCGTGCTCGCGGTCGGACGGCGCGCCGGACGTCCCATCTTCACCGCAGCCGACGTGCCGCTCCTCGAGAGCTTCGCGGAACAGGCGAGTCTCGCGCTCGAATACGCCCGCGCCCTGGCCGAGGTTTCGCGGTTGGGCCTGGTCGAGGATCGGGAACGGATTGCCAGAGATCTCCACGACGGCGTGATCCAGTCGCTGTTCGCCGTGGGACTCGGCCTCCAGGGCACAGCCGCACTCGTGGGTGATACGCGCCTTGCAGACCGCATCCAGCAGTACGTCACGGAGATCGACCGCGTTATCGGCGACGTCCGCAGTTACATCTTCGGGCTGCGCCCGAGCGTCCTCATGCCCGGCAACCTGACCAACACCATCGAGCAGCTCGCACATGAGATGCAGGAACGCACGGGTGTCATCGTCGTCGCTGACATTGACATCTCGCTGGAGTCAGCGCTGGCGGATGTCGCCGCACAGATCGCCCACATCGTTCGCGAAGCCCTCTCCAATGTCGGCCGCCACGCCGGTGCCACCACCTGCCGCGTCACCATCCGCAGAGACGGTGATGTCGCTGTCGTGGAGGTCGACGACGATGGTCGTGGCTTCGACATCGCACAGGCCCACCGCGGTATGGGGATGGGGAATCTCGACGAACGCGCTCAATCCATCCACGGAACACTCGACGTGGTGTCAGAGCCGGGACAGGGCACGGTGATCCGGCTCACCATTCCCCTCTGACACGCGATCGGCCGCGGCCTATGCCGAGGCGAGGAGCTCCAGGCGACGGTCTCGCGCCGCGACGAGTTTCGCGAACGGATCGAGGCGCTGACGGAAGACCTCGACGTCGAGCGGGCGATCGTAGTAGTAGCCCTGGATCGTGTCCGCACCGAGTGCCCTGACCAGGGCCGCCTCGCCCGCGGTCTCAATGCCTTCCACCGTGGTCGACAGACGAAGGGTCCGAGCAAGGTCGATCACCGTCTTCAGCACGAGCCGTCCGGCCGGCGAGGTGGCGTTGACAACGAAGGAGCGGTCGATCTTGAGGATATCTGCGTCGAGCTTGGTCAGCAGGGCGAGGGACGAATACCCGGTGCCGAAGTCATCGATGGCGATGCGGACGCCGTGCTCTCGGAGTGCGCGGATGACCACGGAGATCGATGCCGAGTCCTGAACGTAGGCGCTTTCGGTGAGCTCGAGGATGAGATCCTGCGGAGCCACGTGGGTTTCCGCGAGCGCCGCGAAAACATCGTCAACAAAGCCGGTGCTGCGGAGCTGTTGCACCGTGGTATTCACACTGACGGTTGTCACCGCTCCGTCCTTTCGCCATATGGCAGCATCGTGGAGCGCCTGACGCAGAATCCATCGGCCCAGTTCCACGATGAAGCCGCTTGCCTCAGCCACAGGGATGAAGTCCAGCGGTGAGATCCTGCCGCGAACCGGATGGTCCCAACGGACGAGCGCCTCTGCTCCGCTGATCTTCCCGGTCGCCGAGCGCACCGTTGGTTGATACAGCAGCGTGAACTGCCGTCCCGCGAGGGCCGACGCCATGTCGGCCTCGAGCCACATGCGTGACATTGCCTCGCCATGCACCGCCTCGTCGTACACCTCTGTCATGCCGCGACCGCGCGCCTTGGCTGCGTACAGCGCGACGTCCGCCCTTCGCAGTGCGGTGTCGGGATCATCGGTCGCGGTCGCGATGGCGGCACCGACGGTACCGGACACCTTGATGACATCCGTCCCAAATGCGACAGGCTTGAGGAAGCACACCTGAACGCGGCGCGCACGACGCGCGACATCGTCGGGGGTCGTTGCTCCGGCGCACAGAACGCCGAACTCATCACCGCCCAGGCGAGCGACGAAGTCAGCCGGCCGCATGGCGCCGGTGAAGCGTTCTGCGAGCACCGCGAGCACCCGGTCACCGGCCGCGTGTCCGAAGCGATCGTTCACGCCTTTGAAGTTGTCGATGTCGATGTACAGCAGACCGCACGCACGCAGATTCGGCGACAGCGCGTGCTCGAGCCGTTTGCGGAAGGACTCGCGATTGGCGAGCTTCGTCAGCGAGTCGCTGCTCGCGCGCACCCCGAGCGTGGCGATCAGGCCGCGGTTGGCCGTCGCCACCACGAGCTGCCGGAACGTCGAGAGCACCATGATCAGCAGGACGAGGGCGAGGGTGACGGGATCGATCACCCGGTCGCCGTGAAAATCGGCCAGTGCGATTGCGGCGGCGATCAACGTCGAGACGAACGGGACCCAGATGGCAAGGCGGCGCGGAGCGACGGGACCGTCTGCGGCGGCGATGGATTTGTACGTCGCCTTCTCCATCGCCGCTCCTCCGGCGAGGGCGAGGAAGCCGCCGGTCCAGAAGAGATCGAGCAACGTCCCGGACGTATAGGTGCCGTTCGCGGATCCGTACGCCAGGAACAGGTCCGCGATGGTGATGCAGATGAATCCGACAGCCACTGCGACGAGTGAGGGTCGGAGCCGCGAGGCGGCGCTGGAGATCGCGCTCCAGACGAGGGTCACAACGAGAAGATCCCCGACCGGAATCGCCAGGCTCATCAGCGCTGCGCCGATGCTGAAACCGCTGAGGTCAAACACCCGCTCGAGCACGGGGACCCAGCAGATCAACATCAACGCCGCGGCGACGGTCACAGCGTCGAGCGCCCGCACCAACAACGGCAACCTCGACCATCTGCGGAGGCTGAACGCCAGGCTCCCCGCAACGGCAAAGGGCACCGACATGACAAAGCCGAGGGCTGCGATGGACGAGAACGGCTTTTGATTCTGACCGGAGACATCGAAGAGCAGCCAAATGAACGAGCTACCGGCCCAGAGCGCACCGTACGCGGCAACAAGCGCCCAGGCTGCTTTGCGCACGCCTGAGGCTCGGATGGCCGCGACGAGACAGCACGCCGCCGCGACAGCACTCGCGATCAGTTGACCTGAGTCATCGACGAGCCTTGCGAAGGGAGCGCCGCCGGCGCGGATGCCGAGGACGAAGGCCAGCGCCACGAGGAAGACAACGGCTGCTACGCCTGCGGCTGCGCGCAATCGGGTCGAATGCTCCGAAAGGATGATTCGCACCACTCGAAGCTATCCTAGCCTCTTTCTCGGCGCCAGAGCCCAACGGCCTAATTCTCCTGGGACTTTCAAGGTGTACGGTGCTGGGATGCGTCGTGCGGCCCGCGGATGACGGACGTCCCCGCCGCCGACTTTCCGACTGCATGGGCATTGGATGCGGTGCTCGCCGATGGGGCAACCGTCCATATCCGTCCCATCCGGCCTGACGACGCGGACGCTCACCGAGCGTTCTTCCGTCATCTCTCCCGGGAGAGCGTGCAATTTCGCTTCTTCGGTCCGAAGATGGAGCTCAGCGACGCCGAGGTGCAACGGTTCACCACCGTCGACTACCACGATCGCATGGCATTCGTCGCGTTCCTCGGGCAGGACATCATCGCGGTCGGCAGGTATGAGCGCCTCGCGAGCGGCCAGGAGGCCGAGGTGGCGTTCACCGTCGCGGATGAGCACCAGGGCCGCGGGCTCGGTACGCTGATGCTCGAGTACCTCGCGTCCTACGCGAGCGGCAACGGGATCACACGGTTCTCCGCGGACACGCTGCTCGAGAACCGGCGGATGCTCGATGTGTTCAAGGCGGCCGGATTTCGCAGCGAGGGGCGATCGATCGAGTACGGCGTCGTGCATCTGGCATTCGACATCGAACCAACCGGCGCATCACTCGCTGCCGCCGACGCCCGCGCGTGGACGGCCGGCGTCCACAGCATCTCTCGAATCCTCCGACCACGTTCGGTTGCTGTGATCGGCGCCGGCCGTGACCCGAGCAGCATCGGTCACGCAGTGCTGCGCAATCTGATCCAAGGTGGGTTCTGTGGCCGGATCTACCCGATCAACCCCAACGTCAAAGAACTGCTCGGCCTGACATGCGCTCCCAGCGTCGACGCGGTTGAGGGGCAGGTCGACCTTGCAGTGCTGGCGGTGCCCGCATCGCGCTGCCTGGAAGCCGTCGACGCGTGCGCCCGGAAGGGAGTTCATGGACTCGTGGTCATCACGTCGGGGTTTGCGGAGATTGGCGCGGCAGGCGCCGCCTTGCAGGCGGAACTGTTGCAACGCGCTCATCGCGGCGGCATGCGGGTCGTGGGGCCGAACTGTTTCGGCGTGATCAATACCGCGCCGGACGTGGCGATGAACACGACATTTGCATCGCAGGTGCCGGTGCCCGGCAACATTGCGTTCGCGTCGCAATCCGGAGCGCTGGGGATCGCCATCCTCGAGCAGGCTCGTACCTCGGGCCTCGGTGTTTCGAGCTTCGTGAGCATGGGCAACAAAGCCGACGTGAGCAGCAACGATCTGCTGCGCTACTGGCAGCAGGACGGCGAGACGAAGGCGGTGCTCCTGTATCTCGAGTCCTTCGGGAATCCGCGCGCGTTCGCGCGCGTGGCGCCTCTCGTTTCCGCGACGACGCCGATCGTCGCGGTGAAATCGGGACGGAGCGTCGCGGGTTCGCGAGCGGCAGCGTCGCACACCGCGGCGCTGGCGAGTCCCGACGCCGTCGTCGATGCACTGTTCACGCAGGCCGGGGTGATTCGCGTCGATACGCTCGAGGAGCTCATCGATTGCGGTGCGCTCCTCGCGCACCAACCAGCGATGAGCGGCCGCGATCTGGCGATCGTCGGCAACGCCGGCGGAGCAGCAGTGCTCGCAGCGGATGCGTGCGACGCAGCCGGCCTTCGTGTGCCGGAATTCGACGACGAGACGCGCCACTCGATACGCACGATCGCCGGACCGAACGCCGGCGTCAGCAACCCGGTCGATCTGGGAGCGGGGGCGACGCCGGGGCTCTTCGAGCAAGCGCTCCGTGCCGCGCTGCACTCGCCCGCGATCGCCGGCGCCGTGGTCATCCTCGCCCCGGTCGCGAGCGCACCTGTTGCTGATGTCACTGCGGCGATCTCGAGAGTCGACACGCAGGGCCGTCCCGTGGTGCTCGTGCATCTGGGTGACAGCTCCCCTGCCGCAATTCGTGAAGACGGGAAAACGGTGGTCCCCGTCTACGCGTTCCCCGAACGCGCGGTGCGTGCGCTTGGGCGTATCGCCGGCCACTCGGACTGGACACGCAGGACAGCCGGCGTGATTCCGAGCTTTTCCGACCTTGATATCGCTGCTGCGCGTGCCATCGTCGAGACCCATCTCGCCGCGCACCCGGAGGGCGGCTGGATGCCGCCTCCGCGTTGCGTCGCGCTGTTGCGAGCGTTCGGGATTCGCTGCGTCGACGAGCAGGTGGCCGTGTCCGCGGATGCAGCGGTCGCGGCTGCGATTGGATTTGGGCTCCCAGTGGTGCTGAAGGCGACAGGCGACCGGATCCTCCACAAATCCGACGTCGGCGGCGTGGTCACCGGTCTGAACACGCCGGATGACGTTCGAACTGCGTTCGTGGCGATGCACGCCCGACTTGGTGACTCGATGGAGAGCGCTCTCGTTCAGCCGATGGTCCATGGGGTCGAGCTCATCGCGGGCGTGATGACGGACCCACTCTTCGGCCCAGTGGTGATCTTTGGGAGCGGCGGCACCGCCGTTGAACTCTTCGCCGACCGCGTCCTGCGCATCCTGCCACTCACCGACGAGGATGCCCGCCGGATGGTTCGATCGATTCGCGGAGCGCCCCTGCTGTTCGGACACCGCGGTTCCGCCCCGTGCGACGTGCCCGCCGTGGAGGACGTCCTGCTCCGGGTAGCGTGCCTGGCGGATGCGGTGCCACAACTCGCCGAGATGGATCTGAACCCGCTCATCGCGACTCCCACCGGGGCTGTCGCGGTCGACGCGCGAGTCCGCATCGTGCCCTGGCATCGCCACACGGAGACCGAGGTTCGCCGGCTCCGCTGACCGATAGGTCGAATGACCCGGCCTGCGCGGGCACCCTGACCGTTAAAGGCCCAACCCGGCACTCGCAACGTGATGGCTTCCGCCTCTGTTGGCGAAGGGAGCGCGGGGATGACGATGGGTGCACGGTCAGATACCGCAAAACCAATACCAAGGAGCAACACCATGACCACAGGAATGCGCTGGCGGATCTTCGTCCTCCAGATCGGCCTCATCGGCATCCTTGCCTTCGTCGCAGGATTCGCCTTCTGGGGCGGCAACTTCGCGACCAGCCAGGTGCAGAGCCAACTCGCCGCTCAGAAGATCTCCTTCCCCGCGGCCGACTCCGCTGCCATCACCTCGCTGCCCAAGGCCGATGCTGCAGCCATGAAGGTCTACGCCGGTCAGGAGCTGACCACGGGTGCGCAGGCTGAGACCTACGCGGACCACTTCATCGCCGTGCATCTCAATGAGATCGGTGGTGGCCAGACTTACTCGCAGCTGAGCACCGCAGCTCAGGCCGACCCCACGAACACCAAGCTCGCCGGTGAAGTGGCGACCATCTTCAAGGGCACCACGCTTCGCGGCATGCTGCTCAACGCCTACGGCTGGGGCGAGATCGGGACCATTGCAGGTTACGCGGCGATCGGCCTTGCCATCGCCACCCTTGCAGTGCTCGGTGCCTTCCTCTTCGAGATCGTCAGCTGGCGCCGCTCTGTCAGCAAGGAGCGGACGACCCATCTGACCGTTCCGTCCCTTCGCAGCGCAAACGTCGCCTGACGCGACATCGGGCATTGCCCCCCCAGTGACCCATCGGCCCCTTTGGCCGGTGGGTCACTTTCATGTCTGCGCGTCTTTCTCCACTGCGACATCACCCGCCGGGCGCCGATTCGCACGCTACTCGACTGAGGAGGCCACCGCCTGCTCCTGCCGCCAGGTGTTCCAGAGCTCGGCGTATGCGCCACCGGCAGCGAGCAACGCCGCATGCGTGCCGAACTCTGCAATGCGCCCGTCCTCCACCACGGCGACCAGCTCGGCGTCGTGAGCGGCGTTCAGTCGATGCGAGATCGCGATCACGGTCCGGCCCTCGAGCAGTGTCGCCACCGATCGCTCCAGGTGTCGCGCGGCTCGCGAATCGAGCAGCGACGTCGCTTCGTCGAGGACGAGCGTGTGCGGGTCGGCGAGGAGGAGCCGGGCGATGGCGATCTGCTGGGCAAGACCCGGACTGATCGAGACGCCTCCCGAGCCGAGCATCGTGTCGAGGGCGTCCGGCAGCGACCGGATCGCCACGGCTGCATCGACGTTCTCGAGCACCGCCATGAGCTCGTCGTCGCTCGCGCCGGGCCGCGCAAGGCGGAGGTTGTCGCGGAGCGAACAGGCAAACAGGTAATGCTCCTGGGTCACGAGCGCAATCTCGCGGCGCAGCCGCTCCGGCGGCAGCTCGTGCGGTGGTACGCCACCGACTCGGATCTCGCCCGACCCTGGCGCGTAGATGCCGGCGAGCAGAAGCGCCAGCGTGCTCTTGCCCGCACCACTCGGACCGACGACAGCGATCCGCGACCCCGGTGCGGGAACGAGGTCGATCCCGTGCAGCACCTCGTCATGACCGTCGTACGCGAAATGCACGTTGCGCGCGGCGAGCTGTTGCCCCACTGGAACCTCGAGGGTCACCTCCTGGCCGGGGATGTCGGACACGCCGACGACGCGTGCGAGCGACGCACCCGCGAGCTGCACCTCGTCCTGCCACGCAAGCAGGGTGTCGACAGGCGACACCAGTTGCTGCGTGTAGAGGGCGGCAGCGGTCACCGCCCCCACCGAGAGCTGCCCGTGGATGACCAGCAGACCGCCGAAGAGCAGGCACAGCACGAGCGGCACGATGTACCCGACTTCGCAACCGCCGAAGAAGAACGTGCGTAGCCGCAGCGTGCGACGCTCCCAGCCGATCCAGTCGCGAATATCGTCGTCCGTCTGCACGATCCGGCGTGAGCCGAGGCGGAGTGCCTCGATGGTGCGCGCCGCGGCCACGGTCTCCTGAATATCTGCGTTGACGAGCGCGACGGCCGCCTCCTCGCGCTGATACAGCGGCCCGGCGTGGCGGAGGTACCAGCGCGTCATGAGCACCAGCGCCGGGATGCTCGGCACGACGACCAATCCGAGGATCGGCGCCGTGAACACCAGCGCGCCGATCGCGAGCACCGCAGTGACGCCGGCGACGAGCAGCTGTGGCAGTCCCGCGCGCACCACCTGTGAGAGCTCGTCGACATCACTCGATGCGCGTGTCATCAGATCGCCGGTACCGGCCCGCTCGACGATGCCGATCGGGATTGCCAGCACGGTGGCGATGAACTGCTCGCGCAAACGGGCAAGCGCGTGTTCGCCAGTGAGGGCACCGAACCCGCGCGCTGCGGCAGTGCATACGGTCTGCACCGCGAGCGCGGCAGCAAAGAGGAGCACGACTCCGGCGATGCGAGAGTCCGTCAAGCCGCGCGTCGCGTTGATGATCCCCTCGAGCAATTGCGGGCCGACAAGCGCGGCCGCGCTCGCCACCATCTGCAGCCCGATCGCCGCAACGATGAGCTTTCGTCGCTCGCCGAGCAACGGACGGAGGTGGCGCCACGCGGAGCGCCCGGTCGCGATCGGAAGGATCGGCGACAGCGGCCGGCTCATTCCGACCCTCGCGTGACGACCTGGCGATACTCATCATTGCTGTTCAACAGCGCTGCGTGTGTTCCGACGGAAGGCCCGCTGGCGGAGATGAACACGACTCGATCCGCATGCGCGAGCAGCAACGGGCTTGTGGTGAGCATCACCGTGGTGCGGCCCCTGCGCAGCGACGCCACGCGTTCGCCGATCAACGCTTCGGTATGCGCGTCCACAGCGCTCGTCGGTTCGTCGAGCACCAGCACATCCGGGTCGGCGCGAAGAGCAGCCGCGAGCGCGATGCGCTGTCGCTGACCGCCGGAGAGCGAGCGCCCACGCTCGGAGACGAGCGAGTCCAGACCCTCGTCCAGCCCGTTGACGATGTCGCCCGCGGCAGCGGCGGTCAGCGCGTCGGCGACGCTCGTGCGCGGATCCGCGTCGTTCGGGCGGGCGCTCGGCGTTTCGACCGCGTCGCCGAGTGTCCCGGCCAGCAGGTGCGGGTCGCGGTCGAGTACGAGGATCCGGCGCCGCACCGTCGCCAGCGGCAGACGGTCCAGCGGCACGCCGGCGAGGCGTACGTGCTTCCCGTCGGTTGTCTCCGCATGGCGCCCGAGTCGCGCTGCGATCGCGCTGGCGGCATCGGGGTCGGCGACGACCACCGCGGTCGTGCACCCGTGCTCCACCACCAGTCCGGACTCCTCGTCGACGAGGTCACCGTCCGCAGGCTCCGCCTCAGGATGCGCGGGCGAGGGCAGATCGGGACCGAGGCGCAGAACATTGATCACACGACCTGCCGCGACCGTTGCGGCGGACCAGCTGCTCGCGGCCTGCACGAGCGTCTGGATCGGCAGGATGAGAAACGCCGCGTAGGCGTAGTCGGCGACCAGCTCGCCCGGCGGGATCGTCCCGGCCGCGACGAGATGCGCGCCGAGGAAGGTGATTGCGACGAGGATCGCGCCGGGCAGCAGAATCTGCAGCCCGTCGAGCAACGCCTGCGCGAGTGCCGTTTTGACTGCCGCCGCGCGCACGGCTTGAGACGCCACGACGTACCGTGCCGCGAAATCCGCCTCGCCGCCGAGACCGCGAAGGACCCGAAGGCCGGCAACGGTATCCGCCGCGACGGCGGACGCCACGCCTCGCTGGCGCCGCTCGGCGCGCTGGCGTCTCTCCAGCGGGCGCATGACCGGCAGCACGAGCAGCGCTGCGATCGGAACGCCCGCAAGCAGCGCAAGCCCGAGTTGCGGCGAGCTGAGCAGCAGGATGGCCGCGACGATCACGAGCGAGACAATCGCTCCGGTGCCGCGCGCGGTGATGTCGAGGAGTCGCGCGATGCGCAACACATCGGTTGTCGCGATGCTTCCGACCTCACCGACGCCGACCTGACGCGGCAGCGCGCCGCCGAGGTCGACCGCGTGCCGGAGGACGAGCTGCCGCACGCGGGCCGCAGCTTCGAGGAAGTTGCTCACCGCGCGCCGATGCCGGAGCACGCCCGCTGCGGCCTGGAGGATGCCGAGCGCAAAGACGACCGACGTCCACACGAGCAGCGTGGTCGTGTCGCGCTGGATGATCGCGTTCACCGCTGCCCCCAGCGCCGCGGGAATGATGCCCTGCGTCCCCATCCAGACGGCGCCGAAGAAGGCGCCACCGATCACCGTTCGGCGCTGACCCTTGGCAATCCAGTAGAGAAAGCGCACGGGCGAGCGGAGATCAGGGATCCCCGGATCGGCAAGCGGAATCTTGGAGAGCACAACGCCGCCGGAGTCTAGACGCGATCGTGAAATCCGCCGTCGGGTGCCATCCCGCTAGCATCGCCTGCAGTGAACCAGGCTGCGGCAGCGACCACGACCCGCCTCCACCTGGTTCGCCATTGCGACGTCCGCAACCCCAACGGCGTCCTCTACGGGCACCTCCCCGACTTCCCGCTCAGCGAGAAGGGCGTGCGGCAGGCGCACGCACTCGGCAGGTACTTCACCGGCAAGTCGATCCCCCAGATCTACTCGAGCCCGCTCGAACGCGCCCGGCAGACCGCGGAGATCATCGCGTCGTATCTCGACTCGGTGCCCATCACCTACACCGACGACCTCATCGAGACGAAGTTCGGCCTGTACCTGCAGGGCATCCCGCCGAAGCAGGTGCCGTGGCGCCGGCCGCTCTGGTTCGTCCACATGGCATGGCCCGGCCTGCTGCCGAACGATGAGTCCGTCGCGAAGCTGGCTGCGCGCGTGCGCCGGCCACTGGCGCGACTGCTCGTCGACCACCCCGGGAAAGGCGGGATCTGTGTCAGCCACGGCGATCCGATCCAGGGCTTCTGGGTCGGCGCAGACCGCCGTCCGCGCTACGCGCTGCACCGCCTGCAGTGCGCCAAGGGAGGCGTGCTCGAGCTCGACTATCTGGGCACGACGCTGGAGCAGCTGACGTACCTGTCCCCTGCCAGAATCGCCGAGCTCGCGCCGGAGGCCGATCAGACGGCGGCGGGTTCTCGGTCCGGATCGGGATCGGGCTGAGGCTCCCCGCTCGACTCCGATGACCAGCGGCGGTCGAGGGTGATCGGCTTGCGTCGCTTGCGCTGACGCCGCTCGAGGAACGGGCGGAGATAGAGCTTGGTGAGCAGGCCGGTCATGATCAGGATGAACGACGTGTACACGAGCAATACGCCCTGGTCGTCGTTGACCTGGAACAGCGAGTACTGGCTGATCGCCGGGAACGAGATCGTGAAGTTCACGGTCTTGCCGTCGACGGTGTCGATCGGCAGCGTTGCAGTCTGACCGAGCAGGATCGGGATCACGTGCCCATCGCTGAAATACGCCTGCATGTTCGACGTGTCCAGCTGGTTGACATTCTGCGGCGCGCCGCTGTTGAGACCGAGGTTGCCGACGTACAGCTGCATCTCGATCACCGGGTTGCGAGTCGCGACTCCGCCCGGTCCGTACGTCGTCGCTGTCGGATCGATGGTGCCATTGCTCCCCACCGACGGCAACAGCGTCGCGTCGGGAAAGAACGACATCTTGGCGCCGATCTGGATCGGCTGTGCCGCACCCTTGATCGTGTAGTTGAAGTCCGGCACCTTGAGCACCCCGTCGCCGAGCGCCTTGTCACCGACATTGTTCGGATCGTCGAAGAACTGGATCGGCCCGTCGAACACGGTCTGCCCCGCGGGATTGGTGACGATGATGGTTGGCGCCCAGCCGTAGTCCTGTTGATAGACGTTCACGTTGTCGACGCTCAGGAAGTCGTTGACCCTGATGTTCTGAGTCTTCATCAGCTTGCCGTGATCGAGGACGCTGACATTGCTGACGTAGTCGCTCGCCTCACCGTTGGCTGCGTATGTCGCTTCGAAGTTGTTGAGCCTCAGTGTGAACGGCGCGTAGTTGCCGTTGAAGAAGAGCCCCTGCTGGAGCGTGTCGTAGCCCGCTGGTGTGTTGGTGAAGCTCTGGCCCTCGGTGAGCGTGACGAGCCCCTGGTATCCGGTCGCTTTCCCCCACACGACGGCGATGAGCAGCAGGAAGAACGAGCTGTGGAACAGCCACGATCCCCACTCACCCCAGTACTGCGGCGTGCGCTTGTAGCCGCGAACGGTGCGCATGATGAGCGCGCGTGCGCGCCGGATGACGCACCAGCCGAGCGACACGTACAGCAGCCCGAGCAGGACGTAGAAGACGGGTGACACGAACACCTGCGTCAGCGGCAATTGCAGGTCCGAGAAAAGGATGTTGAGGTTCGGCCACGACGTCAGAAACGCCTCGACCTTGGTCGGGTCCGACGTGTTCTGCTGTGGAACGAACGAGCCGATGAGCACGATGACGAGGATGCCGAGCAGCAGGAAGATTGCGGTGCGCATCCGCGTGTATTCGTGCCAGAACCTCCCGATGCGCGCAGCGAGCTTCGCCTTCACCGTGCGGTGCCGGAGCGCAGGAGGCGCTTCGGGTCGAATGCGTCAGCGAGTGCCGGCTCCCAGGTCCGCGCGCCGGGCGGCTTCGCGGACGGCGTGCGCGCGGCGGCCGGCTCGAGCCTGAACGTGACCGCGGCGATGATCGCGAGCCGGCCGGCGCTGCCGAGGATCGTCGCAAGCAGGTCGTAACCGACGACGTCCTTGAGCATCGCCCCCCCGGCTTTCACCGTCTCGCCCGTGCTCAGGACGGCCTCGATGCCGGAGAGCGAGCGGCGTGGGACGTCACCGCGTGCGATGAGCGTGCCGACGTGTCCGGAACCCGTATCCGCGCCCAGGCCGACGACCGCAAGGCGCTCCTTGGTCACCGCGTCACGCAGCTGCGCGACCGTGGCGCCGGGACCGGCCCGGACGGTGAGCCCGGGACCCGCGACGACGATCTCGTTGAGGCGATGCACACTGATGACGACACCGCCGCGGGGAGCGTTCTGATGCGTGGAGGGCGCGCAGCTCGTGATGCTGATCGGGATCTCGTTTTCGCTGCAGAGATGCGCCACGACCGCAAGCGATCCGAGGTCCGGCGGGCTCACCACTTCGCCACTGATCCCGCCGGCGCTGACGATCTCGGCGAAGCGCTTGAGCAGGTCCTCGTTCACACGATGAGGCCCTTGAGCGAGGCGGTCGCCGCAGTGTAGACGAGCACGATCAACACCCCGAGGATGAGGGTTCCGGCGGTGGTTGCCACAAGCACCGACGTTCCTGCGAAACCGGTGCGCGACCAACGGTACTCCTCGGCCCCTGCGGCCGGCTTCTGGTACATGATCAAGCCGACGCGAAGGTAGTAGAAGGCGGAGACGGCGCTCGTCGCGATACCCCAGAGCGCCAGCGGCGTCTGGTTGGCGTTGATGGCGGCGGTGAACACGAGGAACTTCGCGAAGAACCCGGCGGTTGGCGGGAAGCCACCGAGTGAGAAGAGAAACAGCGCCATGCTCGCGGCCACGAATGGGCGGCGGTGCGCGAGGCCGCGCAGCCCGTCGTAGCTGTCGAGATCCTCACCGCGTCCGGCCATCACCGTGATGACGGCGAACGCCCCGATGTTGCTCACGGCGTAGGCGGCCAGGTAGTAGAGGACCGAGATCGTCCCGAGCGAGCTCGACTGTCCGGACGGCAGCACAACCGCGCCGACGGCGACGCCGATGAGAATGTATCCGGCCTGCGCGATGCCGGAGTAGGCGAGCATCCGTTTCACGCTGGTCTGCGTCAGCGCCGCAACGTTGCCG
Organism: Candidatus Dormiibacterota bacterium; assembly: GCA_036521195.1. GTDB lineage: Bacteria > Chloroflexota > Dormibacteria > Aeolococcales > Aeolococcaceae > Palsa-851. Next base: position 117,423 of record DATDID010000050.1, read on the forward strand.
ACCACCATCGAGGTGATGGCGACGAGTGCGACGACCGGCTCCCAGTTGGTGTAGAAGTTCGTCGCTCCACCGTCGAACGTGTACGTGAAGACACGCACGAGCGCGGCAAAGGCAGCGACCTTGGTCGTGACGCTCATGAACGTCGTGACCGACGTCGGCGCGCCCTGGTACACGTCCGGCGTCCACGAGTGGAACGGCGCCGCGCTCACTTTGAAAGCGAAGCCGATGAAGAGCAGGATCACGCCGCCCAGCAACAGCGGATCGATCGCCTTCTCCGCCTGGATCGCCGCTGCAATCTGCGCGAGCTGCGTGTGTCCGGTCTCGCCATAGATGAGCGCCATCCCGAACAGGAGGAAGCCCGACGCGAACCCACCGAGCAGCAGGTATTTCAGCGCCGCCTCCTGAGAGCGCTCCTCGTGTCGCGAGAATCCGCTCAGCACGTACAGCGCGAGTGACAGCAGCTCGATCGCGAGGAAGATGACCATCAGGCTGGTCGCTCCCGCAAGGAGCATCATGCCGACGGTTGCCGCAAGTATCAGCGCGTAGTACTCACCGTAATGAATGCCACGGCGGTTGAGGTAGTGGGGGCTGATCATGATGACCAGGCCAGCGCTGACGAGCAGGATCGCGTCGATGAACAACGCGAAACGGTCGTACGCGAAGGAACCGGAGTAGACGAGCCGGCCCGGAGTCGCGTTGTACCAGCAGAAGATCGTCACCACGAACGACGCCGCGATGCCGAACAGCGCGAACCCGGCGAGCCACGTGCGTCTGGACGGGGGGATGACCAGGTCGAGCAGCATGAGCAGCAGGAACGCGCCGCTGAGCGCGAGCTCGGGAAGGATCCCGATGAGATCGTGCCCACCGGGGAACGTCAACGGCACCGGGCTTGCTGCGACGAACATCACTGACCGCCCGTGACGGTGTCCGGCGCCACCGGCTGCACCTGCGCGACGTAGTTGCTCACCGCGCCCTTCGAGATATCGGTGATCGGCTTCGGATACAGGCCGATGAAGATCATCAACGCGACGAGCGGAACAAGCAGCAGGGCCTCACCGATGTGCAGGTCGCGGACGCCCTCGGTCCGCGCCTTGGGCGGATCGTGCATCAGCCCCTGATGAAGGCGAAGCATGTACCAGCTGGCGAGGATGACTCCCCCGCCGGCAAGCACTGCAAAGATCCAGTTGAGCTGGAACGCGCCGAGCATGATCGCGAACTCGCCGACGAAGCTGTTCATTCCAGGCATCCCGAGACTGGCCAGCGTCGCCACGAGGAAGAAGAAATACAGCCACGGCATTCGGCGTTCCAGACCCGACAGCTCGCCGAGGTCGCGCGTCCCTGTGCGCGCCTCGATGAAGCCGACGATGAGGAAGAGCGCGCTGATGATGATCCCGTGGTTGACGATCTGGATCACCGCTCCGTTGAGCCCATTGGTCGTCAACGAGAAGATCCCGAGCGCGATGAAGCCAAGGTGGCTGATGCTCGCGTACGCGACGATGCGTTTCAAGTCGCGTTCCGAGAGCGCCATGAGCGCTCCGTAGATGATGCTGAGGATCGCGAGCGCGGCCAGGACGTACCGGTAACGGTTCATCTCGCCGGGGAACAGCGTCAGGCAGAAGCGGATGAAACCGTACGCGCCAAGCTTGCTCACGATGCCGGCGAAGAACACCAGCACTGCCGGCGGGCAGCTCTCGTACAGGTCCGGGAGCCAGGTGTGGAACGGAACGATCGGGATCTTGATCGCGAACGCAAGCGCGAAGCAGATGAATGCCAGCTGTTTGGGCGTGAACGTCGACAGGTGGATGAGCGGGATGACGAGTGGCGACCCTGCGCTCAGCGGTTGCGCGAGGATCTGCTCGAGGTCGAACGAACCCGACGGCGACTGGATGTAGAGATAGATGATCGCGACGAGCATCAGCAGGCTGCCCGCGACGGTGTAGATGATGAACTTCAGCGTTGCGGGGCCACGCTTTGCGCCACCCCAGTTGCTCAGCAGCACGTAGAGCGGGACGAGCATCCCCTCCCAGAACATGTAGAAGAGCAGCAGGTCGATCGACAGGAGGACGCCGCTCGTCGCGGCTTCTGTGAGCAGCAGGAGCGTGCAGTAGAAACGGAGCCGATCGGTCGACTTGCGCGAGACAGCCAGCGCGCCGAGCAGGAAGACGCCGGCGTTGAGCGCGAGCAACCAGCCGGACACGCCGTCGATGCCGAGGTGGTAGCTGGCGTTGATCGCCGGCAGCCAGGCGTGCGTCTCCTCGAAGTGCAGTGGGATCGGGCCGGTGCTCGGCTTGTTGCCCGGCATCCATGCGAGGAGGAGGCCGACGATCACAGCACCTGCGGCCGTTGCGACCAGCGTCACGGCCTTCACCACAGCCGTGAGCCGCCGTGGCACGAGTTGCAGCAGGATCGCCGCCCCCGCGGGGATGACGATGAGGAGCGTCAGCCACGGGATGTGCGTGGTCATTTCGCGATGAACACCCAGACAACGACGAGGATGACGGCAAAGACCGTGAAGAGCGACGCGTAGTCTCGGATCAAGCCGGTCTGTATGGAGCGCAGATCGACGCTGAAGCCCTTGAGCAGGTCGCCGACTCCGCCGACCCATCCGTCCATGACGTCAGGCTCGACCACACGCCGCGCGGTCCGCGCGACTGCTTTCATCGGCCGCACGAGCGCACGATCGTAGATCTCGTCGAAGTAGAACTTGTTGTACGACAGCAGCGGAATCCAGCGCGGGAACTGCGCAAGCACGACCTGTGCGTCCGGCTTGTGGTCGTACCAGAATCGCGCCGCAAGACCGATGCCGATCAGGCTCGTGATTGTCCCGATGGTCAATCCGATGGCGGCGAGGCCGAGCCCGGGTGTGTGGAACAGCTGCGATTGCGGGCCCGCGAAGACCGGGCTCAGAAAATCGCTGAATACGTGGAGCGTGTTCGGCAAGGGGAACTCGAGCGGCCAGGCGACCACCACCGCAAGGACGCCAAGGATGACGACCGGGATGAGCATCGCCTTGCCCGCCTCCTTCACGGCGAAGACACGGGCGGTCTGCGGCTCGCCCTGGAAGACCGTGAAATAGAGGCGGAAGGCGTACAGCCCGGTGAGGATGTTCACGCCGGCGCCGACGACGTACAGCACCCACGGGAACATGCCCGGTCCGGAGACCGTCCCGAATCCGAGCAGGTCCTCCTTGCTGAACCACCCCGAGAACAGGAAGAACCCACCCAACGCGAGGGAACCAGCGCCGAAGGCGAGATGCGTCCATTTCATCCGCGCGTGCAACCCCCCCATGAGGCGGATGTCCTGCTCGTCGTGGAGCGCATGGATGACGTTGCCCGCCGCCATGAAGAGGAGTGCCTTGAAGACGGCGTGGGTCATGAAGTGGAACATCCCGGCGCTGTATGCGCCGATGCCCACGGCGTAGATCATCAGCCCGATCTGCGACATCGTCGAGTACGCGATGACACGTTTGATGTCGATCTGGGAGAGCGCGATGATGCCTGCCATCACCGCCGTGCCCATGCCGACGCACGCGACCATGCCCTCGGCGACCGGGGCGAGGTTAAAGAGCACGTGGAAGCGCGCGATGAGATAGACGCCGGCCGTGACCATGGTGGCCGCGTGGATGAGCGCCGACACGGGCGTCGGACCCTCCATCGCGTCCGGCAACCACGTGTGCAGCGGGAACTGCGCGCTCTTGGCAAACGCACCGATAGCCAGCAACACGCAGATGCCGGTGATGAGCAGGCCACCCTCGGGGAACGCCTGCGTGCGCGCGAAAATGTTCGGGAGGCTGAGCGTATGCGTGTGCAGGACGATGAGGAACGCCGCGATGACGAGTGCGACGTCGCCGATCACCTGGGTGATGAAGGCTTTGCGGGCAGCCAGCACCGCGCTCGGACGGTCGTGCCAGAAGCCGATGAGCAGGTAGCTGCTCAGCGCGACCAGCGCCCACCCGATGATGAGGATGACGAGATCCGCGGCCAGGACCAACGTCAACATCGAGAAGATGAAGAAGTTCATGTAGCTGAAGAAGCGGGCGATGCCGGGATCGTGGTCCATGTAACCGACGCTGTACACGTGGATGAGGAATCCGACGCCCGTGATGACCATGAGCATCAGCGCGCTCAGCGCATCGAGCGTGAAGTCCATCCCGACCGAGAGGTTCGTGCCGCTGCCGAGACTGATCCACTGCCAGAGCCGCACCGTGATCGATGCATGTCCGGCGGGAGCGCCGACCACGTTGGCAAGCACGAAACACGCGACGACGAACGCGGCAAATATGGAGACGGTGCCGACGATGTTGACGAAGCGCCGTCCGAACATCGGTCCCAGGAACCCGTTGAGCGCGGATCCGAGCAGCGGGAAGAGCAGGACGAGAACGACGAGCGTCGACGCGGTGCCG
>DATDID010000051.1:0-99707 GCA_036521195.1 Candidatus Dormiibacterota bacterium
GTGATCCCGCACGCCAGGTCGATCAGCACCAGCGACTCCGCCTGGAAGCTCGCCACCAGCGCCACCCGCCGAAACCGCTTGTACGTCCACCTCAGGATCTCCTCCGCGGTCCCGTCCGGCGCCCTGACGCCCGTCATGCGCCGGACCCGGATGACATGCCGAAGCGGCCCATGCGAGAGGCGGGGCGCTGGTCACGGGCGCAGACGGACACGGGGCACATGATCACGCAATGTTCCCAGTTGGGAACGTATGAGTGGCACATTCGCCGTTCGGGGAGGCTCCGCGCTCAGGCGCTGAGCCAGAGATGGATCGCCGCCTGCGCCCTCCACGGACGCCAGCGCTCGGCGACATCAGCTACCTCGCGGGGCGTTACCGGCGAGCCCGTCAGGCGCTCGAGGCCGCGGCGAATCCCAAGATCACCCGCCGGGAACGCGTCGGCCTCCCCCATCCGCAATGCAAGGTAGTTCGCCGTCCACGGGCCGAGCCCCGGCACGGCGACCATCGCAGCGACGAGGTCCTCGAGCGACAGGCTCCGGTCGAGGCGCAGCGTGCCCGTGTCGACCGCCTGCGCGAAGCTGCGGACTGCCGAAATGCGCGCTCCAGTGAGTCCGATACCGGTCAGATCCGCCGTTGCGAGCCGCGCCGGTGTCGGGAACACATGAGTCAGTCCGAACTGGGTCAGGCCCGGAACGGGGGGGCCGGCGCGTTCGACCAGACGGCCCGCGATCGTGCTTGCTCCAGTCACTGAAACCTGCTGTCCGAGGATCGCGCGGACGCCGACCTCGAACGGATCCCACACTCCCGGCACCCGCAGCCCGCCGTGGGACCGGATCGAGGGCGCAAGCAGCGGATCGCGGCCGAGCGCCTGCGCAGCGGCCGTCAGATCGGCGTCGAGGTTGAACAGGTGGCGCACCTGCTGGACGACGTGGATGAGGCCATTCCAGTGCGGCAGGTGGGCGGTGAGGCGAAGCTGCCCGGGTCCGGCCGACGCCACCTCGATCGCGCCAGGGTCGCCGTCGATCGAGACCGTCCTGCGGTAGACGCCCCCTGCCACGTGCTCCACACCCGCGATCGCACGGGTGGTCATGTACCCGAGCATCGCTTCCCAGTCGAGTGGACCGGTGAAGCTGAGGCGGAGCGGCAGGCCGCCGTCGGCGACGAGGCGATCGGCGATGCGCCGGCGAGCCCGCAGCTCGTGCGGCGACGCTCGAAAGATCTGGCGGACGGTCCTGTTGAACTGGCGAAGGCTGCCGAAACCCGATGCGAACGCGATCTCGGTGACGGAGAGGTCGGTGTCGTCGAGCAGCCGGCGCGCAAAGTGGGCTCGGCTGGAGCGCGCGAGCTGCGCCGGGGTGACGCCGACCTGCTCCTGGAAGAGGCGGCGCAGGTGGCGCGCAGAGAGCCCCAGCCGCCTGGCGACGGCGTCCTCCGCGTGGCCGTCATCGAGCCCACCCTCCACGACAAGACGGATGCCCCGGCAGACGAGCTCGGACGGCACGCCGGAGAGCAGTGCCGCCTCGCGATACGGCCTGCAGCGCATGCATGCCCGGTACCCGGCCGCCTCGGCCGCCGCTGCAAGATCGAAGTGGCGCACATTCGAGGGATTCGGGCGCGCCGAACAGCCGGGCCGGCAGTAGATGCCGGTGGTCACCACCGCGGAGAAGCCACTCATGCCATCACTTGTATCGCGATCCGCCGGGCGGGCACCGGCCACATCCGGACGCGACGCGGATATGTCCGGATATGGCCGGACGCCGGTCACCGCCGGTGGGCATCCTTGGCCGGTGCCCGCCTCTGCGCCGGCCTGTGTCGGCTCGGTCGTCACCCCCCTCGGGCCAGTGCTGGTGGTCATTGCCGACGACCGGCTGGCAGGCTTGTACTTCGACAGCCATGCCAGGACCCCGGCGCTCGATGGGCTGCCGCGGCGCACGAGCGCGACGCTCGATCAGGTCCGGAGGGAGCTCGCCGAGTATTTCGCCGGCACACGGATCTCGTTCGACGTCCCGCTCCTGCTCGAGGGCACACCGTTCCAGGTCGCGGTGTGGAGGGCGCTCGTCGAGATCCCATCGGGGACCACCAGCACCTACGGGGAGATCGCCCGGCGGCTCGGCAGGCCGCAAGCTGCGCGTGCGGTGGGCGCGGCGAACGGCCTCAACCCGATCTCGATCATCGTGCCCTGCCACCGGCTCGTGGGGGCCGACGGGAGCCTCACCGGCTATGGGTGGGGTCTCGACCGCAAGCGCCGGCTGCTCGAGCTCGAGCGCCAAGCCCGCGAGGGTCGAGTCGAACTCAGCTGGGTGAGAGCGTGATCTCGACGGTGTCCAGCAGGCTCGGGACCAGCGTACCTGCGGCGGGTGTCTTGCCGTTGAGTGCCGCTTTGCCGTTGTGTGCGGTCCTGCCGTTCCCAGCGGCCGTGCTTTCGGCGTTCCGCGCCGGGTAGCTTGCGCTGCTGCCGTTGTGGCCGCAGCCGCCGCCGTTGAAGAAGTCCTGCAGCACCTCCAGCTGCCGGTGCACCGCTGCCTCGTTCCAGCCGTGGCCCTGATCGCTGTCGGTGTACACGTGCAGATCGGGGAGCCGCGCGATCAGCCCCTTGAGACGGTCGATGTCGACGAGGCGATCGTGGCGGGCGACGATGATGAGGGTGGCAGCCGCGCGCGCGGCGACGAGATCGACGTCGTCGCGATGCAGGCAGTCGTTGAGCCACTCCCGGGCGGCCCGGGGATCAGCGCGTCGCTGGTTCTCGTAGTTGATGTCGGCGGTGCGGTTGTCCACGTCGCCTTCCACGATCACGAAGCGCTTGTAGAGGTCGCTGATCCAGCGCTGGCGGCTCAACCACACCACGGCGTCCCACATCGGGCGGCGGCTGAGCAGCCGCACCTGCTCGCGGTAGCGTCCGCGCATCAGGTCCGGCGACAGCAGGGGCGTGTGGAGCACCAGGCGTTCCGCACGATCTCCGGCGCGTTTCGCCAGGGCGCACGCGACCGTGGCACCCAGGCACAGCCCGCCGACGTCGAAGCGGTCGATCTCGAGGTGGGTCAGCAGATCGAAGACGAGGTCCGCCATCGCGGCGGACGTGTGCCGCCCACGGAGTGGCGGGGACGCACCGTTCCCTGGGAGATCGGGAATGATCAGAGTCCGGTATTCGCCCAGCTCGCCAAAACGGCCGCCGAACTCCTCGGCCGAGCTGAGGAATCCGTGGCAGAGCACCAGCGGCTTCCCCTGCCCGCAGACAAGGTAGCGGAGCGTCTGACCGCGGATCTTGACGAACCGTTCGTCCATCATCAGCGGATCAGAGCGAGGTTTGGACGAGACCCGAGCGGCCAGGTGCGCGTCAAGACTCGTCGCCATGCATCAATTGGGCCATTAAAGACGCTCGGAGACGGCGTGCGTCGTCCGCTGGCGTACAGACGGCGAAGTTCGTCCGCCTCCCGTCAGGATTCCAGGGAGCACTTTTCGGCCGGCCTTCGACCTTGTCGAGCATCACCAGAGGCACCTCACACCTGATTGACGTCGCACTCGCAACCTGCTCCCTGCTCCCCGATCTCGACGACGACGAGCAGCTCCTCATCCCCGAGCTCGCCGCGCGCGGCCTCGTCGCCGAGCCTCGCGTCTGGGACGACCCGACGGTGCGGTGGGACGTATTCCGCGCTGTCGTGGTTCGCTCGACGTGGGATTACTCGGATCGGCACGCGGCGTTCCTCGAGTGGTGTGCGCAGCCGCGGCTGCTGCTCAACACATTGCCCGTGATCGCCTGGAACACCGACAAGCGCTACCTCCGCGAGCTGGCCGCTGCGGGCGTACCGGTCGTGCCGACAACGTGGATCGATCCGGGCATGTCCCTCGACGGGTTGCGCTTTCCTGACGGTGACGTCGTCGTCAAACCATCGGTGTCCGCCGGCGCTCGCAATACGTCGCGCTACCGGCCGAGCGATGCTGACCGGACTCGTTCGCACGTCGCGCGTCTGCTCGCGGAAGATCGAATCGTGCTCGTGCAGCGCTACGTGGAATCCGTTGACAACGATGGCGAAACCGGGCTCATCTTCATCGGCGGAGTTTTCTCGCACGCGATACGCAAAGGTCCGGTGCTGCGTACGCACGGCGTGGCCACCGATCAGCTGTGGGCGCCGGAGGAGATCTCCGTTCGCGTGCCGGACGCGAGAGAGCGCGCCGTCGCCGAAGCGACGCTGGACGCCATGCCGTGGCCGCGCGAGGAGCTCGTCTACGCCCGCGTCGACCTCGTTCGCGATGACGCCGGTGCGCCGCTGTTGCTGGAGCTCGAGCTCGCCGAACCGTCGCTGTTCCTTGGCTACGGGGAACTTGCGCCGGCGATGCTTGCTGCCGCGATTGCGGCCCGCATCGATCGATGATGAGCCGCGAGTGGCGATGTCAGTGCCCCGCCGGCACGCTCATGCCACCATCGGGTCGCTTGCCTCGGACTCAACCGGCTCGATGTGCTGCACTGTCGGACCACCTTTCGTCGCCCTGTCGCGTGACGCCCGCTCCGCGCGGTTTGTCGTGATCAATCGCGTCACCAGTGCGCTGAAGGTCTCATCGGGGCCCAGCGGTTCCTGTCGCGTCTTTGCGATGCGTGCGGTCATGTGCTCTGTCTCCTCTCGCTCACCACGACAGCCACAGTGGCGGCAACCACGACGCATCACCGTTGGCGGGACTCACGTCATTCCGTCGCGGCACCTGGCCGAGGAGTTCGGCGTCGGGCTCCGCGCCGGCGCTCACCGGCGTTGCGCTCATACCTGCGTGAGCGGGCTCGAAAGCGAGCGCACGCGAACTGCGGGGCGGCAGATGGGCGTGCAGCCAGTTACGCATGGAATCAGTTCTCGCCAGATATGACAGCAATGATCCGCCGGCACGCGGCGGATGCCGAACCGCGAGCGCCAGACGGATGATCGGCGGATCGCACCACGCTTCGGCCTCCTCCATCGTACGGAGCCACACTGGCGTTTCCCTTGACGTGTGGCCATAATCTGGCGTAGGGCTGCGGCAAAGTCTGTCCGTAACCGCACATACGTGATTCAGGACACGCCGACAAAAACATGAGCGCTTACGCAAACGCCAGGGACCAGGGATTCAGTCGTAATCGGATCCTCTCCGCGCTCCCTCCTGGGGAGCGGCAGCAGGTGTTCGAAGTTGTGAAAAACGTCGCCCTGCCGATCAAAACGGTGCTTTTCGAACCCGGCGCCCCAATCGACGCGATCCACTTCCCAATCGATGGGGTGATCTCGCTCGTCACACCGCTCAACGACGGCGCGATCGTCGAGGTCGCAACCATCGGCAACGAGGGGATCGTCGGGGTGCCGCTGGTTCCGTTCGGCGGACTGGCGGTTCGAGCGATCTCACAGGTCGCCGGACACTGCCTGCGCATGGACGCCACGGCATTTCTCGAGTGGGCCGAGCGGAGCACCGCCTTCAACGCCCTCGTCGAGAGCTACACGCAGGCCCTCTTCGGCCAGATCTCGCAGGCGGCGGCGTGCAACCGCCTGCACTCGAGCGAGGAGCGCCTCAGCCGCTGGCTCCTCATGAGCCACGATCGAGTTGGATCCGACGAGTTCATGATCACCCAGGAGTTCCTGGGGCAGATGCTCGCCGCGCGGCGGTCGACGGTGTCGGTGTCCGCCGGCATCCTCCAGCGCGCAGGGCTCATCCGATACGTCCGCGGACACGTGACGATCCTCGACCGCGCCGGCCTCGAGGCGGTGTCCTGCGAGTGCTACACAGTGATCAAGACCGAGCTCGATCGCGTGGTGCGGCGCGCGCCGCAACAGGGCGAGCCCCCAACCTCATAGAGTCCCGGCTCGCCGTGATGACCCAGGGATTCGTGTGAGCGCCACACCCTCGGGACGGCAATACGCCCTGGTCAGCGGCGACCAGCGCGCCGTCGTGGTCGAGCTGGGGGCCGGACTTCGCTCGTATCGCGCAGGCCGTGCCGACGTCGTCGACGGGTACCGGCGCAATGAACCGAGCGAAGGAGGCCGAGGGCAGATGCTCCTGCCCTGGCCGAACCGCATCGCCGGCGGTCGCTACGCCTTCGAGGGGCGCGAGTTGCAGCTGCCGGTGAATGAGCCCAGAACCGGCTGCGCCATCCACGGCCTCACGCGTTCGCTGCCCTGGGCGCTCGTCGATGCCGCCGGCGACAGCATCACGCTGGGCCTCGACCTGAAACCATCCGGCGGGTACCCGTTCTCACTGTCGCTTGCCGTCACGTATGCCCTGACCTCGGTCGGGCTGAGCGTGCGGACATCTGCAACGAACACCGGCGATGCGCCGTGTCCGTTCGGGGCAGGCGCCCATCCGTATGTGCGTGTCGACGATGCGCAGCCGATCGACGGTTCGCTGCTGTGCGTCCCTGCAAGCGCAACGCTCGAGGCGGATGCGCGAGGGATCCCGACCGGGGTGTCCTGTCCCGTCGAGGGGACGGACTTCGATTTCCGCACCCCACGCCGTGTCGGCGCGCTGGTGCTCGACACCGCATATGCCGAGCTCGCAGCCGGAGCAGACGGGGTCACGAGGATCTCGCTTACGGCGCCTGACGGGGATCGAGCAGTCACGGTCTGGATGGATGCAACGCACCGCTTCGCGATGGTCTATAGCGGCGACACCCTCGCCGACACCGCTCGCCGCCGGCACGGGATCGCCATCGAGCCGATGACGTGCGCCCCCGACGCGTTCAACTCGGGACTGGGGTTGATCACGCTGCAAGCCGGAGAGACGCACGTGAGCACCTGGGGGATCAGCCCGACGCTCTGAACACCGCGACTCGCGGCTGTTGCACCATGACGGCGAACATGCCTGCCCGACGCGCGAAGAGCGCACGCAAGCACATCGTCCTCATCGCGCACGACAACCGCAAGGCCGACCTGCTCGAGTGGGCACGATTCAACCGGAACACGCTGTCCCGGCATGACCTCTACGGCACCGGCACCACGGGTGCGATGGTCGCCGATGCGCTCGGCCTTCCGGTACACCGATTTCTCACCGGTCCACTCGGCGGCGACCAGCAGGTCGGCGCTGCCATCGCTGAGGGCCGGATCGACCTGGTGATCTTCTTCTGGGACCCGCTCGAGCCCCAGCCGCATGACGTTGACGTCAAGGCTTTGCTGCGCATCGCGGTGGTGCACAACGTCCCGATCGCCTCGAACCGGGCGACGGCCGACTACATCATGTCGAGCCCGCTGATCGACGAGATCTACCCGCGATCGCTCGACACGGCCGGGAGCGCCACGCCGCCGGCGTAGGAAGGCTCAGCCGGTTCCGATCATCCGCGCCAGCGACACCGGGTTGAACACGTGGAGCCGTCGCGGCGTTGCCGAGAGCACCACGGAGTCACCGACCTTCAGGGTGTTGTCGACATCGACGATCGCGACGACGTCACGACCACCCGAGCTGCCGTGAATGAGCACGTCGTTGCCGAGGAACTCGATGACGTCGATGGTCAGCGTGACGTCGAGCCCGGGCCCCGTCACCGCACCGACCTCGAGATGCTCCGGGCGGAATCCAACGGTCACCGTGTCGAGGCCGCTGTCGCGCAGGAGCACTGACATCGTGTCGTCCGGGCGCAGCACGCTCCCCTCCCCTTTCAGGGTCACGACTCCGCCTTCGTTGGACACCTTGAGGTCGATGAAGTTCATCGACGGCGAGCCGATGAAGCCGGCGACAAAGCGATTGAGGGGCGCCTCGTACAACTCTTTCGGTGTCCCGACCTGCTGGAGCACCCCTTCGTTGATGACGGCAATGCGGTCGCCCATCGTCATCGCCTCGACCTGGTCGTGCGTGACATAGATCATCGTCGCCTCGAGGCGTGTGTGGATGCGCGCGATCTCCGCGCGGGTCTGCACGCGCAGCTTGGCGTCGAGGTTGGACAGCGGCTCGTCCATGAGGAACACCGATGGCTCACGGACGATCGCGCGCCCAAGCGCCACGCGCTGGCGTTGACCGCCTGAGAGCTGCCCGGGCTTGCGGTCCAGGAAGCGCTCGAGGTCGAGGATCTTGGCCGCCGCTTCCACGGCTTTGTCGATGTCGGCTTTCGGTGTCTTGCGCAGCTGCAGCCCGAAGGCCATGTTGTCGCGCACGCTCATGTGCGGGTAGAGGGCGTAGCTCTGGAACACCATGGCGATGTCGCGGTCTCGCGGCGGCAGATTGTTGACGACGCGATCCGCGATGCGAATCTCGCCGCTCGTGATGTCCTCGAGCCCGGCGATCATGCGCAATGCAGTGGTCTTGCCACATCCGGACGGACCGACAAAGCAGATGAACTCGCCGTCCTTGATATCGATGTTCAGCTTGTCGACTGCGAGCGCGCCGCCCTCGTAGCGCTTGGTCAGATCGTCGAGCACTACGCGGGCCATGAAATGCTCCTCATTTGACCGCCCCGGCGAGCACGCCTCGGACGAAATATCGCTGGAAGGCAAAGAACACGATGAGCGGTACGATGATCGAGATCATCGCTCCAGTCGAGATGATGTAGTAGTTGGACGACAGGAAGCGCGTCTGTCCGTAGAGGAACAGGGTCAGCGTCAGGTGCGAGTTGTTCGCGAGGAACACCAGCGCCACGAGCAGATCGTTCCACACCCAGATGAACTGGAAGATGGCGAGCGATGCGGCGGCGGGCAGTCCGAGCGGCATGACCACCTTGCGGAACAGCGTCCACTCCCCCGCACCATCGATTCGCCCGGCCTCCAGCAGGTCGTGCGGAATTCCCGTGTAGAAGTTGCGCATCAGGAAGATGCCGAAGGGAAGACCGAAGGCAACGTGGAAGATGATCACCCCGATGACGCTGCCGAAGAGCTTGAGGCCCGTCGTGTCGCCGATGAAGTTGTAGAGACTGGCGACCGGGATCAACGCCATCTGCAGCGGCAACACCAGCATCGCCACGATCAGCAGGAACACCACCGTTCGGCCGCGCCACCGTCCGAAGACGAGCGAGTAGGCGGTCAGGCTCGAGATGATCGTCACGAGGATGGTGACGGGGATGGTGATCGCCAGCGAAGTGGTCAGTGAGTCGAGCACGCCGCCGGCCGAGAAGCCCGCAGAGAGCAGTGTCTTGTAGTTGGAGAACGTGAGCTGTGCGGGCGCGGTGAACACCGTCCACCATCCCGACTGCTCGAACGCGCTCTCCGGGCGCAACGAGATGATGAGGATGCCCACCGCGGGGACCAGCCAGAAGATGGCAACTGCCGCGAGGACGACGTTGATAACGATGCGCGACGGCCGCACGCGGAAACGACGTTTGCGCGGCGTGGTCACCGCCGGGAGCGACGCAGCCTGCACGGCACTCATCCTCTGATCCTCTTGAGATTCATCAACATGGCGGGGACCACCAGGATGAACAGGAGCACCGCAAATGCTGCCGCAAGGCCCTGCCCTCCGGTGCTCGCGAAGTTGTTGTAGATCTGCAGCGCGATGGTGCTCGCCCCGGCCTGGGATGACGGCGTCGCCATGTTCAAGATGATGTCGAAGATCTTGAGGACGTTGATGACCATGGTCACGAAGACCACGACGAGCACGGGACGGAGCATCGGCACGGTCACGCGTCGCAACGTCTGCCACTCTGAAGCGCCGTCGATCTGCGCGGCCTCGAGCACCTCGCGGTTCAGCGACGCCAGGCCCGCCCCGATGACCACCATGGCGAAGCCAGCCCAGATCCAGAGGTACGCAATGATCATGGCGATGTCGACGATCGGCAGGCTCAAGATCGCCTGCAAGGTCGGATTCAACGAGCCGGTCGGGGTGAGTGATTGCGTGCCGAGAAAGAAGATGCCGTTGAAGCCTGCCTGGAAGTTCTGTGCCGTGACCTGCACGCGGTAGCTGCCGGACCCGACGCCGGCAAACGAGAAGCTCCCGTTTGATGCCGTGGTGGTCGTCGCGCCGACGGCGCCATTCGATCCGAGCAGCGCGACGTGCAGGCCCGCGATGCCGTCCTCGTCAGGGAACACCTGGCCGCGTGCCGCCGGGTGCGACGGCGAGAAGTCACGCCACACGAGGCCGACGATCGCGCCGTTCGACGATGCTGGGACCAGCGCGGGCGTGGCGTGGTTCGCCTGGAGCGTCGTCGGGCTGATCCCGGTGAGACCAAGCTCGATCGTGCCCCCGGCGGTCACCGTCGTTTTGCTCTCGAGCGTGCCGCCGGGACCGGACTGCACGCCGGTGGCCGCAAGCGCACCAACACTCTCGCCGGCACTCGTGTCCACGGGGTACAGGCCCGGCGGATTGACGGCGTTGGCGACACCCTGCACCGCCGCATTCACAACGCCCGTGTGCGGATCGTTGAAGAAGATCGACGCCCAGGTGAGACCGGCGGCGGTTGCGCTGAACACCAGTGGCATGAACACGATGGTCTTGAACGCCGTCCCCCAGCGGATCCGCTCTGTCAGCACCGCGAACACCAGCCCGAAGAACGTCACGAGAAAGGGGAAAACCACCACCCAGACGACGTTGTTCTTCAGGGAGACGATGGTATCGGTCGTCGAGAAGATGGCCTTGTAGTTGCCGAGCGCGATGAAGCGGGTACCCGACCCGTCGTAGAGGCTGCGTACGATCGTGGCGGCGAACGGGTACACGACGATGATCAGCAGCCAGATGGCTCCCGGAAGGAGGAAGAGCAGCGACCCGAGGTGGCTCTTCCAGCCACCACCGCCGACGGGCGTGCCGATCGTTGGGACCACGTCCTGCTTCGGCGCAAGCGGCATCGCCTCTGCTGTCGGATCGGCAACGCTCACGCGACATCCCTCAGCACAATTGGCCCGTGATGCTAGTCCCGTGGACGGTCGAAGGCAACCAGCTAATTTGTCGGAGGTCCGAACATCCACCCTGGACGCGTGGTTCAACGGTATCCCCCACTAGGGTGAGACACAACTCCAGCGGTTGCGTTTCGAGTACCGGTGGAGTACATACTCCTCCGACGCGGTATTTGTAAGGAGAGCGGGTCCATTGGGGTTCGCCTCTCCGTAGAGGAGAACCTATGACGCAGGTCAGCACCTTGGGAAAGCTGGCAGTCGTGACCGCCGGAGTACTCGGCATTGCAACGGCGTGCGGCTCGACCAGCACCACGCCGCCGGCGAGCTCGAGTGGCTCATCGAGCAGCAAGATCGGCGGCTCGGTCACGGTGTGGGGCGAGTGGACGGCGCAGGAGCAGCAGGATTTTCTTGCGGCGCTCGTTCCGTTCAAACAGCAGACCGGCATCACCGTCAACTACTCGGGCAAGGGCAGCAACATGGACACCGCGTTGAACTCCGCGGTCTCCGGTGGTGCTCCTCCTGATGTCGCGTTCGTTCCTGATCCGGGCACGCTCGACAGCCTTGCCAAGCAAGGGAAGGTCCAGGACCTGACCAGCCTGCTCGGCAACCTCACGTCCAACTTCGGTGCCGCATGGAACACGCTCGCGAGTTACAACGGCAAGCAGTACGGCGTGTGGTTCAAGGGTGCGAACAAGAACACCATCTGGTACAACCCGGCACTCTTCACCGAAGCCGGCATCAGCACGCCGCCGACCACGTGGGAGCAGCTGCTCACTGACGCCGGTCAGTTGAAAGCAGCAGGCGTCACGCCGTTCTCGTTGTGCACCGACGTCGGCTGGCCGGTTGCGGACTTCTGGCAGAACATCTACTTGAAGACCGCGGGCGCCGCCGACTACAACAAGCTTGCGACGCACGCAATCAAGTGGACGGATCCGACGGTGACGACCGCGTTCACCACGCTCGGTCAGCTGTTCAGCAACACGTCGTACCTCCTCGGCGGCCTGAACGGCTCACTCGCCAACTCCTATCCGCTCTGCGTCGACAAGGTCTTCCCCAAGCCGGGTTCGCAACCCCAGGCTGCAATGGTCTTCGAGGGTGACTTCGTCGTGAGTGAGATCACCGGAAACTCGTCCAACTACGCGGCTGGAACCACGGGCACCGGCGGCGCGGCGTGCACGACCGATGCGAGCAAGACCCCGTGCTACGACTTCTTCCCGTTCCCCGCACCGTCGGCGGACAGCGCAAACCAGAACGCCGTCCAGGGCGCCGGTGACGTCGGCATGATGCTCAACGCAACGGCGCAAGCCAAGGCGCTGATCCAGTACATCGCCGGACCCGAGCCCGGATCGATCTGGGCAAATGCGGGCGGGTTCGCATCGCCGAACAACAAGGTCACCGCGGACTCGTACCCGGACCCGGTCTCGAAGGCCGACGCGGCAGCGCTGGTCAATGCGAGCAGCTTCGTCTTCAGCCTCGACGATCTCCAGGGAAGCTGGGAGCCGATGATGTGGGCCGACCTCCTGAACTTCCTGAAGAATCCCACCGCCTCCAACATCTCGACGGTCGAGGCGACGATGGATCAACAGGCCACGACTGCCCTCGGGCACTAACCGGTACCGTCTTTCAGCGCCAGCCCGGCCGGTCAATCCGGTCGGGCTGGCCGCGTTCTACCATCAGAGAACGTGCTCACGGTCATCGCTCACTATCGAGCGTCCACCGGCAACGGGGACGCCGTCGCGGCGCTGCTTCAGACGCACCTCGAGGCGACTCGCTCAGAGCCTGGGTGCGTGCAGTTCCTCGTGTATCGCTCTTCGGACGATCGCGATGTGTTCGCGCTGTACGAGCAGTACGACGACGAGGCCGCGTTCCAGGCGCACCGTGAGAGTGCGCACTTTCGGGACAACATCGTGAACGGCGTCGTTCCGCTGCTCACCGAGCGCTCGTGGCACCGATACGAGGAGCTCGGCGCGTGACCGTGCCGCGCATGGCATCGCGATCGTCACTCGCCGCTTTGCTCCTCCTCACACCGCTCGCGCTTGCGGGATGCCGCAGCGCCGGAGCTGCGGCCGCGACCGCGCAACCGACGACGTTCCCGACGAGCGCGTGCAGCGGGCAGGCCGCGTCAGGGAATTTCACCGTGTCGGTGCCGTCGGGCGACGTGCATCGCACCGTGCTCGTGCACCTTCCATCCGGTTTCAGCGACCGTGCGCGCGACGCGCTCGTGCTCAACATGCACGGCTCCGGGTCAACGGCTCAGCAGCAGGCCCGATTCAGCGGCATGGACGCGGTGGCGGATCGCGACGGGTTCATCGTCGCCTACCCGCAGGGTGCGATCCCTTCGGGGTCCGGGTACGACTGGAACGTCCCCGGGCAACCACTGTTCGGTGGCGGTGCCGTTCCCGCGAATGCTCCCGATGACGTTGCCTTCCTCGCCACGGTGATCAGCAGCTTGCAGGCAGATCTCTGCATCGACGCATCGCGTGTGTACGCGACAGGCTTCTCCGGCGGTGCGCGCATGGCGAGCCAGCTCGGCTGCGACCTGTCGGGAGTGGTCGCGGCGATAGCACCCGTGAGCGGGCTGCGCCTGCCTGCACCCTGTCCGTCGACGCGTCCCGTAGCAGTGCTCACGTTTCACGGCACGGCAGATCCTGTCGACCCGTACGACGGCAACGGGCAGAAGTACTGGACGTACAGCGTTCCCGTTGCGGCGCAACGGTGGGCCGCGCACGACGGGTGCAACGCGACCCCGGTGCAAACCGAGCCTGCCACCAGCGCCGAGCTCACTGCGTACAGCGGATGCGCCGGCGGCGCTGCGGTTGCGCTCTACACCATCGTCGGCGAAGGACACGAATGGCCCGGCGGCCCGACCCTCCCTGCTGTCGACACCGATGTGCTCGGCCCCCAGTCGAACGCGGTCAGCGCAGCGTCGCTGATGTGGCAATTCTTCAGCGCGCATCCACTGCCTCCGTCCTGAGCCGCACCGACACGCGTCTCCTCGTGGTATGACCTGCATATGACGTCAGCAAAGCGTCCATCACTCGCTCTCTTCATGAGCGAGCCCGGGCGTGCGCTTGCCGATTACGGCGCGATGCTGGCCAGTTACCCGGCCTTTCTCTTTGCGCCGCGAGGCGACGGCCATCCCGTGCTGGTCATGCCGGGACTGCTCGCCGAGGACGCGTCCACTGCGACGCTGCGCTTCTCTCTGCGCTCCATGGGGTACGACGTGACCGGCTGGCGCCTCGGCCGGAACCTCGGTCCGACCCCGGAGATCATGAGCGGGATGACCGCGCGTCTCGATGAGCTCCATGCGACTGCCGGGCGGACGGTCAGCCTCGTTGGATGGAGCCTCGGCGGCATCTTCGCGCGGGAGCTCGCACGCTCACGACCGAAGCTCGTTCGCCAGGTCATCACGCTGGGCAGCCCGTTCGGGCTCGACGACGCACATCACAGCCGCGCCGACGGCGTCTACCAACGCCTGACCGGCCTGCACGTCAGCGCCGAGACGCTGCCGCCGCGCCGGGACCTGCGCCGCCCGATCCCAGTCCCGACGACCGCCGTGTACTCGCGCCTCGACGGGGTGGTGCCGTGGGAGTCCTGCATCAACAGCCCCGGCCCGCGCAGCGAGAACGTGGCCGTGTACGGCAGTCACCTCGGACTCGGACACAATCCCGCCGTGCTCTGGGTGCTCGCCGACCGCCTCGCCCAACCCGAGGGTACGTGGCACCCGTTCCATCCGCCCGGGATCGCGCGTCACCTCTTCCCGGATCGAGGCGCAGCCGAAGCCGCCTGACGCGCTCGCCTCGGCGCCGGCCGTTTGCGCGGACGCGACGTGGCGCGGGGCCGGCCACCTGCTGCAGCGACGAGCTCGCGCATCCCCGACTCGATGCCGTCCCGGAGCACATCGATGTCGGCGACGGTGTCGTAGTCGCCGGTGATGCCGAAGAACAGGCTGCCGCAGTACGAGAAGATCGCGATGCTGATGCGGACGCTGCCCATGATCGGCACGTACGGATACGAGTACACCATCCGCCGGCCCGCCACGTAGAGGGGGTACTGCGGCCCCGGGACGTTCGTGGTCACCGTCTGCAGCGCCCACTGGGGCGTTCGCGCCGCGAGCCGGGCACCCAGCGCGAGCAGCATCGGCGGCGCGAATCCCGCCAGGCGCGCGAGCGCATCCCCGGCGACGGCCTGCTTCGAATCCTTGAGCATCGAGAGCTGCTCGGAGATCGACGCCAGGCGTTCGGCGGGGTCGTCGATGGACACCGGCAGGCCCGGGAACATCCCCGAGACGCGGTTGTTGAGAGTCCCCCGTTCGTGCTCGGCCCGTACCGAGACCGGCACGAGCGTGCGCACGACCCGATTCGAGAGATCCTCGCCGCGATGGTCGAGCAGCGCCCGGAATCCAGCCGTGATCGACGCGAGCACGACGTCGTTGACGGTGCCGCCAAGACCCGCGCGCACGATCTTCACGTCGTCGAGGCTCGCCTCCGCCCAGCTCCACCGGCGGTGCGGCCCGATGGGCCCGTTGAG
Source organism: Candidatus Dormiibacterota bacterium (assembly GCA_036521195.1). GTDB lineage: Bacteria > Chloroflexota > Dormibacteria > Aeolococcales > Aeolococcaceae > Palsa-851. The sequence goes on from DATDID010000051.1 coordinate 15,279, forward strand.
CGACGTTGCGGACTTCTTCCCCCACTCCGCTAGCGAGCGAACCAGTGTCGCTGCCTGAGCGAGCCGGGTTCTCGGCTGCACGGCAAGCTGCAGGACTCCCGTGACGTCGCGGAGGCTGCCGATCGGGTCGGCGACCGTCCGGAGCGCGCCGGCCGCGGCGAGCTTGAGCGCGCCCGGCTCGGCATCGGGGAACCACTCGTCGGGCGGCTCCAGATCCGGGGCCTCGTCGGAAGCGTCGAACATCACCGTCAGCAGGTCCGTGGCCGCGACGCCGTCGACCATGCAGTGATGCACCTTCGAGATGATCGCCCAGCGGCCGTGTTCCAGCCCTTCGACCATCCAGAACTCCCAGAGCGGCTTGCTGCGGTCGAGGAGTTGGGCAAAGACGCGCCCGGCGATGTTGCGCAGCTCGTCGCGACCGCCGGGCGGCGGAATCGCCGTGTGGCGGATGTGATACAGGATCTGGAAGTGAGGGTCGTCGACCCAGACGGGGCGCCCCAACCCCCCGGGTGCGAATCGCACCTTCTGGCGGTATCGCGGTACCAGCGGCAGCTTCGCCGCAATGAGCCGGACCAGATCGCCGTACGCCGGGGCCGGCCCTTCGAGCACGGCGACAGAGCCGATGTGCATCGGATTGTTCCCGTTCTCGATGTCGAGGAACATCGCGTCCTGCACGCTCATCACGTCCACGTCGTGTCTCTCCATGCACCCGGCGCTGGAACTTGATCGCGGAGCGGTCCCGCGATACGGTTCGATCATTACCGATTACAGCAGAGTGCGTCAGCGGGAGAACGTCAGGTGCACCCCGGATCGAGGCGTCATGTCGCGGTTGCAGCCATGCTTGCAGGGGTTGCCGTCTCAGCGTGCGGTCAGTCCAGCACTGCGACTTCGAACCCGGCGACGACGGCCTCGGACCTGAAGGCCTACCTCGCTTCGGTGGAGCCCATCAGGCTCGGCGTCAATGCGCTGCTCAACAATGCCGATCCGATCATCGACGGGTTCAAGGACAAGAAGCTCTCGGACGCGCAGGCGTCAGCCCAGATGGGCATGCTCGAACAGAGCTTCGCCACGTACACGGTGGAGGTCAATGCGCTGCAGCCGGCAGATCCGACGCTTGCATCCATCAACGCCCCGTATGCGCACACGTTCATCCTCGAGGACTCGTATCTGAATGCGCTGGTGAACGGACTTGCCGACGACGATTTCGACAGTCTCCCCGACACGCAGTCCGACCAACGGGCGGCGATCATCGAGTGGCGCGTGCAACTCGAGGTGCTTGCGCAGCGACTCCACGTGTCGTTGCCGGAGGATCTGCAACAGGCGGGGCGCGGCGAGATCGCCCCGTCGGTGCAAGGCGCCAGCTGACCTAGCGAACCACCCGCGACTTTCCCGGCTTCGCGCTGCACGGAATGCATATCGCCGCCCACGGAACGGCCTCGAGGCGTTCAGCGGGAATTGCGTTGCCGCATATGACACAACGCCCGTAAGTGCCGGCGTCGACGCGCTCGAGCGCCTGGTCGATCTCACCCACGGTCGCGTAGATCGTCCGCGCCTGGTACGCGTCGGTCATCCGGTCCACCGCGTAACTGGTTGCGTCGCCGATGCGCTTGCCGAAACCGAGATTCGCGATCTCCGCGGGGTCATGCAGTCCGAGCTGCTCGACCTTGGCGACGATCTCCGCGCGCTTCTCCTCCAGCAGCGCGCGCGTTTCGTCGCTCGTCGGCGACCCGCCCATTACCCGGAGGACGCGATGCGCGCGCTCTGCATCGCCTCAGCTTCGCGGATGTAGCGGGTCGCGCCGACGGAACGAAAGAACGCGACGGCGCGCTGCAGCTCCGTCTCGGCTTCGACGAGTCGATGCTTGTCGAGCAATGACTTCGCGAGCCAGAGGCGGTCACGCGCCTCCTCGGTGAGCGCGCCCATCGCGCGGCACGTGTCTGCCGCGTGACGGAGATCACCTGCGACAAACGCTCGCGCCGCGTGCACCCAGGGAACGTCATCGGCAGGCAGCACGTCGTCCATGTCCGCGTCGCGCCCCAGCCCCGTCATGGTCCACGCGAGTGTGTGCAGAGAGTTGGCCACGAACGCGCCGGTGACCCGGTCTGCGCGAAGCTGCGCGAGCAGCTCATCGACGAGTGCCGTCGCATGCTCATCATCGTCAAGCTCGCTGAAGACATCCGCAGCCCCGGCGAGAGTCGGGTAGAGCATCTGCGGATCCCGCGCGAGCCGTGCAAAGTCGAGTGCCTTCTCCGCGTCCGACCGCGCGCCCGCAATGTCATCGCGCGCTAGGCGGAGATGGGCGCGAACGCTGTAGCAGTCACCAGCCAGATAGTGCGGCGAACCCGCCTCCACTTCGGCCAGGAACCCGTCCACCGAGGCCTGCGCCTCGTCCCAGCGGCCGAGCACATACGCCTCGCGCGCCATCGCGCCGCGCAGCCATCGCACCAGGAGCGTTTGTCCGTACCGCGACGCCAGCTCCTGGGCTTCAGTGCGCAGCGCGGCAGACCGCTCAAGGTTGCCGCGCATCCAGAGCACGGACGCAAGATTGGCGTGGGCGCGGCAGAGCTGTGCCGGTGCGTTCGCGCGCTCCGCCAGCACGATGGCTTCCTCGAGGTCATCGATGCCCGCCGGGTCGCCGCTGTGACATCTCGCCGCGCCGATGTTGTTCAAGGCGCCGGCGCGGACCGCGTCCAGCCCGAATTGCTCCGCCATCGCCGCCGCCTCGCGTCCGACGCGGATGGACTCCGCGCTCCGTCCCGCGAGCATCAGATAGCGCGACGCAGTGCTGATGACAAACGCCTTGACATGGCTCGGATCGCGGTCATCGACGAGCGCGCGCGCACTGTTGAGATGCCGCATCGACTCGTCGGCGTCGCCTCGAAGCCACTCGAGCTCGCTGAGCACGCACTCGGCTTCCGCCGCAGTCTCAGGATCACCGCAGTGCAGCAGATCGGCGCTCGCCTCGGCGAGGAGCACCGGATCGGACGCACCGGCAAGGTGGCGCGACTGCCCGAGTCTGAAGAGGAGGCGCGCGCGACCGATGGAACCGGGCTCTGCGAGGTCGACCGCGGCAGCGAAAAACCCGGCAGCCGCTGCGTCGGCGTTCAGCGACGATGCGCGTTCGCCGGCGTCACCCAGGCTGGTGAGCGCTTCGGCCGCAAACGCGGCGTCGACGTGCTGCCCCGCCGCGCGTCGGAGTCTCAGTGCGCTCAAGTAGTGATGGGCGACCATCTCGGCATGGTCCTCGGGCCGTCCGAGTGTCGCCATCCAGAGCGCGGCCGCACGGTGTTTCTCGGCGCGCTCCCCGCGAGGGATCTGCCCGTACGCGACATCCCGCACGAGCACGTGCAGGAATGCGTACTCGGCCTCGTCCGCAACCGAGGACCTCCGCGCCCGCTGCACGAAGTCCTTGCGCTCGAGCGCGTGGAGCAACTGCTCGGCGGCGCGACGATCGGTGCCACCGACAGCGCCGAGCCAGAACACCTTGCCGAAGACCGATGCGTCCTGCAGCAACTGCTTCTCGTCGATGGAAAGCGCATCGAGCCGCGCCGCGATGATGCCCTGAATCGTTTCGGGTAGCGGCAGCGCCTCAGCATCGGTGCGCTCTGCGAGCATCCGAACGTACTGTTCGGCATAGAGCGGGTTGCCTCCCGCGCGGGCGAGCAGCGCCTGCTGGGTGTCTGCGGGCATCACCGGGCGATCGCTGAGATTGCTGATGAGCTGTGCCGTCTCGTCGTCCGACAAGGGCGCGAGCGACAGCCTGATCGCGTTCCGAGTGCCGCCGGCCCAGCCGGGACGGCGCTCGAGCAACTCGGGTCTTGTGTTGCAGACGACGAGCATCGGCACGCCAGCCGCCCAGTCGACGAGATGCTCAACAAAATCGAGCAGGTTGTCGTCGGCCCAGTGCATGTCCTCGAAGATCAGGACCAGCGGATTCTGCTCGGCAAGTGCCTCAAAGAAGCGGCGCCACGCCGTGAATGCCTCGTCGCGGCGTTCCCCGGAGGGCTCGGCGCCGCCGGATACGCCCGCAAGCGGTCGCAGACGGCCCGCAATCCATTTCGCGTCGGCCGGGTCGGCGATCAACGAGCTCACTGCCGCATCGATCTTCGCCTCCACCGCGTCGCGATCGTCGGTCTCGAGGATCCCGGCCTGCGCCTTCACCATCTCCGTGAGCGCCCAGAACGTGACGCCGTCGCCGTACGGCAGCGAGCGGCCCTGCCGCCAGAGCACCACCTGGTCTGGGTCCGTGTCGACGTGCGTGAAGAGCTCCGCCACGAGACGGCTCTTGCCGACGCCGGGGACGCCGACCAGCGTCAGGAGCTGCGGCGCTCGCTCGCGCTGGGCGCGCTCCAGGGCGTCCACCAGCACTCGTGACTCGTGAACGCGACCGATCATCGGCGAGCGGTGCGCTCGGCCGAGGTCGACGCCGAAACGTGAACGCGCCTCGATCGCCTCCCACGCCGGCACCGGCTGGGCCTTGCCCTTGGCACTGACGGCCGCGGCCGGTCGGTAGGAGATCGTCTGCGCCGTCGCCCGGTAGGTGGACTCACCGACGAGGATCCCGTTGACGGGAGCCGCCGTCTGCAGACGGGCGGTGGTGTTGACCACATCACCTGACGCCATGCCCTCCCCGTGGGCGGGACGCGCGCCGAGCGCCACGAGTACCTCGCCTGTGTTCACGGCAATGCGTACCTGCAGATCATCCTGCTGCTCGAGCACCCAGTCCCGGATCGCCAATGCCGCGCGCACCGCCCGCTCCGGGTCGTCCTCGTGCGCCACCGGCGCTCCGAAGAGAGCCATGACGGCGTCGCCGATGAACTTCTCGACGGTGCCGCCGAAGCGTTCCAGCTCGGTGCGCAGGCGCGAGTAGTACGGGTTGAGGAGCGCTCGGACATCCTCCGGATCAAGCTTCTCGGAGCGCGAGGTGAAGCCCACGAGGTCGGCGAAAAGGACGGTGACGACCTTGCGCTCCTCGCGCGTGACGACGCTCACCAGTGTCATGGGCGTGCCGCACTCGGAGCAGAACTTCGCCCCATCCTGGTTCTCATGCCCGCAGGTCGCACACCGACTCATCCGCGGAAGCGTACCCCGGTGACAGACCGACCGAATCCGGTGCCGGTCGGCAGCTTCACACGATGGATATGGCGATTCTCCGCCGGAAAGCGACCATTCCGTTGTCAACGGAACGGCCGCGAGACAGCACACTCGTCGGGTGCGTGCCCCTGCCGCAGATCTGCGCCTTGACGTCCTGACGCAACTCGGACACCGCCTCCCCCGGACCCGGAGCCCGGAGGAGGCTGCGACCGAGGTCGTCACCACGCTCGCCGCACTCGAAGTGGCGGCAATCGTGAGCGCAGTCGAGTCGGACATCGCGATCGTCACGGCAATGCATTCGCCGGCGAGCCTCAATGCCCGGCTCTCGTCCCAGATGACGGCAAGCGTGGTCGGCATGCGCATCCCGCTGGACGGGGTCGAGTCCCTTCGCCAGCCCGTCCGCCTTCGCAAGCTCTACTACGGCTCGGCCGACGCCGCCGCCACGCTGCGCCGTCTCACCACGGACTCGGCGCTGGCCAAAGCCCTGCCAAACGCCGCCGACGAGCGGTCAGTCCTCGCGGTTCCCGTCACCCGCCGGGACCGCGTGGTCGCGGTGCTCACCGTCTGGGGCACCGGCTGCAGTCCCGCGCTCGGCCCGACCCTGGAAGTTGTCGCGGCCATGCTCGCGGCAGCCTGGTCGAGCGAGGCACAGCCGGCGATCGGGCGGTTCGAGGCGCAGCCGTCGGCGACGCCGGACAAGGAGCTGCGCGGCATCATCGACTCGCTGCTCGAGGGCGGCAAGATCGTGTCGGCACTGCAGCCGATCGTCCGGCTCGTCAATGACACGGTCATCGCCTACGAGGCGCTTGCACGATATCCACCACTGCCTCGCGTCCGCACGCCGGACGAGCTCTTCGCCTCCGCCGCATCGCTGAACATGCAGAGCGCCGTCGACCTGGCGTGCGTCAGCGCCGCGTTGCACGCCGCGTCGAACATCGGCGAAGCTGACCTGTTCGTCAACGTGCTGATCGGAACGCTCGTCGACCAGCGCGGTGTCGCCGCACTCGACAAGGCCGTGCACGACGCTCGTGTCGACCCGGCATCGATCGTCCTCGAGTTCAGCGAGCGCGAACCGGTTCCTGACCTTGCGCTGCTGCAACGCATCGCAGGAGAGTTGCGCGCTCGCGGGTTCCGCATCGCGGTCGACGACGCCGGCGCGGGTCACGCAAGCATGCGCGTCATCGCGGAGCTGCGCCCAGAGTTCATCAAGGTCGACCGGTCGCTCATCCAGGCGGTCGACGCCGACCGCGCGCGACGCGCACTCGTTGTCGCGCTCCTCTCGTTCAGCGGTCACATCGGCGCCCGCGTCATCGCCGAGGGTATCGAGACCGTCCGCGAACGCGAGACGTTGCAGTCGCTCGGCGTGCAGTTCGGACAGGGGTGGCTGCTCGGCCGCCCGGTGCTCACGCACCAACTCGAAGGCAATAACGAGGAGGTCGTCGACCCCACGTGGTTCGCACGCCGCCAGGTGTCACCAACACGTGTCGGACTCACCGACACGCCGGAGCCCGAGGCGTTGCAAGCCGTTCCAATTCGATCGAATCCGGGGAAGCGAGGCCTTGCGCGCGCGCTCAGCGACGCGGCCCTCGCGCTGCAGAGCGAGCACGACCCGATGCGGATCCTCGGCGTCATGGCTGATCAGATGAGTCGCGTCGTCCAAGTATCGGAGATGGCGATCTTCGTCGCGGACTACGAGACGTTCCGGCTCGTCCCGGTCCTCGCCACGGGCCCGGACGCCGACGAGATCCTTGCCGACAGCATGTCGCTCGACGCCGGCATCACCGGCTGGGCGTTCGCGAAAGGCACACCGCAGAACATCCCCGACACCTCCAAGCATCCACTGGCGCGGCAGATCCCGGGCACCGCGTACGTCGAGGAGTCACTCCTGCTGGTGCCGCTCGTCGCAACGGAGCACAAGCTCGGCATCATCAACTGCTGGCGGCTCGGAATCGGTCAGTTCAGCGACCGCGAGCTCGAGGCAGCATCGCTCTTCGCGCACGTCGCCGCGTCGGCATGGCGCAACGCGCAACTGTATGTCGAGCTCGTCAACGCCGCGATGACGGATCCGCTGACACGTCTGTACAACAGCCGCTGGCTACGTGACACCGGGGAGCGCGACCTCGCGCGCGCCGCGCGCGACGGCAAACCCCTCTCGCTCCTGCTCGTCGACCTCGACCACTTCAAGGCCGTCAACGACAGCAGTGGTCATGCCATCGGTGACCTGCTCCTGCAGCGCGTGGCGACACAGCTGCGCACGACCGTGCGTGGCGCGGACGCCGTCGTCCGCCTTGGCGGCGAGGAGTTCGTCATCCTGCTCCACGAGTGCAGCGCGGATGCCGCGCTGCAGGTCGCCGAGGCCGTGCGTGCCGCGGTGCGCGACGTCGCCGTGCCCGAGGGGTGCAGCCTGGAGCAGCTCACGGCATCGGTCGGCATCTCCACCTACCCCGACCACGGCCGTGACCTCGATCAGTTGCTGGGTGCAGCCGACCGCGCGATGTACGCCGCGAAACACGAAGGTCGCGACCGCTCGGTGCGCGCACTGCCAATGGCGGACATCGCGAAGATCATCACGCTGCCACGCCGCCGCCCACCGCGCAGGTCGCCGAAGCTCGTCGCCGGCGAGTAACGGTCAGGGGATGTCGCGCCGGATCGTGAAGATCCAGCCGGACAGCGCAAAGAGCAGGCCCCACCCGAGGAGCACCACGCCGCCTGCCCACGGGACGAGCAACGACGACGTCGTGCGTCCAGCGCCCGTGATCGCGCTGGCTGCGGCGCCGGGGAGGTACGGGTACACGTCCTTGACCACCGGGATGATCTGGACGAGCGGTTCCAGCACGAAGAGGTAGGCGAGCGCCCCGATCACCGCCGTGATCTGGTTGCGGATGAGCACGCCAAGCCCGATCCCGACAACGGCGAAGATCGCGATGACGACGATGGCGCTGAGCAGCGACTCGAGCACACCGCCGTCGATCCAGTGAATGGTGTCGCCCTTCGCCCCGAGCCACGGGATCATGATTGCCGCGGTCAGGAGCGCGCAGACGATGCCGTAGATGATGCCGACGACCGCGGCAACGAGCATCTTCGCCACGATCACAAAGCCGCGGCGCGGTTCGATGAGGAACGTGGGCCGCGACGTGAAGTGGCGGAACTCGGTGGTGATCAGGATGATTCCGACGACGATCGAGAACAGGTATGCGCTGCTTGCGGATGCGGCGATCGACTTCTGTACGGTCGCGTTGCTGAGCGGTAGTTGCACCCCACCGCGCACTCCATTGCTGGCGATCTGCGCAACCACACCGAGGGCGGCGAGCGCCATCGCGCCGAGCAGCATGCCCCATCCGAGCTTGATGCTCGTGACCTTGCGCCATTCCGCGCGGATCAGCCTGGTCATGCGTCGGGCCTCGGTGCGTCAGGCGTCTCAGAGGTCAGACGGAGGAATGTCTCCTCCAGACCCGAGCTGCCGCTGCGCAACTCGTGGATCTCGACATGCGCCTCCCATGCGGCGTGCCCGACGGCTTCAAGCGTCACACCGGCACCACTGACTGCAACCGAGCCGTCAGGAAGCACTTTCGCCGTCATGTGGATCGGGGTGAGGGCGGCTCCGAGCGCATCAGGCGTGGGCGTGCGCACGACGACGCCCGCGCTGGCGCCCTCGATGTCGTCGAGACGCCCGGCATAGATGAGGCGACCCTTGGCGATGATCACCACGCGATCGACCGTCTGCTCCACCTCGGAGAGGACATGGCTCGAGATGAGGACGGTGCGGCCATCGACATCCGCGAAGTGCCGGAGCAGTCCGCGGAGCCAGACGATGCCCTCGGGGTCGAGGCCGTTGGCAGGCTCGTCGAGGAGCAGGACCCGTGGATTGCCGATGAGCGCGGTCGCCAGGCCGAGACGCTGGCGCATCCCCAGCGAGAATCCGCGAACCGGGTATTTGCCGGCCTGGGTGAGCCCGACCATCTCGAGCACCTCGTCGGCCCGGGTGTCGGGCACCCCGGCCGCTGCGCAGAACACGCGGAGGTGGTTGCGGGCCGAGCGACCGGGATAGAAGCTCGTGGCCTCGAGGACGGCCCCGACGGTGCGACCCGGCGCGGGGAGGTGCGCGTAGGCGACCCCGTTGATCGTCCCGGTCCCCGAGGTCGGCGTCGCGAGGCCCAGGATCATTCGAAGCGTCGTCGTCTTGCCAGCGCCGTTGGGTCCGAGGAAGCCCGTGACCGACCCCGGTTCGACGGTGAAGCTGAGGTCCTCGACCGCCTTGACCTCACCGAAGACCTTGGTGAGACCGGCGGCGACGATGCGGCCCTCGGCGCTCGGCACCTCCGCGACCGTGCTCAGCGGGAAGCGACCTCCGCGCCGAGATGGACGTGCGCCCAGTCCCCGAGCGCGACGAGCGCGGGCCGTAGTGCCTCTCCGCTCGACGTCAGGCGGTACAGCGACGCGATCGGTGGTCCTTCGAGCACCTCACGCGTCACCAGGCCGGCGTCCTTGAGCTCGGAGAGTCGCGTCGACAGCATGCTCTCGGTGATGCCAGGGATCGCTCGTGCGAGCTCGGCAAACCGTGCCGGACGCTCGAGCAACACGCCGATGACGAGCCCCGTCCAGCGTTTGCCGAGGACGCCGAACACCGAGGTCAGCGCGGCATCGCACCGGATCGCAGCAGCCTCGCAGATCTCATCCATCGCCGTCATCGTACTGCCTCATCCACCCAGCGGATAGCAGCTAGCACACTCGAAGCAGCGCGCGAAAAGCACGCTCCTGCCGAACGCCGATGCGTGGCGGTCGAAACAATGCTGTGGCGGTGGGCACCTAAGTACGTCAGCGAACAGACCCCGCGATCACGCTGCCGCACCCTTGCAAGCGGCGGGACTTCTGCTCATCCGTCTTCAAGGTGAATCCCCACCGTGTCAGTGCCGCGCCCCGATCCGCTCGCTGTGCGGCCGCCCGACGGGGGTATCCAGAGCAGCGGGCATCAGCACGTGCACGTGGTGGGCAGCAAGGTCGACCAGCGGGCGGCCCCAATGAGCGGCGACGCATTGCTCATCGCCACGCTCTCGCTGTTCAACGAGTCCGATGACATCGACGCGACGCTGCAGAAGTGCCTCGGCCTGCTGACCGCCGCGACCGAGAGCAAGGTCGGCGAGATCTGGCTGCGCGCCGGAGAAGCACGCGACGTCGCACTGCAGTTCACCTCCTCGGACGGCTCCCCGGCTCATGTCGCCTTCGAAGCGCAGGGGCGTTCACTCGGTCTCGGCCCCGGCCCGGCGATGGTCAGCCGGGTCGTGCGCACCGGGCGGGCCGCATCCGGCTCGTCCACCGCCGCCGACGGCTGGGGTGACCGTACCGACGAGGCGTCCGCCGCCGACATCCACAGCGCGCTGACCTTCCCGATCCGAGCGCGCAGTGGCGTGATCGGCGTCCTCGCGATCTTCCGCGAGCCCACCTCGCGTCCACACAACAGCGTGATCGAGACCATCCCGACCGTCTGCCACCACATGGGCCGGTTTCTTGAGCGCGTTCGTGCCGAGGGCGCGATCCACGAGGCCGCCATGGAGCTCTCCGCCCTCGCATCGACCGATGCCCTTACCGGCTTGAAGAACCGGCGCGAATTCGATCGCGCGCTGCGGACGATCCCACGCCTGCCCTTCACGATCCTCTCGCTCGATGTCGACCGCCTCAAGGAGATCAACGACACCGACGGACACTCGGCAGGCGACGCGTTGTTGCGAGTGGTCGGGCATACCCTTGGCCTGCTCGTTCGCGGATGGGACGTCATGGCGCGGGTCGGCGGCGACGAGTTCGCCGCGCTGCTCCCCGAGGTCGGTGTCTTCGGCGCGAACCTCGTGGCCGAGCGCATGCGCGTCGCGATGCATGCGCTTCAGCTGTCGAGCGGTCCCGTGCGCATCACCGTCGGATGGAGCGCAGCTCCCGCCGGCGCCGATCCGGTCTCGGTCTGGCAGCGCGCCGACGAGTCGCTGTACAAGGCCAAGCGAGCCGGTGGCGACCAGGTCGCCGGATCCTCCTACGAGGGCGGCGAAGCCGGCGACATCGCGGAACGCTCGTACACGGACGTGGTCACCCGCATCCTCGACGGTGGCCCGCTCACGACGATGTTCCAGCCGATCGTCGACCTTGCGGATGGCGCTGTCATGGGCTACGAGGCGCTCGCGCGCCCCGAGGGTTTTGCGGCGATGGATTCCGTCGAGGCCGTGTTCGAGGCCGCTCGCACCGGTGGGCAGATCCGTGATCTCGACTGGGTCTGCCGCAAGCACGCGGTCGAGGACGCTCGGTGCCTCCCCGCCGATGTGCCGCTGTTCCTGAACATCAGCGCCGCGGCACTGCTCGACCCGGTCCACGGCGTCGATCAACTGTTGCTGCTGCTCAAGGCGGTCGATCGCTCGCCGAGTACCGTCGTGCTCGAGATCACCGAGCACGAGCGCATCCGCGACTACGGCGCGCTGGCGCGCGTCCTTGCCTCGTACCGTTCCGAGGGCATCCGCTTCGCGCTTGACGACGTGGGTGAGGGCCACTCCACGCTGGAGCTCCTCGCAGCATCGTCGAGCGAGTATCTGAAGCTCGGGCGGAGCCTGACGATGACCTCAACCCGTGTCGGCTCCCGCGCGGCGATGGACGCCACGATGGCATTCGCGCGCGTCAGCGGCGCGGTGGTGATTGCGGAAGGCGTCGAAAACGAGTTCGTGGCAGATCTGATGAAGGCCGGAGGCATCCGCCTTGGCCAGGGCTTCGGCCTGGGCAGGCCGACGGTCGCGAGCGATGTCGAGGACGTCGCGTCCGCGCTCAGTGACCGCGCAGCACTCAGTGCTCTGCGGCCGCGCGCATCCTCCGTTCCCATGGCGGGCTGAGCGGGCGCTTCGTCAGGCCCCGTCCCAGCTCAGACGTGCAGCGAGCCGGAGCCGTTCTTCCGTGCCTGCGTCGCGACGGGCTCGAGCTCCTCGATCAGCGCCGCGCTGGCGAGCACGAACTCCGCATCGACCCGGTCGATGAGCCGCGCATCCTCAGCCGCATCAGCCGCGATTGCGCGCGCCTGGAGCTCACCGCAGCGCGCGGCAAGCGTCCCCGCTCCGAAGCTGCTTGCACTGCCCTTCAGGCTGTGCGCCAGCTTCATCATCGCTCGCGTGTCGTGGGTCTTCTGCGCGGTGCGCAGTCCCGCGATCCGCGTTGCCCCGTCCTTGAGGAAGAGACGGATGAGCTTGTCGAACTCGTCGGCGCCGAGCTCACGCAGGCCTGCGACGTACGTCTGATCGAGCAAGCCCGCTGTGGCATCAACCTGCTCCCGGGCGAGCTCCAGACGTGCCGTGGGATCTGTCCATTTCGTGATCATCGCCGCGAGCGCAGCGGCCTTCACCGGCTTGCTCAGATACGCGTCCATGCCGGCCTCGATGCACTTGTCCGCGTCACCGGACATGGCGCCGGCGGTCATCGCGATGATCGGTGTGTGCCGTTCCGAGCCTTCGCGACGGCGAATTTCGCGAGTCGCCTCGAAACCATCCATCTCGGGCATCTGGCAATCCATGAGCACGGCGTTGTAGCGCACGCGGGCGAGTGACGCAAGCGCGCCGACGCCGTTGTCGGCCACGTCGACGGAGTGACCCATCTTCTCGAGCATGCGCAGCGACACGCGCTGGTTCACGGGATTGTCGTCAACGACGAGAATACGGGCTCGCTGACCTGCCGACGCTTCCTTGAACGAGTACCGGATGTTGTCGGTCATGACTGCCGAGGACTCCTCCTCGTCCGGCGGCGCCAGCAGCTGCGCGAGGCAGTCGTACAGATCGGCGATTCGCGCCGGCTTGGTCAGGAATGCCCGGATGCCGGCCTCCTGCGCGGCCCGTGTGTCGCCGGGACGCGCAGAGGATGTCAGCAAGACCAGCCTCACGTCATTGAGCGTCTCGTCGTTCCTGATGGCGCGCGCAAGCCCGATGCCGTCCATCTCCGGCATCTGGTAATCGAGGATCGCGAGTTGGAACGGATCGCCCGCGGCGACTGCATGAGCAAGCCCCACGAGCGCTTCGCGGCCGCCGACAAAACTCTCCGAGCGCGCGCCCCATACCTTGAGGTTCTGTTCGAGGATGATGCGGTTCGTCTTGTTGTCATCGACGACGAGAATGCGAACACCCTGCAGCGCCGTACGCGACGGCGCCGTGCGCACCAGTGTTCCGGTCTTCTTCTCGAGCGCGAGCGTGAACCAGAAGGTGCTGCCCTTGCCGGGCTGGCTTCGGACGCCGACCTCGCCACCCATCCGCTCGACAAGGCGCTTGCAGATCGCGAGCCCGAGGCCGGTGCCGCCGAAGCGCCTGGTTGTTGACGCGTCGGCCTGCACGAAGCTCTCGAACAGTCGCTTCTGCTGTTCGTCGTCAATGCCGATTCCGGTGTCGGTCACCTCGAAGCGAAGAGCGACGCTGTCGTCGCGTTCCGATTCCTTGCGGACGCGCAGGATGACCTCGCCGGTGTCTGTGAACTTGACGGCGTTGCCGAGCATGTTGATCAGGATCTGACGGATGCGCCCGGGGTCGCCGCGAACCATCATCGCCATCTGCGGGTCGATCATCACGGCAAGCTCGATGTCCTTCTCATCCGCGCGCGGAGCGATGAGCTTCGCGGCCTCCTCCACCACGTAGCGGAGGTCGAAGTCGATGACCTCGATGTCGATCTTTCCGGCCTCGATCTTCGAGAAGTCGAGGATGTCGTTGATGACCGTCAGCAACGCATCGGCCGACTGGCTGATGGCATCGGCATACTCACGCTGTTCCGCACTGAGCGTCGTGGTGAAGAGCAGGCCGGTCATGCCGATGACGCCGTTCATCGGGGTGCGGATCTCGTGGCTCATGTTGGCGAGGAATTCCGACTTGAGGCGCGACGCCTCCATCGCCTGAGCGTGCGCCACGGCAAGGTCATTCTCGATCCGCTTCCGCTCGGTGATGTCGTTGAACGTCACGACTGCACCGGTCACGACCTTGCCATCGTCGACGATTGGGAACGCCGAGAACTCGACAGGGAAGGACGTGCCGTCGCTGCGCCACATCACTTCAGTCGCCACGCGGCGGCTCTCGCCACCGTGCAGCACCTTCGTGATCGGACTGTCCGCCAGCAGCGACGGCGACCCGTCCGCGCGCGTGTGATGGAAGAGTGGCTGCGTGAGCTGTCCCATCACCTGGGTGACGTCCACCTGGAGCGCTGCGGCACCCGACGTGTTCATGAACGTGCAGCGTCCATCCGCGTCGATGCCGTAGATCCCCTCGCCCGCGGACTCCAGCAACATCCGAAGGCTGTTCGCGAGCCGGATTCGCTCGACGTCCGCCGCAGTGTTGTCGCTCCGCAACTGATCCGACAGGCTGCTCAACCGGACTGCGCCCGCAAGCGGTGGCACGAGGATGCGTGCACGATCGGACTCGACGCGCGTGAACTGCATCTCGCCCGCGCTGCGTACCACCATCACCGCGCCGATCGACTCGCCGCCACTGACCATCGGGATTGCCATGACCGGCCCAAGCCCGGACTGCTCTGCCCATACGCGAGTCGACTCACCCCAGCGCTGCGTCTGCAGGTCGCCGATGAAGATCTGCCCTGTCAGCACCGCGCGCTCGCCGGGCGAGTCGCCGACCACCACCGCCTCCTCCACCGCGGGATGTCCATCCACGACGCGCAGGCCGTTCGGATCGACGAGGCTCACCACGATCCGCTCGGCTCCAAGCAGCTTGGCGACGTGGGCGAGGAGTCCCTTGTCGAGGACTTCCGACTGCTCGACGCGGCCGCTGAGCCGATCGACCGTGACGCGCTGCCACGCCGCGAGAAATTGTGCGAGCTCATCGACCTCATCGCGAAGCGTGATCCCCTGCCCGTGCATCGAGCGGTCATCCGGCGCCGTCGCGGCTGCCATCCTCACGATCTTGAACCGGCCACCGAGCCGGCCGAAGGTGAACTGAAAGGCCACGAGTGCGACGAGAAGGATGACGACGATCACCAGGATCACGTCGAACAAGGGAGCACCTCCGGGGCTGGAGTTGGCAGGGGAAAGGACAAGGGTTGCGTCGTGGTCATTCGTTGGTGTGGGCGAGCATTTCCACCCGCCTGCGCATCGCGGCGTTGACTCGGCTCACGAGGTCGCGCGGGCTGAACGGTTTGACCATGTAGTCGTCGGCCTTCAGCGAAAAGGCCATGACCTTCTCCGCCGGCTCCGCGCTGCCCGTGAGGATCACGATCGTCATCGCCTTGTTCTGCGGGTCGTCGCGGAGGATCCGGCAGACGTCGAAGCCGCTGATACCAGGCAGGTTGACGTCGAGCACCACGCAGTCGGGACGGAAATGCCGCGTCATGGTGATCGCGTCCTCACCGCTCGCTGATTCCTGGACCTCCATGCCGACTGCGGCGAGGCTCGAACGTGCAAGGTGGCGCACGTCATCGGCGTCGTCCACGACGAGGACGCGCTTGATCTGCGCGCTCTTGCCGGATTCGGGAGCAAGGCGGTCGGCGCCGGCAGCCGGACCCGGCATCTCCGTACCAAGCCGCGCATCGATGTCGTCCGCAGTCCCCGGGCGCGCATAGAAGAAGCCCTGTGCCTCGTCGCATCCGAGCGCACGGAGCCGCGCTGCTTGATCCGACGTCTCGACACCCTCGGCAACGACGCGCAGATCCAGTGCGTGCGCCATGCCCATCACCGCTGCAACGATCGCGGTCGCCTCGGGATCGCGTCCGAGGCCGTCGACGAACGACTTGTCGATCTTCAACTCGTCGAGTGGAAAGCGTTTCAGGTACGCAAGGGAAGAGAAGCCGGTGCCGAAATCGTCGACGGAGATGTTGAGCCCGAGGGACTTGAGCTCACGCAGCGTCGTGATGGCCATCTCGGCGTCCTGCATCACCATACTCTCGGTGACTTCGAGGCAGAGCGTCGAAGGATCGATGCCCGCGGCGTCGATGATGTTCCCGAACGTCTCCGCAAGACCAGACTCGAACTGACGCGGCGACACGTTGACGGCGACCATCAGCGGCCGTCCGCCCGGGAGTGCCTTGCGCCAGCGCATCGCGTCGCGACATACCTGCGCAAGCACCCACGCCCCGATCGGAACGATCAGCCCGCACTCCTCCGCAAGCGGAATGAAGTCGAGCGGCGATATGAGTCCACGTTCCGGGTGGTTCCAGCGCAGCAGTGCCTCCACGCCATTGATGTGCTCGGTGACGAGCGACACCTTGGGTTGATACACAACGTAGAACTGCCCATCCACCAGCGCACGCCGAAGGGCCTCCTCATCGGCGAAACGCGCGCGGAGCTCGGCGCGCATCTCCGGCGCGAACGGCTCGTGACGTCCGGATCCGCGCGTGCGCGAGCGACGCATCGCCGTCTCGGCCTCGAGTATGAGAGTCTCGGGATCCTGGTCGGGATCACGCGTGATGGTGATCCCGATCGCTGCGCTCAGACGAACGACCTCGGCACCGATCGGGATGGGATCGCGCAGCATCGCCTCGATCCGGTCGGCGACTGCGCTCGCGGCAGCGTCGTCGGCGATGTCCTCGCACAGCAGCAGAAACCGGTCTCCACCGAGGCGCGCCAGCGTGTCGACGGGCCTCGAGACGCTGTCGTAGGGGCGAATCGTGACCTCCAGCCTTTGCGCCACCTCGAGCAGGAGCTTGTCGGCTGAGCCGTCGCCGAGCCGGATCGCGAGATCAGCGAAGTGATCGAGGTTGATCGCAAGTACCGCCGTTGACCACGCATAGCGCGACGCGCGAACCAGCGCCGTCCGCACACGGTCGATGAACAGCGCCCGGTTTGGCAGGCCGGTCAATGCGTCGTGGAGCGAGTGGAATGCGAGTTGCTCTTCAGCGGTGCGCTGCTCCGTGATGTCACGCCACACCACGATCGCCCCGAGCACCGCGCCGTCGGGGCCGGACAGCCGCTCTCCGTTGGCGACCATCCTGAATCGCTGCCCGGCTCCTGATGTGACGACCATCTCGATGTCGTGGACCAGTTCGCCTCGCAGCGCCTGGGCCATCGGCGACGCGTCAGGAGGCAGCGATGTCCCGTCGGGCTGCGAGAGTTCGTAGTACGCGCTGACGAGCTCGGGGAGCACACCGGTGGGATCCAGGCCGGCGAATGTCTCCATCGCGTGGTTGATGAGGATCACGTCGCCCTGCGGATCGCAGACCATGACGAGCTCGCGCATGTAGCCGAACGCGGCGCGGACGAATCGCTGTTCACGCTGCAGCATGTCAGCCTCGAGCTGCGGCACATTGATCACACGAACGGCTGACGGGGGTCGCTCGGTGCCACCCGGATCGCTGCGGGCGGCGCGTGGCGTGGTCAGCAGAGTCTCCACCGACGAGTCACGAAAACATCCATCTCACCTTGAGTCCAACGGGCTTCAACGGCAGCGGATGCCGGCCGGTCGAGCGTAGGCTCCCAGCCGAGCCCGGCCGCGACCTGTAACCGAACCCAAACACTTGCGAGCGATTACGAAGCAACAGCCCCAAATCGCTGGGAATGCAAAGCAATCCCTCAACGCGGGCATCCACAATCGATCGTTCATTCCGCTTCGCCGGGCTGCACCGTGACGGATCGCACGATGTGCGTCGGTTCGATGCCGCACATAGGTGCAGACACGCGCATTCCCGTGACAACGGTCGCAGTGTCACGGGGCCACGGCGGCACCAACTGGGACGTTTGCTGGTCGCAGAGCGGTGACGCCGGTTGCGCCTGCCGGACGCGGGGATAGGCTCGAAGCGATGGTCACCGTGCGTTCGCCTCCTGCTGTGAACGAGACGAGTGACGTCGCGCAGGAGCTCGCGCCGTTGCTGGGCGCGGGCGACACGTCCTCGGATGGGAGCGGTCTCGTCGACCGGGTCCTGGCGCTGGCCCGGGTTCATCTCGGCCTCGAGGTCTCATGGTTTTCGCGATTCGAGGACGGCAAGCAGATCCTCGATCACGTTGCGGGCGAAGGCGCTGCGTTCGGCCTGTCGTCGGGCGTCAGCGGCCCTTACTCGGAATCGATCTGCTCACGGGTGATCTCGGGCGAGCTTCCCAACATCGTCGCCGATACGCATGCCGATGAACTGGCTCGTGCACTCCCGGTGGTACAGCAGTTCGGCGTCGGCGCCTATGCGGGAGTACCCGTGGTGCTTCCCGGCGGTGAGGTCTACGGAATGCTCTGTTGCATCGGGCGCGATGCGCATCCCGAGCTGGACACCGGAGACGTCAAGTTCATGCGCGTGCTCGCGGACGTGCTCTCCGAGGAGGTTCAGCGCCGGCGACCCCTCGAGTTGCACCGGATGGCGACGATCGCGCGCATCGACGACGCCATCGCCGGCATCGGGTTGCACATGGTCTTCCAACCGATCGTCAGGCTCGACACCCTCGAGGTCATCGGTGTCGAGGCCCTGAGTCGCTTCGACGGTGGGCCGCCGACACCGGATCGCTGGTTCCACGAGGCTGCCACCGTCGGCCGCGGTGCCGAGCTCGAGGTTGCGAGCCTTGGGCTTGCCGCGGCAGCAATTCCGCAGCTTCCCGGCGAGGTCTATCTCTCGGTCAACGCGTCGCCGGCGCTGATCACCGCGTGGGGCCGCCGGGAGATCCCAGACACGATCCCACTCGACCGCGTCGTGCTCGAGATCACCGAGCACGAGCAGATCGAGGACTACGACAAGCTGCTCGAAACGCTGACGCCGCTGCGAGCTCGCGGGCTGCGCATCGCCATCGACGACGCGGGCGCCGGTTACTCGAGCTTCCGCCACATCCTCCTCGTCAAGCCTGACGTCATCAAGCTCGACATCTCGATCACTCGAGCCATCGACCAGGACCCGTCACGTCGTGCGCTCGCGGCCGCACTCATCACGTTCGCCGGAGAGATCGACGCCACGCTTGTTGCGGAGGGCGTTGAGACTGCAGCAGAGCTCAAGACCCTGCAAACCCTCGGCGCGACGCTCGGGCAGGGGTACTTCTTCGCGCGGCCCGGCCCGCTCGCGCAGGCCTTCGGTGCGAAAACACGCTCAACCCGCGGAAAGCGTGCGTCATAGCGCGGTGGCGGCGGTGCCGGAGGACCTGCTCGACTCGCTGCTCGCTTCGCAACGTGAGTGCGAGTCACTGCGCCGCGCGTTGCATGACCGCGACGCCCTCCTCCACGAACTCTCAGGGATCCAGCGTTCGCTCTCGCAACGTGCGCCGCTGCAGGAGATTCTCGACGCCATTGTCAGCGCAGCCGTCGCGCTCATCGGCGACGAGACGGTGAACCTTCGCCTCCTCGATCCGAATGACTCCAGCCATCTGGTCCGTGTGGCGGGTCGCGGCTACTCTGACGATGTCGAACCGTTCATGAAGTGGGTCCGGCCGGGCGATGGCGCCGTGGGACGTGCGTATGCCGAAGGCCGGCTCGTCGTCATCGAGGACTATGCACACGCCCCGGATCGCCTCGCGGTGCTTGGCGATGAGGGCCTGGAGGCAGCGATGTCGGCGCCGGTCGAGGAGAACGGCCGCGTGATCGGCGCGCTGACGGTTGCGACGCACCGAAAGGGACGCACATACAGCGAGACCGAGCAGCAGATGCTTGTGTCGATCGCCGCGCATGCGAGCGTCGCGCTGACCAACGCGCGCACCGCTGATTCGATGGAGCACCTCGCGTTTCACGACCTCCTCACCGGGCTCCCCAACCGCGCACTGTTCGTGGATCGAGTCAGCCGCGCACTCGCGCGCAACGGTCGAGCCCCGCAGACGTCTGCCGCGCTCTTCGCCGACCTCGACAACCTCAAGGAGGTCAACGACAGCCTCGGCCACGCGGCCGGCGATCAGCTGCTGACAGTGGTCGCGCGGCGACTGCAGGAGGCACTCCGGCCATCGGACACCGCAGCTCGTTTCGGTGGCGACGAATTCGCAGTGCTGCTCGAGGATATCGGCGGCAGTGAACAGGTCGTCCGCGCCTGCGAACGGATCATGGCCTCCTTGAGCGCGCCGCTCGACATTCACGGCACCACCATCGAACCGAGCGCCAGCATCGGCATCGCGCTCAGCGGCAGCGACACCACCGACGCGGATCGGCTGCTGCGCCATGCGGACCTTGCGATGTACAAGGCGAAAGCCGCCGGCAAGGGCACCTACGAGGTCTACGACTCGCAGCCACCGCGCCGCGGCGGAAGACTCCAGCTCGCGTCGGATGTGGCCCAGGCGTTCGACTAGCCGGCAGTGATCAGGACGACGGCCGCAAACGCAAGGGCAACCCCCGTGATCTGCGGCGTGCGCAGCCGTTCGCCGAGAACGAGCATCGAGCACAGGACGGTGGATACCGGATACAGGGACACCAGCACCGCCACGATGGCGAGCAACCCGCCGTGCACCGACAGCAGGTACAGGGCGTTGGCGGTCACGTCGAACACGCCGGAGCCGACGATCACCAACGGATTGGTGCGGCCGAAGCCGGGGACGCGCCGCGCACCCGCCGAGATCGCAACGAGGACAAGGACCGACGCCGCGCGGGCAGTCACGAGCGGCCACAGATTCGCGTCGCTCGACGTCTTCGCGAGCGCCACGTAGAAAAGACCGAAGCCGATTCCCGCGCCGATCGCCAGGAGCAGGGTGCTCCTGCTGATGCGAAGCGCTTTGCTCCCGCTCGCGGACAGGAGCGCGACGGCGGTGATCGCCAGCAGGATGCCGAGATACTGGAGCAGCGCGGGACGTTCTCCTTCGCCGACACCGACCGCGACTGGGACCACGACCGCAACCACGCCGGTGACCGGGGCGACAAGCGACATGGCACCTGACGCGAGACCGCGGTACAACATGGCGACGCCGGCTGCTCCAGCGAGGCCGCCGAGGGCGCCATAGCCGAGGTCCGCCGGGCTCGCAGAGCCTCCGATGATGAGCGCGACGAGAAGCATCCCGACGAGACCGATCCCCTGCGAGATGAGCAGCACCGACAGGAGGGGCGTCCTTCGATTGGCAAGCCCACCGAGGAAATCGCCGCTCCCCCACAGTGCCGCCGCCGCGAGCGCCAGTCCGATGCTCAGGCTGTTGTCACCGCGGCTGCCGACTCCAGGCCCAGCTCTTCGACCGCTGCCTGACGCATGAGGTACTTCTGCACCTTACCGGTGACCGTCATCGGAAATCCGTCGACGAACTTCCAGTACCGAGGGATCTTGTTGCTCGCGATCCGGTTGCGGCAGAAGGCGTCGAGCACTTCGCCCGTGAGCACCGAGCCGTCCTTCGGCTTGACCCAGGCCATGACCTCCTCGCCGTACCGCTCGGACGGAACGCCGATCACCTGGACGTCGCTGACATCGGGATGACCGTAGAGGAACTCCTCCACCTCGCGCGGATAGATGTTGTCGCCGCCACGGATGATCATGTCCTTGATCCGACCGACGATGTTGACGTACGCCTCGTCGTCCATCGTCGCGAGATCGCCGGTGTGCATCCAGCGCGCGACGTCGATCGCCTGGGCGGTGGCGCCGGGATTGTCCCAGTACCCGAGCATCACGCTGTACCCGCGTGTGCACAGCTCGCCGGCGGATCCACGCGGGACCACCTGGTTCGTCTCGGGGTCGACGATCTTCACCTCGACGTGCGGATGCACACGACCAACGGTGCCCACGCGTTTCTCGAGTGGGTCGTCGAGCGCACTCTGCGTCGACACCGGCGACGTCTCGGTCATGCCGTAGCAGATGGTTACCTCGCGCATGTTCATGCGCGACTGCACCTTCTTCATCACCTCGACGGGGCACGGTGAGCCGGCCATGATCCCGGTGCGCAGCAGGCTCAAATCGAAGCTCGCAAAGTCAGGGTGATCGAGCTCCGCGATGAACATGGTCGGCACGCCATACAGCGATGTGCAGCGCTCCTCCTCCGTGACTCGGAGCACGATGCCGGCCTCGAACGCCTCCGCGGGAACGACGATGCAGGCGCCGTGCGTGGTGCAGGCGAGGTTGCCGAGGACCATGCCGAAGCAGTGGTAGAACGGCACGGGGATGCAGACGCGATCGGCCGGCGTGTACTGCACGCCTTCGCCGATGAAGAAGCCGTTGTTGAGGATGTTGTGGTGTGAAAGCGTTGCGCCCTTCGGGAATCCCGTGGTGCCGGACGTGTACTGGATGTTGATGGGGTCGTCGCACTGCAGCCCGGCTTCGACGGCGGCGAGCGCCTCCTCCGACACCGTCGCACCGTCGCGCAACAGCGACTCCCAACCGTCCTCGAGCACCAGCGCCTGGCGAAGGTCGGGGCACGCGCCCTTCACCTCGGCGAGCATGCCGACATAGTCGGCCTGACGGAAGGCGCGCGCGAGAAGCAGGAACGACACCCCGGACTGTCGCAGCGCGTATTCCAGCTCGCTCGTGCGATAGGCAGGGTTGATGTTGACCAGGATCGCGCCGATGCGAGCGGTGGCGAACTGCACCACCACCCACTCGTACCGATTGGGCGCCCAGATGCCCACGCGGTCCCCCTTGGCGACGCCGCGCGAGAGGAGCCCGCGGGCGGCGAGCGAGACCTGCTCCCAGAGCTGACGATAGGTCGCGCGGTATGCCTGATGGGGCACAACGAGCGCCTCGGCATCACCGTGGTCCTCGACGGTCCTCCGCAGGTTCTCGCCGATCGTCTCGCCGAGCAACGGCAAGGAGCTGACTCCCGATGCGTACGAAAGCATGCCCGTGGGCCCTCCGCTTCAGGCGCTGTTCACCGGACGTGCGCGCTGCACCGGACAACGATACGCGGCTCGACAGCCCCACCCCCGGGGCGCGTCAGATCAGGGCGCGGATCACCCCGCCGAGGCGTCGTATCGCGCTCGTGATCGTGGGTTCATCTGACCCGCCGAACCCGAGGATGAGGCCCGGCCGCGAGCCCCCGTTGGCGTAGCAGGTGGAGAGAGCCGTCGGATACATGCTCTCCTCTGCCGCCGCCCGAACGACGGCTTTGTCGTCCGTGCCATCGGGCAGGAACGCAACGAGGTGCAGTCCCGCGTCGATGTTGCCGGCAGTCAGGACATCGCTCGCATGCTCCTCGATTGCGGTGATCATCGCGTCCCTGCGGGTCAGGTACACGGCGCGCATGCGCCGAAGGTGGCGCGCGAAATGGCCTTCGCGCAGAAAGTCGGTCAGCACGAGTTGATAGAGCGTCGGAGAGAACAGGTCGAACGTCTCGCGCATCCTGACGAAGCGGAGCACCATCTCATGGGGCACGACGGCGTAGCCGAGCCTGATCGCTGGGAACAGCACCTTGCTGAACGTGCCGATGTAGATGACGCGTCCGCTCGTGTCCATGCCCTGGAGCGCGCCAAGCGGGCGGCTGGAATATCGGTACTCGCTGTCGTAGTCATCCTCGAGGATCCACGCGTTGTTGCGCTCCGCCCACGCCAGCAGCTCCAGCCGGCGCGTGACGGCCATCGAAACACCGAGCGGATAGTGATGCGACGGCGTCACGTACGTGAGCTGCGCACGCGGTCCGAGCCGGTTGATGGCGCTGACATCGATGCCATCGCTGTCGATGGGAATGCCCACGACGTTCGCGGCGGAGGTGCCGAGCGCGTGGCGCGCACCGCGGTATCCGGGCTCCTCCATGCATACGATGGAATCCGGGTTGCTCACCGTCATCGCCGCCACGCGCAATCCCATCTGCGATCCCGACAGGATGATCACCTGGGCCGCATCACAGTCGACCGCACGCGCAGTTCGAAGGTATGCGGCGATCGCCTCGCGCAGCGGCGCGTAACCCGCCGGATCTCCGTATGCGAGCATGCCCGGCGTGAGATGTGACGCGTGCCGTCGCGTCAGACGCGCAAACGTCTCATGTGGAAAGCGGTCGAGCGCTGGAATGCTTCGAAACAGGCCGGCGCCCTGGTCGCGATACGCGCCGTAGACGCCGGGTGGCGGCGCGGGTGTTCTGCGCACCGGAAGCGGCGGCTCGAGCGGACGGCGCAGGCGCATCGGCCGCGCGACCTCATCCGGGATGCAGTCACGAACGTACGTGCCCGAGCCGACCTTGCCCTCGAGGTAGCCCTCGTGCAGGAGTTGCTCGAAGGCGTTGAGCACCGGAAGCCGCGAGATCTGCAGCTCCGCCGCGAGCGTGCGCGTGGAGGGCAACCGCTGACCAGGGCCGAGGCGGCCCGAGAGGATCGCCATCCGATACCCGTCGTAGATCTGGGTGTAGTAGGGGACGCCCGACGCTCTGTCGAACGCGATGTAGGGACTGAGGCCCGCGCTCGGCGCCGTCTTCACCGACGCACCCGCGCGAAGTGCTTGGTCGCCGGGCCACAAGGAGGCAACGCGCATTGCGTCGTGGGACAGAGACTCGCGTAACCCGGACGACCAAGCAGTACCAGCGTGACGCACCTGACGACGAATGACGAGTACCACTTACGACTGCGTGATGCCGGCCATTCCGATGTACCACTCTGCAACAACGCCATCGTGCCATTCTCTGTTTTTCGGTCCGTCGTCTCATCACCCACGAGGATGATTTTTGAGCGAATGCCTTACAGCGCAACGGGCCGAGCCATCGGTCGCGTGCGTGTCATCGCTGCAAACGCCGTCGCCGCAATCCCTTCCGCAATTACCACTTCTCGCCAAAAGGGTGATGCCATTTTGCGCTTTTGCGCGAAGTAACCCATCCCCCGTTGGAATGAATTTCCGCCGCGACCGTATCGACGTACATAGTGCGTTCCGTATCGTCAGCATGCGGATGAACCGTTCGACTCTCTGAGGAGGCGTATATGACGTCGAAACACGCATGGCGACTGAGAAGTGTCGTCTCGTTGCTCGGACTCGGTGGGATGCTCATCGTTGCGGCGTGCGGGAGCACCAGCAACACCGCGTCGGGTCCGAGAGTCACGAAGACGACTGCGACCTTCGCTGAAGGTCCGGGATCCCAACCGAACTACATCCTGCCGCTCGCGAGCCTGCAGTATTTCAGCGTCTCGAACCTGAGCCAGTTCCAGTTCCTCATGTACCGGCCTCTGTACTGGTTCGGTGACAACGGGCAGGTGCTGTTGAACAACAGCCTCAGCCTCGCCGATCCGCCGGTGTACTCCGCGGATGGCAAGTCGGTGACGGTCACGTTGAAGGGATGGAAGTGGTCGGACGGCACCCAGATCACCGCGCGTGACGTCCAGTTCTGGCAGAACCTCGTGACCGCCAACAAGGAGAACTGGGCCGGCTATTCCCCGGGTGAGTACCCGGACAACGTCACGAGCACCACCATCAGCCCGACCAACCCGCTGCAGATCACCTTCAACCTCAGCCAGGCGTACGGCTCGTACTTCTTCACCTATAACGAGCTGAGCCAGATCACCCCGCTCCCCCAGCATGTCTGGGACAAGGAGTCGGCCACTGGTCCTGTCGGCAACTACGACGAGACCCCTGCTGGCGCGCAGGCGGTCTTCAAGTTCCTCGACGCGCAGTCGAAGAGCATCTCGACCTACGACACCAACCCGCTCTGGCAGGTGGTCTCGGGGCCGTGGAAGCTGAAGTCGATGGACACCGCGGGCAACGTCTCGATGGTTCCGAACCCCAACTACGGCGGACCCGTCAAACCCACGCTCACCCAGTTCAACGAGGTCCCGTACACCCAGGCAACCGCGGAGTTCAACGAGCTCAAGTCCGCGACGTCGCCGCAGGACGCGACAGTCGACTACGGCTATCTGCCCGCGAGCAACGTGCCGGAACGGTCGACGCTCGACAACGTCTACAACTTCGAACCCTGGACGGGGTGGCAGATCACGTACTTCCCGGAGAACTTCACCAATCCGACAAGCGGACCCATCTTCAACCAGCTGTACTTCCGCCAGGCGATGCAGGACCTGGTCGACCAGAACACCTTCATCAACAAGGCGTTCTTCGGGTATGCATACCCCACCTACGGCCCTGTCCCGACCAAGCCGACCTCGAGTTTCGTCGACTCGTTCGAGAAGTCGAACCCGTACCCGTACAGCCCCACAGCGGCGGTCGCACTGCTGAAGGCCAACGGGTGGACGGTCAACCCGGGCGGCACCAGCGTCTGCTCGAACCCAGGCACGGGCACCGGCCAGTGCGGTGCGGGCGTCAAGGCAGGGGCCAAAGCGTCGTTCAGCCTCCAGTACGAGAGCGGCCAGGCATCGCTCGACCAGGAGATGGCGCAGTTCAAGTCGGACTTCGCACAAGCGGGCATCGCGATCGACCTCACGACCGCTCCCTTTGACACGGTCATCGGCAACGCGGCACCGTGCAAGCCCGGCGCATCGTGCACCTGGGACATGGAGTTCTGGGGCGGTGGCTGGATCTACGCGCCGGATTACTACCCCACCGGCGATGAGCTGTGGTCGTGCACCGGATCCGGCGCCAGCGTGCAGTACGCGGGCTCGGACTCGGGCGGCTACTGCGACTCGCAGGCGGAGAGCGACATCCTCGCCACCGAGACGAGCAACAGCGTCTCGGCAATGAACACCTACGAGGACTATCTCGCGAAGCAACTGCCGGTCATCTGGCTGCCAACCGCCTACGCGCAGCTCTCCGAGATCAACAAGGATCTCAAGGGCACCGGACCGCAGGATCCCCTCCTGCAGATCTATCCGGAGAACTGGCGCTGGTCGTGATCCAGCAACGTCAGGAGCGCTGATCGATCAGGGGATGCCGGCACCAGCCGGCATCCCCTGTGTCGACCCGGGGGCGACAGGCAGAACCGGTAGTGTCCTTGCTGCCGTGCGAGTCATCAGCGAGTCCAGCGACGACGCCATCATCGAGCGCCGCTTCGACATGACGGTGGATGGTGCGGTCGTCCCCGGCATCATGTGGACCGCCGCTGAGAACCCCGGGCCGGCGCCGGTCATCCTCATCGGGCACGGAGCGACGCAACACAAGCGGGTCGCCAATGTGCTCTCGCTTGCGCGACGCTTCGTCGGCGACCTGGGGTACACCGCGGTGGCGGTCGATGCACCGGACCACGGCGACAGGGTTGTCGACATCGCGGCGTCGAACGCGCGCCGCGCTCAGCTCGCCCGGCGCATCGCCGCAGGACCCGGCGAGGGGTCGGTCATGAACTTGAGCGCGGACGACACACGCCGCTGGGTCGAGAACATCGGCCGGAATGTCAGGGAATGGCGAGCCGTTATCGACATGCTCGAGTCAGACGACCTCGTCCGCGATGGGCGTGTCGGCTACTGGGGCTTCTCGATGGGGACCATGATCGGACTGCCACTCCTGGCCTCGGAACCACGGGTGCGTGCTGCGGTGCTCGGCCTCGCGGGCCTGTCCGCGGAACCGGGGCCCCTCGAGGAGGCTGCGCGTCGCACCACGGCGCCCGTGCTCTTCGTCTTTCAGTGGAACGACGAACTGGTCACCCGTGAGGCGGGGCTCCGCCTGTTCGATGCGCTCGGCTCGGTCGACAAGGCGATGCACATCCATCCCGGCGGCCACCTCAGGACGCCGCTGTACGAGCGCCTGAACTACGTCGCGTTCTTCCGCCGACACCTCGGCGCGTAGCTGCGCCGGGGTCAGGGCTTGACGGCGGCAGCCGCGAAGTCCGCCATCGTCGCGAACGTCCAGCCAGGGTGGATCTCGGCCTCGGGCGGCGGCGTGGCGCCCCAACCGGGACGCCCTGCGCGCCGGTTGATCCACACAGTCTGCAGACCTGCGCCGTGCGCCGGAACGTGGTCGTGAAACAGGCTCTGCGCGACGTGGAGCAGCCGTCCGCGTTCGACGCCCAGGCTACCGGCCGCGGCAAGCAGCGCCGCGAAGTTGCGCGGCGACGGTTTGTATGAGCCGACATCCTGTGCCGTGACAATCGCGTCGAAGCGAACGCCCAGACGAGCGTTGCTGCCCGCGAAGGAGTCGCGATCGACGTTGGAGAGAATGATCAGCTTGTACCGCGTCGCGAGACGCGCGAGCGCTGCAGCCGAGTCGGGAAACGCCGGCCAGTCGGGGACCGATCGCGCAAGCAGTGTCGAGTCGTCGACACTCACAGGAGCGCCGAGATCTGCGCCGAGACTCCGCAACGCGGCCGCGAGGATATCCGGATACGGCGCAGCAGGTGACTCGAGCTCCTCACGTTTTTCCGCGATGGCATAGCGTTCGAGCAACGCGCCCACGTCGAGCGATATCGCGTTGCGAGCGACCCACGGCGCGAGCGCCGCAGTGATGCCCGCTTCCCAGTCGATCAGGGTGCCGTAGCAATCGAAGCTCAGGGCCTCGAAGTCTGCGAGCTCCGTCACCTGTGTGCCTCCCCGGGAACGCTGGTGAGGGTCCGCATCCGCCGACAGTATCGAAGTCGACGCCCCGGCGTTACCCCTGACCGGCCGTGCGGGGAATAGGCTTGGCCACCGTGGAGCGATATGCCGACGGGCCCGCATACCTCGGGCCGACGACCTTCTGCCGCGTCCCCCTGCTCACGACCACCGATCAACTCGACGAGGTGCGTCCTGACATCGCGGTCGTCGGCGCGCCCTGGGACGATGGCGTCACATACCGGCCCGGCGCCCGATTCGGCCCCCGGAGCGTCCGCACTGCGTCGTATCAATCCGCGGAGTGGCATCTCGAGCTCGAGGTCGCTCCGCTCGACGTGCTTCGCGTCATCGACTACGGCGATGCGATGTGCCTGCCCGGCATGGCGGAGATCTCGCACAGCGCGATTCGTGAGCGGGTCGGCGAGGTCGCGCAGCGAGGCATCGTCCCCATGGTGATCGGCGGTGACCACTCCATCACCTGGCCGTCCGCGACTGCCGTTGCTGCGGCGTACCCGCCCGGGAGCCTCGGCATCGTGCATTTCGACGCGCACGCGGACACCGGCGACAACCAGTTCGGCAACCTGTACTCGCACGGTTCGCCAATGCGCCGTCTGATCGAGTCGGGCGTCGTCCCCGGCCGAAACTTCGTGCAGGTGGGCCTGCGCGGATACTGGCCGCCGAAAGACGTCTTCGACTGGATGCGCGAGCAGGGCATGCGCTGGCATCTCATGGGCGAGCTGCGCGACCGCGGCGTCGTCCCCGTCATCGAGGACGCGATCGCGCAGGCGCTCGACGGCCCGACGCACATCTACCTCTCGGTCGACATCGACGTCCTCGATCCCGGGTTCGCTCCCGGAACGGGGACGCCGGAACCCGGCGGTATGCAACCGGTCGACCTGCTGAGCGCGATCCGTCAGATCGTGCTGCGCACCGACGTGGTGGCGATGGACGTGGTCGAAGTGTCACCGCCATACGACTGGGCCGAGATCACCGCATCGAATGCACATCGATGCCTGCTGGAGGCCATCTCCGCGCTCGCCGTCAAGCGACGCGACGGCAGCACCGCCAAGGCGTGAGCCCTAGTCCGGAACCGCCTGCCCGACGGTGCGCAAGGCGGCGCGTCCCGGAAGCCCGGCCGCCAGCGGGATGCCGAGCACTGCGATGATCGCCAGTGCCGCAAGCGGCAGATACGCGTTGCCCATCACCGCCTGAATCACCAGGACGAGCACCACGCCGCCGAGGTTTCCCGACATGAGCAGGAACCCCGCAGCCGCGCCTTCGCCTGCCGACCCGGCGTGCACCGCGGACCAGTCGAGCACGACCGGCAGGCACGCCATCAAGAGGAATCCCGTTGCGAACAACCAGATCGAAAGCCACACGACATCGTGGCGCAGGTCGGTTGCCGCAAACGCAACGGCGCTGAAGACGAGCGCGATGATGAGCATCGGGCGGCGCTGATCACGTGATGCGACGACGGGCGGGAGCACCGCTGCACCGACGATGCCGCCCGCGGTGAGCACGGCGATGAGGTTGCCGGCCGCGCCGCCCTGACCGAACTCGGCGAGGACCGGCTGTAGCCACGTCGCCACGGCGTTGTACACGCCCATGCCGATGAAGATGAGCCCGGCGAGCAGCCACATGAGGCGATCCTTCACGAGCCATCGCAGGCTGACGGATGTCGACGCGTCGTCGGTGTACGCGGCGGGAACGCGCAGCAGCACCAACATGAGCACGGTGGCGATCACCGATGGAATCGCCTCGATGGTGAGCACGAGTCCGAGACCGCCGGCGGTGAAGAGCGGGCCGGCGATGAGCACCGATGCGAGGATGCCGGCAAACAGTGCGACACTCCCCACGGCGATCGCCGTCGCGCGCTGCGAGAGCGGGAAGTAGCGCGCGGCAACCTTGGTGATGCTGTTGAGCACGAACGGCTGTCCTGCTGCGATGACGAACTGCCCGATCAGCTGCACCGCGAACGACGATGGCGCGATCAGCCGCAACAACGCGCCACCACCGGTGAGCACCGCGCCGATGCCGAGCGACTGGGTGAAGTGCGAGTCCAGTCGCCGCCCTACCGGGAGCGCGAGCACGACGTAGACGAACGGAAATACTGCCGCGAGGTCACCGACAGCGCCGACGTCGGTGTGCAATGCGTTCGCGGTCTCCGTGTCGATGGCGGCGAAGCTCAGCCACAGCAATTGCGTGCATGCCGCGAGCAGCGCATACACGCCGAGGATCACCCAGCGAACGCCGGGAGCGCGCGCGGTATCGATGCTCATGCGTTCAACTTCGCGTACATCCCGTGGAGGCGATGGTACAGGCGCCGGTACTCGCTGTATATCGGCTCGTAGACCGCACGCGCGGTCGAGTCGGGGTCAAACGTTCCGGTGACTCGCACGCGAGCGCCGACGTCGGCAAAGTCCATCCTGCCAAGGGATATCGCCGCGAAGAACGCGGCGCCGCGCAGGTTCGCGTACATCGGATCGGCGACCTGCTCGATGCGCCGGTTGAGGATGTCGGCGTGGATCTGGCACCAGAGATCGGAGATCGCCCCGCCACCGAGGATGCGCAACACTGGCATCGGCCGCTTGACGAATCGCTCGACGGCGTCGAGCAACCATCGCGCGTTGAACGCGACTCCCTCGAGGACGGCGCGGATCAGGTGGGCACGCTCCGTCGTCAACGAGATGTTGAGGAACGCCGCACGCAGGTTCCGGTCCTCCACCGGGCTGCGTTCGCCGTTGAGCCACGGCGTGAACACCACACCGCCGGATCCGGGCGGTGCAGTCGCGGCAATCGCGGTGAGCCGCGCGTAGTCGGATTCGGATGCGGATACGCCCTCGCCCGCTCCGACCGCATCGCGCAACCATTGCAGGCAGAGGCCCGCCGTCTCGTGGTTGTTGGCGACGAGATACCGGCCGGCGCGCACCCCTGGGACGGACGCGAGCCGGTGGAAGACGTCGGTGCGCTTGAACGGCACCTCGCAGCCGATCCACGAGGTGGTGCTGACGGTCATGTGTCCGGCGTACGCGTCCACGGCGCCCGACCCGAGGTAGGCGGTGTGCAGGTCAGGAATCCCCGCCACCACGGGAATGCCGCTCGGCAGGCCGAGCTCGGTCGCGACATCGGGCGTGATCCCGCCGAGGACACTGCCCGTGGGCAGCAGCTCGGGGAGCTTGGCGGCATCCCGGCCGGAACGGCGAACAAGCGCCGGCTCGTAGCCGTGCTTGCCGCCACGACGGTTGTCCGTGAGCCAGGACAGGATCATCGACGCCGGCGTGGCAGCGCAGCGGCCGGTGAACCGCATCCCGAGATAGTCGAGTGGCTCGAGGAGCGTCTCCGTGCGCGCGTACAGCTCCGATTCGCGCTCGTGGAGATGCAGAGCATGGCCGAGCGGGTCCGCTCCGTGTGGTGACGGCGCCCCTCCGGTCATCCGCAACCAGCTCACGAGGTTCCCCGGCGTGTAGCCGACGATGCTGATCGGGCCACCCATGCGCCGCGCTGAGAGCGGCCCGCCGCGGGTATCGGCCCAGAGCAAGCACGGCCCGAGTGCTTCGCCGCTTGCGTCGACTGGCACCGTCGACCCCCACTGGCCGGTGATCCCGACACCGATGACGCCGTCGTTCGCCACGCCACTGGCGAGCACTTCCGCGACGCCTTCGCGGATCCCCTGCCACCACGCGGCCGCGTCCTGCACGGCGCCGCCGTCGTCGCTGTACGCAGTCTCGACGGTCCGATGCGCGACCGCAAGCAGCTCCCCTTCGAGTGACACCGCGCCCGTTTTCGGTCCCCCGGTCCCCAGGTCGACCGCGAGGATCCAGGGCTCGGTCATCGCCTCAGGGGACCACGTCGTACATCGCGTCGAGGGCGGCGGCGAACAGCAGATCCAGCGCCTCGTTCCCTTCGGGCGAGCCGCCGAGTCCGTACAGCGCGCCACTCGTGGCCGGACCCAGGTCCGGCGTTTTCGCGTACTCCACCGCGCCGCGCAGGTCTGCGAGGAATGCCTCCGCGACCCCGTCCGCGGTGTTGGGCCGGGTGACGCAGAAGTGCAGTCCGGGCGGCAGCTGCAGCGCGTTGAGCCGCCAGCCATTGCTGATCAGGTAATCGTTGACGTGGTAGATGTCGATGCCGCGACCGCGGAACGCAATGATGAACGTCGGGTCGCCGAAGATCTCGAGCTCCGGAATCGCCGCGATGCCCTCAAGAATGACCGCCGCCGTCTCGAAGATCCGTTCAGCGATCTCGAGGTAGCCCTCCTCGCCCAGGCTGAGCATCGCCGCCCACGCCGCGGCGACCACGCCACCGGAGCGGCTGCCGGAGAGCCCCGGCGACATGTAGATGCCGCCGGGCCAGTCGGGGTAGCTGAAGTACTGGTAGCGGCGCAGCTTGGTGCCGCGGTACAGGAGCACCGACGTGCCTTTGAGGGCGTAGCCGAACTTGTGGGTGTCGGCGGAGATGCTCGTGACGCCGGGGAGCCGGAAGTCGAACGTCGGGATCGGGTAGCCGAGCTTCTCCGCCCACGGGAGGATGAAGCCGCCCATGCACCCGTCGACGTGGAGGCCGAGGTCGAACTCGAGCGCCAGCTCCGAGAGCTCCTCGATCGGATCAATGAGCCCGTGCGGGTAGTTGCCGGCGGAGCCGACGATCGCCACCGTGTTCGAGGTCACGTGGTCGCGCATCCAGCCGACGTCGGCTCGCCAGTCGTCGCCCACAGGCGCCTGGAGGAGCTTGATCCCGAGCATGTGCGCCGCTTTCTGCAACGCCACGTGTGCGGTCACGGGGACGATCACCTCCGGTTCTGTGATCTCCTTCTCGATTCTGCCGCGCTCCCTGTACACGAGCATCGGGTTGATCAGGCTCTCGGTGCCACCGAACGTGACCACGCCGCAGACCTCGTCGCCCGGGTGATGCGATGCAACGGCATCCCCGTGGAGCAGCGCCGCCGTCATCGCCACGATCTCGCCCTCGAGCTTCGTCGCGCTCGGGTACATGTCCCGCTGCAGGACGTTCGCGTGTGCGAAGAGGCCGTAGGCCTCGATCAGGAAGCGGTAGTGATCGTGTCCGCCGTGATAGATCGATCCCGAGACGCGTCCGGCGTTGCCGATCCGGTCCTCCTCCTCGGCCATGGCTCCGAGCTCGGCAAGGATGCTCTCGCGGGAGCGCGGCTCGGTCGGGATCCGGTGATAGGCCTGGAAACGGTCGCGATACGGGTGGAAGTCGATGAGACCTCCGAAGTCCTGGGAATCGTCAGCCAACTTGTGCGCCTCCTCGCGGAGAGGATTGTGGCGCTCCACTGCGTTCCGAGGCGTCTATGCTCGGCCGCGATGGCTGATGACGCCGTGGTGGTCGAGGCATCCGGTCGCGAGGTCCAGATCACCAACCCCGCCAAGGTGTACTTCAACGAGCGCGGCGAAACCAAGCTCGATCTCGTCCATTACTACCAGTCGGTCGAGGAGCCGCTGCTGCGCGCGATGGGAGGCCGACCCGTGTTGCTCCAGCGCTTTCCTAACGGGGCGAGCGGGCCGTCCTTCTTCCAGAAGCGGGTCCCGGATACTCGACCCGACTGGCTGGAGACGACGATCGTGAGCACGCCGAATGGGACGACGTCGCGAGCGCTGGTGGCAGCCGACCTCGCGCACGTGCTGTGGGCGGTGAACATGGGCTGCCTCGGGTTCCACGTCTGGCCGTCGCAGGCATCCGACCCCGAGCACGCCGACGAGCTCCGGATCGATCTCGATCCGAGCCCGGGGGTCACGTTCGCGATGGTCCAGGAGGCCGCCCGTGAGGTCCACGCGCTGTTCGACGAGCTCGGTGTCGCGTGCCTGCCCAAGACCACCGGCAACCGCGGCATCCATGTCTACGTTCGCCTGCAGCCGCTCTGGACCTCGTACGAGGTCCGCTCCTCTGCTGTCGCGGTTGCGCGCGAGCTCGAACGCCGCCGTCCGGACCTCATCACCTGTGCCTGGTGGAAGGAGGAGCGCGGCACGCGAGTATTCGTCGATTTCAACCAGAACGCGCCGCACAAGACCATCTTCGGCGCGTGGTCCGTTCGCGCGCGCCCAGGGGCTCAGGTGTCGACGCCGTTCGCGTGGGACGAGCTCGACTCTGTGGACCCCAACACATTCACCATCGTGACCGTTCCCCCGCGCGTCGCGCGCGACGGCGATCCGTGGTTGGCGATGTCGTCGGCACCGCAGTCGCTCGAGCCTGTGCTCGCGCTGCACGTGCGCGACACCGCGGCAGGGCTCCCCGACGCGCCGTGGCCGCCGCAGTATCCCAAGATGCCCGGCGAGCCGTCGCGCGTGGCACCGAGCCGCGCGCGCAAACCCGAGGTGGAATAAGGCTATTCGGAGCGCCAGCGGCGGTAGAGCTCGGTCAGATCCTCTCGTGCGTCTGGCGTCAAATCATCGGGTTCGATGCGTCCCGTGGCACGTATGGTCGCCCGAATCTGGTCGAGGTACGCAGTGCAGTTCGGGCAACCACGCAGATGGTGCTCGAAGCGCCGCCGGTCGCGTCGTGAGAGCGTCCCCTCCAGGTAGTCGGTGACGAGCTCGACCATCTCCTGGCAGACGAGGTCTCTGGATCGCAGGAACAGCATCGCTCAGTCCCTCCCCATCTCGCCGTCGAGGATCTCGCGCATGCGGCTGCGCCCTCTGTGCAGCAGGATCCGCTGATTCCCGGACGTGATGCCGAGCACCGAGCACACCTCATCGCTGGAGAGACCCTCGACGTCGCGAAGCACGACGACCGTGCGCTGACGTGACGGCAACTGTTCCAGGGCGGACTTGAGAATCGGCGCCCAGACGGCCGCCTCGAGACGGTCATCAAGCTCGGTCCGCCACTGCTCAACCGGGTCGGCCCACTGTCCGCCGGCGTCGAAGCGCCCCGCGTCGACGCTGAGGATCGGGTCGATGCGCTCTTCGCGTGCACCTGCGGAGCGCGCCCGGTTGGCCAGGATTCGGAAGAGCCACGTCTTGAAGGAGGAGCGACCCTCGAACCGCTCGATGCCGCGGACCACCCCAAGCCAGGTGTCCTGGACGGCCTCCTCAGCGACCGCCTCGCTCGACACCATCGTGCGGGCGAGACGCACCATCGGTTGATGGTATCGGCCGACGAGGGCCACGAATGCGGCTTCATCGCCGTCACGCAAGCGATTGACGAGGGTCGCATCCGCTTCCACATCGCAAAGCCTAGATGCCGCACCCCGACCCGTGACACCGCGGGCACCCGGGAGATCGCCGTTGGGACGCTGACTCATCATCAACATGGCGCTGCTGTCTCGCGAGGCCGGCGAAACGTTACACGCGGTACATGGCGCTCACGCGGAGACGTTCGGACGTAACGCTCGAGCACGTGCGCGGGACTGTGCTGCGAAACGTCAGTCCGTCGATATGAGGAGAACGCAGTGAAGAGAGGCATTCGCATGGTCGTGGGTGCGGGAATCGTGCTCGGGATCTCAGGTTTCGCGGCCCCGCTCGCTGCCCACGCTGCCACCGCACCACCCGCAATCGCCGGTGATCACGCGGTATTCGTGCAGACGAACGACACCACCGGCAATCAGATCGTCGCCTACCGGCGCGCTGCCAACGGGCAGCTCTCGTTCGCTGGCCGGTACAACACAGGCGGGATCGGCGTCGCGCTCACCGGCGCGGTCGTCGACAAGCTCGCTTCGCAGAGCAGTCTGGTCTATGACGCGGGCGATGGAATCCTCGTGGTGGTGAACGGTGGAAGCAACTCCATCACCGAATTCCAGGTCAATGGCGCGCGGCTCAGTCATCGGTTGACTGTTGGCTCTGGCGGAACGACCCCTGTCAGCGTCACTGCGAGCGGCGGCCGTATCTACGTGCTGAATGCCGGCGGTGCCGGTTCGGTCCAGGGCTTCGATTCGCACACGCTGCATCGAATCCCGGGCAGCGCACGGTCGCTCGGCCTCACTCCCGATCTCACGCCGGAGTTCCTCAACGCGCCGGGACAGATCGGTCTTTCACCCAACGGCCGCCAGCTCATCGTGACAACCAAGGCAAACACGAGCTCCATCGAGGTATTCCGCGTGTTCGCCGGCGGCGCCTTGAGTTCGGCGTCAACCGCGACGGTGTCGGCGACTCCGGTGCCCTTCGGATTCACCTTCGACCGCGCCGGTGACCTCGTCGTCACCGAGGCGGGCGTCAGCGCGCTGACCACGTACGCGCTCAACAGCAATGGGACCGTGACGGAGCTGGCGTCGCTCGTCAACCGCGAGGCCGCGCTCTGCTGGGTCGCGCGTGCCGGTCGGTTCTTTTACGGCGCCAATGCGGGGAGCGCCACGCTCACCGGTTACACCATCGGTTCTGGCGGGGTGCCGTCGATCGTGAGCAAGACCCCAACCGATGCGGGTCCGATCGATCTCGCCGCGACACCTGATGGGGCCTTCCTCTACGTCGAGACCGGCGGAGCCGACATCGTCGACGGCTTTGCGGTGCAGGCCGGCGGGTCGCTCGCATTCACCGGCAGCTCGGTCGCTCCCGAGCTGCCGGGACATTCCGGGCTCGAGGGCATCGCGGCCTCCTGAACCGACATCTCCATGGCTCGGCGGCGGGCCGCGGCGTGAGCCGCGGTCTCCGCCGTCAGTCGTGGCGGCGGATCACCGCACACGCTGCGGTGTCGCCGCCGTCGATGAACCAGACCGCGGTTTCGCGCTGATCGCGAGCGATCGCGAGCGCGAGATCGGAGGTCAGATCCAGCGGGCGGCGATATTCGAGCACACCACGCATCGCACCACCGATCGGGGCGCCGTCCTGATCGGTTGCAAGCGCGCTCTCGATCGCGGCCCAGTACACGGCGTTGTTCGCGTGGCCGAGGGTGTCGATGTCGGAGACCCGGATCGGCCAGCGGACCTGGACAGCCTCGGGGTCCGGCTCGGGAGGCAGCTCGAGCTTCGCCGACACCTTGCGTCCGAGGCCGGACTCTCCGTACAGCTCGTCGAACGCGGACGGCAGGCGCGCGGGACGTCCGCTGGCCCGATCCAGCAGCACCCAGATGCTCTCCGCCTCAGCATGGCCGCCGGCATCGCCAGCGATCGTCGTGCGTCGCGCCGCCCAGTGCGATCCCGAACCACTCGCCCAGGTCGCTGAAGACACGGCCTGATCAGTGCGGAACTGCCGCACGACATCGATCAGCATACGGCGCACCACCCATGTCAGCAGCTCATCCTCCGCCTTGGCGTCAGCGACGTCATCCGAAGCGATGTCCTGCATGTATCGAGCCATGGCGTCGAGGCGAAGGCGTCCGTCGACCGCAACGTCGGCGAGGCGAATCGTCCGCTGCGAGCGATAGACGCGACCGGCGCGTGGCTCGGGAACAAGCTGCGATTCCAGGAGCGAAGACGCAACGGCCATTGGATCGGATTGTGAACGGAAGGTTTGCCGACTCGGACGATAGGGTAGGATGTGTGCATCGCCTCGGTTCACGGGGCAATCGCTCGTGGTCGTCATTCCTTCTCGAACGGACGCGCTGCGTCTGTTATCGCGTTCGAGAAGGAATTGGAGAGACCAGAGTGACTGGTACCGTCAAGAAGGTCGTTGCCGATCGTGGCTTCGGCTTCATTTCCGCAGAAGATGGACAGGAATATTTCTTCCATCGCAGCGGCGTCGACAGTTCGTTGAACTTCGACACACTGGCCGCCGACGAGCGCGTGAGCTTTGAAGTGGAGCGCAGCGACAAGGGCCCTCGCGCCGCCCAGGTTCGGGCAGCCTAAGTTCGCCGCCTGAGGGTGTGCAGTCATCGCCGAAAGGTGGTGGCTGCGCACCTTCACCGTTCTGCAAGGGTGGTTGTCATACCTTTTCAGGACATGCCTCGTTCCTCGCCGTTGGACTCGGCTCGTCGTCGTAGAGACCAGGGTCTTGCGCGCGCGCGAAAGATCACCGTCTACGCCGGCGTCAGCGCCTCGGGTCTCACGGCACTGATCGCGCTCGTTGCCGCAACGACCGCGCCTGGACGATCGGTGGCGACGGCGCCTGCCGCAACGCAGACGAATGCCCCAGGCGATCCCACCACCGGCGTGACATCGCCGGGCTTTGTCCCGCCGGGCGAGGTTCCGACCGGAGGCAACGGCGGGATCCCCAGCGCGGTGTCCGGCGGGTCCTGATCCCGCCATTCCTGTGATCGTCGCAGCCCTCGGGCCGACCCCGATGTGGTACGCAACGCGTGCCAGCGGATATACCTCGCTGCTCCTCCTGAGCGCGACCGTAGTCATCGGGCTCGTGACATCGATGCGCACCAGCACGCGCGAATGGCCGAAGTTCGTCGTGCAGTCCGTTCACCGGGATCTGTCGCTCCTCGTCGTGTTCTTCCTGCTCGTGCACATTGTCACCTCGGTGCTCGATCCGTTTGCGAAGCTCACGGTTGTCGACGCCGTGGTCCCGTTCGTTGCGTCGTATCGCCCGCTCTGGCTTGGGCTCGGCGTGGTCAGCATCGAACTGCTGATCGCCATCACGGCAACGAGCCTCCTTCGCCACCGGTTGAGCTGGAAAGCGTGGCGAATCGTGCACCTGCTTGCGTACATCAGCTGGCCGATCGCAGTCGTCCACGGTATCGGCACGGGCACTGACACGAAATCGGTGTGGGCACTGTTGCTCGTGACCGTCTGCGTGATCGGCGTCATCGGCACACTCGTGTGGCGGCTGAGCCATATCGGACCTCAGCGCAGGCCACTGGGATGGGTCGGCATCGTCGCCGGGCTGGCCGGGACATTGGCGCTGATCGCGTGGATGGCGATAGGCCCGCTGCAACCGGGCTGGGCGAAAGCAGCGGGCACGCCCGCCGATCTGCTCGCCGGCTCCACGAGGAGCGCATCCGCACCAACCCCGATTCCTTCAGCGCTGGCTGTTGGGATCGATGACGCGGTGCGAGGGACGATTGCGCGATCCTCGTCAAGCGTGACGGCCACTATGGTCGACACGCGCGATACGCAGCTCGGTGTCGTCATCGTCGCGAACGCAGACGGATCGGGACGCCTCTCGATAGTGCGGTCCGGGACCTCGCTCTGCGATACCGCTGCTTCCATCGGCAGCAGTGACGTCACGGCATCGTGCGGATCAGTGATCGTCACGCTGCAACTGGTGACCAACGGCACGGCGATCAACGGCACCTTTTCGACGCGCCAGGCTTCGGTGACACCCTGATGTCCGCGATCGAGACGACCCAACGATTGCTTCCCGACTCACAGGTCCCGGAGACCCTTGAAACGCATACGAGCATGTTCGGACGGCGTCCGGTGGTCGAACCTCACACGCTACTCGATGCGCTCGACGCCGGTGGGCTGCGTGGACGCGGAGGTGCAGCGTTCCCCACAGGCACAAAATGGCGTGCGGTGATGAATCACGTCAGCAGTGCCGGCGCAGTCGTCATCGCGAACGGCGCCGAGCGTGAGCCGGCAAGCGACAAGGATCGAACGTTGATGCTGCTCCGCCCGCATCTGGTGTTGGACGGGCTCGAGCATGCCGCTGAGACATTCGGAGCGCGGCGTGCGATTGTCTACACGTCCCGCGCAGATGACGATGTGCGACGCTCGCTCAGGGTCGCGATCGGTGAACGCCGCCTCAGCGTCGACACACCCGTGTTCATCGAGATAGCCACGGGACCAAATCGTTATGTGGCCGGTGAGGAGACCGCGCTCATCGCCCGAGTCTCGGGACGGCTCGCGAAGCCCCGCGTCGTGCCGCCGCGCCCGTACGCGGAGGGTGTTGACGGTGTGCCGACGCTCGTGCAGAACGTCGAGACCCTCGCTCACGCCGCTCTCATCGCTCGCCGCGGGGCGAGTTGGTTTCGGTCTGCCGGAACTCCGCGGACCCCCGGAACCGTTCTGCTCTCCGTCACCGGCTGTGTGGCATCTCCCGGAGTGTTCGAAGCCGACGCGACCGCCACGACCCGGGACCTCGCCGGGCGCGCCGGCGGACTGATTGCCGAACCAGGCGCCGTCCTGATGGGTGGGTATTCCGGGCGCTGGCTCCCCGCCGGCGCGATCATGGACATTCCAATCGACGTGGATGCGCTCCGATCCGCCGGCGCGTCTCTCGGCGCCGGCATCATTGCGATCCTCCCCGTAGACGCCTGCGGCGTGGTCGAAACAGACCGAGTGCTCGCCTACCTCGCCAGCGAAAGCGCCCGGCAGTGCGGCCCGTGCCACGTCGGCCTGCCTGCGCTGGCCGACACGTTCCACAGGGTCGCGACGGGACGAGCCAGACAGGGCGCACTCGACACGCTGACCCGGTGGTCTGAGGACGTGCTCGGGCGCGGCGCGTGCCAGCATCCTGATGGCGCAGCGCGGTTTCTCATCAGTGGCATGCAGGTGTTCGGCGCGGATCTCCGCCAGCACCTTCGCAACGGTGCGTGCCGATTCAGCGGACAGCCGCCGCTGCTTCCCATCCCTGAGACTGAGGCCGGCTGGTGGTGAGGCTGCGTTTGCGCGTTGACCCGATCAAATGCAAGGCGCACGGCATGTGCGACGAGCTGATCCCTGAACGCATCCGGTTGGACGACTGGGGGTACCCGATCATCGACCCGCGTGCGCTCCCGCCGGATCTACTCGACTTCGCCCGGCGCGCCGCCCGTGCGTGCCCGCGCGGAGCGCTGAGTATCCACGCGGTCGGTGAAGTGGGCGCGCGAGCTGTGCCAGACGACGCCGACTGACGTTCCGCCGCTTGGGAGGTCGTTGATCTCCCAGCGGCCGCGAGTGGCGCCGACGATTGCATCCGCGATCGCAAGTCCAAGTCCGGCTCCGTCACCCTCGCTCGTTCCGCGGTGGAACCGGTCGAAGATGCGCTCCCGGCGCTCTTTCGGGAAGCCTGGTCCCGTGTCCGTGATGACAAGACGCACGCGCTGGCGGTCCCGCAAAGCAGCCACGGTGACGCGGCCACCCCGCGGCGTGTAGCGACACGCGTTGTCGAGGAGGACGCCGATGAGGCGATCGATGTATTCGGCCGGAGCGTCGACGAGCGCCGGCTCGGTGGGGTCCGAGAGGTTGTCCAGACGGATTCCCCGTCCGTCGGCGATCGTCTCAAATCGTCGCTCGCCCACCCCGGCCGCGGTGGCCATGTCAACTGTCTCCGCGATGGGGTCGGGCGGCATCGAATCGAACCGCGACAGCCAGAGAAGATCCTCGACGATGGTGCGCATCCGTCGCGTCTCCGCGGCGACACGATCGATCGTTTCAGTGCCCGGTTCCCCGGGGCGCTGGTGTGCGCGAGCAAGCGATGTCTCGGCTTCAATGACAGCGAGCGGCGTCCGCAACTCGTGCGACGCGTCGGCGGTGAACTCGAGCTGACGTCGTCGAGCGCGCTCGATCGGTCCGGACGCATGCCTCCCCACCACGTATGCGCCACCGAAGACCAGTGCCAGGAGTATCGGCCCGACCACTGCTTCCGTGACGAGGAGGGTCGTGAACGAGGTCGACTCCGCCGAGAGCCCGATCGCCCCGATCAGCCTCCCACCTTGGAATGAGGCTCCGGCGACGAGGACGTCGCTGCCCGCAATCGACATCTCTGTCGGTGCGGCCGCGGACCGAGCTGAGGCGGGC
Source organism: Candidatus Dormiibacterota bacterium (assembly GCA_036521195.1). GTDB lineage: Bacteria > Chloroflexota > Dormibacteria > Aeolococcales > Aeolococcaceae > Palsa-851. Next base: position 57,099 of record DATDID010000051.1, read on the forward strand.
AGCGCCGGGGCACCGGGTGTCGACTGCACAACGCTCCCTGCCGCATCGATCCGCCACACCAGCAGGGGGTCATCGAGATCTGGCTCGTCGAGTGCGCGCCCGGCGGATTCGGGGACGAGCTGATGAAGTTCGGCGGTGAGCCGCATCTGAGCGGACGAACGCAGCGTGTGCGCGACGACTGCATCGACTGCGATGCACAGCACGAGGATCAGCCCAGCGACGATTGCCGTGGCGTTCACTGCCGTGCGTACCGCATGACGCGCGATGCCGGACGTCATGGCTCGCGCTCCACGAGCCGATACCCGACACGCCGGACGGCCTCGATGCGAACGCTGCAATGCACAATCTTGGCACGCACGCGCGCGATGTGGACGTCGATGTTGTTGGACCCGATAGCGTCGAGTGAATCAGGCCATGCGTGGTTGGCGATCGCCTCGCGGCGCACGACTGCCGGGCTTCGTCGCGCGAGGAGCTCGACGATCGCGTATTCGGTTGGCGTCAGCGCGACTGCTTTGCCGCCGGCCGATACCGCACCGACCGCCGGGTCGATGATCAACGCGCCGATGCGCAGCTGCACGCCAAGCGCTGTTGCGGGTCGGCGGAGCAGGGCACGAAGCCGCGCCAGCAGCTCGTCGAAGTCAAAGGGTTTGACGAGGTAGTCGTCGCATCCGGCATCAAGTCCCCGGATCCGATCGGGCGGCGTGTCGCGTGCCGTGAGCATGAGTACCGGCACCGACACCCCACGAGCGCGCAACTCCGCGACAACGTCGATCCCATCGCGGCCCGGCATCCGCCAGTCGACGACTGCAACGTCGTACGCGTTACTCACCAGAGATGTCTGCGCATCGACGCCGTCTGCGAATGCGTCCACCGTATACCCCGCCAGGGTCAACCCACGAGTGAGCACGTCGCGAAGCTTTGCATCATCCTCGGCAACGAGCAGGCGCATGGCGCAAAATCACCACGAGCGATGGGGGCGACGCATGCCAGGCAGCGTACTCTCACTCCGCGTCTTCACCGTCCTGCAAGGAAAGGGACGCTAGGCTACCGAGATGCGGTCACCTCGCGCCACAGCATCGTGAAAACCAATATCGCGTTCATCGATCGCGCGCTCGCGCTTGCGCGCGTGGACTGGTCGCCGTCCCGCCGTCAGCCGCGCCTCGAGTGGGTCGCACTTGCCACGCTGCTCGCGATTGCGGGTGCCCTCCTGGCCGATGCCATCCTCGTCAAGGCCGCGACGACGATCTTCCCGACCACCGTCGGTGATCCGCACTTCCAGTTCGGCGACTACGCGAAGCTCACAGTCATCGGCGTCGTCATCGGATGCGCCGGCTGGCCGATCACCACGAGGGTCACCTCGGCGCCACGGTGGCTGTTCACCCGCCTCGCTGTACTCATCTCGCTCGTCCTGTTTCTCCCGGACGTGTGGCTACTCATGAGACACCAGCCACCTCGTGCGGTGCTCGTGTTGATGATCATGCACGTCGCCGTCGCGCTCATCACCTATCACGTGGTCGTCCATGTCGCTCCACCTCGGGAACCCCGGAAGCACGCAGCGGCAGCGCTCGGCCGTCTCGACGAGGGCGTGTAGGCTCGACGGCACCAGTCTCTGCCCTCCGGTAGAGTCGAGCGACCATGCACGCGGCGCTCATCGGGTTCGGACTCGGTTTCTTCGTTGCGTTGCAGCTCGGTCCAATGTCACTGTTCCTGATCCGTTCCACGCTGCGCAGCGGTTGGAAGGTGGGACTGGGCATCGGCGCCGGCATCGCATGCATCGACGGCCTCTACGCGGCCGCCGGCGCGGGCGGCGCCACCCCGCTGCTGAGCATCCAACCCGTGCGTCTCGCGCTCGGCCTCATCGGAGCCGCAGTGCTCATCTTTCTCGGCGCGCGCACCCTCTACAGCGCGGTGCGCGTCCGTGTCGGCAGTGAGACGCCGTTCGAGACGTCAACCGCACGACGGGCATTTCTCACCGCGCTCGGCGGCACTGCGTCAAACCCAACCACCATCGTGTCGTGGGGCGCGATCTTCGGCGCTGCCAGCACTGCGGGACTCGTGAACACCACGAGTGCCACCGCGCTCCTGGTCGCCGGCGTGGCGGTCGGCAGCCTGACGTGGGTGACGGTCCTCACCACCGGCGTTGCGATGGCGCGGCGATCGATGGGCACACGCGCGATCCGTGTCACCGACAGTGTCGCGGGCGCCGGGCTCCTTGGATTCGGCGGCGTGCTCGCCTACACCACCGTCCACGACCGCTGAGTCAGGCTCCCGAGCCCCTCCACTCCTCGCGGCGTTGCGGCTGTGCCGCAAACGCGTCGCGAACGCGCTTGCGAAGGTCGGGGTCGAGAATCACGTCGGCGCCGACGAGGGCGAGCACTTCGGCCGCCTGCAACATCGCCTCCTCCGCACGCGGAGTCACCGCAGCCTCGCGGAACGCATGCGTGTGCGGGCCGACACCCTCCTCCGCGATCGCGAACTCCGGGTGCAACGTCGGCGCAGCGTAGGAAACGTCACCCACATCGGTGGAGCCTGTTCGTGCCCAGGGCTCGACGACGTCCTCCTTGAGTCCGACGCCGGCGAGGTGCACGCTGGTGCGCTCCGCGAGAACGGCATTCGATCGCAGATCGAGGTAGGTCTCTCGCTCTTCCAGCTGGAGCTCGCATCCGGTGGCAAGCGCGGCGGCCTCGAAGATCGCGCGGAAACGCACGTTCATACCGCGCAGATACTCACGGTCGCGCGCACGAGTCAGGTACTCGCCGCGCGTGAGCTCGGGAATGATGTTCGGCGCGGTGCCACCCTCGATGATGAAGCCGTGCACGCGTGCGTCGTCGCGCAACTGCTGCCGCCAGGCTGAGATGCCGTTGTATGCCTGCACGAACGCGTCCAGGGCGTTGACGCCGTGGTCGGGGTGACCGGCCGCGTGCGCAGCCTTGCCGCGAAACGTCCACTCCCAATGCGTGCACGCGAGCGCGTACTGCACCGATGCCGTGCGATCCGATGGATGGAAGATGAGCACGGCGTCGCAGTCATCGAAGAAGCCGTCCGCGCAGAACGGGATCTTGCCCCCGCCGCCCTCCTCCGCCGGGGTACCCACGATGGTGACGCGCGCCTCGATGCCGTGCTCGTCGAGGGAACGCGCCAGCGCAATGCCCGCACCCGCCGATGACATGGCGATGAGGTTGTGGCCGCAGGCATGGCCGAGTCCACGGAGCGCGTCGTATTCGCAGAGAAACGCCACGTGCGGCCCGGTCTTTCCGTGCCGCGCAACGAAGGCCGTCGGCATGCCCGAGGCACCGTGCTCCACCGCAAACCCATGCCGCTCGATCACCTCGCTGAGCAGGCGGGACGATTCGACCTCCTCGAACCCGATCTCAGCGAGGGCGTGAATCGCGCGGGATGTCCTCAGCAGCTCAGCAGCGTCGGTTCTGATCGCCTCGTGGGCCGTCGTGTGGACGTCAAGGAGCGAGGTCGGTGTCATGAGCTCTCCTGTCACCCCTCGAGGATACGTCCGGCGGCAACGAGTGCGCGACGTGGCGATTCGGACGGTTTCGCCTCTCGCGGCACCACGTCCCGGCTATCCTGCCGGGCGTGGATGCAGTGCAGGACGCGACCGTCGACCAGCTGTACGCCGAATCCGAGGCATCGTTCGCCGACTGGGAAGTGGTCAAGGACGTCGTCGACGAGTTCATCGACCTCGCGCTCAACTACCGGCAGAGCGGGCACCCGGGTGGATCGCGCTCGAAGGTCCACCTGCTGCTCGCGACGATGCTCTCCGGTGCGATGCGATGGGACATCCGCCAGCCGTGGCTCCCGTACGCAGACCGATTCGTGCTGTCGGCGGGGCACACGGCACCCGTCGTCTACGCCACGCTCGCGGTGCTGAACGAAGTGCTCCGCATTCGCGCCGCACGCGACGACGACCCGGGGTTCGAGTTTCCCGACAACGGCAAATGGGCGCTGACGTTCGAAGACCTGCTCATGCTCCGGCGCCGCGGCGGTCTCGCCGGCCACCCGGAGATGGCCGGGAAGACGCTGTTCTTCAAGTTCAACACGGGACCGTCGGGCCATGGCATGCCGCCGTCCGCCGGCGAGGCACTGGCGCTCAAGCTCGCTGGCGCAGGCGACGTGCGGGTCTTCGTCGTCGAGGGTGAGGGCGGTCTCACGGCCGGCGCGAGCCACGAGACACGCAACGCCGCATGGGGTCTCGGCCTGTCGAATCTCGTCTTTCTCGTCGACTGGAACGACTACGGCATCGATGATTTCGCGGCGTCGTCGGTCGTGCCCGGTACGCCGGCGACGTGGTTCGGCGCCTACGACTGGCGCGTCACCGGTACGATGGACGGCAGCGAATGGGCGCCGGTGACAAGGACGGTGCTCGAAGCGGCGCGTGGTGAGAACCGGGATCACGTCCCGTCTGTCGGGTGGTTCCGCACTCGCAAGGGTCGCGGATATCTCAAGTACGACAATAAGAGTCACGGCTCGCCGCACGCCATGAACAGTGCGCCGTTCTGGGAGCTGCGCCGTGAGTTCATGACAAAGTACGGCATGAACTACGTGGGCGTCGGCGAGCCGGCACCGGCGGATGCGGCCGCAGTGCGCGAGCAGGCAGCGGAGAATCTCCGCCGCGCGGCGGCAGTGCTCGCGGCCCACCCCGCCGTCGTCGATGCCGTCTCCGATCGGCTGCGGAGCCTCGCGGCACAGGTGCCCGATGAGATCGGTGGCGTGACCATCGCCGGTCGCGGCGCCGATGTCTTCAGCAACCCGGCCCTGACTGACTATCGCAACTACCCTGCGGAGCTATACCGCAAGCCGGGCGACAAGCAACCGAACCGGGCTGCCTTCGGCGCCTGGGCGTCATGGGTGAACGCGACAGCGCAGCGCGACTACGGTCGCCCGTTGTTCATCGCGGCCTCAGCCGACCTGGCCGACTCCACTGCGCTTGCGGGGTTCGCGCGAGACTTCGGCGACCTGCCGGGCACCGGCTGGTACCAGCGCGACACGAACCCTCACGGCGCGCTCCTTCCGACCGAGATCACCGAATTCACCAACGCCGGGATGATCGTCGGGCTGGCGACCGTGAACATGGCCCGCGACCCGTTCAACGATTTCAACGGGTTCTGGGGCGCCTGCTCGACCTACGGCTCGTTCAGCTACCTCAAGTACGGCGAAATGCGCCTCTTCAGCCAGCTCGCTCAGGACTGCGAGCTCAAGGTCGGCAAGGTGCTCTGGGTGGCGGGTCATTCCGGTCCCGAGACTGCCGAGGACTCGCGCACCCACTTCGGCATCTACGAGCCCGGCGTCACGCAGCTCTTCCCGGAAGGGAAGGTGATCGATCTCCATCCCTGGGAGTTCAACGAGGTCCCGGTCGTGCTCGCCGCGGCGCTGGCGACCGACGTGCCGATCGTCGCGCTGCATCTGACCCGACCGGCGATCGAGCTCCCCGATCGGGAGGCGCTCGGCATGCCGAGCCACTTCGAAGCCGCGCGCGGCGCGTACGTGCTGCGTCCGTTCCACCCCGGGAGCACACCCATGGGCACGGTGGTCGTCCAGGGCACGACGTCCACCGCGAATCTCGTCAAGGCGCTCCCCGAGCTCGACACGCGGGGCCTCAACGTCAAGATCGTTGCCGCGATCAGCCCGCAGCTCTTCCGCATGCAGCCGGACGCGTACCGCGACACCGTCATCGCGCCCGCCGACCGGCTCGATGCGATGGCGATCACCAATCGTACGTTCAAGTTGATGCGCGACTGGGTTGACGGACCACTCGCCGCCGAGTACTCGATGGCCGCCGACTGGGACAACCGCTGGCGCACCGGGGGCTCGGTCGACGAGGTCATGGACGAGGCGCATCTGACGACGCCGTACATCCTCGAGGGCATCGAGCGATTCGTGCGCGACCGCGACAGCAGGATGCGCCGCCTGCACGAGCTGATGACGGCGGCCGATCGCCGCGAGTGAATCCAGCCGCGCCGGCTAGATGTCGGCTCTGCGCAACGTGTGCGGCCCGTACTTGAGCGACGTGGTCTTCCCCGCCGTGTTCACCGCGAAGCTCACCTCCTCACCGAAGTGCCCGTAGTCGTCGCCCTCGACGATCGTGAAGCGGCGCGCACCATCCGGCCGGAGCCGCGCGGCCGACGCCAGGGGCGCGGGGTCCGTCGGATCGACGAGGTACAGCGCGCGGTTGATGCGCGAGACGATGAACTCGCCCGAGTCGCCGCGATATTGCCCCGTGAAGCGCCCCAGGCTCGTGCGCGTATGACCGTGTGCGGTTTCACCCGCGCTCTCCCATCGCCGTGTCACCCACGACACGTTGTGGAAGAACACATCAAGCGATACGGCGGCCGTCGATGCCGCGGTATTGGTGAGCACGGCTGCCGCGATGCGAAGGTCTGGCGAGAAGCCGATCTTGGTCACGAACCCCGGGTATCCCCCGCTGTGGCCGCGGATGCCGATGCCGTCGACGTGCCAGATCATCCAGCCGAGACCGTGATTCGGTTCCTCGTTGCGCTGCCACTGCGTCCGCTGCATCTCGCGGCGCGAGAGATCCGAGACGAGGCCTCCGGCCCCGGGAAAATGAGCCTGCTGATAGCGAAGCAGGTCTGGGACGGTCGAGACCAGCCCGCCAGCGGCGGCGAAGGCGCGAGCCTCGGCATGACGCGTAGGACGCAGCGGCTCGCCGTGACGGCGGTAGTAGTACCCGGTGGCGAGCGTCTTGCGGACACGCGGCATCAGTGACGGCGCGCTGTTGCCGAGGCCGAGCGGCCGCAGCACATCACGTTGCAGCAGCGCCTCGAACGGGGTCGACGTGACCGCCTCGAGGGCTTCACCGAGCAGCGCGTAGGCGACGTTGGAGTAGCGAAAGCCTGTCGACGGTTCCGCATACGTCAACTGCTGCCGGACCTCACCACGCAGCGTCTCGCGGTCCGGAAAGTCGTCGTCGCCCCAGTGGTTTGAGCCGTCGCGGATGACGCCGCCGCCGTGGATGAGCAGATGCCGGACGTCGATGTCCTTTGCGTGCGGCAGCTTGCGTGTCCACTCGAGATACGTGGCGATCGGCTCGTCGAGCCGGAGGCGGCCCGCCTCGACCTGCTGCATGACCAACGTGGCCGTCATCGTCTTGGTGATGGACGCGCAGCGATAGCTCGTCTGGTCGGCACTGGCGGGGCGGCTCGAGGCGACATCCGCAAACCCGAGCGCGTCCGCAAGGACGATCCGGTTGTTGTGGCTGAACCCGAACGAGATGCCCGGAACCTCGTCGGTGGTCGCGCGCGCCCGGATCCAGCGCCTCGAGATCTCAGCGGCATCGGCCAGCTGAGTGGTGCTGACGGTCATCACGTTGAGCGTATCGAGTCGGACGCCCCGGCGCTCATCACACCTTGAGGTCGGCACGCTCCACAGCGGCTGTCGCATCCGCGTCGCCGGTGAGCGTCACCTGGGCCGTCGCCCGCCTGCCGCTCAAGTAGAGCACGAGCTCACTGGCAGGTCCGGTCAGCGTCGCCACGGTTCCGGATCCGTAGGTGCGCCGCCGTCCGTCGGGCAGGACGAGGGCCAGACCGAACGGCCGGATGCGACGCGCGATGCGGCGGGCGGTGTACCCGATCATCCGCCAGGACAGCGCCTCCAGGTCATCGGCCTGCGGCCGCGGACCGTGTCCGTTCGCCCTGCGCGCGTCCTCGTTGTGAATGAAGTATTCGAGGCCGTTGAAGACGTTGCGAATCCTCGGGATGCGCCACGGCACCAGCGGCGCCCCCGCTCGCAACCGCGCAATGATCGCGGGGTATCCCTTGGCCTTCTCCGCGGCGCGCTGAGCGTCCGACCAGCGGTGGAAGTGCTCGCGGAGCACGAGGTGCGCGGCAAGATCCGCGGTCGTCCATCCCTCGCAGAGCGTGGGCGCATCGGGCCCGAGTTCCACAAGCAAATCGCAGATCGACCGGCGCTCGCGGACATCGATGGGCTCCGTCATGGCGGCACCGGCGATGTCCGGACGTGCTCAGCGAAGAACGCGAGGGTGCGCTCCCATGCGTCGGCGGACGCGGTCGCGTCGTACGCGCGGCCCTGGTCGTTGAAGAAGGAGTGCCGTGCTCCGGGATACACCTTGATGTCGTGCGTGACGCCGGCGGCGGTGAGCTCCGCATCGAGCTTGCGACCCGAGCGGGCGGTGAAGTCATGACCGGGATAGCTGCCGACGACCGGGCACAGCCGGCGCACCGCAACAACGGGTCGCGGATTGGTTCCGTAGAAGGGCGCGATGGCTCGCAGCCGCCGGTCGCGCGTCGCCCACGCGATCGCGACTCCGCCGCCCATGCAGAACCCGACGGCGCCCGTACGTGCGGAGTCGACCTCGGGCAGGGCGATCAAGTAGTCGAGCGCCGCGGTGAGCTCCGTGACGGCGGCGGGTTCGCGACCGGCGACCATCGCACCCATCAGACGCGCCATGCACACGACGCGGCTGCGGTTGGTAAAGAGGTCGACAGGCAGGGCCGCGTACCCCTCCCCCGCAAAGCGGCCCGTGATGTCGCGGATGTTGTCGTTGAGGCCGTACGCCTCGTGGATCACGACGACGCCTGGGTGTGGCCCCGCGCCGTCCGGGAGTGCCAGATACCCGTTCAGCCTCGCCGCCGGCGTGGGGAACGTGACCGCTCGCGTGATCATCTCGATGGATACGACTCCGTGATGCGGGTGGCCTCCCGCCTCCGATTATCGATGAGTCGATCGCCGCCATGAGTTCGGCGGTGACGGGGAGATGCGAGGTGGCGTCCCCGTTTTCGCGCCGCGTTACTCGCAAGTAACGGGTCTTCGCAACCCGTCGCACACTCTCGCGGCGGCAACTTCCAGTGGGTTCCCATTGACACCAGAGAGGCGTGCACCAGAGGTACGCACCAGATGGGGACCTTGGGGGTAACGGCTGTGGTGACGATGGATACTCGCATCGGCGAGACGGGCCGACGATGGCACCAGGGCGTGCCAAGTGTGAGCAATCTGTTTCGCCGCGGCAAACAGGAGGATGTCGCCGCAACCGTCGCGGCCACCGCGACGGCGTGCTCCATGCGTCGGTGCACGAACATGACGGCGCAGCCGTGTGCCTATCGCGATCGGCGCGAGCGCTCGTGTCCCACCGCGTTCTGCGCAGCGCACAGCGTTTCCGTCGGAGGTGCCACATACTGCCGTCGCCATGCCGGCACCGTGCAGGCAATCGGCGAGCTCGCGAAGAACCCGAGCGGACTGCCCGATCTCCTGGATCGCGGACCAGGGCTCATCAACTGGATCGCGCGCGACCTCGACAAGGACATCCGGACGTTGCTCGCGCGGACGGTCCGCCCCGGTGAGAGCGTCATCGTCGACGACGCCGTTCGCCTCAAACACGACCACTGGCGCCAGGCGCGCTGGGAGCGCAGCTGGCGCATCGTCGAGCACACCGGCCCGGTCCTCGCCGTGACCGTGCACATGTCGGAGGACGACGAGTCCCGCGTGCATGTGCGCGTGGGGGCGGAGATGGTCGCTGACAGCGTGCCACCGTGGATCGCGCGTCGCTCCCAGGGAGTCGAGGTTGAAGCCGCGATCGACATCTCGCAGCGCCAGCTCTTCTATCAGATGCTCGAGGAGAACATCTCCGCGGCGATCATTCGATTCCGCGCCCGAGAGGACAGCGTCGCCGCGTAGGCCCCGCTAGATCCCTCCGGCAACCCGCAGGATCGCCCCGGTCACATATGTCGCCTCAGCACTGAGGAGCCAGACGATCGCCGGCGCGATCTCGTTCGCCTCGCCCGGACGCCCGAACGGTATACGGTTCGCGAGCCGGTCGGGACGTCCGGCTTCGCCTGCGCCGGCGTGGATGTCGGTGCGCACGATCCCCGGCGCCACGGCGTTCACGCGAATGCCCTGCGCCGCCAGCTCTTTGGACAGCCCGAGCGTGAGCGCATCGACTCCGGCTTTCGCGGCGGCGTAGTGGACGTATTCCCCCGCGCTGCCGACGGTGGCAGCGGCGGATGAGATGTTCACGATCGCACCCCCCACGCCACCGCGCGTCGTCGACATCACCCGTGCCGCGAGTCGCGCGCACAGGATCACCGCGACGAGGTTGATGTCGATGACCTCGCGGATGATCGCGATCGGCGTATCCGCCAGCTCACCGAGGTGCAGCGTCGCGCCGGCGTTGTTGACGAGTCCGGTCACCGGACCGAGCGCTTCCTGCGCGGTGGCGAAGAGCCGCTCGACGTCCTCCTCCAACGTGACGTCGGCACGGACGGCGACGGCGCGAGCGCCGACCGCCTCGATGTCGCGCACCACGCGCTCCGCTGCGTCGTCGTCGCGACGGTAGTTCACGACCACGTCGTGGCCGCTCCTCGCAAGGTGCACCGCGGTTGCGGCGCCGATGCCGCGCGCGCCACCAGTGACGATTGTGATCGGTCGAGGGCTCGCGCTCACGCGGTGATCATGGCGCAGAGCGTTGCCCCTTAACGACAAAGAAGGCGCCGGTTTCCCGGCGCCTCCTCGTGTCGCTGGAGAGCGATTGTCAGCCGGCGGCCATCCGCTCGATGAACTGAGCACCCACGGAGCCGAGGCCCGTGATGCCGTCATAACCGGGTGCTGCCCAGACACTGACGTCACGCGACGCGCAGTTACCCGTGGCGTCGCAGTAGGTCTCGAGACCCTCGTAGTCGAGGACCCGGAGGCTGATGTTGTAGCCATTGCTGGCGTTCTGCGTGTTGGCGTAGTCCACCCGAATCACTGCGGATGCGTTCGGATGCGCCGGCGGCAGGATGTCGTCGAACGCCCCGGGATGCGCCACTTCGACGCTGTAGAGGGTCGGGTTCAGGAATCCGAGCGAGCCGCCCGCAGCCTGATCGACATCCGCGATCACACCCGCCAGCAGTGGCGATGCGAGGCTCGTGCCGCCTTCCTTGAACTGGCCGTAATGCGTGCTGCCGTTCGGGAAGGTCTGGGTCAGGCCGATGAGCATTCCGGTCTGTGCGTCCGCGTCCATGGAGATGTCTGGCACGACGCGCAGCGGCTGCGGGCCGAAGAGCGCCTCGTTCTTCAGCGCGAGTGCTGCGGGAACAACGCCAGCCTGGTAGGACGGCTGGAGATAGGTGTAGCTCGTGCCGACACCGTCTCCCGCGTTGAAGCCCAGCGCCGTCTCAGGAGTTGTGGCAGAGCCGCAATTCTTGGCGGTGACGGGGCCGCAGAGGATCGACTTGCCAGTGGACCAGCCAACTTCACCGGCACGGTTGCCGGTGGCGCCGACTTCCAGTGACGTGCCGCCGACCGCGGTCACCAATGGGCTGGACGCTGGGTAATCAGGAGCCGCGATGCCGAAATCGGCGAAGTTGTCGCCGTCATCACCACTCGAGTACAGGATGCTGACGCCAGTGGCGCCCGCAAGCTCGTAGGTGTCGTCAAACGCGGTCTTGACTGATTGATCATCGAGGAGGTCGCCCAGGACATCGCCCCACGAGTTGCTGACAACCGAGGCGCCGCTGGTGATGGCGGTGTTCTCAGCATCCAGCAGGCTGGTGTTCAGGCAATCCTCGGCGCCGACAAATGTGATGTTCGCGCCTGGTGCCATGGAGTGGGAGGACTCGACGTCGAGCGACTGCTCGGCGAACCATCCGCTTGCGGCGCACTCGGCCTCATTCCCAACCGAGGCCGGCTTGTCGTTCTTGAACTGCTTGTTCGTGAGCGGCTGCGACGGGTCGTTGAGGGTGAAGTAGTGCTGCGCGTCCTTCAACAGGGTGGGCGCGTCGTACGCGTCGACGATGGCGATCGTGACGCCCGAGCCGTCCGTTCCACCCGCGATCTGGCCGGAGAGGCCGTATGCGCTCTGCAGCTGGCTGGGGGTGTACCCGCAGATGTCGTAGTTCAGCGGGCTGTTGTACGGCTTGTACAGCGCGGCCTTGTCAGTCGTGTCGGGCTTCTGACCGTAGTAGGCCGAGCACGGCTGCGGATTGGCGAACGATGCAGGCGGCGCCGGCTCCTTCGTCGGCGAGGTTGCCGGAACGTTTGCGAAGTTCTGGCTGAGGTCGTTGGTCGCCATCGACTCGTTCACACCGACCACGCCCGACACCGCGCCGGAGATCGATGCGGGGATCGACAGCGAGCTGTTCGCGAGCCGGAGCTGGTGTCCGGTGACGTTGTACTCGCTGAGGGTGGTACCGAACGCGGCCTCAACCTGAGCAGCACTGCCCTGGGCGGCGATGAAGAGACGGTCCGCGGGGACAGTCCCGACCCTGAAGCCCTGGGAACGAAGCCACGTCTCGGCCGATGCGACCGAAGCCTGCGTCGGCGCGTAACGGGCGATCCACTGTGCGTCCGTCAGGTAGTGGCGATATTGAGCGGACCCCGGCGTGGAGACCGCCTTGGCAATGGCCGCCGCCCCAGCCGCGTCACGCAGGTTGAGCACGAGGTCGAACTTGACCTGGCTCCCCGAGGCGACGTGCCCTGCCGGCTTGGAACGCTCGGACGACGGAGTCAGCGACCCCGCCAGCATCGCGCGTCCGCCCACGGTTGAAGAGGCCGAAGCGGGCGTTCCGGAGGCCACGGTCGCGGCACCAACCGCGAGACCTGCCGATGCCACCGCGGCCCACGAACGAATTGACGTCATCGAGTTCCTCCTGGACGGCGCGAATTTGCGCCAAAAACCACTACTACTCGTCGTTGCTGCACTAGGACCCCCCTGCACTCTCCACCCGATCTCGTGGCGAGCATTGTGGCGCGCTGGACGCGGGGGGTGCAACCGATACGTTCGGCCAATATGTCTTAAGACGGACGCCCTGTGCGAACTGCGCTCGCTCGCGAGCGGTGACGTTGGCGGGTCAGTGTTTGGGCGATTGGCTCGTTTGCCGCATTGACGAGTCGGGCGGCCGCCTCGACAAATGCGACCACGACGGGATGCGGCTCTGCGGCCGAAGTCGACGTCTGCGGCACGAACAAAGTGCCCATGAAGAACCGCAGAGCGGGGTGCTCGAGGATGCGGACCTCCCCGTCCTGGTCGAGACCGCTGACCACCAGTCCGCCGTGCTCCAGTTGCTGCACGTACGCCGGATTGAGCCCGAAATTGCAGTAGTACCGCTCGGTCGACTCCGCGCGACGGTATGCGTCGAACGCCTTCGTGCACGGCCGGATCTCGACGTCCATCCGCCGGCCGAAGAGTGAGCAGGTCAGCGGCGTGATCACCTGCGTCGTAGCGTCAGGGCTCGACTCGGCGTGCTCGGCGTCGTGGACCCCGAGGACGTTGCGCGCGTACTCCACGACGAGGTGCTGGAAACCGCCGCAGGTGCCGAGCAACGGCACGTCCCGCGTTCGTGCGTACGTGATCGCGAACAGCGCGCCATCCATGTTTCGATACGGGCTCCCTGGGGCAATCAGCAGCGCATCCGCACCGGCGATTCGAGGCGCGTCGACTGACGTGATCTCGACGGTCGGCACCCAGTCGACATCGACGTCAGCGCCGACTCTTGCTGCTGCGTGTTGCAGCGCCGTGGTGGTTGCGGTATGGGTCACGTTTTCCGGGTCGTAATCACCGATCACGCAAATCCTGAGCATCGAACGATTGTCGCACCCCATCCTCGATGCAAGCACGTGACGGAATCGGCGAATGCCGTCCTGCATACTGCGTTGGTGAGACGTCCTCTCGGTGCCTGCGTCGCGCTCGTTGCGCTTGCGGCATTCGCGGGTTGCGCGAGCGCGCCGGCCGTTGCTCCGACAACGGCGCCGATCAGCTCGCCGACGCAGCCGGAGGCGACGACCGCATCCACGGCAGTCGCAACGACCGCTACCGCAGCGCAGACGCTCCTCATCGAGCCCAACCAGGGCATGGATGCGATCTACTCCTTGCTTGCCTCGGCTCGGCACTCCGTCGACTTGACGATGTACGAGCTCCAGGACACGCACGCGGAGCAGCTGCTGGCAGCCGATGCGACGCACGGAGTCGACGTGCGCGTCATCCTCGACCGGGCGTACATCAAGTCCGAGAACACCGCGGCGTACTCGTACCTGCTGACTCATGGCGTCCACGTGCGCTGGGCGACGTCGCTGTATGCACTCACGCATCAGAAGACACTGACGATCGATGGTGTCGTCAGCGTCGTCATGACGCTCAACTGGACGAGCCGATACTACTCGGACACACGTGACGTCGCGGTGATCGACCGCACGCCGTCCGACATCGCCGCGATTGCGTCGGTGTTCAACGCCGACTACGACGGCACGCGCATCACCCCCGCTGCGGGCGCGGACCTGGTGTGGTCGCCGACGACCTCATCGCCGGATCTGCTCGGCCTCATCAACGGCGCGCGTCATCACCTGCTCGTCGAGAACGAGGAGATGGACAACACGAGCATCACCGATGCGCTCATCGCGGCCGCACATCGTGGCGTTGTCGTCGACGTCTGCATGACCAATTCGAGCGACTGGTCGAGCGCGTTCCGTGAGCTCACCTCCGCGGGCGTTCACGTGCGGGTCTACGCCGCGAGCGCGGCGCTCTACATCCACGCCAAGGTGCTCGTCAGCGACGCGGGCACCAGCGCGCAGCTGGCGTTCGTGGGTTCGCAGAACTTCTCGACGGAATCGCTCAAGTACAACCGCGAGCTCGGGATGACGCTCCGAGGATCCGCGATGGTGGGCCAGCTGGCTGCGATGATCGATCGGGACTTCGCGGGCGCGTCCAATTGGACCTAGCATTGCGTATGCCTCGCCGCGTGGCCATCGTCTTCGGCCTTGGACTGGTGATTGCAGCATGTGGATCGCCGTCAACGGGCCCTTCCATGACACCTGTGGTGTCGCAGCAGGCGACTCCTACGGCCGCGCCAACGCCATCCCCGTCCCCGAGCCCACCGTCGCTGGACGTCACCCCGCTGATTCCCCAGCTGGAGGCGAACGGCAGGCTCGATCTCCTGCAGGAGACCGGGACAACAGCGTTCTCGTTCCCGGCATCGAAGGCGTTCAACTTGTTCTCGCCATTCGGAGATGGTTTCCTCGCTGCGCCCAACGTGAACAACGCGCCGAGCTCGATGGTGGTGATCGAGCCCGACGGGAGCCTCCAAACGCTCCCGCCGAGTACGGCGTCGGTGGCCGGCGACGGACCCGTCGGCGCACCTGACGGTCACGCCTGGGCATGGCTCGCCGGGCCTCAGAACTCCACGGAACGCTGCAATGGCGGCACTGTCAGTGGCACGCTCGACATGGAGACTCCCGCGTCCCAACCAGAGGTCGTCGCAACGCTTCCGCCCGGTCCCGCCACGACGATGTGGACGCTCGGCGGATGGGCGAACGATGACCTCTGGCTGCTCGCGGAGACAGGCTGCCCCGCAACCGGTACGGGGACGACGGCCGCATTCATCGTGCATGCGGGCAGCACCACACTGACTCCCGTACAGCCCGCCCTTGGGAACGGGTGCGGGCTCGAGGCTGTGGCACTGGACGGCTCAATGCTCTGTGTCACCAATACGGCGAAGCAACCGGCCACAACCTGGCGGTTCGTCAACGCCGCAGCGACCGCGGAGAACTTCAGTGCGACGTCGCTCCCCTCTCTCTGTGCAGGTCACGGGACCCTCCAGGACTTCGAAGGCTTCGCGCTCTCCTTCGACGGGCGCTACATCTCCGTTGACGCGGGATGTGCATCCAGCAAAGGTCGATTCGATCAGCTGTTCATCATCTCGACGGCAACCGGTACCGCCCAGCTCGTCGATTCGCCCACCTACCTTGCGGCGGACTCCTGGCTCCCTGACGACACCCTGCTGTGCGACGACCTCAGCAATCCCGGGGCCGCGCACTCGTACCTGGTCACGGCGACCGGAACGGTGACGCCGCTGGGCGACGGCGAAGCGACCTGGGCGACCACTGATGTGGAGTGGTAACGGGGCGTTTTGCAGCGGTAGCCGATGCTATCCTCGGCCGCAAGCACACATTCCCAGGTGATTCCAGAGGAAATCTTTTGCGATGGTGATAGTCATCGATCCCGCCGGCGAGAAACACCAGTACCAGGGCGGGCGGCACATCGAGGTGAGTGACGGTCACCTCATCGTCAAGGACAAGGCTCAGGGCGATGCAATTGGCATTTTCGCCCCGGGAAAGTGGTTCAGCGCCCACGTTGACGCGGTACCGGCGCGTCCAGCCGGAGTCGCCGGCGGCGGCCAGGGCATCCGCACCCGTCTGGGGCAGTCCATCTAACCCGGAGGCACCAACGGCAGCCTCGAGTTTCGAGGGGCATATGTCAGGTATAGTTGACAAATGCCCTACCTCGCCTCAACGGCTGATGCGGATTCGGCCGTCGCCTCGATGCAGGAGGCGCTGAACGCGCTGCCGACCGCTGACCGGCTCCTGGCCCTGCGCTCACTCTCGGTACTGGTCGGGGCGAAGCGTGCCTCCACGGTGCTTGCCGCACGAGCCGAGGGCATGAGCTGGGGAGACATCGCAGATCGGCTGGGCATGTCGCGTCAGTCCGTCTGGGACCGCTACGCCGCCGAGGACCACGATCCCCCTCCCCCGGCTCGAGGTCGTGTCGCCCGTGCTCGTACGGCAACGCACACCTCGTCCAGTTGCGCCGCCTACAAAGCCGTCACCACCCGCCAGTAACCAGGAGACCCCGATGGTCAATCCCGTTGACGACCGCAGCTTCGACAGCGACGTGCTCGGAGCCGATATCCCTGTCCTCGTCGAGTTCGGCGCGTCCTGGTGTCCGCCGTGCCGGATGCTCGCGCCGATCCTCGAGGAGATCGCCACGGAACGCGCCGGCTCGCTCCGCGTCGTGAGCGTCGACGTTGACGCGAATCCGCTGACACAGGCGCGATTCGGCGTGATGTCGCTGCCGACGATGCTGCTCTTCAACGCTGGGCAGCCCCTTCGGCAGACCGTCGGGCTCATGCCGAAGGGCCGGCTGCTCCAGTTCGTGGACGAGGCGCTCGCCACTGCCGCGTAGCCGCGATCAGATGGCGATCGCGATCTTCACCCCAAGGAGGATGAGCGGCCAGAGGATGATCGCCAGGACCGCTGAGAGAATCGCGCCGAGGGTCCCGATGTGGTCGAAGAAGTGATGTGTGGCGGCCACGATCACTCCGACGATGATCCAGATGATCGGTATCAACGAGGCACTTGATCTGCGCATCGCGCTAGTTGCGGTCGACCGCGTCCTTGACGCCGTCGGCGGCTCCTTTGACCTTGTCAGCCGCGTCCCCGAGCGCGTGCTCGACCTTGCCCGCAGCGTTCTGCGTCTTGCCCTCGGCCTCACGCTGATCGTCGCCGGTGACCTTGCCCTGGACTTCTTTCGCCTTGCCGACGACCTGATCCTGTTCGCCAGACATGTGATGTCCTCCGTCGTCGCCGCACCGAGGTGATGCCGCGTATTTGATAGTCGCACTATCATAACACGCTACACCGTTACTAGGATGACGTTAGCTCGACGGCTCCCGCATCGCGGCCGCACGGGCCGTCCAGAAGTCGAAGCGACGCTCGAGCCGGTCTGCCTCCGCCTTCAGGACCTTGAGGTCGGTGTCCTCGACCTCGGCCCTGGCGGCATCGCCCATCGCGACCAGGCGCTCGTCGGTGACCACGAGCAGCCGGCGCTTGAAGTCCAGCAGCTCGCTGTAGACCTTCATCCAGTGCAGGGCATCATCCATGTGCGGCGTGCGCTCGTCCTCGCCGGGGAGCAGGCGATCGGGTTCCACCGCGTCGAGCGCGGCGTCGGTCGCCTCGTCCTCGTCGGGCGGGTCGCTGCCGGACGGGCGCTCGTTGGATTCGTTGCTCATGTCTCCACCCTCAGACGGTCACGTGATTGACGTCGACGTCGGCAAGATCCGCGGGACGCGGGATCCCGTTGGCGTCGAGGAGTTGCAGGCATTCCGTGACGTATCGGACTCCGGCCAGGTTGATGCCACGGCCACGCATCAGCCGTTCGACAGCGCCGATCGCAAGAAGGTTCCGTTGCGAGTACAACCGCCGGTTGCTGTCCGACCGCCGGGGCACGACCAGCCCGAAGTGCTCGTACATCATCAGCGATTGCGTCGTGGTCCCGAGGATGTCGGCCGCAATACCGATCGTGTACAGCGGCTTGTCGAGGTCCCGCGCATCACTCGGACGCGCGCCGGCGGTCGTCATCTGATCCTGGCTCATGGTGAGGTTCGGGGTGCCTCGCCGGTACCATCGTCGAACCTCACAGCGCGGCCGACCGATAATATGATATCGTAGGTATCACGAAATTCCGATGCCCGCCCGTTTCTGGAGGTTTGACCGAATGGCTCGCAAGTACACCCCCGTCCAGCTTGACCTGAAGCCGGTGCTGGATGCACATCTGGCCGAGGCCGCGTCGTGCCCCCAGTGCGGATCGCGGGTGACCCAGGTGCTCGGCCGTATGGGCCTCCGCCTCGTCTTCCGTTGCGACAAGTGCCTCGTTCGCTTTTTCCGGCAGCGCCCGGCGACCAGCGCGAGCTTCCTCTAGCAGCTCAGCGCGCACTCCTAGGGCTCCACAGGGAGCGCCGCTGGCCAGTCCTCGACACGCAGTGCCCAGCGCTCGTGGTCGCGCCAGTCGCCGGCCAGTCTGAGATAGCGCGGCGAATAGCCCTCCTTGTGAAAGCCGAGGCGCTGGACGAGAGCCAGAGAGCGTGCGTTGGTCGGCTGGATGTTCGCCTCGAGCCGGTGCAGGCCGAGCTCGTTGAACGCCACATCGATCACGCCGCGCAGCCCCTGGGTCATCAAACCTTGACCGGCATGGGAGATGAATGCTCCGTAACCCAGATAGGCTGACTGGAACGCGCCGCGGACGATATTGCTGACGTTGACGTAGCCAACCAGCTGCCCGCACGTCGCATGCCGCAGCAGGTAGGCGAAGTGATCGTCGCGCCCGGACTGGAGGAGAAACCCGGCGAACCGCGTGTCGGAGTCCGGAGCCTCGATCCATGACTGGTGGAGCGCACGGCTCGCCCGGGCCGCCGCGATGAACTCGTCCGCATCAGTAGATGTTGGCGCCGACACAAAGACATCCATCGCAAGAAGTCTCCCCTGCCGATCAAACGACGTCGATTTTGCGCGCGGATTTGAATTGTGAAGGGAGTAGGTACTCGAGACATACCGGGGGTTCGGGAACAGTTCGGCCAACCGGTGCCAAACTGAGTTCGGGAGAGGGGGACCACGATGGGAACGGTAGACACGCACGTGGGCGCTGGACGGCGCTTTTCGCGCACGCGCATGGCCCGTCGTCAGCAGTCGTTGCCGCAACGGCGCTCGGCGCGCGCCGTTCATCGGCATGAGCTCGACTGGCGAGGTGTACCTCGTTCAGTCGACCGGGCTGAACGAGACGGCTCAAGCTCGCATCCGGAACAATCGCTGGAACGATCGGAACGTCCGAGGTGAGCCAGGGCGGGACCTGGTCGGGTAATGGTTTCCTCGATGCCCCGCGCGACATCGCGGTGGGTCCTGATGGGACTGTCTATGTCAGTGACTATGCGTGCGGGACGGTCGACGCATTCCGCCCGCTCTACGACACGACTGACGGCCCTGGTGTCTGGATCACCCAGATCCCGAGTCCTCCGTCCCCGCTCCGCTGGGGGTGTTCAACGGGCCCAACGGCGTCGCGGTATCACCAGATGGATCGACGGCCTATGTCGCCGACACCTTCAACCAGCGGATCCAGGAGTTCGACGGCCCTTCGAGCACGCCTGGAACCCAGGGAACTCCCGTACAGCAGTGGGGTAGCCGGCTACCGAACCTCGACGGTGCGTTCTCGATGGACTATCCGCGCGGTGTCGCCGTCGACCCGGCCGACGGTAGCGTCTGGGCCGCTGACACACGCTCCGGGGACATCAAGCAGTACACGACGACCAACCGCCCGCCAAGCGCCCCGACAGTCCCCTTTGAGCAGGACTTCGGTGGCGAGGGGCTGAGCCCCGGCCAGTTCTTCTACTCGGATGGGATCACCGCAGCGCCGGGGGCCCCGGGCAGCATCGGGAACGTCTTCAATCCGACGACCCTCTACATCCCGGACAGCGGGATCGGCTACTTCCAGGTGATGCAAGACTTTCGGTACCTGGGGCACCAAGGGCACCGGCAACGGCCAGCTCAACCGCCCGCTCGGGATCGCGACCGACGGACTCGGCAACATCTACGTGGACGACTGCGGCAACGGCCGCATCGTCGTCTCCAATCCGCCCGCTCCCTAGTCAGGAAAGGCTGGACTTCAGCCAAGCGACAGCCCGCCGCCGGTGACGCCCACTCAGGGTATTCACCGGCGGTGGACGCCACCACCGCGGGTGGAAATCACGGGGACATACTGATACCGTCCCTATCATGAAAACTAATACCCCTGCTGGGGCACTACGCCTTGCCCGCCCCGATGAGCCGGAGACGATGTTCGAGAGGGTCGTCGTCGCGCTGGACACCGATTCAGATCGGTCGGAACGTGTCGTGGAGGCGGCGGAAGCTCTGGCTCGGGTGGGCGGCGAGGTCCTGGTCGCCCACATTCAGGAAGTGGAGCGTCCGGCTGTCATCGCCGCCACGCCGCGGCCGGGGGCGCTTCCGCCTCCGATCCCGGCCGACGGAAGCCGAGAGGCGCACGAAGTCGTCGACCGTGCGGTCGAGCGTCTCAAGCGAGCGGGGATCGGCGCGGAGGGCATCGTCCGCCCAGGTGCCGGGTCCACCGCACGGGATCTCCTGCAGATCGCCGGCGGATTCGAGGCGACGGTCATCGTCGTCGGCGACAGCGGCTCACGGGTGACCGATCTGCTCCTCGGTGGCGTGGCCCACAAGATCGTCCGCGACGCCACGTGCTCAGTGCTGCTGGTTCGGTAGACGAGGAATGTGAAGTGAGCATTGCCGAAGCCGCCACGAACATCGGGTCTCCCTCGTCTGCATCGCCTGCCGCGCCAAAGACGGTCCGCAGCCTCGTTCCGGCGCGTCTGGACCGCCTTCCCTGGACACGATTCCACTGGCTCGTTGTCTGCGGTCTTGGTGTGTCGTGGATTCTCGACGGCCTCGAGATCCAGATCGTTGCGCTGGTCGGCACCGTGCTCCAGGACCGCGCGACGCTGCACTTGACCACCGGCGACGTTGGTCTGCTCGGCTCCGTCTACCTCCTGGGCGAGGTCGTCGGCGCGCTCCTCTTCGGCCGGATCACGGACCTCGTGGGCCGCAAGAAGATGTTCATGGCGTGCCTCGGGCTGTACCTCGTGTTCAGCGGCCTCGGGGCGTTCTCGTTCAACCTCTGGTTCCTGCTGGGATGCCGTTTCGTCGCCGGTATGGGCATCGGTGGCGAGTACACGGCGATCAACTCAGCGATCGACGAGCTCATCCCCTCGCACTACCGCGGCCGCGTTGATATCGCAGTCAACGGCACGTATTGGGCCGGCGCTGCCATCGGTGCCTTCGCATCCATCTTCCTGCTGAACCCGCATCTCCTCCCGATCAACCTCGGATGGCGGCTCGGGTTCTTTATCGGCCCGATCCTCGGGCTGTGCATCATCTATCTGCGTCGCACGATTCCGGAGAGCCCGCGCTGGCTGATGACCCATGGGCGCGAGGAAGAGGCCAACAAGATCGTGGACGAGATCGAAGCACGAGTCGAGCGCGACGGCGTGCGTCTCGAGCCCGTGTCGGAAGACAAGGCGATCGAGGTCACCGGTGTCGGCACAGTGTCGTACGTGCGAATCGCGAAGACGATGCTCCGTGACTACCGCAGCCGCTCGTTCCTCGGCTTCTCGATGATGGTCACGCAAGCCTTCCTGTACAACGCGATCTTCTTCACCTACGCGTTGGTGTTGACCAACTTCTACCACGTCCCGTTTTCGGAGACGGGCTGGTACTTCTTCCCGTTCGCGTTCGGCAACCTGCTCGGACCGCTGACGATCGGCCACCTGTTCGACACCGTCGGCCGCCGCAAGATGATTCTCTTCACGTACTGCGTGTCGGCGATTCTGCTGGCGGTCTCGGGCTTCCTCTTCCATGCCGGCGTGCTCAATGCGGTGACGCAGACCGCGATGTGGTGCCTCATCTTCTTCCTCGCATCGGCGGGCGCATCGTCTGCGTACCTCACCGTCAGCGAGATCTTCCCGCTCGAGCTGCGCGGCCAGGCGATCTCCTTCTTCTTCGCCATCTCGCAGCTGGCGGGTGGCGTTGCCGCGCCGACGATCTTCGGTGCGCTCATCGGCGCGGGCAAGGATCCCGGACCGCTGACCATCGGGTTCTACGCCGGAGCGGCGATCATGTTCAGCGGCGGACTCATCGCGTGGTTCTTCGGTGTCAATGCCGAGCGTCGCGCGCTCGAGGACATCGCCACGCCGCTGTCGGCCGCACGTCGACCCGACGTCTCCCAGGAAGCGGTACCTTTGGCGAGCTGATATGGCCGGCGAAGCTCGTATCACCGACGTCATCCGCATGGACCACGAGTGGTTCCGCGGCAAGTTCGCCGCGCTCGAACAGGCCCGCAGTGACGGCGGCGATCTGCCGGCGCTCTGGAAGGAACTGTCCGACCGTCTGGAGGTCCACGCCGTCGCCGAGGAGACCCTCTTCTACCCGCGGCTGCTCGAGGACGACAAGGATGCGGTGGACGACACCGAGGACGCGATCCGCGACCACAACGAGATCCGCGATGCCATCCGGGATTCCGAGGCGCACACCATCGGAGCGGAGGCCTGGTGGAAGGCCGTTGACGACGCCAACAAGGCCAATACCGAGCACATGGAAGAAGAGGAGGAGGGACCGCTTCGCGAGTTCGACGAGTCCGCCTCGCCGGGCGAGCAGGCTGAGCTGGCCTCTGCCTTCACCGCGTTCGAGCGGGACCACTCCGGGCGGCGCGGGATCAGCACCGAGGACAAGGATCCCAACCGGTATATCGAGGAAAACGCCACCTAGCCCCCTCCGCTGTGCTGAAGCGGCGCGGCTTGCATGGCGGAATGGTCGCGATGCCCGCAGACAGGGGGTTCAGGCCTCTAACTGAAGAGGATGGCGGATCCCAGGCATAGCAGCATCGGACAGGACGAGCCCGAATTCCGGGCGATCATCGAGGCGCTGCAGGGTTTCTCGACGATCCTGACCATCAGCGACGCCGGCAATCGGATCCTCCGAGCGAATGCGGCCGCCATCGCGTTCATCGGCCGCGCCGAGGAGGACGTCATCGGTCACCCGGTGGCGGAGTTCCTCTCGCCGGCGAGCCGTGACGAGGTCGTGGGCATCACGGTCGCCGGCGCCGATGACGGCCTGTACGGCGAGCACGAGTTTGAGTTCGAGCGCCCCGACCGGACCACCGTTTGGGGGCGGGTGCGGACGATCAGGCTCAAGGACGGTGACGGCCGGACATCGCTCCGTATCAGCGTGATCGAGGACGTCACCGAGCAGCATCACGGCATGGAGCGCGAGACCACGCTTGAAGTGGCGCAGCGCACCAGCCAGGCGATGGTCGACGCGGCAGTGGTCGCGCTCCCCGTCATCTTCGCGACGTTCGATGCCGATCTGCGACTCGTCGGTGTGATCGGCGGCCACGAAACCATTCGACTGCGTCTCGAGAGCGGCATCGGGAAGACGGCGTCCGAGCTGGGGTGGAACGACGAGATTCTCGAGGCGCTGCAGGCTGCGGTCACCGGCACGCCGTCGACCGCGCGCAGTGTCGCCGGCGGCGAGACGTATCAGGCACTCAACGCACCGATGCGCAACGGTGCCGGCGACATCGTCGGGGTCATCTCGGTGACGACGAACATCAGCGTCGACGTGGCGGCGTCCGCAAAACGGACGCAGGCCGAGGAGCTGGCACTCTTCGTTGCGCGACACGATCCCCTGACCGGTCTGCTCGGACGCTCCGCACTCATCGAGCATCTCAGCGAACTCGCGGTGTCGGGTCATGGCGCGCGTGCGCTCATGCTCATCGATCTCGACGACTTCAACGCGATCAACGACTCGCTCGGCCACTCCGTCGGTGATGCCGCCCTCCTCGAAATTGCGAGCCGCATCGCCGACGCGTTCACGGGCCTCATCATCGCCCGCTACGGCGGCGATCAATTCGCGGTGGCGGCTCCGTTCATCGTCGAGGAGCACGAGGCTGTCGCCGCGGTCGAGCGCGTGCACACGATCCTCGAGCCGGACGTCGCCGTCGGCGGCCAGAAGCTGCACGTCACCGCGAGCATCGGCCTTGCACTGCAGGAAATTCGAGGCGCGTCGTCGACCTTGATCCGCAATGCCGACTCAGCTCTGGCGCATGCAAAGCGCGCCGGCCATGGCCAGTACCGGGTATATGACGACGCGATGCGCAGTGAAAGCCAGGATCGGCTGCTGATGCAGACGGACCTGCGCGTTGCGTTGAGCTCGGGGCAATTGCGCGTTGCGTATCAACCGATCATCGCGCTGCGCGACCGCCGTGTCATCGGTGCCGAGGCACTCCTGCGCTGGATGCATCCGGAGCGCGGCGCGATCTCGCCGGTGGACTTCATCCCGGTCGCCGAGCAGGGTGGGATGATCGTGCCGATCGGCCAGTGGGTGATGAACACCGCGTGTCAGGACATGCTGGACATGCACCGCGACCTCGGCATCAACATCTCGGTCAACGTGTCGACGCGGCAGCTCGTCGGCGGCTGCTTTGCGGAGTGGGTCGGGGAGGCGCTCGAGCGTACGGGTCTGCCGCCGCCCGCCCTGACGATCGAGGTGACGGAGGGCGTCCTCATCGACGACACGGGACCGATCCGCGAAGCGTTCGAAGCCTTGCGTGCGCGCGGGGTGCAGGTGGCAATCGACGACTTCGGCACGGGTTTCTCGTCGCTCGCCCGCCTGCAACGGCTTCCGGTCGACGTCATCAAGCTCGATCGCGCGTTTGTCACCGACATCGACAGCAGGCCGGAGGCGCGCGGCCTCGCCGGCGCCATCCTGCAGGTGGGTGCCGCCATCGGTGCGAGCGTCGTCGCAGAAGGTATCGAGACCGAGGCCGAAGCACTCACGCTGCTCGATATCGGCTACACGATGGCGCAGGGATTCCTCTTCGCCCGCCCGATGGCGATCGAGCACCTGCGTCAGCGCATCGCTCGCGGCACCGTTCGCAGCGCCGCGTGACCGCCTAAGGGGCGATCGCGCTTCCGCAGGTCGACTGACCAGTGATGTGAATGGTGTGGGCAGTCGCTCCGGCCATGACCTGTTCGGTGGCGTCCCCACTCACGGTGGTGCCGGTCGACGTCGGCGCTGACGTCGCAGATGCTGTCGAGGCGAAGAACGCTGCGGATCCAGTTGGCGGAACGAGGTCAACAGTGAACCTCCCCGCCAGCGAGAAGATCACCGCGTATTCGCTGGCGCTGCCCACCTGCACGAGTCCGAGGGTCTCGGCCTCGTTCACGAGGCAGAGCACGTGCACGTCCGTCACGCCGCCGGACAGAGCGCCCTGCGCGACAGTTCCCGACATGACCATCGTGGAGCTGCCCGTCGTCTGCCCCGCGCAGCGGATCGTCCCGGTGATGGACGTGATCTTGCCGACCCCCGTCCCCTTGTCGCTGCTGGTCGTGGTCTCGGTCAGCGGTCCGCTGAGCTGGGCTCCCGTCGCGGCGTCGAAGCCGGTGACGCCGGTTCCCGCGAACGTCCGGGCGTGGAAGCCGGTCCCTGACCCGGTGTCAGCGATGACGGCCAGGGCGCCGGCCGTCATCGTGAGATGAATCGACGTCGCCGCGGAGGTGGCCGGCCTGCCCGTCACGAAGATCTCCTCGCCGGCGATGCTCGGGAACGAGCACTCGATGGTGTCGATCGTCATCGCACCGGCAATCGACGCGTCTCCGGCGATGGTCACCTGGGCTGACGGCGGACCGCTCGGTGCGCTCGCGGTCGGTGATGCCGTCGCGGGTGGCGCTGTCGCCGGAGGCGTGTTCGCGGGGCTGTTCGCTCCGCAGGCCGTGGCGATCAGCGCCACCATGGCGCCCCCGAAGCCTGCTTTCAGCAAACTCATGCCGGGCGATTCTCCCATGTCACCGGCGAAACGACCGTCGTCGTCAAACGGTGTGCGCGCGACAGAGCGAACGGAACTCGGCGCGCAGGGCAGGATCCTCGTCGTACTGACCGCGCCAGTACGTGGTGCGCGTCGTCGATTCCGTCTCCCGCACGCCGCGCATCTGCGTGCAGAGGTGGACGGCCTCGAGGTGGACCGCAACTCCGTGCGGCTCGAGAATGCTGACGAGAGCGCCGGCCAGCTGCTGGCCGATGCGCTCCTGAACCGTGAACCGCCTGGCGAAAAGGCGCACGAGCCGGGTCAGTTTGGAGAGACCCAGGATGTGCTCGTGCGCGATGTAGCCGATGTACGCGTGCCCGAAGAACGGCAGCGAATGATGCTCGCAGAGGGCATGGAACGGTATCGGTCCCTGGACCACCTGACTGATACGGCAATCGGGATCCCCGTGACACTCGGTTGGAAACGCCTTGACGATCTTCGTGTCGCCTTCGTAGCCGTCGGTCGCGTCGAGCAGCGCGCGCACGAACCGGCGCGGCGTGTCCTGTGTCGACTGCGTCCCGACCGACATGCCAAAAGTCTCGAAGATCTCTTCCATGTAGCCCTCGAACCGATGGAGCTGCTCGGGGCTGACGCGTCGTGGCGCGACGGCTTCCCACTCGTGTGTCGCGATCTCCGTGCTCACCGATCGTCAGTGCAACGGCACAGACGGCTTCAGCGAAACGCGGCCGTCGGCCTCGCGGACCTCGAACTGAGGCTGCGCGAATGTCGCCGGACCGCCCTTGACCGCGCCGGTGCACACGTCAAAGATCGAGCCGTGCCAGGGGCAGGTGACCCTGCCGTCGGCAAGCGTGCCCTCCTCCAGCGGTCCGCCTGCATGTGAGCACACGGCGCCGATGGCGCACAACTTTCCCCGCTGACGAACGACCAGGGCGGGGAGGTCATCGACCATCACCCGGCGGAGTTCATTCTCGGGAAACGCGTCGGTGGCGCCGACGTCAACGTAATCCTCGGAGCCGTTGTAGAAGGCGTTGCGGTTGACGGCGGTCCCCATCGAAAAGACGACGTGCCCGCCGAGGTATCCGCCGAGCACCGCCAGCACCAGTCCCGCTGACGCAAGGCCCACCGCAGCCGGGTGCAGCCCGGCGCCGCCGACCCAACGGAACACCACCGACACGATCTCGACGACGGCAACGGTGCTCATCGTGAGCCCGTGCATCAGCGCGAGGCGGCGCTCGTGCCCGAACGTGTCATGGAAGTCCGTGTAGCCGGTTGCGATCGCCAGGACACCGGCGACGACGCCGACGAGGAGCGCGATGTCCCCCGCCTCCGCCGGGACGAAGTGGCCGAAGATCGCGAGGTAGTCGAGGACGACCCCGACTGTCCACGCGCCGATCGGGAGATCGGTGATCGCGGGATGCAGCGGATGACCCAGGAAGGTCGTGCCATGCAGGAGGTTCTGGAGCATCCGGCCGGGTGCCCCAAGCGCCGTGTAGACCGCGCCACTGACCTTCTGTATGAAGTCTGCGAGACCGTCCAGCCAGTTCTGCCTGCGAACCAGGCGGTCGATGAAGCTCTCCGGCACGTGACCTCCTCCGTCATGTCGTAGACAGTAAAACTGAAGTATGCTGCTTTTAGAGAACGGTACCAGTTTCGTCCCAGTCGGGTGAGGAGCACGCGTGGACCATCGCCGGCCGGAGGGCGAGGGCGTCGCCACCCTCATCGCGGCGCTCGACGACCCGACGCGACGGGAACTCTATCGGTACGTCGCCGGGGCCGACCACGATGTGAGTCGCGACGAGGCGGCCGCGTCGGTTGGCGCGCCGCGGGGCAGGTCGGCGTTCCATCTCGACAAACTGGTTGAGGCTGGGCTCCTCTCCGCCGTCTTCCGGCGCCTCAACGACCGCGCCGGGCCGGGCGCCGGACGCCCCGCGAAGCTCTATCGCCCCTCGGACCTTGCCGTCGATGTCTCCATCCCGCCGCGCCGATACATGCTCGCCGGCGAGATCCTCACGTCAGCGCTCGACACCTTGCAGACGCCGGCAGCCGAGGCTGCGATCCGGGACGCCGCTCGAACCCAGGGCAGGCTCGCGGGCGCCCGCGCCGCGGCCGCGCCGGCACTGTCGCTCGAGTCGACGATGACCTCGCTCGGTTACGAGCCCGAGTTGGATGCGTGCGGCGACACGCGTTTGCGGAACTGTCCGTTCCAGGCCCTGGTGCTGCAATCGGAGCAGCGCACCTGCGCGATGAACGAGGCGTTTCTCGAGGGGGTCCTCCAGGGCCTCGATGACACCGAGCATCGGGTGGAGCTGGCACCGGAGCCCGGCTACTGCTGCGTCCGTCTCGTCCGTACGCATCCGGGGAGCACGAAGGCCGCCTGACGACGTCCGCTGCGAACCGGCCCCGGAGTCCCGAGGCGTAGGCTGACCGTTCGATGCCCTCGGAGACCCCTGCGGATGCCGGCCGTATCTCCCACGCCCTGAACGTCCTCGAGGACGGTCCCCATCCGCGGCGCTGCGTCCCGGTCGCGAGCAACCTGATCCTCACGTCGCACGCAGGGCTCGTGATCCTCTTCTTCCTTGTCCTGCTGTACTTCACGGGGCTCGAATTTGCGCCGCTGCGAGGCGTGCATTTCGGTCTCGGTTTCGCGCTCATACCCATCCTGCTCGTCAAGCTCGGCAGCACGGGATGGCGAGCGGTGAACTACTACTTCGACCGCGATCCGTATCGTGCGGCAGGACCACCGTGGTTGTTGCCGCGCATCATGGCGCTCCCGCTGACGCTATGCGCCGTCATCGCAACGATCAGCGGCGTCGTGCTGTGGGTAACCGGCACCGACCGCGGCACATGGGCGACGGTGCACATCTACTCGGTGATCTTTCTCGCCGTCGTCGTGGTCGTCCACCTGGCGATCTACACGCGCAAAGCGTTTCGCGCCTCCACACGGAGCCTGGAGGAACCCAAGACGACGAAACAGGAACGCGTCATGGTGTGGGCCTTGCTCGTCGCACTCGTGGTCGGCTCGGCCGCCGTCGGACTCGAACCGACATGGAATCCCTCAGCGATACCGGCGAGCACGACGACGACGCACGGTTAGCGCGTCAGCGAATCAAACGCCGTACGTCTTGCCGTTGCTCTTCTTTGTGGCGACGAGCAGACGCCATTCCGGCGGCGTGTTGTCGCCGGGCCCGCGCGTCACGACGAGAGTGCCGCGGTCGACGGCGAAGTACCCATCGGGTGTGACCTCGATGTTCACCCAGTCCATCGGCCGTGGTGCAGGACCGTAGAAGTTCGTCGAGTCGATGAAGTAGCGACTGCCGTGACACGGGCATGCCCAGCCATTCGGAATCTGCTGCTGCTTCGTGCGGAAACCGCGTGCGTCGGCGACCGTCGCCGCAACGCCCGACCCGGTGGTCACATCGGTGACGTAGTTCGGCGTGCACCCGAGGTGCGTGCAGATGAGGAGCACGGCGTAGATGCCGAGGTCGTCGAGCACCACCGTCACGCGCTTGTCGGTTTCCGACAGGACGTTCACCGGCGTCACGGCTTTGCCGTTCACGACGCCGCCCGTGAGTTGCGCGAACGTGAACTCCGTCTTGAACAGCGCGGGCGCGTTGTCCGACGCAACCGGGAACATGAACCGCAGCACCTCGACGCCGCCGAACAGCACCGCGCCCAGTGACGCGAGCGTTCCCATGATCGCCAGGAATTGACGCCGAGTCGTCTCGGCGAACGTACGCACCCTCCCTCCCAATGGGTCGTATGGATTGATTCCCATACCGTCCTCAGGAAGGGTTCTCCGCTTGCCTTCAGTCTAGCGCCGATCGCCGGGTGCGCCGACGTCCTCCTCGGTATCGCCGCGACGCGCCTGGCCGTGACGTTCGCTATCCGGTCGGCGGCCCCTGCCCCACCACTCGTTCGACCACGTCCGGTCGTTCGCCGGGCGCGGTCGCCTCGAGGATCCATGTGACACCAGCCTCCTCGAGAGCCGCGACCGTCTCCGCAACACCGGCCGGATCCTCGAGCGACAGCGCGCAGCGAATCGCGATGTCGATCGGCGGGCTGCCGCCCAGCTCGTCGAGTGCAGACCTGATCGCGACGATGTCCGCGGGATCCGGTGGCGGCGGCGCCCCGTGAGCCGGGAAGATGGGAAAGCACCCCTGGAGCTTCGCGATCCGGCGCAGCGGCTTGCGGTTCGGCCAGCGGACGGCGCCCCATATGGGGAGCTGCTCCTGGTGCGGCTTCGGTCCGAACGGAGGCGTCTCCACGCGGTAGTGCCGCCCCTCGAAGCGCACTGCATCGCCGCGCAGGAGTTGCTGCAGCACCTCCAGTGACTCGTCCAGCATCTCCCCTCGTCTGACGGGGTTCGCCTCGTCGCCGAAAGAGCTGAACTCCTTCCACCCATCGTCGCCGAGGCCGATGCCGGCGATGAGGCGTCCGCGAGACAGGTGGTCGAGGGTCGCCATCTGCCGCGCGAGCACCCATGGACGGCGCCGGGGTAGCGGGGTCACCAGCGCGCCGATGCGCATGCGGGTCGTCGCGGTCGCGATGGCCGCCATCGTGACCCACGCATCCGCGACTGCCATCCCGGGCTGCGCCAGCATGTGGTCCCAGACGAAGAACCCGTCCCAGCCGGCGTCCTCGGCGGCAGCCGCCAGCGTCATCACTCTGCGCGGGTCGGCGAACTCCGCAAACGGTGGCAGGAAGACCCCGAATCGCACGCAGCGATTATGCGAGGGTGTAAACGAGGATCCGGTCGTTGTAGGTGTCGGCGATATACAGGTCGCCGTTGGGTTCGAACGCGACGTTCTCCGGGTTGAGCAACGACTTCGGCCCGCCGCCGGTCACGTCACTGCCGGTGATGATCGCTGCCACGCTGCCATCGGATTCGTTGAGGACGACTACGCGGTTGTTGTTGCGATCCGCGACGGCGAGCAGTCTGTGACCGTTGGCGGTTGAGCGCGCATGCGCCAGTGCTCTTGATGATCGCAGCCGCCGCGGGCGTCAGCGCCGCGCCGCTTGTCGTCCATACCGTGATCTGGCTCAGGGTGCCGTCAGCGACACACACGCGCTGGCCTGCGGGAAGGTTGGGCAGGTTTGGCGGTTGTGGTGCTCACGGTGATGCCGATGGGCGCCCCGCTCCCGCGCTTCTCGCTCTTCCACGTGGAGATGAACGCGCCGTTGCTGCCGTTGAGCTTGACGACACGCCCGTTGCCGTTGTCCGCGACCTACACGTTGCCGGAGGAGTCGACACCGACATCGCGTGGCTGCTGGAACTGCACGTTGCCGGCCTTTGCTGCCGTCCCGGGAGAGCCGATCCGCCACACCTTCGCGCCGGTCGAGGTGTACTCGGCGACCTGGTCATTACCGGTGTCAGCAACGACGACGTTACCGTTCGGAGCAATCTCACACTGCCGCCGATCGTCGTCACCGGGGTTGCCGCGAGCGCGGCCGCCTGACCACCGGTGGCGCTGAGCAGAGCAAGCGAGACGGCAAGCGAAACCGCTGCGCCTCCACGACACGCGATTCCGCGCGTTTGGCGCCGCACTGGACATACCCCTGAACCGAAGCACAGACCCCCATGCACGTGACCTTCGGTCGGCACGCAGCAGCCGAGAGCAATCGTACGACCTTCTGGTGGTGGTCTACTTCGGCCCGGCGTCATGTGCGACGAACGCGCCGGCAGATGCGCCAACGGCTGCAGCGACTCCCATGCAGACGATGCCCCAGACAAGATCAGGTTTGTCGGTCATCACGAAGACGATGCCCAGCCCGACCGCAAGCCTTGCGAGCCAGGACATGACGAACGATCGAGCCCTGAGTCCACGCAGATCTGCGCTCTCCGGCTGGATCCGCCGCATGACAAGGCTCAGACGGATGCCGTTGAGGGCACCGGCCACCGCGACGAGGAACCACGCCACGAGGCCGACCGCGATCCATGAGACCCATCCCCAGGTGCTGAATAACATGTACAAGCCGGACGCAAGGATCGTCACCACCGACGCCGGGCCGAAGATGCGCGCAAGGCCGGCGACGCCCTCCCACTCGCGGACCTGCGCGACCGTTGTCGCGCGTCGGAGGTTGAACAGGCTGATCCCTTCCGAGGTGAACGCCGTGAAGAGCATCAGCGCGCCGACGATGTGCACGAAGAGCGCCAGGGAATAAATGGTCACAGCATTACCTTCCCGCCGGAGATGTCGATGGTCACCCCAGTGATCCACGATGAAGCCGACGATGCAAGGAACAGCGCCGCAGCCGCCACGTCGACCGGCTGACCGATGCGGCCGAGTGGGAAGCTCGCCCCAAGAGCAGCGCGTTCCTCGACGGACATCCACGCGCGCATCCGATCGTTCTCGGTGGCGGACGGCGCGAGGCAGTTGACGCGGATGCCGTCCTTCGCAAACTCGCCGGCCAGGTGACGGGTGAATGCGATGACGCCGGCCTTGGCCGCCGCGTAGGCTGCCGATGACCTCGCCGCCTGCCGCCCCGCCGACGACGACATCGTCACGATTGCTCCCGAATGCCGGGCGATCATTCCCGGGAGGAACGCCGAGATCGTCAGAAACGTCGAGGTGAGATCGCTCTCCAGCACGCTGCGCCAGTGCTCACCTGTTTCGTGCTCCGTCGGAACGGGCATGCCGTTGCCGCCCGCGAACGTGGCAAGGATATCGACCGGGCCGAGTTGCGCATCGATTGCACGGCTGAGGTCTGCGAGCGCTTCCTCGCGAGTGCAGTCGGCCGCGACTCCGATAGCTTTCCCGCCATCGCCGGCGATCGATCCGACGACCGCATCGATTGCGGCCTGGTCACGGCCGACGACCGCGACCCGAGCGCCGTTGAGCGCGAGGGCGCGAGCGGTTGCTGCGCCGATTCCCCGGGACCCGCCCGTGACCACCGCCACCTTGTCTGCGAGATCGTCGTACCGTTCCATCATTTACAGCATACACAGTGTAAGCTAAAATGCAACCGTGAGCCCCCGCCCCTATCGGATGCAGCAGCGCCTCGCCGGTGTGGACGCCACACGGGCTCGCATCGTCGCGTCGGCACGGCAGGTGCTCCTCAGCGGCGATGCCTTCTCGATCGACGCAGTCGCGCGTGAGGCAGGCGTGGCCCGGCTCACCATCTACGACCACTTCGGCAACCGCGACGTGCTGCTCGAAGCCGTCTTCGACGACCTGGCGGAGTCGGGTGGCCTGACGCACCTGCCCGAGGCGTTCGGCGAACCGGACCCGGTGGTGGCGCTCGAGCGCTTCGTCGCGATCTTCTGCGCGTTCTACTCGACGCACCGCCTCGTGCTCCGCCGCCTCAACGCACTGGCGGTGCTTCGGCCGGGGACGAGTGCCCAGACGGACCGCAACCCGCGCCGGTTGCAGGGTCTCGGCGTGCTGCTCAACCGTGTGGCCCAGGCAGGCCATCCGCTCGCGGGCGCTCCTGACGTCGTACACCTCGTGCACGTGCTGACCGGCTTCGCCTTCGTCGACGAGCTCAGCGGGCCCGATCACGACCCGGTCGACGCTGCGCCGCAGTTGTTCGCGCTCGTCCGGACCGTCGCCCACATCGACTGATTCCGCGTCGCCGGCGCTACAGCTAGGCGGCTCCGTGACCCACGAGCTCGAACGCGTCCCACATCGACGCGTAGCGACCATGGCGAGCGAGCAGCTCGTCGTGTGATCCCACCTCGACGATCTGTCCGCCGTGCAGGACGATGATCCTGTCCGCCGCACGGGCGGTCTGCAGCCGATGCGCGATGACGACCGTGGTTCGCCCCTGCGAGACCTCCTGCATCGCTGCCGACACATGTGCCTCGGTGACGAGGTCGAGGTTCGATGTCGCCTCGTCGAGGAGCAGGAGCGCGGGATCAACGAGCTCCGCGCGGGCGAGCGCGATCAACTGGCGCTGACCAGACGACAGCGAGCGGCCGCGTTCGGACAGCTCGTGGCGGTACCCGCCGGGCAGGCGCGCGATGAAGTCGTGTGCACCGACCGCGCGTGCCGCACTCTCCACGCGGGCGTCGCTCGCGTCCGGCCGCCCGTACGCGATGTTGTCCCGGATGCTTCCCGAGAAGAGGAACGCCTCCTGGGGCACGTAGCCGAGCTGCCGGCGGAAGGAGCGGAGATCGATCGCGCGAAGGTCGTGATCGTCCATCTGCACGCTTCCGGCGTCCGGGTCGTAGAAGCGCGCGAGCAGCTTCATGACCGTCGACTTCCCCGCCCCCGTCTCACCGACGAGCGCGACCGTCTCCCCCGCCGATACGTGCAGGTCGATACCGCGGAGCGCCTCCGGTGGCTTGCGCCACTCGGCGTCGCTCGAGCGCAGCACGCGCGCATCGGCCGGGCCGTGGCGACGGGCGCTCTCTCCGAACGAAACCTGGCCGCCGATCCCGATGGGATAGGTGAAGCGGACGTTTTTGAGGGCGACGTCGCCGCGGAGCCTGCCGGTCTCCTCGGGTGCTTCGGGGTTGGGAGTGATCGTGTCGAGCTGCATGAGCTCGGCGATCCGCCCTACGGAGACGCGGGTCTGCTGCCACGCGTCGAACACCTGCGAGAGCTGCTGGATCGGCGAGAAGAACAGGTCGATGTAGAGCAGGAACGCGATCAGCGCGCCGGAGGACAGATGCCCGGACGCGATCAACTGGGCGCCGACGCCGAGCACGATCGCATCGGCGACTGCGGACATGAACTGCACGAACGGGAAGTACGTCGCAACCAAGCGCTGCGCCGACACGCGCGCATCGAGGTAGCGGCGACCGAGCCGGTGGAACTGTGCGTTGGCAGCGTCCTCGTGCACGAATGCCTGCGCCTCGCGGACGCCCGACAGGCTCTCCTGGAAGTCTGCGTTGACAATGGCGATCCGCTCCCGCGACAAGCTGTAGAGCCGCGCCGCCTTCCTGCGGAACACGACGGTCGCGACTGCGAGCGGTATCGCAACCGACAGCGTGCACAGCCCGAGATCGGTGTTGATGATGACGAGCGCGACGCCGACGCCGACGAACGTGACCATCGACACGAGTGCTGACAGCAGGCCGTTCTCGATGAGCGACTCGAACTGATCAACGTCGGTCGTCATGCGGGTCATGATCCGTCCGGCCATCTCGCGCTCGTAGTAGTCGAGCGACAGACGTTGCAACTGCGCCCAGATGCGGATGCGCAGCGACAGCATGATCCGCTGTGCCGCGCGGCCGGTGACGAACGTCTCGCCGATCTCGTCGACGAGATCCACGAGCGTGGCGACCAGAAACACACCGGCAGCGGCGAAGAGGACCGTCGACGATCCCGTCGACACCCCGTTGTCGATACCGATGCGCACCATGATCGGACCGGCGACGGTCATCAGTCCGTCGATGACCACGAGCACAAGCCCGAAGAGCAACGGTCGCCGGAATTCGCGCAGGAGTCGCGTGAGGCTGAAGTCCTTGTCACGACGGGACTCACGTTCCAGATCAACGGTCGCAGCGTCACGAACCGGACGGAGACGTGCGACGCGCGCGAGCAACTCCGGCGTCGGCGCGAGATTGAGACGCCACCCACCGCCACTGCCGCCGAGCCCGGGCCCGATGCTCGGTGCTCCAACGCTGCGTCCGGCGCCTGTGGCCGTCGCACGTTGACCGTCGCCGCCCCACGCGGACGCGGTGGTCCCGTCCGCTCCCGCAGACGTCGTCATCCGTGCCAGCGCCTCGATCGAATCGGCGCCCTGCTCGTCCTCCTCGAGCCCCGACAGCAACGTGCGATAGAGCGCGCTCCGCGCCACGAGTTCGTCGTGCGTCCCCTGCTCGGCGATCGCGCCGGCAGCAAGCACGACGATGCGGTCCGCGAGATGCAGCGTGGAGCGGCGATGCGCGATGAGCAGCGTCGTGCGACCCGCGAGCACGCCGCGGAGCGCGTCGTGCACGGCAGCTTCGATCTTCGCGTCGATGGCGCTCGTCGCGTCGTCGAGGATGAGCACGCGCGGGTCGTAGAGGATCGCGCGCGCGAGCGCGATGCGCTGGCGCTGACCGCCGGACAGGCTCAGGCCCCGTTCACCGACGGTGGTGTCGTAGCCGCGCGGCAGCTCCTCGATGAACTCGTGCGCCTGGGCGGCGCGCGCTGCCGCTTCGATCTGTTCGTCGGTGGCGTCGGGCCGGCCGTAGGCGATGTTTGCGCGCACCGAGTCGGAGAACAGGAAGCTCTCCTCGAACACGACACCGATCTGCCTGCGCAACGAGTGCAATCGGACGCGCCGCACATCGATACCGTCGATGCTCACGCTCCCTGCAGTGGGATCGTAGAAACGCGGGACGAGCATCGCCAGCGTCGACTTGCCGCTGCCACTCGGCCCGACGATCGCAACGCGTTCGCCGGGCGTCAGATGCAGGGTGATCCCTGCCAGCACCTCCTCCCCGCTGCCGTACTGGAAGTGGACGTTCTCGAACGTCACCTCGCCGCGGAGCGTCGGCAGATCGATCGCATCCGGCGCATCCGTGATGGCGGCGGGCATGTCGAGCAGCTGAAAGATGCGTTCGAGCCCGGCGCGCGCCTGCTGCCCCACCGTCAGGATGCCGGCGAGCTGGCGCGCCGGCGCGATGAGCTGCGTCACGTACGTGGAGAACGCCAGGAACGTGCCGAGCGTGATCTGGTGGCGCAGCGCGAGCCATCCGCCGAGCGCAAGGATCGCCACCTGCGCGAGGGTGGGAATCGCCTCGAGCAACGGCTGATAACGCGACTGGAGACGGACTGCGCGCATCTGCGAGCCGTAGAGGACCTTCGCGGCATCGGCGATGCGCTCGAGCTCCCGGTCCTCCTGGCCGAACGCTTTGACGACCCGAACACCGTTGAGATCCTCATCGACGATCTGGACGAGGTCGCCCTCGCGCTGCTGGCCATCCCAGGTCGCCGGAAAGATGCGCCAGCGCATGCGATACGACACGATCAGCACGCACGGCACGATCACAACGCTCACCAGCGCCAGCAGCGGTGACAGATAGAGCATCACCGCAAGCGAGAGCACGGTGAGCAGGATGTTGCTGCTCATGATCGGAAAGAAGCCGAGCAGCCCCTGGATGAGTGTCGAGTCGGAGTTCGCGCGCGCGACCAGCTGACCCGTGGGCATGCGGTTGAGGTTGTCGAAGTCCAGCGCCTGCAGGTGATCGTGCATGGCGTTTCGCAGGTCGTACTGGACCGCGAGCGCCATTCGCCCACCCCGATATCGGCGGATGTACGCGAACCCGAAGCTTGCGCCGGCGAGCGCGACGAGCAGCACGAGCCAGGGCCAGAGCGGTGAGTTGTGCTCGAGGATGACGCCGTCGACGATCTGTCGGGCGACGAGCGGGACCGCGGTCTGCGAGAGGCTTCCGAGCATCGCCGCTCCCAGCGAGAGCAGGACATCGTTGCGGTGCCGCAGCGTGTATCCGGCGAGGCGCCGTATCCAGCCGGGCTGCGCGACGGCCTCAGTCAACGGAATTCAGGTACGTACTAACCACTCACAACGTTCAAACGACTCGGTCAAGGATACCCGTCGCCGTCCGTTCGGCCGCCCCGGGCGGCTGTGCGAGGATGACGCACCGTGGATGAGCTGCTGATTCGTTTGCTGGAGGCGCGCAGCGCCGTCATCGCTGATGTCGCGGCCGACGCGTCCGAGATGCTCGTCCGATGGGATGACACGGGCAGCATGCAGATCTACCGCCTGCCGGTTGCGGGCGGCGAGCTGACCCAGGTGACGTTCCTCAACGAGCCGATATCGGCGGCCCGCTACGTCGGAGGGACGGATGACGCCGTTGTCGCCGTGGACCAGGGTGGGGACGAGAACTTTCAGCTGTGGCGGCTCGACCTTCGCAATGGGAAGCTCAGCGAGCTGGCGGTCGAGCCCGGTGTGAAGCACGACCTGGGGGCCGTCAGCCGGGACGGCCGGAGCATGGCGTTCACATCCACTTGGCGCAACGGGGTCGATTTCGACGTGCATGTCCTCGACCTCGTCAGCGGCGAGAGCCGCATCGTGCTCGAGGGCGGCGCCAACATGGTCGAGGCGTTCTCCCCCGATGGTCGGTGGTTGACCGTCTTTCGCCTCGACGGTCAGGTGGCGTTGAGTGGCGACCTGCTGCTCATCGATCTGGGTGGCGGCGATGTCCGGACCGTGGTCGAACGAAGCGGCGCGGGGACCGCGCACGCAACAACGTGGTATCCCGACTCGTCGAGCTTCCTGTTCAGCACCGACGCGGGGCGCGACACAGCGGCGATCGCGCGCTATGACCTCGCGAGCGCGACATGGTCATACGTCATCGAGGGCGCGTGGGACAGCGAGGCAAGCCTCAGCGCCGATGGTCGCTCGGCGCTGGTCGTGCATGCGGAGGACGCCGTCACGAAGCTCAACCTCCACGACGCTGCAACGTTCGCGCTGACTCGCGAGCTGCGGCTCCCCGATGTCGGTGCAGGCTTCGCGATTCCCCTGGTGCCGCGCCCTCAGCTCTCCCCCGACGGTGCGACCGCATTGCTGACGTTCACGTCAACGGCGAACCCGCTCACTGTGTGGCGCATCGACACCGCAGACGGCGCTGCGCCGGCACGGCTCCTCCCCGACGCCGGCGTGGTGACTCCGGAGCTCGCCGTCACACCGGAGCTGCATCGCATCGCGTCGTTCGACAGCGAGGAGTTCACGTATTTCCTCTACCGCCCCACGGCCGCGAATCCGCCGGCCGTGGTGCTCGTGCACGGCGGCCCCGAGTCTCGTTTCGTGCCCCGCTACGACCCATTCATCATCCGTCTCGTCGCAGCCGGCATCGCGGTGGTCGCGCCCAACGTGCGCGGCTCCGCAGGGTGGGGCCGGCGTTTCACCTCGCTCGACGACCGCCGCTTGCGACTCAACTCGGTGCGCGATCTGGGCGCGTTGCACGGCTCGCTCGCGGAACGCGGGGTCGATGCGACCCGCGTCGCCGTCATCGGGGCCTCGTACGGCGGCTACATGACGCTGGCAGCACTCGCGTTCTCCCCGGAGCTCTGGGCAGCCGGCATCGCGACCGTCGGTATCAGCAGCCTCGTGACGTTCCTCGAGCACACCTCACCGTACCGCCGCCGTTTTCGCGAGGTCGAGTACGGATTCCTCGACAGCGACCGCGACTTCCTCATCGAGGCGTCACCGATCACGCGTGTCGACGACATGCGCGCGCCGCTCATGCTGGTGCATGGCGCCAACGACCCGCGTGTGCCTGTTGGTGAAGCGCGTCAGCTCCATGCGCTGCTCCGCGAGCGGGGTGTTGAGAGCGAGCTGTTGATCTACGACGACGAGGGGCATGGGCTCGCGAAGCGGGTCAACCGACTCGATGCGTATCCCCGAATGTTCGACTTCCTGCGCCGTCATCTCGGCGCCGCCTAGTCCGTCAGGCGGGGAATTCTCGACCCAGGAACGCGGACGTCTCCTGCCAGGCACGAGCCGCGGCCTCGGGATGGTGAAACATGTCGGCGTTGTGGTTGTCGAACGCGTGGTTGGCGCCGCTGTGCACATGGAACTCGGTGTGGGGACGGCCGTCAAAGGCCGCCTTCACTGCTTCGCGCTGCTCGGCACTGATGTACGCGTCGGCATCACCGAACTCGAAGAGCACCGGACAGCGCACGTTCTCCGCCATGTTGAGCGCGTCCGGGATCGCCGAGCCGTAGTAGCAGACGGCGACATCCGGATCCGAGTCGGCGGCGACGAAATACGCGATGCCACCGCCGAGGCAGAAACCGATGATCCCGGCGCGACCGTCGCGCACCTCCGGAAGCGTCCGCAGGTGTGCGAGCGATGCGGACGCATCGCGCACCGCCTGCGGAACATCGAGACGCTGCATCATCCCGAAGGCCTGCGGCAGCGCGTCCGGCTGACGCTCGTCGAGGTCGAGGTCGGGCTCGATCCGTGAGTACAGGGCGGGCGCGAGCGCCACATAGCCGAGCTCGCTGAGGCGCGTGCACACACCCTTGATGTAGTCGGTCAGGCCGAAGATCTCCTGGATCACGATCATCCCGGGGCCGGTGCCGGAATCGGGGATCACGAGGTGACCGGCGAACTCGTGGCCGTCACCGGCGTGGATGCGCTCCTCACGAACCTGGGGCATGGCGGCAGCATACCTCGCTGCGGATTTGGCGGCCCGGGACCTTGCGTTCGAGGTCCCGGGTCGCCTGTCGATGAGCCGCTCAGGCGGTACCGGCCAGACGAGGCGCACGAGCCTCGGGCGCGAATCCCACGAGCAGGAGGACCACGGCGCTGGCCGCATGCAGCGCGATGTCGAGCCCACCGATCGGCACGATGCCGAGGAAGAGTCCAGTGCTGACGAAGATGCCGAGCACGGCGAGCAGCGCGTACACGACACCGATGCCTCGCGCGAACAGACGCGACGAGCCCGCCCCGCCTGCAAAGGCAACGAGCCCCAGGACGCCGACGGCCATGTGGACGACGTTGTGCAACGCGTTCACCGGGAACAGCCCGAGCAGGTTGTGCACGCTCTGGGAGTCGGATCCGCCGACAACCGGCAGGAATCCGACGATGCCGACGAGTAGATAGACGGCGCCGAACAGGCCCGCCGTGGTTTTCGTGAGCGACATGGCAATCCTCGTGGTGGGTCAGTCGCACGACCGACCCGGTGGTTCTTCTCTCTGTCGCCTACGACTCCGGTACCACCGGCGGATCAGTACAGGTTCGACGCTGATCCGCGCAGGCACGAGCGGCGTATCGCTCAGTGAGATGAACATGTCCGGCGACCACACGATCGCGTTGATGGGATTGCTCTTCCTCCCCGTGGCAGTGATTCCCGTCCTCTTCGTGATGCAGACGCTCGCCACGCGTTCGGAGCGCCTGGCCGGTGCATGGCTGCGCATCGCGGCGGCAGGTCCCGCGACCGGAATCGGCGTGTTGCTGCTGCTTGCGTCTGCGGACATTCATCTCACGCTGGTGCCTGCACACCTCATCGAGCAGCCGATCACCGGCGTGCTGTTCGGGCTCGACGGCGTCGCGTTGACAGCAGCAGCGATCGCCGCATATCTGACGCCGCGCTGGCGGCTTCCTGCACTGGCCCTGCTCGTCGCCAACGTCCTTGTCTACGCGCTGTACCTCGGCGCGGGCTGGGAGAGCTCGGACATCATCGGCGTCGGAACCAAGCTTCTCGAGGTGGCCGGTATCGTCGCGATCCTCGACTCGTATCGGGTGGCGCCCGTCGCCGTCGCCGAGGCAGGCGGCTGGGCTCGCTAGGTCCCTTTCTCGCGCGGCACCGGGTCGCTCACGATGCCGTCGCGATCGATGCCGCCGATCTCATCACCCAGCCTCGGCAGGCTGTCGGCTTTGATCTTGCCGCGCGCGTGCGTCGTCAGCGGCGCCTCGCCCTGCTGCGATCGATACGCGGCTCCAAGCACGATGTTGGCGATTGCGGCGACCGGCACCCCGAAGAGAGCGCCGAGGATGCCACCGACCTCGGCGCCGACGAGCAATGCCGCCATCGCGACCAGCGGATGCAGACGCGTCACACGTCCGCTGATACGCGGTCCCACGACGTACGCCTCGAGTGCATGGCCGACGAGACCGACGGCTGCCACCTCGATGCCGAGCCCCGGGCTCTGCAGCAGCGCAACCACGACGGCGAGTGCCATCGCGATCACCGCTCCGACGAGCGGGACCAGTTCCAGGATCGCGGCTGCGACACCCAGCACGATCGCGTAGTGGACGCCGAGGATGGCCATGGCGGCGGTGATGTACACGCCGATGAGCAGCGACATCAGCACCTGTCCGCGTACGTAGGCTTCCGCGGTCGATCCGACCGCAAGCGCCATGAAGTCGAACAGGCGCGTGTGCGAGGGAAAGAGCTTGCGCAACGTGGCGATGACCGCGCGACCCTCGATGAGCAGGTAGATCGAGATGACGACAACGAGGACGACGCTGATGATCGAGCCGACAACGCCGGTGACGAGTCCCAGTTGCGAGGTGAGGCTGAACCCCTTGAGGCTGTTGAAGACCGCGTTGAGGTTGATCGGCACGCCCCACTGATTCAGCTGTGTCTGGACGTGCGTGCCGAGTTCGGGAAGTTGCTTCCCCTGCGCGATCAGCGTCGGCCCGATGAGGAACCCGATACCGACGAGCACCGCGAGAAACAGCGCGTACAGGAGCAGCGCCGCCGGACCGCGATGGTTCCGAAACGGCCGCATCCGTTGCGCGAGATCGAGGACCGGGGTCAGGACGACCGCGATGATCGCGGCGAACACGAAGAGCAGGACGACGCTGAAGACGTGGCCGACGAACGTCTCAGCCTCACGGTAGATCGCGAGCGCGCCCGCCACGAGCAGCACCCAGACGAGCGCCCGAAGCGGCGTCCCGAGGCGTTCCCACGCGGTCTGGTTCGCCGGTGTGGTCGTGACAGTTGCCATGGCCAAACTGATACTATCACTATAAGCTTTCAAATATGCGAATACACCGTGCGCAAGGAGGAGCGAACTGATGAGCGAAGGATTCGTCGCCGAGACGAGCATCTCAATCGACGCACCGCCGGAAGCCGTCTGGGACACGCTGACCGACCCTGCCAAGGTCAAGCAGTACATGCACGGCACCACGATGCAGACCGACTGGACGATCGGCGGCCCGATCACATGGTCAGGTGAGTGGAAGGGCAAGTCCTACGAGGACAAGGGCACTGTGCTCGTCTTCGACCCGCCGAAGGAGCTCGCCACCACGCACTGGAGCCCGATGGGCGGCACAGAGGACAAACCCGAGAACTACCACACGGTGACCTACCG